>JAPLGS010000163.1 GCA_026390015.1 Chloroflexota bacterium | reverse complement strand
TATCTCAATTGGAATTATTCTATTGGCCACGGGAGTGTCTCCTGCAAGAAGATTATGTCGTCAAACACAATCATACTCGCAATGCACTCCCGTTACATTTTCAAATATCTCTACACTCTCACATTATCGCTAACCAGCCCTTTTTTGTCCTTTATACGTATACACAGATTTTTATCGTCATCGCTTTATTTGTTCAAGCATATTTACGCTCCTCCAGTTTGTACCGCCTGCAAACCGGTGCCGTCCTATTTGCAGCTTGCTTGCCGGTTGCGGGTAATATTCTCAGCTTGGCAGGGATCAGCCCCTTCCCCAATCTCGACCTGACTCCATTCATCTTCACAGTTTCCGGGTTGATCTATGCCTATGCCTTGTTTGGGCTTCGTCTGCTGGATGTTGTGCCGATAGCGCGTCATAAACTGGTGGATGAAATGACGGACGGCGTCATCGTTCTGGATGCCAGCAAGCGCATTGTGGATATCAACCCCGCAGCAGAGCGACTGATCGGAATTTCATCCAGCGCGATCGGGCAGTTGTCTGCGGATATTCTAAAAAAGATTCTGCATCTGGATCAAGCTGGTGATCTAATAACCGCCAGCTTGACGGAGCTGCGTATTTCAGAAGACCCGCCGCGTGATATTGATTTACAAATATTGCCGCTGTTTGATGATCGTCAAAGCCTCACTGGGCAATTGCTGATTTTGCGTGACATTACTGAGCGCAAGCAAGCTGAGGCTGAATTGCTCCGCGCACAGGGAGAACTCGAAACAGCTCATCGCGAACTCCAACAGTCGTTTGTGCAACAACAGCAACTGGCGCTTATCGACGATTTGACCGGCATTAACAATCACCGTTCCCTATTGCAACTTGCCAGGCGCGAGTTCGATGTCTCCATGCGCTACCGGCCGCCCCTCTCCATGATGTTCTTTGATATTGATAATTTCAAAGAGATCAACGATACCTTTGGGCATGCCATGGGCAACCTCGCACTCATAAAGACCATCCAAACTGTTTGCGCCAAACTTCGCTCTACTGATCTGATCGGGCGTTATGGCGGTGACGAATTTGTTATTTTGTTGCCCCAGACTACAGCGCAAGATGCTCTGCCACTCGCAGAACGCATCCACGCCAGCATCGCGGACATGTGGTTGGATACCGAAAAAAGTCCACTCATAATGACAATCAGCATCGGCATCGCTCAATCGATCCACGAGGCCTCGCAAACGGATACTGTCGAAAATCTGCTCCTGCGCGCCGATCAAGCCTTGTACGCCGCCAAACAAGCTGGGAAGAATTGCACCGTCATCTTTGATGCAACAGGAGCAAGCTGATGACTTCCAAAAAAACGTCTGCGAAAAAAAAGGCGGCTTCTGCGCCCGATGAACGAATCTTCCGCCTCATGTTTGAAGAGCATTCTGCGGTCATGGTGCTAATCGAACCGCAAACAGGAGAAATTCTGGATGCCAATCAAGCCGCCGCAGATTTCTATGGGTATGCCAAATCAGAACTGTGCGGCATGAAGATACAGGAAATTAATACGTTAGCGCCAGAACAAGTGGCGGCGGAACGTCAAAAAGCACTGGTTGAGGAGCGGAACTATTTTATTTTTCCACACAGGTTAGCCAGCGGGAAAGAGCGCATCGTGGAGGTGCATTCATCCCCCATTGTTTTACAGGAAAAGCAAATACTATTCTCCATCATCCATGACATCACCGAGCGCAGGCAGGCAGAAGATCATTCTCTTCTCCAGAATTCGATCTTGAATGCGGTCGCCAATGCCATTATGCTTACCGACCGAGATAGCGTAATTACGTGGGTCAACCCGGCTTTCAGCGCTCTCACGGGATACACACTGGAAGAGTCCATTAACAAAAATCCGCGTGAACTCGTAAAATCTGGCAAACAGGATTTGGCTTTTTATAAAAAGATGTGGGAAACCATCCTATCTGGCGAGGTCTGGCAAGGCGAGATCATCAATCGTCATAAAAGCGGCAGCCGCTATACAGAAGAAATGACGATCACTCCGCTCAAAGATGCAGATGGTGTAATCAATCACTTTATTGCCATCAAGCAGGATGTTACCGCTCGCAAGCAGGCAGACGAGCAATTACGCGAGAGCGAGGAGAAATATCGTACTTTCATCGAACAAAGTTCGGAGTGTATTACCCTGGTGAATGAAGAGGGTAACATTATTGAATGGAATCATGCCCGTGAAGAGTTGACCGGATTGAAGCGCGAAGAGGTATTGGGAAAACCATATTGGGATATACGGTTGCAATTGTCACCGCCTGAAATGCGTACAACAGATGTTTTGCAAAGATTCAAATCAGTTACGCTTGAAATGCTTCAGACTGGGCAATCTCCGCTTATCAACCGCATTCACAAAGGCGAATTAGTAACCGCCAGCGGAGAACGGAAAATTGTTGACCAAATTGCTTTCCCAGTCAAAACGAAAAATGGATATTGTATTGGCTCAGTGCTGAGCGACATCACCGCGCGCAAGCGGGCAGAGGAAGCGCTCAAACAAAGTGAAGCGCACTATCATTTACTGGCAGATCACATGACCGACAAGGTCTGGCTGATGGATATGAACTTGAAATTAACATACGCCAGTCCGTCTGTCGAAAAGAAGAGAGGCTATACGTTCGAGGAACTCCAGCAATTGCCGCTTGATCAAAACCTTGCCCCCGCTTCATTCCAAATGGTGATGAAAGTCTTTGCAGAAGAGATGCCAAAAGTGATGGCATACCCATCCTATTCACTTGATCGCACTTTGGAACTCGAATTTTGCCAGAAAGATGGCTCCACCTTTTTGGAGGAAACTAAACTAAGCATCATCCGCGATGAGAACGGAACTCCCGTTTCCATTCTCGGCGAAGGCAGAGAAATTACCGAGCGCAAGCGGGCAGAGGAAGCGTTGCGCGCAAGCGAGAAAAAATATCGTCTTTCCGAAGTGGATTTACAGGAAGCTCAGGCTGTTGCCCATATCGGGAGTTGGAAGTGGAATCTAAAAACTGCCGAAATTTTCTGGTCAGACGAAATGTATCGCATATTTGGGATCGATAAAAATTCCTATACCGGGCGGCTCGGAGATGTAATCTCAAAGGCTATTCATCCCGACGATTTACATTTGGTTCTTCCTGCCAATGCTTCGGAGTTCGCAGAAAAAAAACCGATCGAATATCGTATTATTATGGTTGATAAATCAATCCGTACGATATGGGCGAAATCAGGCGAGGCGATTCTTGATGATGAAGGAAATTCCATTTTCCTGACGGGAATCGCTCAAGACATCACCGAGCGCAAGCAAGCGGATCAGGCTCTTATTGTCTCCGAAGCCAAACTCCGCGCACTGGTCGAGCAGGCCCCAACCACTGTATACACTGAGTCAGCAGAAGCCCAGGAAACCCTGTATATCAGCCCACAGATCGAGAAGCTCACCGGCTATACATCTGCCGAATGGGTTAAAGACCACAACCTATGGAAAAAAATAATCCATCCCGCAGACGTGGATGCCATTATTGAGATAAACGACCGCACCAGATTGACCCATGAGCCATTTTCTGTTGACTACCGCATCCTGACCCGCGACGGGCGCACGCGATGGATTCGTGACGAAGCCGTGAGCATTAAAAATCAAGCTGGGACTGCGGTATTTTGGCAGGGTGTAATGCATGACATTACCGAGCGCAAACAAGCGGAAGATGCGTTGCGGGAAAGTGAGGAAAAATTTCGCAATCTCTTCAATAATTCTGAGGTTGGCATGTTTAGAGTCCGTCTCGATGGCTCAGAAGTTCTGGAGTTCAATGAAAAATATCTCAAGATTCTTAACTACACTTTAGAGGAATTAAAAGGACTGCCTTCCGTGGACCTTTGGGCAGATAAACTTGAACGTGAACGGTTGCTGGAACTGCTCAGCACAGAAGGTCATGTGACAGATTTTGAATGCAGGATGTTGAGCAAGCAGGGAGACGTGAGAAGATGCATCATGTCAGTACGGTTATATGGCGATACCGGAATTCTTGAAGGCTCAATTCAAGACATCACCGAGCGCAAACAGGCGGAAGAGGAGTTACGGGTTACCCTTGCCAAGTACAAAACATTGTTTGAACATTTTCCGTTGGGGATCACCATTGCAGACGGGGCGGGCAATATTTTGGAATCCAATCCAGTTGCCGAGAAGCTACTTTCTGTGCCACTAGACGAGCAATCTCAACGTGACATTGACGGTCCCGAGTGGCGTATCATACACCAGGACGGAACACCCATGTTGCCAGAAGAATTTGCCAATGTACAAGCCCTGAAGGAAAAGCGCGTAATTAGAAATATGGAAATGGGCATTCTTAAACCCGATAACTCTGTCACCTGGCTCAGTGTGACCGCTGCACCATTGCCGATGGAAGGAGATGGAGTTGTAATTACCTATGGCGATATCACCGAACAAAAACAGGCGGAAGAAAATATTTATCAGCGAGTGAATGAACTGGAAACCATCAATCGTATTTCGCTTGTTTTGCGCTCTGTTTCAAAACAGAACGAAATGTTGTCTATCGTGTTGAGTGAAGCGTTAGCCATCCTGAATACCTCGCATGGCAGCATAGAACTATATAACAGAACCACCGACAGTCTGGAAAAAACCATAGCACGCGGTTGGACTGCGCAAGTAGCCGAGCTGCCGCACAAAATTGACAAGGGGATTGCGGACAAAGTATTTACCAGCGGCAACTCCTATATCTCGCGTGAGTTTGCCAGCGATCTTGAGACACGCAGCGCATCACGCAAACAAATACCAGCTGGCTGGGGCGGGGTTTGTTTGCCCATCCGCACCTCTGAACAAACACTGGGTGTCATGATCGTTTCTGTGCCAAGCGAACGTGAACTAGATAAAGATGAGATTCGCCTATTGTCGATCTTGTCAGAAATGACTGGCGCGGCCCTGCAGCGTATGCAGTTACACGAGCAAACTACGCATCGTCTGGAACAGCTAAATGCTTTACGCATTGTGGATCATGCCATTTCCAGCAGCCGTGACATGTACTTGACACTAAATGTTTTATTAACCAACACCATCTCTCAACTGAACGTGGATGCGGCTGATGTGCTTTTACTGCATTCAGGTTCAAACCTGTTGGAGTTAGCGGCTGGCTATGGTTTTCATACGCTTTTGTTCGAAAGCGTAAACTTGAGCGATAGTTTTGCCGGACGTGCCATCCTGGAACATTGCTCGATCATTTCAATAAACTCCGAGACCACCGCGCTCCATGAAAATCCTCAATTTCTAAAATTCTGGAAAGCGGAAGACTTTGTTTGTTATTGGTGTGTGCCTTTGATCGTAAAAGGAGAGGTCAAGGGTGCCTTGGAAGTTTATCGACGAAATGCCTTTACACCCGACGCTGAGTGGCTTGAATTCTTGGAAGCGCTGGCTGGTCAGGCAGCCATTACGATTGACAATACTCAACTCTTCGAGAACCTACAACGCTCAAACCTTGACCTTAGCCATGCTTATGACGCCACCATCGAAGGCTGGTCACGCGCGATGGATCTGCGCGACCACGACACGGAAGGCCACACCCAGCGTGTTACAGACCTGACCTTGAAGCTGGCGCGCGCCTTGCGGGTCAGTGAATCTCAACTGACAGCGATCCGTCGCGGCGCACTCCTGCACGACATCGGCAAGATGGGTGTCCCCGACTCGATCCTGCTCAAAGAAGGAAAACTGACAGATGAAGAATGGGTGCTGATGCGCAAGCATCCCCAGCTCGCACGTGACATGTTGATGTCGATCGCCTACTTGAAGGACTCACTCGATGTTCCTTATTGCCACCATGAAAAATGGGACGGCACGGGCTATCCACAGGGCTTGAAGGAAGATCACATTCCGCTGGCGGCGCGCATCTTTGCGATCGTTGACGTGTGGGACGCGTTGACTTCAGACCGTGTCTATCGCAAGAAGTGGACAAGGCAAAAAACACTTGCATATATTAAGGAACAGAATCGCAAGCATTTCGATCCTCAGGTTGTGGAAGTTTTTTTGAAGACTATTGGCAAAGGTTGATCTGAAGCCGTATCCTATCAGACAAATAATCAAGCACTCCCTGCTTGCGCTCGGCTGGACAAAGGAGAAGATTGAGACGCTGGGTGAAAGTCTTGCGGCTGCCGAGGATAGTGTGCGAGTGTAAGAGGAAGTTCCGACCCCCGATTGAGCATACATAATGTCTGCTTCTTTCCAAAAATGGCGCGCTGTGGCGCGTATGGGACGATGTTAAAAACGGAGTCGTTAAGATTACCCGCGATTTACTCTGATCAATATTTCTTTCATGTTCCCCGCTTCAGTAACTGCCTTGTCAATCTGTTCAGCTTGCTGGAGCAAGTCTGTGTTTTGAGTGCAAACCACAATCCCGGAGTGTTGAGTTGAGAGTCCGTGCAGGACAATAAAGTCCCAGCGGTTGAGAGTCAATAAAATGCGCCCTGATTGCGTGGCAAACGCCAATACTTCTTCATCGGGAATACGTTGATTGGCTTTTCCAGCCTCATGAGATGTAAGTACATCATGCCCCTGTGCTGGCTACTTACTCATCCGCCCGGTTTTTAGCGATAAAAGAGATTATCATGGGGTTTTCCCCCCATAACTTTTCGGGAGCACCATGATGGGCAATATCCTTCACTGGTTACACGAGCGCATCAATTTCTGGACGAAACCGGCAACTTCAGCCTTAGCCATCGGCACCCTGTTAGATCTGACACGCAGCCGAACCGATCTGGTTATAGAAAATGCGTTGTTGCTCCAACAACTGATCATTCTAAAACGGCAACTCAAGCGACCTCAGTTAACCAATCCTGAACGATTTCGTCTGGTATTTCTATCGCACTTTACGAAATTCTGGAAACAAGCTCTTCACATAGTCCAGTCAGACACTCTTTTGCGTTGGCATCAGAATCTGTTTCGCATGTATTGGCGGCGGAAGTCGCAAGGCAGACCAAAGGTTGAATCAGAAACGATCACCTTGATTCGGAAGATGGCGAGAGAGAACAAGTTATGGGGAGCAGATCCGATCCGCGGAGAATTGCTGAAGTTGGGGATTGAATTGAGTAAACGAACTATTCAAAGATACATGCCGAAAGATAGGAATGAACTTGGTTCAAGCCAGACCTGGACGACTTTCTTGAAGAATAAAGCCAATGGCATCTGGGCATGCGACTTTACGGTAGTAAACGACTGGTTGTTCCGACAATGGTATATCTTTGTGGTGATGGAACAGAAAACGCGGCGGATAATACATACAGGAGTAACAAAGTACCCAACTGATAAATGGACGGCGCAGCAGCTACGGGAGGCAACGCCATGGGGGAAAGGACCGAAGTATATGATCCGCGATCGTGACAAAAAATATGCCACACACTTTTCGGCAGTAGCTGATGCCACAGGCATTAAAGAGTTGAAGACGCCGTATCGAACACCTCAAGCGAATGGGATTTGTGAAAGATTCATGGGCAGTCTGCGCAGAGAATGCCTGGATCATATCCTGATCCATGATCAGAATCAATTACGGCAGGTGGTTAACGAATACACAGCATACTTCAATCAGGAACGACCACATCAGGGCATTGATCAGCGGATACCCGATCACTATGATCAGACAAGGTCAAAGCCAACCAGCAGGCGCATCACATCGAAGGCGATTCTTGGCGGTCTGCATAACAGTTATTCTCGCACTGCATATCTGAACTAATCCATATTCTTTGCATTAATACTTTAACGAACAAGGGTGAATAGCATCTATCGATCATCGAGTTGTGAAGTTGTATCGTATTCGGATACTTATGAATGATGCCTTTCGCCAAACAGAATCATCCAGGGCTTTCCAGCGAATGTAAAAGGTCTATTGGTTGACGAAATTCTTGCTGAGATTTACAAAAACTTGGATGGATGAAGTAAGTAGCCAGCACAGGCGGTTGCATGACTTCATTTTGAAGTGTGGGCCTGTGTACGAGATGGGCAAGTTGCGTCTGCTTGTAGGAATCAAGCCCTTTTGGAGAATTTTTTCAGCGAGATTATGGTTGGAAATGAAACCTCGCACATTATTTTTGTCTCTAGAAGGATGATGTCGCTCGACTTTACGACTATAATAAAAACGGGATCTCCTTGATAGGGAGTTCGTCAAACAAAGCGTGCAGCGGACGCATATAACTGAACGAATTCAGCCAGTCAGAAGCATTTTTCTAGCTTCAGTTTTTTCGTCTCAATTGGGGCGCCGCTAACGCTAACCGTTGAAACTGTTGAAAAATTAGGAAAAAGCAAAAAAAGTGCGCCTAAGCATAGTGTTATATATATGAAGAGACTTCCAATATAGGAAATCTCTAATTTTGATTATTCGACAGTCTCGTTGGCATGCTCTCTATAAGATAAACACCACACTTAACATTATGATCGCTTGGAGAAAAGAAGATATGAAAAGCAGCAAGTTTATCTATATATTAGTGACTCTTATTTTTTCTGCTTGTGGAATTATTCCAACACCAACGGAGACTCCTTTAACCTCAACCCCTGTTTACAATAGTCCTACTCCCCTTCCGCAGATTTCTTTAGGGAAAACCTATACCAGTCCGAAATACGGTTACGCATTGGATTATCCTGATATTTATTCAGTAACCACAGTGAGTGATGAATATGTAGAAATTGGTGAAAAAATCGTAGTTACGGTAGAGCTGCCAACCCCCAGCGCGGGTGGCCCTGTATTAGTAACTGAGAGCACGGCGGATCTCACAGTTTCTGACTATTCAGCAACACTGCTGACAGGTCATATCGATTCGATAGGTGGCTATATCCCCCAGCAATTTAGAAGGATTGTCATCAAGCCCATTGGTCCAAATATTGTCATCACAGTATATGCTCTTGGACTGTACACCACCGAAGGTGATATTTCACAGATTGCTCTACTCAATCCCGAGGATATTTCACTATTTGATAAGATAGTAACATCCTTCAAGTTTCCGTAACAACGAGGTTTCGAGTCATCAAGATACGATCGAACGGTCAAAAGCGGGCCAACAAAACGTTTCTAAGAAACGAATACAGGTTGTTTATGGGGCAAAACGTGTTGGTAAGTTAACCACAAAAAGGCGTCGAGCCCGTTTTGATTACGACGCCGGTGATCTTCTGTATTTGGTTGTGG
>JAPLGS010000117.1 GCA_026390015.1 Chloroflexota bacterium | reverse complement strand
TGTCTGAAAAAGTATTTCATCGCTTGCTCAGTGGCTTCAGAGTACGGTTGGTCCATTTTGTTATCATCCTCAAATAAAGTGAGGCAAGGATACTCAAAATTGGACTGTTGGAATAGGGTAACTTATTTTTCGAGCGTTCCCTAGCATGTGGCCTATCCCATTCTGGTAATTCTTGTCGCGCATTAGTCAGCACTTTCATCCACCTTGGATGTTTTGTTCCCTGCAAAGCCTGAGTCACATATTCTGCAACCCAAACACGCAGATCCCCGCCCACCCGCCAAAAATCGGTCAAGTCGTGCGAGGGAGGGGAAATAGATTCAATGCGCGGACTGATCGCTTTCATACTCGCGATATAATCCCGCCCTTTGTCTCCTGCCTTGTCATCGTCATGCACCACGAATATCTTTTGATAGCCGGTCAGCAGCGCAAGATCAAGCAGGTCGAACCTAGATTGCGCGCCGCCGATCGTGCCTGCATCACAAAGATCCGCGCAGTGTTCCCACAGGAGCATCGTGTCCCATTCGCCCTCGGTCAGGATCAACACAGGCAGATGATCCAACAATTCCAGACGAAACAAAACGGATTTCCCGCCGCGCAGACCGCCAAACTTGATGTCAGATGCGCCATCCTTTGCATCCCATTTCGGGATGTATTGTCCAAGAGGGTCATTCTTAAGCGGACGTCTGATCTTGATGTAATGCGGTTCATCCTTCCATAACCCGGGGATCACGATCCCGCGCGGCAGCCAGATCTTCCTGCCCTCCAATCCCCAATGGATTGGATCATCGAAAATGTTTTGCGGGTTGTACCCAACATGAAAAGCACGGGCGGTCACCTCGGATAAGCCGCGTTCTTTTCGAAGGTATTCAATCACAGCGTCATTGAGATTCTTCTCCGCGTATGCGATAAATTCAGCGGCACGTTCTCTCCACTTTTGGGGTTGAATAAACTGCTTCGGCACCGAAATGGGAATAGGCTGCAAATCCTGCGACCCGGTCCACTCAGATAATTCCTGCACCGCAGTCTTGAAGTCCACTTCCTTCCATGCCATGTAAAAGGAAATGACATCCCCGCCATTCGCATCAGATGGACAGGACGAGTGGCATTTCCATTTCTGCCCGTTGTCATACGTTACAAAAGATAGGCTTGAACGATCCCCCGCGTGACGCGGCAAGGGACAGCGGCTGCGCATATGATGCGCGTCGAACTTTGCTCCCGCTTCTTCAGCGAGGGCGGTCAATGAAATTTGTTGTCGAATTTTATTCAGGTCGGTCATCGGTATTCCTTGAACTTCGTCAACTTTGTCAGTGATTTTGACTGTGTGGTACCCACCCTCCATAACAGCGTGAAAAGTTGACGAAGTTGACAAAGTCAAAATAATGGTTCAATTTTCATCCGTTTCTCTTTCATTGGATTGAATTTGGACAAAAGAATTGCCTCCAGACAGTCAATCCTTGAACTTCATCAACTTCGTCAACTTAATCATCGATTTTAAGTGTGTGTCCCTAACCCCTCTGACGAAGTGAAAAAGTTGACGAAGTTGACAAAGTCGAATTGGCTCAATCCTCGCTGCCCTCATCTTCATCGGGCGGAACAGGAACATCAGACCACTTCCAGGCATTGTCGGGAGCCTGACGCCCGCGAGTATTGGCGATGTGATTGGCGAGTTTGCGGCGCACGCGGTCGATCATGGAAGGACTGAAACCGAGTTCCTTTCCGATTTTCTTGATTTCCTTCGGGCGCAGCCCATCAGGATTTTCCTTCAACACATCCTCGAACCATTCCATGCATTCATCAGCCTCGGTCGGTTCACGATATTGTTTCGGAGCTTTGGTATCCCATTTCAACTTTGCCCCTTCGGGATATAAAGACTCGAACGTGAATCCCAGCGGTTTGGGATATGCGCCAAGATTGTTCTTCAATACCTTCAATTCACGCGGACCGTTCGGATCAAACTCAGGACCGGTTTGCACCACGCGTAATCCCATCACCACACGCGCCTGCTGGGTGATGTAGCCAGGGCGTAGTGCAGGTCACCTTCCGCGCGCCACTGGGCCGGCTGGCGGAACTGGGCCTGCTTCCGTTTGTGCGCGACCAGTACGGAATTGGCTAATTCAAGGATAGGGTAAAGAAAAAAGCAGCGGATAGGAACAACTTGTCCGCTGCTTTTTCGTTTTGCCTTTCACTGCCTATCTAATAGCCTGTGCTGGGCACTTCCTCGTCCGTCTGATTTTTGTTTTTGGCGGAAATTTCATTAGGCGATTCCCTTTACCCTCCAGGGTGGGTTCGGTATATTTTATGAATACGCACTGGGGATGAAGGCAAATGTTAAACATGATTCCACAATACGATCGTTGACATAATAAAAAATAACAGAAGCACAAAATTATCATACGAATCGCGGACGAGTTCATGGGCTCTGCCACTCAGTATTTTCAAAATAGGGATACGGAGTAGATATGGAACAATTGGCAGGAAGATCACCATCCATATCGGATAAGCCGACCGTCCCGAAAAGACACCATACAACATGAGCAACATCGAAATTGCTACAGGAATATATGTAACAAGAACAACGCGCGAGAAGAGCGCTTCACCTATTTTCCCCGCGGCCTCAACATCCAGATTATTTTCCCGCGCCACTTTCGCACTGCTGGCAATTGCATAATAGGAAGCATGCGCTACTCCATATGCAATTGCAACCATCGTAAAGGAGAAAGAGACAGAAAGAGCGAAACCTGCACCAACGGATAGAAAGGCAAAATAGATGTGAAATACGCTTAACATGTACAGCCAACTTCCGATCAAGCCAAATATTCCTGCTGTGACCAGGCGCTTTTGTGGAAAGCTGGACATACGATCAGCAAGTGATAACTTGGAACCAGGGATATGGTGATACAACAAATCGCCTGTTCCCATTATCAGCGCGCCAAGCACTCCTGCTATCCCACATAGCCTAACGATTATGATCGATTGAAATGGCATACATTCTCCTTTTCACAATTTTCCTTTGAACGCCCGATCAACATGGCGCTCTCTTTGATCCGGCAATTCCTGCCGTAGATAAATTTACTCCAATAACTTCGTTTTCACGAACAATCGAGTCTTTCCAACACGTGCAACGTCCTCCGCGTTGGGAATTTTATTTTCCATCCGGATGCCAAAAGAACGTGGGGCTTGCGGCATATGAATCAAAAAATCCACCAGGCGCGCACAGACCGACTCTTCATTCAAGTCGGTGTCTGAAAATGCGCGCACATCTTTTCCCTTGAGGCGAAGCAGCACTTCCGCGCCGCCTTGCAGGTTCCGCCACCATGTCCGGTCGCGGCTGGAGTATGTCCATAAATATCCGCCGTCTTCGTAATAGCCAACGGGGATTGAGACTTTCTTTCCTGTCTTGCGCCCCGTTATTGTGATGAGCATCAACCTTTTGCTCACCATGCCGTGAAGCGGAGATCGCAAGATCCAAGCCATGAAATCATTTCCGTTCATAATTTCTCCTTTTTCTCAAGAATATCAAAAAACGCATTACCGCATAACTTGCTATGAGATTAGTTGGGCGAGAGGTTTGCCCAGCGTTGCTCCAAGTTGGCAAGTTGAAGGCTCGACTGTTTTGCGGAACGGGTATGCAATCTGAAACGGTCACGATGTTGGCGAAGACGTTGTCGCTCTTCCTTGAAATCTTGGGGTGCAATCTGGTTGAATGCCAGAATTGTATCTCGCAGAGAAGCGGGGCGATGGAGTAGTTCCCACGCGCCGCTGCGTTGAATGATGAGACGCTTAACCAGCAGGTCTGCTGGGTGTGCTTGCGGTTGGGACGTTATGTTTCAGACTTGTAAGGGTGGCGCTTGTTCTGCAAGGAGGCTGTTGCTTAGCCATAAGGCGGCCAAAAGATAGTGGTCTGATTCGGGTTTTGTTTTTTGTGCGGCGAGTGTAGTTACCAATTGATCGAGCTGTGGTGTGTCTTCACCCTGGATAAAGCCATGACGAGCTTCATGCCAGTCCCATTTTTCAGGTATGGGAATGTTCGCTTCGCGTGCGGCATTTGTGAGGGTTTCGATGATCTCGTGCTGGTTTTCAGCCCACAAACAGATGATGGCTGTGGCGAGAAGATCGTTGGTTTTAAATTCTTTCAGAACCTGTATCTTTGCCATCTGAGGGGGAATGCTTTGGAATGAGCGAAATCCATTGACCTGGATGGTCTTCTTGAGAATATCGAATGCGAATTTATTTAATTCTGGAGATGCCTTTGGGTAGTGACTTAGCGCGTCCCTGACGACTAGTTGACGATATTCGTCGTCCATCATTTCATTGACTTCGATCCATGGAAGGATATTTTTTTCTGTCATGTATTGCTCCTATTATTTTAACCTAATCGCGCAGGTCCGTTGGCGTTTGGGATCCTGCTATGCCTGGGTTTCACTTTCCAGCGCGTATTGAATGGCTTTGGTAACGCCGTTGATGTCGTTCATGATCTGGTTGTTCCAAAAGCGGATGACTTTGTATCCTTGTGATCCGAAATATTTTGTTCTTTCTTGGTCGTATTCTTCCTGCTCCAAGTGTTGGCTGCCGTCCAGTTCGATGATGAGTTTTTTTTGGATGCAGACAAAATCGGGGATGAAGCTGCCAATGGCGTGTTGTCTTCTGAAGTTGACGGTGAGTTGATCGTTGCGGATGTTTGCCCAGAGTTTGCGCTCGGCGGGGGTAGGTTCTTGTCTTAATTTCCTCGCTGTATCGTAGCCTTTTGGTGTGGTTCTTCTTGCTGGCATGTTCTGATTTTACTCCGTCATAATTCACTTACGCCAAAACCAACCCCCTCCGCCCGCTTCGCGGAGCACCTACCACTCGCTCTGCTCGGGTATTATAGTTCTCCAAATGGGGAAGAGCGTCCCATTTGGAGGAGGGTGGGCAGGAGATTAATTCTGATCTCAGGCGGGCCAAAGTCCGCACGCAAACGGTTGGGCATTGTCGAGCCGGTCTTTGCCATCATTTGTGTCCATAAGCACATGGACCGCTTCACTCTACGCTCCAAACGTAAATTGGATGTACAATGGGGATTATTCGCTCTGGTTCACAATATCGGCAAGATCCACGTTTTCGGAGCGTTGATATAAGCCTATTTTGAGCCTGGTCCCCCCTTTCTGCCCCCGTCCGCGGTGAAAGTTCGAGCAGTTGACCGGGGTTGGACTTCTATATTTCGGTTTTTCAACAGTCTCGTTAGGCAGCCCCTTCCCAAAAGACGCTCCTTAGAAAAGGCAAAAGGATAATTCAGACACTATGCGTATTGTAATCATTGCTCCTGGAAGTCGCGGGGATGTTCAACCTTATATTGCATTAGGAAAAGGCTTGCAGAATGCAGGGCATTATATTCGTCTCGTGAGCCATAGCAACTTCGAGTCATTGGTCACATCATATGGGCTTGAATTTTGGTCATTTGGAAATGATGTAAAAGACGCTGTTGAAAATAGCGAAATGCGAGAGTTGACTGAAAAGGGAAACTTCCTATTGTTAATGGCAAAAATGGCAAAAGAAGCCGAGCGCGAAGCACTCCATTTTACTGAAGGTGGTTTACTGGCGGCGCAAGGAATGAATGTTGTATTGGCTGGCATAGGAGGATTATTCATTGGCACTGCAATTGCAGAAAAACTAAATATTCCACTGGTTCAAGCCTATGTTTTTCCTTTCACGCCTACAAAGGATTTTTCCAGTGTTCTTACTCCAAAACTTCCGACTTTTCTTAACCGTTTGTCACATCATCTTGCCCGTCAACTGATGTGGCAAGGATTTCGGTCAGCAGACACAATAGCAAGAAAAGAAGTGTTAAACATTCCAGCGGCTCCGTTTCTAGGTTCCTACGATTCAAAGTCAACACATAATATGCCTGTTCTTTATGGCTTTAGTCCTTCGGTAATACCTGCGCCATCAGATTGGAATGGCAATACTCACATTACTGGATACTGGTTTGTAGACGAAACAGATGATTGGCAACCTCCCACTGCCCTACTTGATTTCTTACAATCGGGTTCCCCGCCTGTGTATATTGGGTTTGGTAGCATGAGCACTCGAAACCCCGAACAGACAGCAGATTTGGTTATTCAAGCATTAGCATTGGCAAATCAACGCGCAGTACTGCTTTCAGGTTGGAGCGGATTACAAAAGAACAATGTACCTGACTCGATTTTTATGATTGACTCCATTCCGCATTCATGGCTGTTTCCGCGTGTGTCTGCGGTTATTCATCATGGCGGGGCAAGCACAGTTGCCGCTGGTCTTAGGGCTGGTGTTCCATCCATCGTTATTCCATTTTTTGGTGACCAACCATTTTGGGGTCAACGAATTGCTGAGTTAGGGGTAGGGACAAAACCAATTCCACGAAAGAAACTTGCTGCCGAAAAACTTGCAAATGCCATTCGAGAAGTGATTACTAATCAAGAAATGCGTCAGCGTGCCGAGAAAATAGGAAAGCAAATTCAAGCCGAGAATGGAATAAAATCTGCTGTAAAAATCTTCAATAATCTTGAGCAACAAAAGGCTGCCTAACAAAGCGTGGTGTTTCCTGATAAATCACACCGCACCTGCGGTGGGTGCAGGTGTCGTCTGCTTACTGGTCGCGAAGCGAGTCCAGTACTGGTAAGGGTCAGGCCGCCAGATAGCAGTCCCGTCCGCTTTGCGGAAGCGAGTATTTCTGAAAAGCGCGGTGTGATAGTTCCGCATGCAGGGATCTGTCCAGTAGGATCACCTGGATGATATGCGGGGGTTGTCCGCAGGGAACTGACTGTGCTACCGCGATGGCGGTAGCCGTAATCTGACCTACAAAAAGAGAGCAAAGGAGAAAGCTATGAAAAATGGTATCTGCCACATGTGTCAATCAAATGAAGTGTATATGACGGAAGCCGAAGATATTTTGGTGACTGGCGGACACGGTGGGTTGAGTTTTTCGGCGGTGGTAAATCAAGAAACTGGTTACTATAAGTTCGATACTTATGTGTGCCTGACTTGCGGCTATACAGCCGTGTTCGCCCACCCCTCAAATCTTGAGGGGTATCTCAAGGGGAAACTCCCAGAACTCACTTTCTTGCAAAAAGCGAAAGGCTGGAAAAAAGCGGGGTGACCTGGACGTTGTGGACTGCCGCTTTGGGGAAGCGAGTATTTCTGAAGAGCGCGGTGTGATAGGTCCGCATGCAGGGATTTGTCCAGTAAGATCACCTGGATGATATGCGGGGGCGGTCAGGTAACTGGCTGTGCTACCGCGATGGGACCTATTGCAAAAATAAAGCCAGTAAACTACAGAACCTACCCTATGGTTGTATAACGAAACTATAAAATAAAATGAAAAAGAATATTAGTCTTACAATCCTGTTGGTATTTCTTATAAGCGCATGTGGACTCGCAGAAATTCCGCCAACTGTCGTGCCGCTCACTGCAGTTCCACCAACTGTTGAGCCGCCCAGGCAAGCCCCGCAACAAAGCCTATCCATTTTGCAATCTTTGCCGAATGCCGAGTACCGTATTGAGATTACCAGTACGGGGAAGGCTCAACTAAAAGACGGTATCTTTGAAGAACCTTCTGCGCCAGGCTCGGTTGTCAAAACCACCGTTCAACTTGGTAAAGAACTAGCCTTTGGAGATATAAACGGTGATGGTACAGAAGATATCGCGACAACCTTAGTGGCTGACCCCGATGGCAGCGGTACTTTCATCTATCTTACGCTGATAATCAATTACAACGGTACGGCAAAGCCGCTTGACGCCGTTCTATTAGGTGACCGCATCATCGTGAAATCCATAATGATTCAATCCGAAAGCGTTGTCGTAACCATGCTCGACCGTAAGTCTGACGAATCAATGAGTGCAAAGCCCTCAGTCGAAGTAACACGGACGTTCAAGTTGAAAAGCGACAAATTGATTGAGATGAAATAAGAAAGGTGAAAATCCTGTCAGGTTTACGGTGGTGCCTTTTCGTGGCTATCGAGTTTCGTGTGCATGTCGGTTGCCGAACAAAGCGTCCTTAGCCCGCCCGCTTCGCGGAGCACCTACCACTCGCTATGCTCGGGTACTATTGTCCTCCAAATGGGGAAGAGCGTCCCATTTGGAGGAGGACTGGGAAGGAGATTATTTCTGATCTCAGGCGGGCCAAAGTCCGCACGCAAACGGTTGGGCTGCTTTGCGCATAATATAAGAACATATTAACAGGAATTTTCTTTGGAAATTATCTTGTTCCCATAAAAAAACAGGAGTCGAAAAATGCCAAAAGGACGGCTTGAAGCATTCACTGATGGGGTGATGGCAATTATCATCACAATCATGGTATTGGAACTGAAGGTGCCCGAAGGATTCGAATTAGACTCTTTGCTCGCATTAGTTCCAAAACTTTTGATTTATCTATTGAGTTTTGTTTTTGTGGGAATCTACTGGATGAATCACCATCACACGCTTCACGCAACTAAAAAAGTGACTGGCGGAATCCTGTGGGCAAACCTCAGCCTCTTATTCTGGTTATCGCTCTTTCCATTCGTTGCAGGTTGGATGGGGGAAAATCTTTACCGTCCGCTTCCCTCAGCGGCGTATGGAGTAATTCTCTTTATGGCAGGAATCTCATATCTCGTATTACAGAGAAGCATAATCGCAGCGGATGGAGAAAATTCAGCGCTAAAGAAAGCCATTGGAAATGATTGGAAAGGAAAGGTTACTTCGGGATTAATCGTTCTGGCGGTAATTTCCTCGTTTTTCCTGACGTACTTATCGCTAATCATCTACATATTAATCACGATTATATGGATGGTGCCCGATAAGAGAATAGAAAAGACTTTAAGTGCAGGTGATGAGTGATAGAGAAGATGGAACTAGGAAGTTGGATAGTCTGCATTGCAGAAAGTGCAAGCCAACAAAGCGTCATTCTCAGAAACCCAGTGATCACGAGTGTGGCACGTAGAACCCCCTCCGCCCGCTTCGCGGAGCACCTACCCCAAATGGGAAGAGCGTCCAATTTGGAGGAGGGAGGGCAGGAGATTATTTCTGATCTCAGGCGGGCCAAAGTCCGCGGGCAAAGTGTTGGGCGGTTCCGTGCAAAATATCGTCATCTTATTTCTATGTTTTTTTCAAAAAATCTTATTAGCAAAAGGAGTTTTATATGTTTGAATGGTTAAATAATAATATTGAATTGGCTCTTGTAATATTAAGTGTTTTCGGTCTCGTAGGTGGTTCTTTCTCTGCTGAAGGTTTAACATTCAAATTTAAGACTGCCAAAGGCAAGGTAAATATATTCCTGATGGTTATAGGAAGTGTTGGCCTTCTTTTGATTGTGGCTAATTTTATTATCAATTAGCAAATTGTTTATATCTCCTCTGTAGAGAGCATGCGGCGCTCCCAAATGGGGAAGAGCGTCCCATTCAAAAATTAACACAAACCGTTTGAAGACATTGTATTGGAGAGAATCTCAATGAAACAACAAACACGAAGTATCCTCACTGTAGTCCTCGCTGGCGTTTGGATCAATGCATCCGAGTTCTTTCGAAATCAAATACTCCTCAACGCCAAATGGGTCGAACACTTTCAATCGCTCGGGATGACTTTTCCCTCTGCACCACTAAACGCAATAGTTTGGGTTATATGGGGATTTGTATTTGCCGCAATGATTTACGTCATCTCCAGAAAATTTACACTGACTGAAACAACTTTGCTTAGTTGGGTGATGGCTTTCCTTATGATGTGGCTTGTCACGTGGAATCTAAATGTGCTGCCATTGTCCATTCTTGTTTATGCGGTTCCACTTAGCCTGTTAGAGAGTTTCGTTGGCTCTTATATCTGTAAAAAAATGTCTCCAAAGTAATGGGTTTAGAAAGTTGCGTTCTTTTGGGTAATTTCCAAAAATCAAGTTATGTGCCGCCCGCTTCGCGGAGCACCTCCCCCAAATGGGGAAGAGCGTCCAATTTGGAGGAGGGTGGGAAGGAGATTATTTCTGATCTCAGGCGGGCCAAAGTCCGCGCGCAAACGGTTACGCGTTTGTCTTGCACAATTGGCGTTTTTGTAAGATTGCACAAAGGTAATATCATGCCAAAACCAACGACCAAAAATCAAATCATCGAAACCGCTCAATCCGAGCGGACTGTACTTGAAGAATTGCTAGCCACTCTATCATTCGAGCAAATGACACAACCGCATATCATTGGCGAATGGGCAATCAAGGATATGCTGTCCCATCTCATCGAATGGGAACAAATGGTCATCAAATGGTATGAAACGGGAATTAAAGGTGAAGTCCCCGCAGTGCCGTCTGAGGAATACAATTGGGGACAACTGCCACAACTCAATCACTCCATTTACCTCAAACATCGTGATAAAAGCCTAGTTGATATTCAAAGGAATTTCAAGGCTTCTTACAAGAAAACCCTGAAGACCATTCAATCTATTCCTGAAAAGGAACTATTTACGCGAGGACATTACGCCTGGACAAGGAACAACGCCCTCGCTGCATATTTCATTTCCTGCACAAGCGGTACCACCATAATCGGCAGTTGGTAATTGAAAGAAAGAAAAAGTGTAGTAGGATGTTCACTTGCCAAACTCCGT
>JAPLGS010000123.1 GCA_026390015.1 Chloroflexota bacterium | reverse complement strand
GGAGCGGCAAAGAACCATCCGCGGTTCCCTTCCAACTGAGGTCAATCGCCGCACGTGTCTTCTGTGAGAAGAGAGCAGCCACGTTATTTTCAAATCCCACCATAATCGGCACAGTGCGCCGCACCAAAGCAGGATCGGGAATGTTGCCCCAGGGATTGGCGGCCAGCACGATCGAGACCGCTTCGGCGGGTGCCCACTCGTCGCCCCAGAACGGAGCGGACGTGGCGCGGATCGCGCCTTCATGTGAGATGCCCATCACGCGCGTGATCTCTGCAGGAATGGGAAGCAGTAGCCGCATGAGCGACTCCTGTGCGCGAGAGTTGTAGCGCAGGAACTCGTCCAAAAATAACAGGACGGGTTCACCCATCTCACGCGCGTGTGTCAGCGCGTTTCCGATCGGACCGGGCATGCGTTTGCCGCTCGGCATTTCCACACCCACCAGATCGGAATCGGTGAACGAGTCTGCGCCCGCGTGTTCGATCAACAGGCTTTGGGTGGCGAGCGCTACCTGGCGAATTGCCGAGGTCTTGCCCACGCCAGTCGGTCCCAAAAGAAATGGGACATAGCCTTCTTTCAGAACAGCGAGAACATCTTGCGCCAGGCTGGAAACAGCCTTCGAGATCTCGCGCTTGACGCGTTCATTGAAACCTTCGACCTGTTCGGCTTTTGGCTTTTCTTCTTTTGTCGGGAACACAATATCTGCACTGATCGGTTTCAGTTTGGTAACCGCCTCAAACAGATCATCGCTTTGAAGCGCAGCGCTCAATAGATGTTTGCACAAGGTATTGGAATAGCGTCCTCGATCCGCCCAGTCAGGGCAGGTGCAGGATGGGCGCACCACTGCATCCTCGCCGCGCGGGGTAATTTCCCAACACACGGCATACGAGTTCATGGTTGTTTCAACAACATACTCGCCGTTGAGCTTGCTCTCGACATTGGGTTTGGCTGAGCGGATATCACCGGCGCGCTTCAATCTTGCGCCATCAATAGTAAAACCAACATGGTTATTGGCTTTGAGCCATTCATAAAGATTCATGGATAATCCTCCACCGCGCAACATGGCGCGGTTGTTTGTATTTGAAATAAGAACAGAAGAGGAGGCACAATACCTCCTCCAGAAATAGTTCTAGGCAGAATGCCTAGAATGGAATGGAAACAAGCTCGGGACAAACGCGGTCGCAGATCATTTCAAGAGCCGCGACAAGTTTGCCGTTCAAGTCAGTGGAGCAAGAGAGAACTTCGTCCACACGGGCATCGGGCGATTCTTCCTGCGTGACTTTGCAAGCTAGACAATCTTCTTCGAGACAGGAATGGATATAGCCTTCTTCGCATTCGCAATCCCAGAAGAGCGGTGTTGTGTAGAAAATATCGCGCCCGATGTTGTGCTGCTCGATCAGTACCAGACGCGGTTTTGAGGGACTCATGTCTGCTCCGCGGCTTTCTGGCGTATTGCACTGATCTGCGCGCGATGTTGCCAGTAATGGGTTTTTCCGCTTGAACATCTCCAGCCTGCGCCGCGATTGCGGGAACTGAGCGACGTGTCGCTGACGGTTCTGCCTTGGCAGATCGGACAAGTTGAGGGTCGAACGGGATAGTATCCGAACGGCGGACGATCCACGCGCTGGCCGCCTTCTTTGAGATAGGCGCGCACCGCGTCCACTGCGGGACATGAGTGGCCCAGAGTGCAGTTGCACTCCGCGTTGATGCCCACATAGTGATGCTGTGGTCGGACGTGACTGCCGAGGTCAACGGCATAGAAATAGCCCGTCACCCTGACAGACGCCTGTTCCTGCCGAATGGTGATCACGGGGGTGCGGGTGATTGTTTGTTGCATTGTTGCATACCTCCTGAATAGTTGAAAGTGAAAATACAAAAAGACCGCTGATCCAAATGGATCAACGGTCAGGCAGAGTGTTTCTAATCGTGATTAGCGACATACCTCTAGAATTGGATTGGCGGACTATAAAAACAGGCCGCTTGACTTGTCCGTCAAAAAGATGAACATGCAAAGCGGTCCGTTTTCCTAAGATTGCGATTTCAGAAGTTGGTACAATGACCCATTCCTCCACTCACAATATCTCCAGTCTCAAAGTCTAAAATGAAGAATGAATTAAATGAACTAATAGGCACACTCCCGTATGAAAGCGGATTCAAGAAAAGAATGAGATTCCATCAAGGTTGGTGGCGAGCGTTTGTGCTTGCTGAAAAAGAAGGAAATTATCCCCACAAAAAAGACGCTGTTATTTGCAATACGATATTGAATGGGCAAACCAGCCTGAAGAACTTTTTATCTCCAAAAATAGTTGAGGCAGTCAAACAAACGATTCAAGAAAGGCGGGAGGCTAATTCGGGCATCCTTGAAGAAGACAGGCTGTTTAATAATTTACTTTCCAGCCAGCCTTTATGTTTTAACTTTTTTGGAGAGCTCAAAATAGATACAGACTTTGCCT
>JAPLGS010000121.1:13171-65453 GCA_026390015.1 Chloroflexota bacterium | reverse complement strand
CCACGTTGGGGCTGATCGGCTTGACTGCCATCTTTGTGCTTCCGCATTTCAGTCAATTTGCCGGGCGTATCATCATGGCTTTACCTGTATTGAAAGAAACGCACAAGATAAAACTGGATGATTTTCTTCAGCAATTCCTTGGGGGATTGAAGTCACTTTACAGTATTTCACGTGTTGCGCAATTCACAGGCCTTACAGGTCTGATCTGGCTTATGGATGCAATTGGCACTGTATTCCTGGCTTATCTTCTTAAGATACCGCTCCTGATTCAACAGGCATTTGTTCTGCTTTCCGCTTTAGGACTTTCGAGCGCCATTCCGTCCACGCCGGGCTACGTGGGCGTGTATCAATTTGTGGCGGTCACCACACTTGCGCCATTTGGAATTTCACAGGCAGACGCGCTCGCCTTTATTCTTATTAGTCAAATACTCGGCTACCTCCTGATCGGTTTTTGGGGATTGCTGAGTTTGTGGCAATTTAATAAAAATAACGCAGCATGAACTTTACACTTCAAGACATCCTTGGGGCAACTCTTGCTTTTTTTCTTTTTCCAATCGTAATTGTTTTTCCTGGATATGTTCTCGGCTGGGCGTTCGATCTTTTCGACTTTAGACTTCGCCAGCCCATTGTGCGACTTGGGATCGGCCTCGTCTTATCCTTCGCTGTCGGCCCCATCCTTCTTTATCTGACCTCAAGCCTGCTCTCGTTTAATTTTGCACTTTTCACGCTGGGCGGATTCGCGGCAGTGTTTGTAATTATCAGCATAAAAGAGAAATTCATATTATCGTCAAACGCAAAGTCCCTTTGTTGGATTGGCGCTATTTGGGCTGTAATTGCGATCTTTTCGTTGATAAACATACAATGGAATGACCAGCTTTATTTCAGTGTTACCTCATACGATCAAACCACACGCGTCTCCATCATCGAGGCCATGACCCGCACAGGAATACCGCCTGTAAATCCCAGTTATTATCCGGGGCATCCCGTCAAACTTACTTTTCTATATTACTTCTGGTATATCCTCGGCAGCATGGTGGATGTAATTGGCGGGAAATATGTGGACGCGCGCGCCGCGTTGAACGCCAGTTCTGCCTGGTCTGGGATCGGATTGATGGCTGTCATCGCGCTATATATTCGCCAGAGAAATGCAAGTAGTACAGCAGCAGCCTGGAGGTCAGCCAGGATCGGGATTGGCTTATTATCCGTCAGCGGCCTTGATGTATTTCCCATCCTCTTCCTCATGGCGAGAACCGGTCTGATCGTTGGTTCAGTGGATGTTTGGAATACATGGATACCCTCCTGGATCGCTTCCAATCTGTGGGTTCCCCATCATGTAGCGGCATTGATCGCTGGAATGAGTGCAATGATGCTTGCGCAATCCACGCGAGGCAGGCCTATCTTAAAGCAATTCACTATCATGGTCATTGCCGGGTTGGGGGTTGCTTCTGCGTTCGGGCTTTCAGTTTACGTTGCTTTTGTGTTCGTTGTCTTCTGGTGTGTTTGGCTTGCTGCGCTTTTTATATTGAACGAAGAACGCGGACTGATCCTGCCGATGATCTTTACTGGGATGGTGGCGTTGTTTCTTTCCATTCCTTTTCTGATCGGATTATTTCAAGGTGCTGGCGGAGGAGCCGGCGAGCAATTTCCGATCATTTTTGAGGTACGCTCATTTTTACAGCTTGAATCTTTTGTAAAAGACTGGACTCTGTTTGCGCGCTCTCTGATCATGCTGGCGCTGCTGCCGGTAAACTATATTATGGAACTTGGTTTCTTTTTTATGGCGGCAATTTATTGGTTTAAGATCAAGGGAAAAGCGGCGATCCGCTCCAGCCCGTTTTTCCTGGCGGAAGCTATCTTATTGGCGATCGTATTCTTGATCGGTTCCTGTTTACGCTCCACGCTCATAACAAGCAACGATCTCGGCTGGCGCGCATGGCTGCCGGGTCAATTTATCCTGCTGATCTGGGGAGTGGATGTTCTGGAAAATCTGATGTTTACTTCCCAGCCTGTTTCTTCATTAACGGGGGAGGCAAAAAAGAACAGAAAATTAAAGGCAAAAAAGAACAGAAAATTAATACTGGTATTTCTTTCGATCGGAATATTGACATCCGTTATGGATGCTGTTCTACTACGGACTGCATGGCCCTTTATGACGGGCGCAGGTGAGACGCATAAATACTACTCAGCCCGCCTGGCGTATGATTTCCTGCGCGAGCATGTTCCTGCCGATGTTATTACGCAAAATAATCCGCTAAATTACGTGGACCGCCCGAGTGGTTTATATGGGACGCATCAAATGACTATTTCAGACCGCACGGCATATGGTGTTCCTTTCGGAACATTTAATAGATTAGTAAATGAAGTTGGCCAATTATTTACAATTAAGAATGTATCCAACTGGCATTCCATCGATGGTATTTGCCATGAACATTCAATTGACATTTTGATCATCGAAGATATTGATCCGATCTGGAGCAGTATTCCGGTACTCGAATTGCAACGCCTGTCAATTTACGAAAACGCTCATTATGCCCTTTTCGCTTGCGGTGATTATGTGAAATAAGATCAGCCATCCGTCATTGCGAGGGCGCTCCTGTTCCTGCCCGAAACAATCTCTGTCACAATATGGGGATTGCTTCGCCGCCGAGGTGCAGGAGCGGCGGCTGCCAATGACGAGTTGAAGGAATTTATTTACAATTCCTAATAATTTGCCAGAGGTACCATTGCCTGTTTTGAATTTTACATTACAAGATATTATCGGCACGCTCCTAGGTTTTTCTCTTTTCCCGCTTGTGCTCGTCTTTCCTGGATATATTTTCGGCTGGGTGTTCGATCTTTTCGAATTTCGGACGCGCCTCTTGCCTGCGCGGTTTGCCGTTTCCCTGTTGCTTTCAGTTGCCATCTGTCCCATCTTTTATTACCTAGTGGCAAGTTTGCTTTCTCTAAATGTTGCGTTGATCGTTACGGGATTGATTGCGGCTGTCTTTGTCGCCTTGTTGGTATATGAAAAACCAACTTTGCCGCAAGATGGTCAGTGGCGGATATTCTTTTGGGTTTCGCTTGGCTGGGTAATTTTTGCCATCTTCTGTCTCGTGGATCTGCAGTGGGGGCATCAGGAACTTTATTTTAGCGTCGCAGCCCTTGACCACACTACTCGTGTTTCCATCATTGACGCCATGACCCGTACAGGCGTGCCGCCGATAAACCCAAGTTACTATCCCGGTCATTATGTAAAGCTGACCTTTCTATATTTCTTTTGGTACATACTCGGCAGCATAATCGATATTGCAGGTGGCAGGCTGGTTGATGCGCGTACCGCCCTGTTTGCCAGCATCATTTGGTGCGGAATTGCGCTCATGGCATTGATCGCCTTCTATCTTCGCATGCGTGATGGACGCGCTGCCAGTAAAGTTTGGCAGCGCGCATTGATCGGTATTGCGTCACTGTCCATCACAGGGCTGGATATTATCCCAGCGATTGCGCTGATTGGTTTCGGCAACGTTTACGCGCGTGGTGATCTTGAGCATTGGAATGAACAGATCACCGCGTGGGTCGGTTCTCTTTTTTGGGTCCCGCACCATGTGGCGAGTCTTATCGCAGGATGTGTGGGCATGCTGCTCGTTCATTCTGTGCGCCGACAAACACGCAGTAAACAATTTATCGCACTTATTTTTTCGGGCGTGGCATTCGCCTCCGCGCTTGGGCTTTCGGTGTGGGTTACGTTTGTCTTCGTATTGTTCTGGGGGATTTGGATGTTATGCCTGTATTTTCAAAAAGAACAACGCGCACTCCTTTTGCCGATGCTTTTTGCGGGAGTTGTGGCGCTCCTTTTGGCTGGACCGTTTTTGTTGGGATTGTTATCAGGCAGCGGCGGCGGTAATGGTGCGTTTCCCATTACATTTGATGTTCGTTCATTTCGCCTGGCAGATGCTTTTTTAGTCAACTCTTCTTTCCTGTGGAGATCATTCATCCGATTGATCTTTCTCCCGCTCAACTATTTTTTGGAACTAGGTTTTTTCTTCCTCGTAGCATTCATTTGGTTAAAAAGCAACAAAGACAATTTTCGTAATCATCCATATTACTTTGCCGAAGCGCTTTTACTTGGGGTCTCATTTATCATTGGTACTTTTGCGCGTTCCATCTTAATTGGGAATAATGATCTTGGCTGGCGCGCCTGGCTGCCCGGTCAATTTATTTTATTGATCTGGGGTGTCGATGTTCTGGAAGGTTTCGTAAGATCGCCGAGTTCGCGCTTTGCACTTTCTCAAACGACAAAATATAATCTAGTTTTGCTGGCAGTTCTCGGTGTTTCCACCACCATTCTGGATGTTTCTCTACTGCGCTTTGGACATTATTTTTCGTTCGGGTCTGAGGCTGGCAGACAGATTTTCTCTGCGCGGCAGGCTTACACCATGATCAGCCAGACGCTTCCCGAGGATGTTATTGTTCAATACAATCCAGCTGGCGTGCTCAATCGCCCCAGCGGATTGTATGGAATGCGTCAGTCTGCCATCTCAGATCGCACTGCTTATGGCGTGCCTTTAGACAAATATTTTTCCAAAGCTAAGCAGATCAGCAAAATATTTAAAATGGAAAATGCTCAAAACTGGAATCTGCTTGATTCTCTTTGTAATGAATACTTCATTAATGTGATCGTGATCGTAAATGCCGACCCATTATGGAAATCGCTCGGCCTGCTCGAAAAACAAAGAGCTGCGCTCTATGCGGATGATTACAACGCTGTCTTTTTCTGCGGAGGTAGAACTGCGACGTTTCCCTTTCCCTGATTCTTGATTCAGGCCTTGGATAAACCAATAATGACTATGGACAAATCAGCGAATAAAAAAACTCTAACTCACAACGAATGGAAAACCTTGATTCTTGGAGCAACACTTTTCTTCGGGATTATTCAACGCTTCCTTCCCACAATTCAAGCTGGATTCCCATTAAATGACGGTGGAATGTTCCTGAGCATGATCCGTGACTTGCGTACCAGCCATTATGTGCTCCCTGCGGTAACTTCATACAACAATCTGAACATCCCTTACGCATATCCGCCTTTTGGCTTTTATTTTGCCCGCCTGTTATCTGATATTTTTAATCTTTCCGAAATAGCCCTGCTTCGCTGGCTGCCTCCCACGGTCAATGCATTATCTATTTTGGCGTTCTATTCTTTGGCCTCCCTTTTGCTTGAATCACGCAGGCGCGGAGCGGTCGCTGCTGTCTTTTACGCATTGACGCCCGGCGCTTCGGCCTGGTTCATCATGGGCGGCGGCTTGACACGCAGTTTTGGTTCCTTGTTCATGCTGCTTTCGCTCTATTGGGTCTACCGCTTATTTCGAAATGGCACCAACCTTGAGCTGACGCTTTCCATATTATTTTGTTCACTGACTGTATTGAGTCATCCTGAAGTTGGCATTCACACAGCTTCAGGATGCATCCTATTGTGGTTGTGTTATGGGCGTAGTCTTCGCTCGCTTCTTCATTCTTTTATAGTCACAATCGGGACTTTGCTGTTATCTGCTCCCTGGTGGTGGAATGTTATTTCTTATCACGGACTCGCCCCATTTCTCTCTGCTTTGAATACCGGTTCTTATGGAAATTCGGCGTGGCACGCATTATTTTCAGCTGTTCTTTCAAGCCAGACGGTTATTCCAATCCTCGTCATATTGCGCATTGCAGGAATCTTTTGGGGAGTGTGGAAGCAAAAATATTTTCTGGTGATCTGGTTCATCCTTCCATATCTTGTAGAACCGCGCAGCGCACCTAGCATTGCGTTCTATCCGTTTTGTATGTTGATGGCTTTCGCCTTTACCGACGCACTCCCAGCTGTTGTTGATTATTTTCAGAAACGAGATTCTTTTTCCCGAAAACCTGAGTTTCATGAGCGCGGATGGCTGAACACCATCTTGATTTTGGTAATCGTTTATTTATTAGTTGAATCCAGCCTGTTTGGATTTAGGTTGGTCAACACAAGCCTCTCGATCGCCGACCGCGAAGCGATGGCCTGGATTCAGAAAAATACACCAGAGAACAGTCATTTCCTTCCGATTACTGGTGTGCAAAGTCCGGAGATTGATCCATTCGTCGAGTGGTTCCCTGCGTTGACAGAACGACGCAGTCAAACAACGATCCAGGGTTTGGAATGGTTGTTGGGATCTAAATTTTATGAAAGATACGCAGATCTGGCGGATGTGCAAGATTGCAAGACCGTTGCTTGTTATCACCTCGCTTGATCAATCAAAAGACTATGAAGTCGTTTATTCAACGAAAGAGATTTCAATTTATCTTTTGAAGTAACTCTGCGTTTGAGGAAAGCCAAAGATAAATAACAGGAGCGTTGTCATTTTGTAAAATTCTTCTTCCACTCAAACAATTTGTTCAATGCTTCGATCGGCGATAATGCGTTTACATCCAAACCTTTCAACTCATCCAACAGCGGACTTGTTTCAGGGAACAGCGCGGCCTGTTGTGCGGCGTGTGGGTTGATCTTCACCGCGCGGCCAGAAGTTTTTTCCAATTCAGCCATAATTTCATTCGCGCGACCGATAACTGGCGCAGGTAACCCCGCCAGTTGAGCCACGTGGATTCCGTATGAACGGTCCGCGCCACCCGCGATGATCTTGTGCAGGAACACCACTTTATTATCCGCTTCGCTCACCGCTACGTTATAGTTTCGAATTCCTGGAAGTAAATCAGCAAGTTGAGTCAGTTCATGATAATGCGTCGCGAATAAAGTCTTTGCGCGCAATTGCGGATGATTGTGAATGTACTCAATGATTCCCCACGCGATCGAAAGCCCATCGTAGGTTGAAGTGCCGCGCCCGATCTCATCAAGGATCAATAATGAACGCGATGTGGCATGATGCAGAATATTTGCAGCCTCGACCATCTCCACCATGAACGTGGATTGCCCAGCGTGGATTTCATCCTGCGCTCCGATGCGCGTAAAAATTCTGTCCACCAATCCAATTCTTGCAGACGTGGCCGGCACGAACGATCCCATCTGCGCCATCAACACGATCAATGCGGTCTGTCGCAAATAAGTTGATTTGCCCGCCATGTTCGGCCCTGTGATGATCCGCACCACTTCGCCTTTTTCGAAGATGACATCATTGGGGATGTATCGGTCGTTGTGTATTAACTGTTCCACAACCGGGTGACGCCCCTCGTGGATTTCCAATTCGCTTCCTTCGTTAACCTCGGGCCTGTTATAGCCTTCGAGAGCCGCCACCTCGCCCAAAGCGGATAGCACATCCAATTCCGCCAGCACCCGCGCAGTGGATAATATTTTATTGGCGGCCCTGGCCAACTCCGCGCAAACTTCACGGAACAGACGCGTTTCAATTTCTTTAATTCGATCTTCCGCATTCAAGACCAGTGTTTCATATTCCTTCATCTCCGGTGTGATGAAGCGTTCCGCATTAACCAGCGTCTGCTTGCGGATGTAATTCTCAGGCGCCCTATCTGCTGCGCCGCGTGAAATTTCAATAAAATAACCGAAGACTTTGTTATAGCCGACCTTGAGAGTCTTGATACCGGTCCGTTCGCGTTCGATGCCCTCCAGATTTGCGATCCAATCCCGCGCGTGTTTGGATGCTTCGATCACGCCATCCAACTCCGCCGAATATCCCACGCGGATCACTCCAGTGTTTTGCAATGTCGCCGGCGGATCATTGTCTATGGCATTTTGTAATAACGAAAGTTGTTCCTCGCAAACTGACCATTGCCCAACTGACAACCGCTCACTGATCACTGCTTTTACTTTCGGCAAGTGTCCCAGCGTACTTCTCATTGCGACCATATCGCGCGGTTGCGCGTGTCCCGCCATCACACGGTTCACTAATCGTTCCAGATCATTTAATGGCTTCAGCGCCTCACGTAATTCAGCGCGAACCATGCCGTTATCAAAAAAATATTGCACACCCACCTGACGCTTGTTGATCTTTTCCACTTGTAATAATGGTTGACTGACCCATTGATGCATGAGTCGTTTGCCCATCGGTGTGATCGAATAATCGAGTGTGCCTAGCAATGAGCCTTTTCTTTCTCCGCGTAATGTTTCGTCAAGCTCAAGATTTCTGCGCGTGGAGGCATCCAGCGTCATAAATTCATTCAGGCTGTAAACTCGTAATGAAGTTAATAAAATTAACGCGTCGGGTTGAGTCTCCTTGAGATATTGTATGATCGCGCCTGACGCTCTTACCGACAGACTGCGTTCTTTCAATCCAAAACCAGTCAAAGTCGACGATTTGAATTGTGCGAGCAGGGTTTCATTGCATTTACCCGGCTCAAATTTCCACGCGGGCAAAGCGGTTATATGTCCTGTGACTCCATCCGGTAATATTTGATTATCCGAATAAATAATTTCAGCGGGATGTAAACGAGTCAACTCGGCTCGCAGCGCTTCGAGTGGAATCTCGGTGACGGCGAATTCTCCAGTGGTGACATCTGTATAAGAAACAGAAGCAGCCTCACGATCAAGCACCACCGAGGTCAGGTAGTTGTTCGCGTCACCGGGCAGCAGTCCGGCTTCTGTCACAGTTCCCGGAGTCACCACTCTAACCACCTTGCGCGGAAAAATCCCCTTGGCAGGCTGTTCGCCGACCTGTTCGCAGATGGCAACGTGATAACCTTTTTCGATCAGGCGCGCCAGATAATTTTCAACGGCATGATAGGGAATGCCAGCCAGCGGCGCGCGCACGCCATTGCCGATGGGTCGCGAGGTTAAAACAATATCGAGTTCGCGCGCGGTGATCTCGGCGTCTTCGTCAAATGTTTCGTAAAAATCACCGAGTCGAAAAAACACGATCGAGTCGGGATAATCTTTTTTGATATCTAAATATTGCTGGCGAACGGGAGTGACATCTTCGTTGGACATGGCTTGATTTTACTATGAGGAATGGACTTGGGCTATAATTCGCGGGCATCTTTTTTCAGGAGTAGATAATGTATAAACTTGTTTTGGTTCGTCATGGACAAAGTACGTGGAATCTCGAAAACCGCTTCACAGGTTGGACCGATGTTGACCTGACCGATCTCGGCCGCGAGGAAGCGCGTGGTGCGGGCAGGTTGCTGCGCGAAGATGGTTATGATTTTGATATCGCTTACACTTCGGTGTTGAAGCGCGCCATTAAAACGCTTGGGCTGGTTCAAGAGGAAATGAATCTTGAATGGCTGCCAGTTATTCGCGCCTGGCAATTGAACGAGCGTCATTATGGCGATCTGCAAGGCTTGAACAAATCAGAGACCGCCGAGAAATTTGGCGAAGCGCAGGTGAAAATTTGGCGGCGCTCTTATGATGTTCCGCCGCCTGCTTTGGATTTGACTGACGAGCGCCATCCGAAATTTGATAGACGTTACGCATCATTGACTCCCGAACAGTTGCCAGCCACCGAGTCGCTTAAGATTACGCTGGATCGAGTTCTGCCTTACTGGCATTCCACACTTGCACCAGATATCAAGTTGGGCAAGCGAGTGTTGGTTGTAGCGCATGGTAATTCCATCCGCGCGCTGGTGAAGTATCTCGATAATATTTCGGAAGCAGATATTACCGAATTAAATATTCCAACAGGTTTGCCACTTGTTTATGAACTGGAAAATGATCTCAAGCCGATCAGGAATTACTATCTTGGTGACGCTGAAGAAGCCGCCAGGAAAGCCGCGGCGGTGGCGAATCAAGGGAAGGCGAAATAAAATATTTAGACTTCTGAGTTCTTTAGGAACTCGAAGCTCTTATGGTAGAGAAAATTAATTAATAATTTACTTATGTCTCTTCATCCCGATTTTCTTCGCGAGCTAAAAAAATATTTCAAAGGTGACTTGAGGTTCGACTCCGCTTCACGCATCTTATATTCCACGGATGCGTCCATGTATCAGATCGAGCCGCTGGGTGTTGCCATTCCAAAAACTCAGGATGATCTGCAATCCGCTGTGGAGCTTGCCGCGAAATATAAAGTTCCGATCCTGCCGCGCGGTGCGGGCTCGTCGTTAGGCGGGCAGGCGATCGGCGAAGCGCTTATTTTGGATTGCTCACGCTATCTGGATTCCATTGTCGAGATCGACTCTGAATCTCATACAGCGGTCGTTGAACCGGGCGTTGTTCTTGCTGACCTGAATCGGGCAGCGGCGAAATTGGGTTTGATGTTTGGTCCCGACCCTGCCTCTGCAGAGCGCGCCACGATGGGCGGTGTGATCGGAAATAACGCCACAGGCGCACATTCCATTTTGTATGGCATGACCGCTGATCATTTAATCTCAGCCGATGTGATCCTGGGTGACGGTTCACTTGAAACATGGAATGAATACGGCGATTCGAAATTATCCAGAGTTGCCGAAAATATTCGTTTGCAATATGCAAATAAGATCAAAGAAAAGTTTCCCAGATCATGGCGAAATTCGGCGGGATATAGAATAAATTATTTATTGCCCTGGACTCCATCCAAGCCCCCACAATGGGATGCGAATGATTACGGTCTATCGTCCACGGTCTATCGTCCGCAGTCAAAAGTAAATTTAGCAAGTCTGCTCGCGGGCAGTGAAGGGACTCTGGCGGTCATGCGCCGCGCAAAAATAAATCTTGTCGCGAAACCGAGATACACGATCTTGGGAGTTCTTTCCTATAAAAGTATCGCTGTGGCTTGTGACGATGTTCCGCGTTTGTTGGAATACAAGCCCAGCGCCATTGAGTTGATCCCGCAGATGATCATTCAGCTGGCACGAGGTGTCCCGGCTTATGCACGCCAGATGGGGTGGATAACTGGAGATCCCGCCGCAGTGTTGGTCATTGAATTTAGCGGCGATCATCCGTCGGCGTTGAAAGCTTGCGTTGACCGTTGTCGAAACGATGCGATTCGCCAGCTTGGAAATGTCATTACGGTCGCCGAGACTCCTGAAGAACAATCGCGCGTGTGGAACATCCGCAAGATGGGGTTGGGAATTTTAGATTCGCGTCAACAGTCTGCGCGGCCTGCCGCGTTCATCGAAGATTGCGCCGTGCCTGTCGATCGGCTGGGCGAATTCGTGCGCGAAGTTGAAAGGATTATGCGCGCCCATAACACTGAAGGCGGAATTTATGCTCACGCTTCGGCTGGATGTTTGCATATTCGTCCGATCCTTAATTTGCAAAAAGGCGAAGGCGTGCGAGCTTTGCGCAGTATTGGTGAGCAGGTCTTGCGGTTGACATTAAGCCTGGGCGGTTCAATGAGCAGTGAACACGGCGATGGGATCGTGGCGGGGGAGTGGATCGAAAAAACCTACGGTGCGGAAGTGACTGAAGCCATGCGTTCTCTCAAACGCGCGGCCGACCCTGATAATATTTTGAATCCAAAAAAAATGTTTGATGCGCCGCCCATGGATGAGCAACTGCGTTATGGCGAAGGGTATCGCGTGAATGTTTGGAAATCAAATTTACACTTCGAACACGAGCGCGGGTTCGCGGGCGCGATCGAGCATTGCAATGGACAAGGTGTGTGCAGGAAAACAACCGGCGTCATGTGCCCCTCGTTTCAGGCGACAAGGGAGGAACAAAATTCAACACGCGGCCGTTCAAATTTGCTGCGGGCGTTAATTAATGCGTCGACCGTTGACCGATCAACTTTAAACATCGAAGATGTTTATTCATCACTTGATCTATGCTTGGCGTGCAAAGGCTGCACCTCGGAATGCCCCAGTGGTGTGGATATGCCGAAGCTGAAATATGAATTCATGAACCAGTATTACAAAACTCACCGCAGGCATTTGCGTGATTATTTGTTTGGGTATTTTCACGTGGTCTCAAAATGGCTGACTCCCATCGCTCCGCTGGCGAATGCTTTTATGAAGACAAATTGGTCGCGGAAAATAATTGCCGGTGTGATGGGAATTACCGATAATAGACCATTTCCATTGTTCACAAAAAACAAGCCGCGCATAAATCCAGAATTGAATACTGGAAAAAAAGTTATATTTTTATCAGATGTATTCTCGCGTTATCTTGAGCCGCAAGTGGAGCAGGCCGCGTTTGACATTTTACGCGCAGCAGGCTACGAAGTGAAAATTTTACCAATTGTTGGCGCGGGCGCGTCATTGCTTTCAAAAGGATTTATTGACGCGGCGCGCAGCCACGCAGAAAAAGTCCTCGCGGAGATAACTGCCATCGACGGCGGAGCAGGCCTCAGCGTCGTCGGGTGTGAGCCGCCTGAAGTGTATTGTCTCAAACATGAATATGCCGCTTTATTACCAGAGCGCCGCGCAGAGATCGAGTCGCTTACAAAAAATGTTTGGCTGCTCGATGAGTTTCTGCTACGCGCGGACGCCATAAATTCATTGCGCGTAGCCAATAAATTACAGAAAAATATTTTAAATATAAATAAAGAAAAAATCCTGTTTCATCCTCATTGTCATCAACGGGCGGAGACGCTTGCAGACGATGGGCTGCCATCCGGAACAGCTGCGACGGTGGCTATGTTACAAAGCTTTGGTTTTGAAGTGGATGTGATCGATACGGGTTGCTGCGGCATGGCAGGCACATTCGGTTATGACGAGGAGCATTACGAGCTCTCCATGCAGGTGGGCGAGTTGAAATTATTTCCCGCGCTTCGCCAATCGTCCATAGTCGATCAATCTGTCGTTTCAAGCGGCTCGGCTTGCCGATTGCAGATTCAGCAAGGTGCGCGGGTGAGTGCAAAACATCCACTTGAAATGATCGCAGCGCTCATCAACATAAAGGAGAATTCGTGAAACGTCTCGTTGTTATTATTTCCATTTTGTTGGGTGCGTGCTCTCAATCTATGACTCAAACAGAATCGCCTCAAACGGCTGAACCTTCAGGGGAGGTGGTGGCTGTTGAGACATTTGTGCCAGAACCTTTGTCGACCGTCCCCGCGCTTCCATCTGGCCCCGTTACTCTGGTGGCTCTTGGCGACAGTTTGACTCAAGGCGACGGCGATGACACCGGACGCGGCGGCTATGCGGGGCGCGTACTGGAAATGGTTTCCGCAATCAGGCCAGATTCTACTCTCGTCAATTTGGGACAATCGGGCTGGAGTTCAGACGCATTAATTAATGGAGATCAGGGACTTGAGAGTCAGCTCACGCGTGCGGTGGCGGAGGTGACTTCTGCTTCATCGCAGGGACGCAACGCGCTTGCGCTCGTGTGGATCGGCAGCAATGACTTATGGTATCTCTACGAATTTGGCGGTGAAGGTTCGGATGAAAATGATACTTTGGATGGGGAGAGATTTTCGACGAACATGGATACCATCATCAGCCAGCTTCGCAGCGCAGGCGCACAGGTCATTGTGGCGATGCTGGATGATCAATCCAAAAGACCCGTGGCATTAAAGAGAGAAGCTTTTACAGCCATTACTTCGGATGAATTAAACCGCATGTCTTCGCAAGTTGTAGTTTATAACCAGATCATTGCGGCGAAAGCCCCGCAGTACGGTGCGCTAACCGTGGATTTTTATCCAACGGATATTTTTACAAATCCCGCCACTTTGTATGATGATGGCAATCATCCCAATTCTGACGGGTATGACATCATCGCCCAGAAATGGTTTGATGTGATAAGCAGGATATTAAAATAAAACATACGGATTCATTAAGAACCCGTATGTTTTATAGTTACTGGTTTATTCTATCGTGATGATTACACTATCCATCACATCGCCGGTAAAGGATGGGTTTTGATCTGGATCGCGCAAGGTGATCAAATTGACCACGTCCATGCCGCCCACGACTTGTCCGAAGATGGTATAGCCGCCATTCAAAAATTCCTGCGGCGCAAAGGTGATAAAGAACTGACTGCCGTTCGTATCGCGTCCGGCATTTGCCATGGCAACCACGCCTGCTTTGTCAAAAGTCAGGTCGCTGTCTTCATTGACGAATTCGTAACCAGGGCCGCCCGCGCCGGTTCCGGTTGGGTCGCCGCCCTGGGCCATAAAGTCGGCAAGGACACGATGATAGGTGACGCCGTTAAAGAATCCCTTGCAGGCCAGAAATACAAAACTATTAACTGTGATGGGGGCTTTATCGGCATACAACATGATCTTGAATTCTCCGCCGTTTGCCATTTTTACAGTTGCAAAATATTTGCTCGTAGTATCGATCAGCATTGCGGGAGCTGAGTTGTATTGCGCGGCAGCGGGGATCGAGTCAAATACGCCGCAGGCTGATGGCACCGCCGGGGCTTCGGTAGCGACCTCTGGCGCAGGGGTCGCCGTTGCGGATGGGAAAAACGAACAGGCGAACGAGGCGATGAGCAGGAATGTGACCGCCAGTAATAAAGTTTGATGTTTCTTGTTTTTAGTCATGTTGTAATGCTCCTTGAGTTTTTTATTTAATATCATCCCTTGAACGATTCGCCTGGGATGTATTTTTATTAAGTTGAAACAGAAAACGCTGCCACCCCAAATGCCACCGCCACATTAAATGAGCGCTTCTGCCCATGCATTGGGATGTAAACAATTTTATCCGCGAGGCCGAGTAGTTCAGGGTCAACACCTGCGACTTCGCTACCGGTGATCAAAACAACCGGAGACGTGAAAGGGAAGTCTGTAAGTTGGGAAATGGGAACCGCTCTTTCATCCTCTTCAAGTGCGACAACCATCCAACCTTCCAACTTTAATTCCATTACCAAATTTACCGCATCTTTGTGATATGACCATGTGACAAAATCTTCTGCACCCAGTGATGTTTTTTTTACCGAGTCATTTTCTGGCGTGGGAGTGATGCCGCAAAGATAGGCGTGCGTGAATCCAAAACCATCTGCAGAGCGGAAGATCGAGCCGACATTCCAAGCCGAGCGGATATTGTCGAGCAGGACCGCAAGCTTTTTCCCTTGCCATTTGAATTCTTCCCTGACCATTTCATTTCCTAATTCATGTTTTAATACTGCGTGTGTTTCTCCCAAACAATGCGGGCAGCGTATTCCAAAAGAATGACCTTCCATTAATGGATAACGCAATCCGCAATCAGGGTTTAGGCAAACGCGTATTTCAAAAAATTGACTCATCGACTGATTATACTCAGGATCGGATGGGATTTTTCTCAGAGCGCAGAAAATGTCAACGCAAAGCGAGCCAGATTGAAGATTAGCAGAATGCGTGCTAAAGATGGGGATGATCTCAATGATCAGGAATTTATTTTATTCAGAAATCTCAACGAAGTAACTTCATATATCGCCAGCTTTGTATAAATGCGGCCGAGAATGCGACTACAAATACTGCGAGAACGGATAGCGCGTATGCGTCGATCGTGATACTTGGCCAGAAATACAAGCACACCGCTGCAACGACTTCGATCAGCGCGACTGCGAGTTGGCGCTTGGCGAAATATTTATTGGTGGAGTACCATATATCTGGATTTCCCATCGTCAACGGGACGCGGAAACCGTAATACGGGTTTGGTTTAATTTTGCGGGCGATGAGCGGCAGAGAGATGAGCGCCAGTAATAATCCGCCAACGATGTATACCAATAAGAGAGTTTGCATGTCTCATTCCTTTTTGGTGGATAGGATATACAGTTCTTCCACTTTTTTTCTTGCCCAGGGAGTTCTTCGTAAAAATTTTAAGCTGGACTTGATACTTGGGTCATCTGTAAAACATTTGATCGTAATGCGATGGCCTAATTCTTCCCAGCCATATTGATCCACCAGTTGGGTGAGGATCACTTCAAGTGTAATTCCATGCAAGAGGTTGTTGGGTTGTTGATTATTCATTTGTTGATATCTTCTTTTTCGCTCTTTCCTTTGCCGCTTTGAGCAACCCGACAAACAAGGGATGAGGTTTCATGGGACGCGACAAAAACTCGGGATGGAATTGACTCGCAACCATGTATGGATGATCTGCCAGCTCAACGATCTCAACCAATCTGCCGTCGGGGGATAGGCCTGAAAAGAGCATGCCATGTTTCTCGAATTCCACGCGGTAGGAGTTATTAAACTCAAAACGGTGACGATGCCTCTCGTCCACTTTGGGAACTGCGTAAGCAGCGGAAGCTTTCGACCCTTGCTGGAGCAGGCACGGATAGAGTCCGAGGCGCATGGTTCCGCCCATATTGGTGATGGAACGCTGGTCGAGCATGATGTCGATGACAGGGTTTTCCGTGCTCCGGTCAAATTCAGTGGAGTTGGAATCCTCGAGGTCCAGCACACTGCGCGCAAAATCAATACACATTACCTGCATCCCCAAACATAAGCCAAGGTATGGAACTTTGTTTTCACGGGCGTATCGCGCCGCGAGGATCTTGCCTTCAATTCCGCGCGAACCAAATCCGCCAGGCACGAGAACTGCATCGGCTTTTTTGACAACATCCCAGCTTTTATCTTTTTCGAGATCCGTGGAGTGTATCCAGCTGATCTCAACTTCAACATCGTTCGCGAGCGCGGCGTGTTTGAGAGCCTCACGGACAGACATATAAGCATCTTGTAACTCAACATATTTACCCACCAGCGCAACTTGTACCGTGGATTTTGGCCTGCGAACATCTTCGACAAGTTTCTTCCACGGGGTCATATTTGCTTTCTGCTTTGCGGTCAAACCAAGTTTGCGAAGAACCAATTCTCCCACACCGAGCTCTTCCAGGAGTAAAGGAACTTCATAAAGCACATCTGCAGTGGCCATGGGAATCACAGAGTCTTTATCCACGTCACAAAAAAGCGCGATCTTTTCACATAAAGATTTATCCACATGTTGATCTGCGCGCGCGATAATAATATTTGGCGAGATACCAATGGAACGGAGTGCGGCTACGGAATGCTGCGTGGGTTTGGTTTTTATCTCGCCGGTTGCTCCGATGGTCGGAAGCCAGGTTACATGCACGAACAGACAATTCTCGCGCCCAACTTCATTGCGGAGCTGGCGCAGTGCCTCAAGAAATGGTTGTGATTCAATATCACCAACGGTACCGCCAACTTCAAGAATGACTATCTCTGCGCCTGTTTCCTTTTCAACTAATCCGATACGGCGTTTGATCTCATTGGTGATATGAGGAATGACCTGGATCGTGCCGCCCAGATAATCACCACGGCGTTCGTTCGCAATAGTCTCTGCATAGACCTGGCCCGTAGTGAAATTGCTGACCCGTGTCAGGCGGTTATCAATGAACCGTTCATAATGACCAAGGTCGAGGTCTGTTTCGGCGCCGTCATCCAGCACATACACCTCGCCATGCTGGTATGGTGACATCGTGCCCGGATCCACGTTGATATATGGGTCAAGTTTTTGTACAGCGACGTTGAAGCCCCGCTCTTTCAAGAGCAAGCCCATTGCGGCTGCGGTCACGCCTTTGCCAACAGATGAAACAACGCCGCCAGTGAAAAATAAATATTTAGTCATTATTTGTTACCTCCATGATTATCAATTCTGTATGGAAAATAATACTTGTGGGCAGAATGGCACCGACCTCGCAAGGATGAATGTTTAACAAAAGAGAATGGGGAGGGCGTTTAAGCCCTCCCCATTCGGGGTCGTTAACTTTTCTGGGTGGGTATTTTCTTCTGTTCATCCAACTAATTTCACAAGGTCTTCGGCTGCGCGGCGCATTTCAAGGAAGATCATACCCAGCTTCGCCTCTTTGCGTGCCATTGCAGTTAAGACCGCCTCTTCGCCGATGGCGGTAAGCACGATCGAACCGTTGTCACCCTTGATGTAGACTTGTTCAAGAATGCCCCGTCCAAGTTCACCGGAAATACGTTCGCCCAGGCTGAGCATTGCCGCAGACATTGCGGAAACACGATCTTCCTCAACACCCTGTTGAAGCGCAGATGCCATGATAAGGCCATCCACAGAAACGATTGCAGAGGCTTCAATATCGGGCGCATAAGCCTGCATATAACGAAGACGTTCCACCATTTGGTCAGAACGGGATTTTGTCATAACTCGGTCTCCTAAGAAAACGGGTTTCCCCGGTATGGTATTTCGATTGAACAGCCTGAGTGTACCAGAAAAATATATTTTTCGAGAATTATTTGTACTCATAAAATATTGGTTTTCTCAAATCATGCGGATGTGAATAACTCGTATTCCCTGAGCAGGCAACCACGCCGATAAATACGATAAAATTGTATTTGTTCGGAAATGTCTGGAAAATTCTGTAAACTGGCGGGATTTTTCATATGCTTATAAAAGGGGCAACAAACAGGGTCTCGAACGAACGCCTATTTTGTTTATTAAAAACTTACGGACAAATCAAGGATTTTGTGCTATCCTACCTGCGATACCTAAACATTAGAAAGGTTGAATTATGTCTTATCAAGCTGAAATTTCCCGTATAAACCCCACCTGTTTCCTTTTCCTGGTCGACCATTCCAGTTCCATGTCCTATCCTGTGATGGGAATTCCGAGCAACCCGAAAAAATCTGTTTTCGTGGCGGATGCTTTGAATAAGACGATCCAGTCTCTGATCGTTTCAGCATCCAAGGATATGGATGTGCGCCGATATTATCAGGTGGGCGTGATCGGATATGGTTTCGAAGTTGAATCTTCCCTGGGCGGGGATCTAAAAGGGCAGGATCTGGTTTGGATCGATGATCTATATCAGCATCCATTAAGAATAGAAGACCGCCTCAAGAAAGAATCTGACGGTGCCGGCGGTTATATAGAAGTGACTATGAAGCTCCCGGTTTGGGTGGATCCGGTTAGCAAAGGACAAACACCCATGTGCCAGGCCTTGGAACATTCGCGTGATATTCTTCGGGCGTGGGTCGAAAAATATCCCAACTCATATCCTCCCACGGTCATCAACCTAACAGACGGCGAAGCCAACGACGGTGATCCGCGCAAACCCGCCGCCGAATTGACTTCCCTGGCAACCAATGACGGTAACGTTATTCTTTTGACCGTTCATACATCGTCCCGTGAATTTGACGAGCAGATCTTTTTCCCGGATGATATTAACAAACTCCCCGATCATTTCTCAAAGATCATGTTCGAACTTTCAAGTGTTTTACCCCCAGCCATGCTGCGGACAGGGTCGGAGTTATTGGACAGCCCGCTTAATGAAAACGCTCACGGATTTGTTTACAATGCCGACATCGCGGGTATTGTTCAAGCTTTGGAGATCGGAACGAGACCTGCGATCGCGCTTTGAGGCCAGCACTTGAATCAAGTTCGGTGGAAATACATGACGGTTCCAAAAATGGGAAATGTGTCCTCTGAAAATGAGGATACATTTTTTACACACAAAAATGGGCCCATCACAAAATTGGATTCACCTTTCATATGTGCCATTTCAGATGGCGCCACCGCCGCCACTTTTTCAAAGTTGTGGGCTTCCATCCTTGTTAAAACCTTCAGCCGCGCAATTCCAGATCCGAATGATTTCCAGACCAACCTCGATAAGTGTCAGCTGGAATGGAAGAAACATTTCCAGCAGCGGGAATTGCCCTGGCATACCGAGGAAAAAATGAAAATGGGATCTTTTGCGACCCTGTTGTGGTTGACCATTTTCCCCCATGAAACCTCTCAAAAACCAGGCGGCAGGTTCAAGGCCTTATGTGTAGGCGACTCTTGCATTTTTCAGGTGCGTAATCAAAAAGTGATCTTTTGTAAACCGATCGGGAACAGCGCCGATTTTAATAATCGTCCCGCCCTCATCCCTTCACTCTCATCCTTGAACCATTTTCTAAAAATGGATTCCAGCGTACAAATTTTCTCCAACGATTGGCAGCGCGGGGATCAGCTATTATTAACGACAGATGCGTTGGCGGCATTTCTGATCAGAAAAATGGAGGAGAGCTCTGGCCTGGTTTCGGAATTTTTCGACCTGCTAGGTAGACCACGATTCGAAGGCCAGGTATTTTCAAATTGGGTGGATCAACAGCGCGCCGAAAACACTCTTCGTAACGACGATACCAGTCTGACATCGATCACCATCCAATAAAATGAGATATCGTTACCCATCCTTTAATGAATATCAAGCCGCCCTGCAAAACCCGGGGGTTTATTTCACCCTCGATTTCCTGCGCGATAGTGTCTCGGAGCTTGACCTGTGGGGGCTTCCGAGAGTCCGTTCAGGTGGATTTGCGCTAACCTATCGCATGACCTCCAAAGAGGGTCAGAATCTGGCGGTTCGTTGTTTCCACAAACCGGTGGAAGACCGTACCCAAAGATATGCAGCCATTGCCACGTATTTGATAAAAGTAAAGCAGCCTTTTTTTCTGCCCATTCATTATCAGGCCAGGGGAATTTCATTTAAGAACCAGTTGTTTCCGATCACTTATATGGATTGGGTGGATGGAGAAACCCTGGAGAGTTGGCTGTATTCCAACTTGAATGATCTGGCGGCTATTGAAGATCTTGCTAAAGAATTTGTGACTCTGGCAGAAAAACTCGCAGACCTAGGTGTTGCCCACGGTGACCTGTCACACAGAAACATCATGGTCAAAGATCATAAACTCATCCTGGTGGATTATGACGGAATGTACGTTCCCGCATTGGAGGGCAAGGCTTCGTCTGAGCTGGGGAATATCCATTTTCAGCACCCGGCCCGCGTCAGCACGGATTTTAATTCCCGCCTCGATAGATTCTCCGAGATCATCATTTTCCTTGCGCTGTCTGGCCTGGCCCGCAGACCCCAGTTGTGGAGTAAGTATCAAACCGGTGAAGAGGGATTGCTGTTCAACCGTTCAACTTTTTTAGATCCGTTCCAATCTCCACTGCTTCAGGAATTGGAAACACTAGCTGATCTGCGCAGTCATATCCAATTGTTTCGGAAGATTTGCGCCAGCTCACTCGAAGCAGTGCCTTCCCTCAGTGATTTTCTTGCCTTGAAGTCCGAGGCATATTCCAGTGTGGAAGTTGCTTATCAAACAGCTCCAGTTCATAAGATCACTTACGCGGCAAAAGACCGCTACCCAATTTTGCGAAACCTTGGAAAAACGGTGACAGTGGTTGGCTTGGTGACCGAAGTTTTCCGAGGGACATCCCCGGATGGTCACCCGCACATTCTTATCAATCTGGGCAGTTGGAAAGCCAAAGGCTTCACGATCATCCTGTGGGACAAAGCATTGGATCTTCTAAAAAGTTCCGAGATTGAACCGGATGACTTCAACGGCAAGTGGATTTCAGTTTCAGGAATTCTGACCGCATTCAATCGCAGGCCGCAGATCGCGGTGGATCTGCCTACGGAAATTGAGATCCTAACCGGAGAGGACGAAGCTGCTCAACGGTATGAAAGTGGGCGCGGAAAATACAGCCCGCCCTGGTTGCTGGCTCCGTCAAATCTGGAAAAGCAGTCCTCCCCGCCAATGGATCCGCGCAGTTCCATAGCGAAGGTTGATCTTGCGAGCCCGACCAATACCATCAAACAGAGCGCCCCGGTTCTTGTTAAACCCTTAAACACCGGTGGGTTGGATGTTTCGTTTGAGGTTTTGAAAAAACTTTCGGGCTTGTACGGCACGGTGAAACCCGCGAATTCGGAAATACAACGCACTGACGAAAATAAACCGGGACCATGAAATTAAAGTTCGAGCGGGGAAACATCATTACTCGCGTTAAGTTGCGCATCTAATTGGTTTACCAACATAATCCACTGATGCGCTTCGATCAAAGCTGTAGTTCTGTTGCCTTACTAAAAATGGCAATGGAGCATAACTTGCCTGTTCGACGATCGTCCGTTACCCAACCCTCAGCCGCGAACACCGCACCGCGCTGCGTTCCCTGGCACCCCCGCCAGGGCAGGTATTTCGCTAATTCACGCCAATTTGAGCTAAATCTAAACGCCCAAATAAGATAAAGGATAGACAGTATGGTTAATTGGTTTAACTTGAAAGTTAATTGGTTTAACCTGAAAGTAACCTTGCGCCACCCGTCAGGGTAGGTATTTCGCTAACTCACGCCAATTTGAACTAAAAAATCAGCAAAATCCGTGAAATTAGTGGAAGAAAGAATTGTTCATAGCCAGTTATGTGGTACTGCCTATTTTGGATTGTGTCACATAAGAACTGACCCTACGGCGATCTATGCTTATATCGATATTGCAATCTTCTATACACTCCGATTGGTGCTATACTATTTTTTATTTCTATTATTCTGAGGAGCGCACTATGAAAGTGGTCTTGCAATCCACGTTATGTAAGATCGGGGGACATTCATCCGCATCACCTTACAGGGAATTTATATTTTGCCATCAAAATAATGCTGTTGTGAATCCTTCCGTCGGGAATGTTCTTCGGAAATTCCCTGTTCAATGATTGCTTTCTGACAATCAGGAACATATGATTCCATGAAACATAAGATCAAACCGTCAAACATAAGTAATGAAAAGAAATCTTCCGACGTTCCTGCAGAGGTGAATAACCAGCATCTTCTGGATGAATTGCAGAAGCGTCAGTTTCAGTTGGAAATGCGGAATCAGCTGCTGGTCCAGGCCCGCTCTGAGGCCGAAGCGGCTCTTAATCAATACACCGATCTGTATGACTTTGCACCTGTGGGTTATCTTACACTGGCTCGAGACGGCACGATCCGTCAGGCCAATCTGGCTGCGGCAAACTTGCTGGGGATGGAGCACCACGAACTGGCCCAGCGTCGACTGGGGGCATTTGTTTCCATTGAGTCCAACTCCACCTATACCGACTTCCTTGAAAAATTAATATCAGGAACTGGAAAAGATACCTGCGAACTGGCTTTGGGCAAAAAGGAAAAAGGATCGCTTTGGGCGCGCCTCGAAGCGACCTGTTTCGAGGGCGGCCATGAGTGCCGCGTCCTGCTGACGGATATCACTGAGCGCAAGCAGGCAGCATCTTTACTGCAGGCCCGTATTCGCCTTAGTGAATTTTCCGATTCGCACTCACTGGATGAGTTTTTACAGGAATCGCTCGACCAGGCCGAATCATTGACGGGCAGTCAGATCGGATTCGCTCATTTTCTCGAAGCAGATCAAAAGACATTGAAACTGCAAATGTGGTCCAGCAATACTCTGAAAAATATGTGTACTGCTGAAGGGAAGGGAAGTCATTACGCAGTGGATCAAGCCGGGGTATGGGCTGATTGTGTTTCAGTGCGTGCGCCGCTGATCCATAATAATTATCCAAACCTCCCGCTTCGCAAAGGGTTACCCGAGGGTCATGCGCCTGTGCTTCGCGAGCTTGTGGTGCCGATCCTTCGAAATGATCTGATCGTAATGATCATGGGGGTTGGCAATAAACCCACCGACTATGACGAAAAAGATGTTGTGGCTCTCTCTCAATTGGCAAACTCGACCTGGGATATTGTTCAGCGCAAGCGAGTGGAAAAGGAATTACAGGAAAGCGAAGAACACGTCAGGGTAATATTTGAAACATTGTCGGAAGGGATTGCGTTGAACGAAATAGTCTTCAATTCTGACGGAGAAATGGTGGATTATAAGGTCTTGGAAGTTAATGACGCGTTTTACCGGGTTGCTGATTTTGATAAAGACAAAATTATCATTGGAAACACAGCTACGGATCTATATGGAATGGATGAACAAACGATCAAATATTTTTGGGAAAACCATAAAAATACAACCGAGACCATCATCTCTGAATTCCTAAGCCCGAAAAGCAAAAGAACTTTTATCGTATCAACATCCCCTTTTATAAATAACAGGTTTGTAACTTCATTTCAAGACATCACCGACCGCAAGCGGGCCGAGATGGAGCGACAAGTGTTTTCGGAGATCACGGAAGGATTGGTCGCGACTGGAGACTTGCATGAATTTCTGTGGCTCGTTCATAACTCCATTTCAAAATTGGTTTACGCCGAGAACTTCTTCGTCATCCTGCATGATAAAAATACCGACTTATTCGAAGAAGTCTACTCGGTGGACAAATTCGATCCGCCTGGCCCGCCTGCCCGTTTGAGAAGGAGTACCAGCGCTTATGTCTTCCGCAGCGGACAGCCGTTTTTGTCCACACCGGCGCGCTTTGACGAGTTGATCATGCAGGGGGAAGTTGAACTGGTCGGTACCAACTCGCCCTCCTGGCTGGGCGTACCTTTGAAAACAGCCGGGGAAATCCTCGGCGTAATGGTGATACAGGATTACGAGACCCCCGATCGTTACTCGAAATATGATATGGATCTGCTCACTTCAATTGCCACGCAGGTGGCGCTGGTCCTTGAACGCAAACAGACTGAGCAGTTGATCCGTCAAAACGCCAGCGAATTGGAGCTGCGGGTTGAGGAACGCACGTTGGACCTGATCCGCGCCAACCGCGCCAAAGATGAATTTCTCGCGAACATGAGCCATGAATTACGCACACCGCTGAACAGCATCATGGGGTTTTCGGAATTGTATTTGGAAGGGGTCTATGGCCCGTTCAACGAAAAACAGGGACAAACCATACAAACGGTCCAATCCAGCGGCCAGCATCTTTTGGGATTGATCAACGATATTTTGGATATCTCCAAGATCGAAGCTGGCAAACTTGAGCTTCACCCCGAAGAGATCGGGGTGCATGAGATCTGCCAGTCGAGTTTGATTTATATCAAGCCAATGGCGGATAAAAAATCCATTACAGTGGAATATTCATCCTCTCCGGCCACAGCCGAAGTTTTTGCCGATCCGAAACTCCTCAAACAGATTCTGGTCAACCTGCTGAATAACGCTGTGAAATTCACTCCTAAAAATGGGACCGTAAAACTCGAAGCAGCAGCAGACCCAGGATTAAGTCTGATGCGTTTTTCGGTCACGGATACTGGTATTGGAATCACGCCTGAAGACCAGCAAAAATTATTCAAACCCTTTGTTCAGATAGACAGCAGTTTGTCCCGTCAATACGAAGGCACCGGGTTGGGATTGGCGCTGGTTAAAAAAATGGTTGAAATGCACGGCGGAAGCGTTGCTGTTCAAAGTGATGCTGGCGTGGGAAGTCAATTCACATTTGTTTTGCCGTGGAATCAAACCATGGAAATTAAAGCCGATCCGGGTTTACCGGATATGGTAAGCGAGAAACACGACCCAAAGCAAAAGGCATTGCCGGCCGGCTGTGGGAAGATCCTGATCGCCGATGATAATGAAGTCAATGTGATCATGCTGATGGATTATCTTGAGAATCGCGGACATCAAGTATTTGTGGCGCATCATGGCGGTGAAGTACTTCAGGAAGCGCAGAGAGTTTCCCCGGATGTCATCTTGATGGATCTCCAGATGCCGCAGGTTAATGGATTTGAAGCGACCGGCCGCCTGCGAAAGGATCCTCAATTTGCCTCAGTTACGATCATCGGCCTGACCGCTTTCGCAATGGATGGCGACCGTGAGCGCTGTCTCGAAGCCGGCATGGATGAATACGTCAGCAAGCCTTTTAGTTTGAAAGACCTCAATCAAATGATCGAAAATTTTATCAACCATTCGCCGATCTAGCTCTTCTCTTTCCGTGATACCTATTCTGTGTTTATTTGCAATTCAAGCAGGAGACAGAATGAATCTAAAATTGAAACAGCCTCAAAAACTTATCAATAGTCGTCAAAAGAAAAAGCGGCTATCGTTTCAAATTATTCCATTTGGATTCAATCTTTTACTAGTCTGCGTTTTTATTTTTTCCACATCTTCGCGTGCTCACGCAAATCAGGAAATTAGCGCGGCAGGCAATGTCGCTTTTGCAGATGGCACTTCATTGAAGACCATCATTATAGATAATTATTCCCCCTATACGTACATGAATGGAGTAGGACAGCCGGACGGTTTCAGCGTGGATTTAATGCAGGCTGTGGCGAAAGTGATGGGCGTCACGCTTGAGATCAAGGTGGATACCTGGGATAATGCGCGGCATGCGCTGGATAACGGCGAGATAGACTTTCTGCCGATGATGGCGTACTCGGAAGAGCGCGACAAAATCTACGATTTCTCGCCGCCGCACACCATCGCGTACGATGCTTTTTTTACACACAAAGATGCCAGCGTGATCCGCTCGATGGATGATCTGCAGGGAAAAAATATCATCGTGATGGAAAGCGATCAGGCGAATGATTATTTGCATTCACTTTCATTCATAAGAGAAGAACAATTGGTCCGGGTTGACTCGTTGCCAGAAGCGCTCCAGCTTCTGGCAGCTGGAACAGGTGACACAGCGCTTATGCCAAAATTGGTCGGGTTGACGCTGATCAGGGATTTGAATCTGACGAATCTCGAACCGTCAGCAGTGGTGGTGGAAGCGTATCACCGTCCATTCAGTTTCGCGGTCAAGGAAGGAAATCAAGCGGTCCTCGAACGTTTGAATCAGGGTTTGAGCATTGTCAAAACCACGGGGCAGTACGATGAAATTTATAAAAAATGGTTCGGGGCCTTCGAGCCGCAAGGAATATCAACTGAAATTCTGATTGGAGGAGTGCTCCTCATATGGCTGGGTACACTCAGAAAACAGGTGGCCGTGCGCACCGAGGCTTTGGAATTGGAGATTCAAGAACGCAAACAAGCCGAGATTGCCTTGCGCGAAAGTGAAGAACGGTTTCGCTCTTACTTTGATCTGCCTCTGGCGGGGCGCGCCATTACGTCACCGAGCAAAGGCTGGCTGGAAGTGAATGATGCTTTGTGTGAAATGCTCGGTTATCCCAAGCCAGAATTGATCCAGATGAATTGGGCGGAGCTAACGCATCCCGATGACCTGGCTATCGATCTGCAGCAATTCAATCGGGTGATGGCTGGAGAGATCGATGGATACACCCTCGAGAAGCGCTTTATCCACAAAGATGGGCATGTCATCTATACCAACCTGGCCATTCATTGCGTCCGTCATCCCGACCGATCTGTTGACTATTTTGTGGCATTGATCCATGATATCAGCGAGCGCAAGCAGGCCGAAGCGGAAATGGAAATTCTGGCGCGATTCCCATCGGAGAATCCCAATCCGGTTTTGCGCGTTAATGTAAAGGGTAATCTTTTGTACAGTAACGAGGCTGGCATTCTATTTCTGCCTGAATGGCATCTCATTGTCGGCGAACCTGCGCCGCAAATCCTGCAAGAGGCAGTCACAGATTCAATGTTGGAGCAGAAAACAAAAATCATTGAAACGGCACAAAATGAAATGGTCATCTCGTTTTTTGTCGTGCCGATCACGAAGGCCGGCTATGCCAATCTTTATGGCAGGGATGTCACCGAACAAAATAAAGCCGAAGAGAATATCCGCCAATTGAATCTGAAACTTGAAGAGCGCGTGCGCGAACGTACGGCACAATTGAAAAACGCCAACAAGGAGTTGGAAACCTTCAGTTATTCAGTCTCGCATGATCTGCGCGCACCCTTGCGCGGCATTGATGGTTGGAGTCAGGCTTTACTCGAAGACTATCACGACCAACTTGACGAACAGGGTCAGCAGTATATTGAGCGCGTACGCTCCGAAGCCCAGCGCATGGGACATTTAATTGACGATATGCTCCAACTCTCGCAAATGGCTCGCGCAGTGATGATCAAAAAACGAGTGGATCTGAGCGCCCTTGCGCAAACAATTGTGGAACGCCTTAAGATGGACGAACCTCAGCGTCAAGTGGATTTCAAGATCCAGGCAGGCCTGTCCGCCAAAGGTGATTCTCACTTGCTTGAAGTTGTCCTTGTAAACCTGCTGGGCAACGCCTTCAAATTTACCTCCAAACAACCAGAAGCGCATATTGAGTTTGGGCGAACCGAATCGAAAGGCCAATGTGTTTTCTTTATACGCGATAACGGCGCGGGTTTTGATATGGCGTATTCTAAAAAACTATTTGGAGCATTTCAGCGTATGCACAAGAGTTCAGAATTCCCCGGCACAGGCATCGGTCTGGCAACTGTTCAGCGCATCATCCTGCGTCACGACGGGCGTGTGTGGGCAGAAGCAGAAGCAGAAGTAGGTCGCGGCGCAACTTTTTACTTCACCATTGAGGAGAGCACATGAAATCTAAAACTATTTTGTTGGTCGAAGATAATCCCAGTGATATGGGGTTGACGAGGCGCGCGCTTGAAAAAAGCCGAATTTCCAACGATCTGGTTGTTGTCGAAGATGGTCAGGAGGCGCTGGATTATCTATTTTGCAGAAACCTGCCCGCTGGTCAGAGTGCGAACGAACTACCAGCCCTGATTCTGCTTGATCTGAAACTTCCAAAAGTGGACGGACTGGAAGTCCTGCGTCAGATCCGCGCTGATGAACACATTGGCCGCCTGCCAGTGGTCATCTTGACAACATCCAGCGAAGAGGATGATATCGCGCAGAGTTATGATATGGGGGCCAATAGTTTCATCCGCAAGCCAGTTGACTTTAATCAATTTGCTGAAGCCGTTCAACATTTGGGTTTATACTGGCTGATATTGAACGAGCCAGCTCCACCTAAATAGAGGTGACCATGAATGTTTCGCTTGCTGTTCTGATCGTGGAAGACTCTGAAAGCGACACGCAGTTAATTGTCCGCTTATTAAAGATGGCGGGCTACGATGTTGTTTCTGAACAGGTTGAAACCGCCGAGCAGATGTGCGTCGCGCTCGAAAAACGCGCCTGGGATGTAGTCATCTCAGATTACAGCCTGCCGCAGTTTAGCGGGAAAGCCGCGCTGGAATTGCTCGAGGAGAAACAGCAGGATATTCCGTTTATCATCGTGTCAGGCGTGATTGGCGAAGAGACCGCGGTGGCGATGCTGAAAGCCGGCGCGCATGATTATTTGATGAAAGGAAATCTTGAGCGTTTGGTTTCCGCTATAGAACGTGAACTTGAAAACACAAAGTCAAGGCGTCAGCGCAAACAGGCGGATGATGAGTTGCGTGAAAGCGAGAGAAGATTTCGCCTTTCAGTATTGGATCTAAACGAAGCGCAGATGATCGCTCGCATGGGAAATTGGAAATGGGATCTGAGAACCAGTGAAATTACCTGGTCAGATGGAATGTATCGCATATTTGGCATTGATAAAGATTCATATAGCGGTCGGCTCGGCGATGTGATCAAAAAGGTGATCCATCCGGACGATCTGTATATTGTTCTGCCCGCAAACGCCAAGGCATTTGCAGACAAAAAGCAAGTTGAATATCGTATTATCCTCGGAGATGGATCCATTCGGAACATATTGGCCAGATCAGGCGATGCCATTCTCGACGAGAGTGGGAACCCGGTCTTCCTGACAGGCATCGCGCAGGATATCACCGAGCAAAAGCTGAACCAGAACGCAATTATCGAGAGTAATGAACGCTTCAACAACATGTTTGAGCGGCATGATGTGATCATGTTGATCATCGAATCGCAGACAGGTTCCATTTTGAATGCAAATCAAGCTGCTCAGAAATTCTATGGCTACCCTAAATCAAAATTATGCTCAATGTCTACCAACGATTTAAATACATGGCCGCCTGAGCAGGTAGCGGTGGAACGTCAAAAGGCAATAACTAAAAATAAAAATTATTTTGTTTTTCCACACAGGCTGGCCAGCGGAGAGGAACGCATTGTGGAGGTACATTCCTCCCCCATTATGTTTCAAGACAAGCAGGTCCTCTTTTCCATCATCCACGACATCACCGACCGTATAAAGGCGGAAGAATTATTGAGGAAACTTTCGAGCGCAGTGACGCATAGTCCGTCGGCGATCATAATCACTGACGTGGACGGGAAGATCGAATATGTTAATACGAATTTCACAACGATTACTGGTTACACTTCAGAGGAAGTTCTCGGCAGGAATCCGAGAATCTTAAAATCCGGTTTGACATCCGTCAAGGTTTATGAAGAGCTCTGGCATGCCCTAATTTCGGGAAAAGAATGGCGCGGGGAAATTCTTAACCGCAAAAAGAATGGTGATATTTTTTGGGAATTTGCTTCAATTTCAGCGATCACCGATCCATCGGGCAGGATCACACACTTCGTCTCTGTAACTGAGGATATTTCTGTCCGCAAAGCGGTCGAAGAAAAGATAAGGATCTTGAATATAGAGTTGGAAAAACTGGCGATGACGGATTTTCTGACTGGCTTGTTCAACCGCAGATTTTTTATACAACGCAGCACTGACGAGGTGAAACGCGCCAAACGAAACGCTGAACCCATGGCACTCTTAATGCTGGATTTTGATGAGTTTAAAAAAGTAAATGATATCTTCGGTCACGAAACCGGGGACTTAGCACTTCAGCAGGTCGCGTCGGTTATGAGTACCAGCCTGCGTGAAATTGATATTCTTGGGCGGATGGGCGGCGAGGAATTCGCCGTGCTTTTGCCGAACACATCCCTCGAGGAAGCCCTTCTTCTGGCTGAGCGGGTGCGTCAATCGATAGAGAATATTTCTTTCGAGAAAATCAAAGGCGAGTTGAAAATTACCGCCTCTATTGGGGTAGCGTCTTTTACAGATGAAATGTCAGATATTGATGATCTGCTCAGAAATGCCGACTGGGCTTTATATCAGGCAAAGTCAAATGGACGTAATCGTGTCAAAAAGTATATAAAATCTTCAAACAACTCCTCCATGTTATCGCCTGAGTTGAACAATGATTGAACAAATCAAAGGAATGACGCCGAACCCACTTGCGATTTTGATCGTGGAAGATGCGGAAAGCGACGCTCAACTTCTCGTGCGCTTGTTGAAAAAAGCGGGCTATCAAGTTGTTTTTGAACAAGCCGAGACCGCGGAGCAGATGCGCAAAGCGCTGGAAAAACAAGCCTGGGATATTATACGGGGTTGGATATTCCATTCATCGTAGTCTCAGGGACAATGGGCGAGGATATCGCGGTGGCCATGATGAAAGCCGGCGCGCAGGATTACCTGAGAAAAGGTGATTTTGCGCGTTTGATCCCAGCCGTGGAGCGTGAGCTCGAACAGGCTATGCTGCGCAGAAAACATAAAAAGGCAGATGATGACCTGCGCGAAAGTGAGGCGCGCTATCGCGAACTCTTCACCAGTATGGTCGATGGTTTCGCACTGCACGAGATCATCTGCGACAAAGACGGAACCCCCATTGACTATCGCTTTCTTGAGGTTAATCCGTATTACGAGCGCTTGACCGGCCTTCGCGCTGTAGATCTCATCGGCAGGACCGCGCTTGAAATATCGCCCAATATCGAGCCGAATTGGATAGACGTGTATGGCAGCGTGGCATTAACCGGGCGCACTGCATATTTTGAAAACTACGACAGCGCGACAGACCGCCATTTTGAAATTTCGGTCTATTGCCCAAAAGCAGAACAGTTTGCAGTGATCATGGTTGACATCAGCGAACGAAAGCAGGCAGAGGAAAGAACCCATCAGCGTGTGACCGAACTTGAGATGCTCTATCAAAGCGGGTTGGCGCTCAGTCAATTACTAAATCCGAAAGAGATCGAACAGAAGATCCTTGAAATGTTGAAAGAAAAACTGGGTTGGCAAAATGCGAGGATGCTATTCTTTCGCTCAAATGATAATAAACTGGAATTGCTAAAAATCCGTCAGGCTGATCCGATGGACAAGTTGGAACATGTTCAAACATTGACGACCCGTTTAATGAATAATTGGGCTATTCAACAAGGGCAGCCAGTCAGAATGGGGGACGTGAGAGTTGATCCGCGCTATATAGGAACTTATCCCGGTGTCCGCTCCGGGTTATACATTCCGATGAAATTGGATGAAGACATTGTCGGCGTGATCAGCATTGAAGACGAAAGACCGGACATTTTTAGCGAAGCTGATGAACACCTGATCGCCACACTGGCAAATCAGGCCAGAAGCGCGTTAATAAATGCCCGTCTATTTGAAGAGACAAGACAGCGCGTATCGGAGTTGGAAACGCTCGACCGTATTTCGCAGGCTCTGCGTGTCTCCTCCAACCCAAAGGAAATGTTGGGGATCGTGCTAGATGAGGCTTTGGCGCTATTGAATACCACGCATGGTTCCATCGAACTATATAATAAAACCACAGACAGCCTGGACAAAATCATTGCTCGCGGCTGGATGACCCAGGTAACCGAACCTCAGCTCAAGGCCAGCGAAGGGATCGCAGGCAAAGTATTTGTCAGCGGCGAATCCCATACCTCGCACGAGTTTGCCAGTGATCCTGAGTTACGTGACGCATCGCGCAGTTTAACGCCAGTTAATTGGGGCGGAGTCTGTTTGCCGATCCGCACCACCGAGAAAACATTGGGAGTCATGATCATCTCTGTGCCAAGTGAACGTAAACTTGATCAGAATGAGCTCCGCCTTTTGGCAACTTTGTCAGAAATAACCGGCACAGCTTTGCAACGAATGCAATTGCATGAGCAAACCGCCGAGCGTCTTGAACACTTGCAGTCAATGCGCATTGTGGATCAAGCCATTGCCAACAGTTACGATCTGCGTTTGACACTTAATATTTTATTGGCGCAAACCATCTCTCAACTGGGGGTGGATGCCGCAGACGTGCTCCTGCTTCAACCAGGTTCAAATCTGTTAGAGCTGGTGGCTGGTCGTGGTTTTCACACACTACTACTTGAAAGCGTCAACCTGAGCAATAGCTTTGCCGGACTCGCCTTTAAGGAACATCGCTCGATCATGTCGGTAAAATTTGAGGATATCGCGCCCCACGAAAATCTACAATTAGGAAGATTTTGGAAGGAAGAAGGCTTTGCTTGTTTTTGGTGCGTGCCTTTAACTGTGAATGGGGAGGTCAAGGGTGTCCTCGAAGTTTATCGCCGCACCGCCTTCACGCCCGACGCAGAGTGGCTTGAATTCCTTGAATCGCTGGCCGGACAGGCTGCCATCACGATAGACAAAACTCAACTCTTCGAGAACCTGGAACGCTCAAATTTGGATCTTAGCCTTGCGTATGACACCACCATTGAAGGCTGGTCACGGGCGATGGATCTGCGTGACCACGAAACGGAAGGACATACCCAGCGCGTCACAGACCTGACCTTGGAACTGGCGCGCGCCTTGCAGGTGGAAGAATCTCAGCTGGCCGTCATTCGGCGCGGCGCGCTCCTGCACGACATGGGCAAGATGGGAATTCCCGATTCGATCCTGCTCAAAAAAGGAAAATTGACAGATGATGAATGGGTGCTGATGCGCAAACATCCCAAGCACGCCTTTGATATGCTGTCACCAATTACCTACTTAAGCGATGCGCTCGATATCCCTTATTGCCATCACGAAAAATGGGACGGCACGGGTTATCCGCAGGTTTTAAAAGGGGATCGTATTCCTTTGCCCGCGCGTATCTTCGCCATAGTGGATGTATGGGATGCGCTGACTTCGGACCGCGTGTATCGTAAGAAATGGACTAAACAAAAAGCGCTTGGGTATATCAATGAGCAGAATGGCAGGCATTTCGATCCGCAGGTTGTGGATGCATTTATGAACATCACTAGATTTGACCCATCCCATGCTTCCCGCCTGGATGATTGATATTCCCAAGGATCAGCTCACTATAGACTAATCCTTTTCCTTGCCCGCTTCATTGATTATTTAGACGGTTTAACTCTGGTTAAGTCGTCTTTTTATTCAGTTTGTCGGTGATGCTTCAGGGTTAATTGGTTTAACTTGAAAGTTACCTGGCTTAACCTGAAAGTTACCTGGCTTAACCTTCAGGTTAATTGGTTGGGATCCTTTCACTCCATTTGGGATACCGAAAAACGCAGATTAACTGAGATTTTAAGCAAAAGAACCACCAAAATCAAGAAGAATGGAGAATCAGCTTTTTCAGCGTTCATCTGCGTCCAAGTTTTAAGAATGTAGGGTAATCAGGCAAGTTCCTTATCTGCCCTCATGAGGATCTCTTCCAACTTGTTTGAAACTTCATCGGTAAGCGGATCTTGAATCGGCTGCGCGAGGATTTCCTCCACTTTTTTGCGCGCATTTGTATACATGGACGGTTTTCCTAGTTGCATCCATTGTTCCAGCGTGTGACGGTCGAGCAGGCTTGAAAAATGGACTTCCTTGCTGCGCGCGAATTTTAGCGTTGATTTGCGTGATAGAAAGTTTCCGCCGGGGCCAATATCATGAACATCGTTCGTGAGAGTTCGGCCAGGGTTGGTGTCTACGCTCTGGAAAATTCGTTCGCAAATATGCGCGATCTCGTTGTCCACCACGATCTGTTCTAGCACCAACAGTTGATCGCTTTCGAGTACTCCTATCCCAACAATGATATCTGAGCCTGCCAGCACTGGCGGAATGGTGGTAATGATCTTTTCGAGAACCGCGTCCGCCCCGGTCTGACGTGCGTCGGCTGTGCAACCTGCTGAACAGGCGGGCAGATCGTAGTAGCGTCCCATCTCGACCAGCGCGGCAGACATTAATCCCACTTCAGGAGTGCCTCCCAGATAGGTGCCATTGCGCATGTCGACGGTGCCGGTGGCGCTGCTAAATATCATTGGACGACCAGGATATGCAAGTTGAAAAGCCACAATTGAGGAAAGCGCCTCAGCGTTTGCAAGACAGATCGTGCTGAACAGGCTGGCTGGTCCGGTCATGCCAGGCACTGGCATGGGCAAAACCATAATGGGAACATCGAGGCTTCCCATTTCAAAATACGCATCCATCATGGGGCCATCGTGCACGAGCGGAGAAACGGGGCAGTAGGTTAATGAATACGCGTGACGCGCACGAACTTCTTCCGCACTACCCATGATCGCAATCAGCATCTCTGCGTAAAAAGGAGCCTGACCAATGTTATGGATTTCATGCTCTCCATGCTTCGAGCAAAACTTCATCAGGGCAGCCCATTCATGCAGAGGGCGCGAAGAAGCGGGTTTATCTTCCGCCGAAACGGGCGGCCAGGCCATTACGCCCATATCCATATTTTGAAAGACACGCAAGCCGAGTTCGCTATCTTTTGCTGTTCCGTAGCGGTGTTCTCCGGTATAAAAATCCTGGGCAAAGGAACCGGTACCATCCAGGGCAAAGCGCGAGACGGGGGAGGGGATTTGATAATCGTATATTGGGTTGCGCGCTCCCAAAACAAATGATGAAGGTGAAGTTTTGATCGCCTGATCCACCATTTCGGATGGAATGTATGCAATTTTCTTTTCCCGATCCACGACCGCGCCATTTGATTCCAATAATTTCAATGCTTTATTGCTATGAAATTTGACGCCGGTCCTCTTCAATATCTGTAATGTTTCATTATGGATCTGTTCTTTTTCTGAATCGGTTAGTACCTGGCTCTTAAAATACATGGAGGATGTCCTTCTGGTGGAGTTTCATGAAAACACATCAATTGAGAAAAGGGTTGGCTCGAAATTAATGCGTCTTTGATATTCGTTTTGAAAGCCAGGTTCTGATCAAGCGACCTTGATTCCTTCGTAGGCGCGTTGTTCTATCTTGCCAAGTTCGCACTCGATCTCTTCAGCGAGTGGCATTGAAACATGTGACTTGAGAATTTCCTGAACTTTGGGTTTTAGTTCATCCATCATGCTGGGCTTGCCAGCGGCAGACCAGGCTTCATACGAATCTCGCGCGTCGTAGTCTGTCATGTAGACTTCACCGTTGCGCAATGAGTCGCGAGTGGAGCGGCGGCTCAGAAAATTTCCACCATGCCCGACCGCGGCCAGGTCAACTTCGAGCCATTCTTTGACCCGTGTGTCGATGCCTGAAGAAAGGCGTGAAGAACGGCGGAACACCTCCACATCGATCAATAGTTGCTCAAGGCTGAGGAGCATGGATCCGCCCAATTGACCGGGCCCCACCAACAGGTCAGGCCACGACAGTGTTGCCATCACCCAATTTAATGAGCGTTCATAGCTGGCGCGCACACCCGGCTGGTAATGTCCCGTGCTTCCAGTGGATGTTTCAACGGGTAATCCATATGAACGCGCCATCTCAGTTACAGCCGCGCCCATCAAGCCATGCTCCACTTCGCTGCCGGTGAATCGGCCGGTGTAGGGATCCATGATCGCGGGAGAGGCGGCGTAGATGACGGGCGTGCCCGGCGAGGCGGCTTGTACCAGGCACAACATGGCGAGCGTTTCGCAATTGGCAAGCAGGATCGTCGAGATCAAACTTGCCGGCGATGTTCCGCCCATCATCGGCATGGGCATGATCGCAACGGGAATGCCCCAATCAACCATTTCAAGATACGCATCGGTATGTTCCGCCTCGAAAACCATGGGGGAGATGGGTGTGATCAGAAAGGAAAATGGTTTCAGTTTTCGAACGTTTTCTTTTCCGCCAAACACGGTGCCCAATACTTCGAGCATCCAGCGCGATTCTTCAATGGTATGAGTGCTGTCTTGCAGATGCTTTGAAAAATTGGTCATCATCTGGCGCAGATAGTTTACATAATCTCCGCTGGATTTTTGAAAAAAGCCCGGGTCCACCATGGCCCAGTAGACGCCCACTTCATCCAAAGTGTCTATCATGTGTGTGGCTTCGAGCCAGTCCGCGTAGTTAGCCTCGCGCCGTTCGCCGGTTATGTTGTCCATTGCGAATGATGCGCCGCCATCTGCGACCAGTGAACAGAGATTCTCATTCATCGGGAATTCCCAACCTGGCCGACGACCGCCTAAAGTGAATTTGCGCGGAGCTTGCTTCAGACATTCTTCGATCAAGTCACGCGGAAAACGAACAACGTTCGAGGTTGCGTTTACATCCGCCCCTGCCTTTTTTAGAATCTTACGACCCAACGCTGTATCCACCCGCACACCGGTGGCCGCCAGAATGGACAGTGTTCGTTCATGGACTTGTGTAACTTCGTTATCCGATAGAACTCTCAGGTCGGTTTCCATAATTTGTTTTCCAGAAACTATTTTTTTGGAACGCGGACTTCAGCCTTCTATTGCCGGATAAAAGCATCAACTAAAGTTTGTTTCGAGTTTATAAACATTATCCCAATTCTTTATCTGCCGCGGCAACGATGCGGGTTAATTCTACCTGCTTACTTGATTCAAGCGGTTCAGGTTTGTGATTCTCGATGATCCAGCGCACGCGTTCACGGGCGACTTCAAGAGGCTCTCGATATTTATTTTGCTCGTTTAGTTGATGAGTGACACCGCGCACGAGAGAGGTTTTCATGTGAGACCGAGTATGTTTCTGTCCGAGAAAATGTCCGCCGGGTCCAACGTTGGCGATCGATTCCATCGCCAGCGATTCGTCGTCCACATCCATGCGCTGTAAATAGGCGCGGGCGCGTTGATACAAATCATCATCAAGAATAATTTGTTCAGGAAAAAGCCTGGTATAAGTACGGGCCAATCCCATGCCGGTGACGATCTCCGGGCTAACCAAACCCGCCAGAAATGGATCCAGCGCGGGTTCCGCAGCAGATTGCCACGTGCCGGGCAGTGCTGAATCTGTCCCATAACACGCGCCCAGTGAAGACATGCCCCAATGATGCGCCATATCCACAACTCCATAGCGGCCGCGCGCATCACGCGGATAACTAACATAGGCGCCGGTGCGCATATCTGCCCAGGCCTGCATCATCGAATGATAGACCGGACAGCCTGGGAACATCAACTGTACGAGGACTGTGGCGTTGATGATCTCGGCGTCGCCCATGGCAAGCGCACCGGCTTGAGTGGACGGCGCGGTTGTACCTAACGTTGGCATGGATAGAAAACCTACAGGGATTCCCGCCTCTGCGAAAACCATCGCGGCTTCGATGCCGGGTTGATCCTGCATTAGCGGCGAAACCGTGCAGATCAGTGATGAAAGTGGAGGGCGCTTGCGTAATTCTTCTTTCGATCCCGAGATGACCGTTGCCATTTCCACGGCATATTTTGCTTCGCGTCCGCCCATGATCGTTTCAGACCCAACATGTTTGCTCGTATTATTCCAGATGACATCCAATTCGTGGAGCGGCGACATGCGCCCACAATCTTGTGCGCTGACCATGGGCCAGATAAATCCGATCGAGGGTAGATAGTCTGCGACAAGCGTCATCAGGCCAACATCCGCTTTGGATGACGGGCGCGCCTGACCTGTGCCCAGATCAACGAATTCCACACCGCAGCCATCAGTTGTGAAGTAGGTTGTTCCGTCTTCAAGGTTCAAGTCATATTCTGGAACACGCGCGCCCATCGTAAAATAACGGGGCACGGTTTTCATTGCCTTAAAAACCAGATCGCGGTTTAGTTTGACGATCTGAGTGGCTTTATCCACATTCGCGCCGTGTTCAGCAAAAACTTTTAACGCCTTCTCAGATGGAACTTTGACCCCGACATTTTCCAGAATTTCCAGCGTGGCTTCCTGAAGTTTGTCCAACTGCTGATCGGTGAGATACTGGAGCCGATATGCAGAGCGGAGCGGTTCGAGTGCGGGGCGGTTACTGATCATATGTATTCTCCTTGGTTCTGAAGTTGCAATTTTGGTTGCTTTTAGTCGAACTACTAAACTCGTACCTACACTAAAACTCTCCAACTTTTTCAAGTACTTTATATGGATCGAACGCATCGCGTAATCCATCGCCAATATAATTAATGGAGATGATGCTCAGGAAGATCATCAAACCGGGGAAGATCGCCAGCCACGGATATTTTGTGAAATGTTCCTGCGCGTTGCTCAACAAGTTTCCCCACGAAGGGGTGGGGGGTTGGATGCCGAAGCCGAGGAAGCTCAAGCCTGATTCTTCGATGATCGCGTAGCCGAATTCTAAAGTTGCTTCGACAATGATCGGACCGATGGAGTTGGGCAGTATATGATTGATCATGATCCGAAGGTCAGATCCGCCTAAAGCACGCGAAGCAGCTACAAAGTCAGTTTCTCGAAGCGTGAGGAAGGTGGCACGCACCAGCCTCGCAAAAGTCGTCCACGCAAAAACGCCAATCACCAGGCTGATCGTCAGTACGTTGTTGCGTTCAAAGAGCGGAATTTCCACTTCGCGTAGAATCGCGCTGAGCAAGATCAACACAAGAAAAGAAGGCAGGGAGAGAAATGCGTCTGTGATTCGCATCAGGATGCCATCCAGTTTGCCGCCGTAATAGCCGGCCAGCGCGCCAGTGGGGATGCCGATCGTGACAGAAATAATAACGACCAGCAGGCCAACCGTCAGCGAGATGCGGCCGCCGTACAGCGCGCGCGTGAACAAGTCGCGCCCCAATGCGTCGGTACCCATTGGATGAATCCACGAGGGCGGATGATATCTCGCGGTAATTTCCGAGGCTTCCGGGTCATAAGGTGAAAGCGGGGCGAAGACGGTCAGAATGATAAGGATGGAAATGATGACGAAACCGAAGATCGCGCCAGGGTGTTTTCGGAATCGCTTCCACACTCCCGCGCCGATACTGGTTGAATGGTTGGATGTTTGTTGATTCATGGGTTACTCAAAACGAATGCGCGGGTCGAGATAGGCGTACACGATATCGGCCAATAGATTGGATAAAATAATAAAGCTGGCACCGATGATCAACACGGCTAATAGAATTGGGTAATCACGATCAAGCGCCGCCTGATAGTACAGGCGTCCCATGCCCGGCCATGAAAATAGAATTTCAACAAATATGGCTCCACCGAAAATGTAAGGCAGGTCAAGCGCCAGCAGTGTGACCAGCGGAACAAGCGCATTCCTCAAGGCATGTTTATAAAGTACTTTCCAATTTGGAAGTCCTTTGGCGCGCGCAGTCCGAATGTAATCCTGATGGATCACGTCGAGCATGCTCGAGCGTAGGAAGCGCGAATACCATGCGACCCAGCCCAACGCGCCGGTCAGCACCGGCAGGATCAGATGGATGATGCGGTCTCCCAGATCAAAACCAATACTGTTGACCGAAGTCATACCGCCCGGCGGCAATAATGGCTCGCCTGTAAACGGATTTTTCAGCCAGGCATAGAAGATGAGGATCAGGATCAATCCCAGCCAAAATTCCGGGATAGCCTGCCCGGCAAATGAAAAAGTTGTGACGGTAATATCAAAAGTGGAATACTGCCGAATAGCAGAGATGATTCCAATTGGGATCGCGATCAAGACCGCCACGAGCATGGTGATCACAGTCAGATAGATCGTGTTTGGAAGACGTTGACCGATCTCGGTCAAGACAGGCTGGCGGCTGCGAAATGAAAAACCGAAATCACCGCGCAGAATTCCCTGGCGCGTACCGTAGCTGTCTAAAATTCCATCGCCATTTTTATCGACCCGCATCCAATCGTTGCCAATGAGCCAGATCAGATATTGTGTGGGCAGAGGCTTATCCAACCCGAATTGACGTTTCAGCAATTCGACTTTTGTCGGGTCGACATGGCGGCTCTGTCCCTGACCTGAGAGCGGTCCGCCTGGCGCGAGATTGACCAGCGCAAACAGCAGGATGCTCAATAGAACGAGCAGTCCTGCTGTCTGGATCAAACGTCGGACGATATATGTTGTCAAATTACTTCAAGACCCAGTCTGCTGAATTCCAGGTGACAACATCGTTCGTTGAGGATTGGACATTTTGCAAGTTTATCGAATGAGCGTCGGCATTGAGGGCTGTGAAGAGCTGTAGTTCGGGCAATTCCTTATCCAAAATGGCTGCCATTTTGCAAAAAGCGTCTTTGCGTAATTGTTCATCCAATGTATAAGTGCTGCTTAAAAGGTTTTCAAAATCTGGATTTGTCCATCGCATAAAATTGTAGCCAGCGTCTGGTGTCGCGGCTGCGGTGGAATAGTAACTTTCTATAAAGGCGGTGGGATCGACCCCGGAATATCCATCATCCCAAATATCCATGTCGAAGTTGCCATTCTGCTCGATTCCGCCGTCGGTTGATGCAGCCCACAAAACGCTGCCTTCGACGACTGTCAGTTTTAGTTTCATGCCGAGTTTGCCGAGTTGTTCTGCAATGAATTGCTGCGTCAGCTCAAGGGGTTCGCCAAATTCCGAATATGTAATGAATTCCATTTCCATCACATAGCCCTCTTTTGCGGTTTTGCAGCCACGGCATTCACGCACGCCGTCACCATCAGTATCCTTCCAGCCGGCTTCATCCAAGAGTGCGGAAGCAGCCGCCAGGTCAAACTTTGGACGCGGAATGTTAGCGCAAGTATAGGGTGGTCGGAAGAATTCTGTCCAGTCTGGTTGAGCATATCCAAGAAAGAATTCTTTGGATATCGTGTCTACATCAATTGCAGCGCGGATCGCCTGCCTGACGCGCACATCAGACAAAATGGGGTGCGGGGTTGCCACAGGATCGGTCGTCCCTTTTGCAGCCAGATTAAAGAAGATGCGCATCACGAATCGGTTGGTTGGGCTTGGATTCACTTCGATATTTGAATTACCCTTTAAGTCTGCGATGATCGGTTCGGTCGTCCACATATCGAGATCGGCGTCGCCATTGATCAGCATGGTCTTGCGCACGGTTTGATCTGGAACAATATTGATGGTAATTTTGTCGAGTGCGGGTTTGCCTTTTTCAAAATACTTTTCATTGCGAGTAAAGGTCATGTGATCGCCGCTGACCCATTCAGAGAGCACGAACGGCCCATCGCTGAGGGGTTTGCGGGCGCAATCCCATGAAGCGAAACCTTGAGTAGCGTCGCAATAATGCGCGGGCCAGATCGCGACCTGTTCACCGCCAAACTGCGTCAGATAAGCGGGGTAGATCGCGTTGTAATTGATGGTGAAAGTATGATCGTCAATTTTATCAATGCTGTCGATGTAATCAATGCCGGGGATCCAGCCACCGGTTTCAGGGTTGACGATCGCGTTGTAGGTAAAGATCACATCGTCAGCTGTAACTGGTGTTCCGTCTGACCATTGAACATCCTGACGCATCTTCCAGGTGACGCTCATCGTGCCGGCAGATTCATCGTAAAGAACTCCGCCGTTCTCAACCGTCGGCAACTCCGCCGCAAGTTCGGGGAAGATGTTGCCCTGCGGGTCGATATCACTTAGCCCGAGCAAAACCAATTCCATCACGAGGGCATCGTAACCGGTATCTGTGATGATCGGATTGAATGAAGGCGGGTCTTCCGGAATGACAATCGTGATATTTTTTTGATCCTGAGCAGCGGGTGATGGAGCTTTCTGTTGACAACCAAGCAGGCTGGTTACGATCAACACGATTACAAAAACCAACGACAATAATTTTGATCTGTACATCTCTCCTCCAAAATTGACAAGAAACTTTACAGCTCGAATGAATAATTCCCTTTTTATCAGGAAATTGTTACATACTTTATCCCATATGTCATGTGACTTTCATCCCTCTTTTGGAAAGTTTAGTGGGATGTGAATCTGATCCCGCATCGATCTGAGAAACGTTTGCTAGGGGACAACTGAGAATGAGGTTTTTGCCAGAATGGCGTAGCCATCGTCAGAGACGAGCACTACTGTGTAATCACCGGGCGGCAGCATAGCGTCACCTAGATCATCTGCGCCAAAGGTGCGTTGACCGGAAACTGTCGCGCCGGTATACGCAAAACTCAAATACGCATTATAGATATCCAGATTCCCTGCGGGATAGATTCCGATCCAATCTCGCATGCGGGCTGGGGCATTTAGCCATTCGACTGTGATTGACTCGCCTGAAGCGAAATCTGGTTTCGAGGTGAAAACAACGGGCTTAGCGTCGGGTGCAACAAGCCAGAAGCGTTGGCGAGCGAGTTCCTGATCATCTTTCCCAACCAAAACTATATTGTATTCGCCGGCTTCCAATCCACCTGTGCCGAAGCGCACAGCGCCGAAAAATACGGCTTCCTGCGGAGGTAACCACATGATCTCATCAGCGGGGATGGCTCCTCCAGCGCGGACGATGGCCAGGCGGTCTGTGCCTTCTTCGTCGGGCGCATGATAGCGCACTACCAACCGCTCGCCGGCGATGACGCGTGTCTGTTCTACCGCGACAAAGACAGGCGGCTCAACGGGTTTTACACGTACCGTTGAAACCACTGCACGATGGTCGGAAGGGTAGGGCGTGATCGCTATGTCTACATTCGGCGTGCCCGGCTCGCCAATCACCTGGCTGGATAAAACCCGCGCAGCCCCGGATGCAAATACATAGTCAATACGGTCTATCGTTTCATTTTCGTTCAAGCGTGGATATGGATAGCCATACGACCAGGTTCGTCCAGGGTCAGCAATCGGGTCTGGATTTGCGGCGCGGAAGGTATCTACAAAACCGGCGGCCTCAACCTCTTTGGTCACCGGCCACTCCACTGCGTACAACATCTGCGGCAGTGATCCCACTGAAGTGCTAGTCCAATCACGATGTGACGGGGTATTGAAATCACCGGTAACGAATAATGGGATGCCTGCAGAGATGACTTCCTGCCAGCTTGCAAGTCGTTCCTGAATCTCCGGCAGACGGATATTTTTTTCCTGTTCGAGCACAAAATCAAGGGGCTGTCCGTCACGCACCGCGTACGGTCCATATGGATCTGAGGTGAGATGAATATTAGACATCGCGACTACCTGCCCGGGCGCGATTTGAACATAGACATAATCCACCCCGGTGTCGCTTTGCGCTTCAGGCGGCTCGATGATCGGATAACGCGAGATCACCATCAGACGTTCATCTGCGTACCAACCCAACGCCGCCGCGATCCGCGCTGTATTTCCTTCGGCTTCCTGCAATCCGACAATGTCAGCGTCTGATTGTCTGATCGCTTCGATGACTTGATGAAAGTCAACCACTTCACCGCCGATCCAAATATTGAAGGTCATCACTTTCAATTCAATTTCGCCCACTTCAGGATGCTGCTGATTTGAGTTTTGAGTAATGACCGCAGGAGATGGTGCATCACTCGAAGAATTGGCGGCGGGAACGATGCCTCCGCAGCCGGTAAGTATTGCTAAAAATGATATCGCAAATAAACCGCTGGTCAATTTCAATAATTTATTCATGAGAGGAATCTCCAGATTATTTTTCAGCCTGTATTGATTCTACATCTTCACTCTTTCATTTTTAGGATCATACATCGGCCGCAGGGATGCTTTTGCCGAATACATCACATTGTTGACTTCGATCTCAAATTTGCTATTCCTGATGTATTCGTCGTTGATCGGCTCGTCATCTTCAATGATGGATAGCGCCAGCGCGCCGCCCAACGTGAATCCATACGCGCCCGAGCGGACGTAGCCAACGATCTTCCCGTTGCGATAGATCATTTCGCCGTAGTAGAGCAGCGGTTCGGGGTCATCTAAGATCAATTGTACAAAACGTTTCTTGAGTGGTCCCGCTGCTTTTTGTTTAAGCAATGCTTCTTTTCCAATAAAACCATTCGGCTTGTTGAAGTCCACAATAAAACTCAGACCCGCTTCGAGCGGTGTATCTGTGCAATCAATATCGTGACCATAATCACGGTAGCCTTTTTCGATGCGGAGTGTGTTGAGGGTTTGCATCCCAGCCAGTTTTACGCCCAGATCCCTGCCGGCTTCCAACAGCGCGTCGAAAGTTGTCGGCGCAAATTCGGTGGGGATATATAACTCGTAGCCGAGTTCGCCTTGATACGTGACGCGGAAAGCCAGAGCGCGCGAGTAATGTACATCGATCTCCTGCATCGACATGTACGGAAAATTATCATTTGATAAATCAGCATGGGAGACGCGGCTGATTAATTCACGCGACTTCGGTCCCTGTACATTAATCAGCGCGTAGGCCGATGTCATATCGACAATAAAGACTTGTTCATCTGATTCAATGTGACGTTTCATCCACGTCTCAACATGACGATGGGCGAGGTCGGAGCAAACGACCATGAATGATTCCTGCGCAATGCGCGTGACCGTTAAGTCCGCTTCGATGCCGCCGCGTTCGTTCAGCCATTCGGTATAAACGATCTTCCCAATTGGCACAGAAATATTATTGGTCGAAATTCGATCCAGCATTTTCTGCGCGTCGCGACCCTGCACGAGGAATTTGGACATCATCGAAACATCCATCAGGATCACATCTTCGCGGCAGGCTTTATGTTCGGCGGCGTTGTATTCGAACCAGTTTTGCCTGTCCCAGCTATATTTCTCGACTTTGGCTTCCTTGCCTTCAGGCGCGAACCAATCCACATATTCCCAGCCTGCGGATGAACCGAAGAACGCGCCATGCTTCTCCAGTTTTTCATGCAAGATGGATTTGCGAACGTTGCGCGCGGTTTGCAACTGCGTGTTGGGAAAAGTCTCTTTGTACATCAATCCGAGAATTTCAACGACGCGATCCTGTAAATATCTGGAATTGTTTTGATACGGCAGCATGCGGTCGATGTTGATCTCGCCAACATCTATGGGCGGAATCCCGTCCACGATCCATTGCGCGAGGGTCTGCCCCACGCCGCCGCCGAGTAAAATGCCGAGCGAGTTCATGCCCGCGGCAACGTAGTAGTTTTTCAATTCAGGCGCTTCGCCGACGAGCATGGTCATATCGGCGGTGAAACTTTCGGGGCCGCAGAATAATTTTTTGATGCCGGCAGTTTTTAGCGCGGGCACACGTTCCATGGCGGCTTCGATATAGGGCATCATGCGATCCCAATCGGGTTGAATTTCGCCAAATGCAAAATCTTCGGGAATGCCTTTCATGCCCCACGGTTTTGCGACAGGCTCGAACAATCCGAGCATCAGCCCGCCCACTTCTTCGCGGAAGTAGGAATAAGTGTCCACGTCTTCGAGGATAGGCAGGTTGGCGGTGACTCCTTCAATGGGCTCGGTGAGTAGATAATAATGTTCGGTGGCTTGCAGGGGAACATCCACGCCTGCCAGCGCGCCGACTTTACGTCCCCACATGCCAGCGCAGTTGACAACATATTCGGCGGTGATGGCTTCGCCTTTGGTTGTAGTCACGCCAACAGCGTAGCCATTTTTCTTTTGGATGGAAGCAACTTCAACGCCTTCAAAGATGCGGACTCCCAAATCGCGCGCGCCTTTTGCCAGCGACATGGTCTTCTTGCGTAGCATTCTCAAACGGGATTCAGAACTCGCGGCTTGAATGTAACCGACGGGTTTGAACCCCGTTGAAACGCCGGTCTCTTTTTCAAGATTACGATAAAGTTCGCGGGTGTAATGCGCAAGCGTGAGCAGGGTCTCTGTGGCAAATCCGCCGCACACTACCAGACCTGCGGCATGCCAGGTGGTTCCAGATGTGAGCTGCTTGCGCTCGAGAATGATGACATCATTCCAGCCAAGTTTCGCCAGGTGATACGCGGTACTGCATCCGATCACACCGCCGCCAATAATGACCACCCGCGCCTGTGTAGGAAGTGCCGAACCTGTAGCTCGTTTTGTTTCCATGATGCCGCTCCGGTGCTGCATAATATATTTTCAAAGAGAATACCATATTTATGATGAAAGCATAATGGGAAGCCACGTTTGAAGCAAATGGGGAATGGGTTGGCCTAATGGTGGATTCAAAGTGAATTCGGGTAAAATAAAAAACATCCGGATTAGTAGTAGAAAGAATTGATGAAGAAAAGAGTACTGATAGATTCTGACCCGGCAACGGGTGAACGCAACAGGGATGTGGACGATGGGCTGGCCTTCCTTGTCATGCTTGCGTCGCCAAATATTCAAGTAGAGGGAATCACGATCAATTTTGGCAATGTGGGCGCGGAAGTGGGATTCTCCGTAGCAAAAAAACTGCTTAGTCTCGCACATGCTGACGTGCCGATCTATAAAGGCTCTGAGACAAAATCTGATTTGGGGAAAAGAAATGCGGCGGTGGATTATTTGATCGAAACGGTGCAGGCGTATCCGCATGAAATTTCCCTCCTGGCGCTGGGCCCATTGACCAACGTCGCGAGCGCCATGATCTTGGATCCAAGCTTCGCATCCAACCTCAAAGAGCTGGTCATCATGGGCGGGTCGCTCAACTTCAAACCGTTTTCCTTTTTTGGAGAACTGAATTTTCATCTCGATGGACAAGCCGCGTCATTCGTTTTATCAGCGCCCATTCAAAAAACATTGATCACCATGGATGTCTGCTCACAAGCGGTTTTCCGCAGGGATCATTTGCAAATGATCGAAAACCATGATAGTTCCGTTGCGCGCTATTTGGTTGAAACGATCAGGCCGTGGCTCGAACTTAATAGAAAGGTGTTTTTCCGTGCAAAGGGATTTTTCCCATGGGACGTGGTGGCCGCCGCATATTTAATTGACAGTACATTGTTCAACGAGAATCAAAGTTCATTTTCAGTGCAGAAGACCGGATTCCGCTCGGGGAGAATTCATCAACTGCGGCAGCTCGATTCTGACAAGGGGCGAATCAACGTGCCGACCCAATTGGAAACGGAACGCTTTATGAATATTTTTATGCAAGGATTATTGAGTTTCTGAAAAACAGATTTTTTGACTTTCATTTTTAGATTCTTCTCGTAAGTTTAGCAAATATTACAACAAGCGGTAAAATTCATGTCGTTATGGAATGGAAATCCAAAGAAGAGCCTTTATGCATGGCAATGCTATAAATGGAGACAAAATGAACGAGAAGATTAAGATAACCTGTCCGCGCTGTGGGCAAATTTGGGAGAAATCCCTGCAAGAAATGGACAAATTCGGAGAAAGATATCGCACGGTCTGTCCTGCAGATGGTGCTCAACTCAGTCTCAAAGTCGAGATGTTTACCATCCTCTCCATCCAGGAAGAGAACGCCGAAGAGTTGAATCAGCGCGAACAATTTGAAAAAGCTGCGTCACTCTCGAAACTCGCTGATTTGCATATGAGCAAGAATGATTTTGATAAGGCTGAAGAATCATTAAAAAAGTCCCTGACAATAAGACGGCAAATTGAACATGTAGATGGAGTCGCGTTTAGTTTAGTGAAACTCGGTCAAGTTTTACAAGCCCGCGGTGACAAAGATATTGCCCTGTCGCATTATCGCGAAGGATTGGCTCTTTTTGAAGAACTGGGCGCTCAACCACTAATATCACAAGTAAAACAATTAATCACCAGTCTCGAAGGAAGTCCTGCTACAAATGATGATCCATCAGCGCGGGCCATTGCACAGGCGCGCAACGCCGCTCAACGTGGCGATATTCAGTCAGCAATTCAATTTCAAGAACAAGCGGTCAAGTCGGCCAGAGCGGCAGGGAATAACCGCGAAGCCTTGATCAGCCTAAGCGTGATATTGTATAACCTTGCCGGCTATTACAGCAACGCAGATCGTCATGGGGATGCGATAATAATATTGGAGGAAGTTGTTGCAATTGATGAACAAACGGGAAATTCGGACCTGGAGTCTGACCGTCATGCTTTGGAAGCTGCGCGCATGAATGCCTCGCTCACTCCTGAAGAACGTGTGCAATTAAAACAACGTATTCAGGAAGATGCTGGATTTGAATCGCAACTTCAGGCACAACTGGCGCAACTTCCACCAGAGAAACGCCCACCGGCCGAGGCGCAACTCCGCCGAGGATATGAAGAATTCCAGCAGATGAGTCCAGAACAGAAAGCGGAAAAAATTCAAAGCGCCCAAGCAGACCTGGATGCGAATCGGCAAAAAAGTATTGACCAGGCCGCTGACCAAACCCGCGATGTAGGATTGGCTTATACCCGTAATGAAGTACCCAAGCAGGAAGTAGTGGACATGTTGGAACAAGCCGCGGCGCAAATTAACATCAATGAAAAAACTGACTCGCCATGGTTGGAAGTGGCCGCTTTGTGTCTTGCATTGTCAGCGCTGATCAAAGAGGAATCCATCCCAACAATTCCTGCCGCGTATGTGTCACATTTTTCTGCTGTCCAAAGCGAACTGGGTAAACTCAAGACCTGATAGGTTTTCCGAAAAGTCTTGTAGACAGTAGCATTCATCGAAATTCAGGAGCACTAGTCATGCCTAAAGTCAACTCTAATCATGAAGAAAAAAAACTGCGCAAGCGGTTTGAGGATGCGGAGTTGGTCTCCAACAAGGCGCTGGCTGTTCTCGCAGACGGCGATCTTGACCGGGCGCTCGGACTCTCTCAGGAGAGTCAGCGACTCTATGAGCAGCTCAGCGAATTCGACGAATTCCGCGGAAAAAAAGGCAAAGCGGCCGCGCTTTCCAATATTGCACAGATCTCTCTTCGGCGCGGCGATCTAGATTATTCACTGGCGCTCTATCAGGAAAGTCTGCTGCTATATACGCAAATATGTGCCTTCGATGATTCCCTTGGTAATCAGGGAAAAGCCAATTCCCTTTCACAAATGGCAAATGTATATTGGGAAAAGGGCGATTCCAAGCAGGCACAATTAATGATGGAACAAGCCATAGAATTAGGCAAACAGACTGGCGATCTGGATGGAACTGCCTACGACATAACGAAACTAGGTCAAATAAAACAAGCCAGCGGAGACCGAAAAACTGCGCTTGACCTGTACCACGAAAGCCTCGCAATGTTTGAAAAACTTGATGTGCAACCAAAGGTAGTCGAACTGCGTCAAATGATCGCCACTCTTGAAAATTCTCCAATTGAAGAAGCACATCCAGAGGCCGCAGAAGAGAGTGAGCTGACAAAGACAATCATACTGGCAAACAATGCCATGAAACGCGGAGACGTACAGTCCGCAATTCAACACCAAGAGCAGGTAGTGTTATTGGCAAAAGAACTCAAAAACCAAAATGTGCTCATTGTTCAAATGGTTACCCTTGCCCAATACCACGCTATGAATGAGCAATTCGCTAACGCAGTTAAACTACTTGAAGAAACACTTCATTTAGGTGAAACGATCAGTTATCCTGAATTGAATACGATCAGCCAATTGCATAAAACACTAAGCAGTGTAGCATCACTCTCGCCCGAAGAAAAATCCGCCGCTCGAAATGATCTAAGGCGTACGCAAATAGAGAACGCCGCAAACCAGGTGCGCGATGCCGGGCTGGCATACGCCCGCAAGAATGTGCCCAAGAGCGATGTGATCAAATGGCTCGAACAAACTGCGAATCAATTGGAAGGTGACGAGTCTGCAGATGATGCATCACGGGAAGTTGCCGCGTTGTGTCTTGCGATAAGCGCATTGATCAAAGAAGAATCCATCCCAACCGCGCCTGAGGCATACGCATCACATTTTTCGGCGGTGGAAAGCGAATTGAAAAAATAAAGTCAATGATGTCGTTGCGAGGAGGGATCTCTTCCCGACGAAGCAATCTCCCAATTAGCGTGAGGTTGCTTCGGGCAAAGAACACGTGCGCCACCGCCAGGATGCCGCACCATTTTACAGCGGGCATAGGCAGGTACGCGGGCTGAGGGACTCGGTCATCTTGTTTGCCGGGGGAGTCATTGCATTAGGAATTGTGCTGGTTGTTGCGCTGGGGAGTATGTAAAGGCAAAGGATGAATTGTGAAAAATGAAGGATGAATGAAGAGCAAAGTCAAAACATTCATCCTTGTGATATTGGGGCAGGGGAGGTTGACTCTGTCTGCGTGGAAACAGGTAGATTAATGGCAGCGAGCCTCCAGTCTGCGGATGTAGCGTGTCTTCTTTAATCTCCATTGCCTGTGGTCTAGCGTCTACATTTCACACAGTGGGGGATTGCTTTGGACGGAAAAACACCATCGTTAATTTGAAACATAAATGATTTCGATAAGTATTATTATCGCTAACATTGACAAATCAAAGAAACTTCGTATAATGACCCCTATGGCAAAACAAACTGATGCCCCTATAATGATTTCAGATGCGATGGCAAATTATATTGATATTGTAAAACTCTCTCGCAGTGAGCACACGGCGCGTGCATATAATAATGCGCTCAAAATTTTCCGCGATGTGCTCAAGGAAAAATGGCTCGACCCTCAATCCACCCCTATTGAAAAACTTACAGAGGATTTGATCTCTCCTTTGGCTGTATATCTCAAGGTCTTTGCGCCCGCCACTGAGCAATTGCATTTGCAAGCTATAAAAAGCTTCTACGAGTATGTTGATTCAGAACGCCTCGCTGACATCAATCAATCGCGTGTGCATGTGCTTATACGGCAACGTTCGCGCCGCCCTGGCATACGTTTTCCGCAATTTCCAGCAGAAGATATTGATAGTCTTTTAGCTAAAGTGGAACACATTGAGAATCTGGCCGTCTTGGTTCGTGATGAGGAACTCGTCAACGCTAAACTACGCGCATATCGCGACCGTGCCTTTTTGCTCACTTTGGCGGACACAGGCCTCCGCGTCCATGAAGCCTGTAAACTGAGACGCGGCGACATAGACTGGAATGAACAACGCGCCATCGTCATTGGTAAAGGCGATAAGCAAGCTGTTGTCCGCTTTACTTCACGCACGCTTCAAGCTATCAAAGACTATTTATCACAGCGTGCCACCCTCGACGGAAGTTCGGGAAAACAATTGACATCCCTGCCCCTCTTTGCCCGTCACGATAAAGGCGCAGGAAAAAAAGTAAAATCAATGACGCCTACTACGGGGCGAAATATTGTCAACGAACGGGTAGCACAGTTTTTGGGTGAAGAAATGGTGGGGAAGATCACTCCGCATTCCTTCCGTCATTATTTTGTCACTTCCGTATTGCGTGGTTCAGGAAATCTCAAGCTCGCACAGGAACTTGCTCGGCATTCGAATATACAGGTTACACAAAGGTACGCACACCTTTCAAATGATGAACTTGATAAAGCTTATTACGAGATATTCGAGAAGAAGTCAAAACAAGAAGCGGACTGACATTACCCCAGAGGCCAAAATGATCGAATTGGATTTTATACAATTTCATGAGCAACAATATCGTGAAAATAGATACGAGCTATATGTGTTAAGAAATGGATCTGGCGATATTTTATATATTGGAATCTCCAAAAACAATATTTGGGAGCGCTGGTTTGGTTGGGGAGGACACATGACGTGGGACGGAAAGGTCATCTATGGTGAATCGCCGATTGGTGTAAAAATTGAAAACCACCTACCCAATTCGTTGAATTGGAAAATTCAACTATGGACATTGGAAGATTGTATAAAGTTTTGTTGTACGGAATTGCCCAGTGATACAATTGAAATAACAATTCACGAAATTGAACCAATCATGATTCATAAACTGTCCCCCGCCTTGAATGGCGGATGAATTATATAGAGAAATTTTCAACAACAAGAAATAAATTTTCATTTGCGAGTGTGGCATACTTTCGTCAACCTATGCCACAATAAATGTGGCTTGTAATAATATGAAAACAGAGATAAATCGCTTCCTGAATACCTTTGACCGTTCTCCAAAGACTATTTTTGCATACCAGAATAGCCTTGCTCAATTCGTAAAAGCTGTGGGCGAAGATGCGGAATTGAATACAGAGACCTACATCACGTTTTTGATTTCGCTAAAACATAAGTCCCCTTCTACGCAGAGAGTTTACAGAACCGCTGTGCTGAAGTTCTACGCATTTTGCAGGGCTGGCAATTGGGCTGAACTGAAGGATGCCACAGAACGATTTACTCAAAGATCTGGCAAGCGCATTGTCAACTTTAACCGGGAAGCACTGGAGCAAGTAGTCGCATATTGCGAATCTTTGCATGGAGACTTGTTTGACTTGCGTGATCGAGCCTTTGTTTTGACACTGGTAGACACGGGTTTGCGAATCACTGAGGCCTGCTCAATTAAACGCGGGGAGATTGACTGGATAGAATGTCGCGCGATTATTAAAGGGAAAGGCGATAAGCAGGCTG
>JAPLGS010000121.1:0-13149 GCA_026390015.1 Chloroflexota bacterium | reverse complement strand
AATTCGTTTCTCAGACCGTTCCATTCAAGCCTTAAAAGATTACCTGCATGCACGCGCCAGTGTAGATCCGATTTCTAACTTACCACTGGCCTTCCAACCTTTATTCGCGCGCCATGATATAACCGCGAGCAAAAAAATTAAACCTATCAGCGCAGGTGGAATGTGGAAGGCAATCAAGGATCGAATAACGGAAGCTGGTGTAGGTCGTCAATCGGTCAAAATCCACGATTTCCGACATTACTTTGTGACCATGACCTATTTGGCGAAGGGAAATTTGAAATTATCTCAGGAGCTCGCGCGCCACGAAAGCATTTCCTCGACCAACCGTTATATTCACTTTGGTGGAGAAGCAGATGTTGCTTACGATGAAATATTTAATAAAAAATCAGGATAATCTCAAGGCGGCAAATCAACAAGCAGCTAGCTGACTATTTCCTCGCTTCTTTCTTCGACATAAGCCTGATACGCCTTCGAGAGTATTTTCGTCCACTTGCCAACGCTCCCCTGCCCTACTGACTTATTATCAATTAACACAATTGGCACTACACCGCGCGAACTGGATGTGAGAAATGCCTCATCAAATTTTTCATAAATCTTTGGCGCGCGATATTCAATGGACATCCCCTGCCCTCTCGCAAGCCGCAGGACCGCGCGTCTTGTCACGCCGAGTAAAATTCCACGCCGCGAAGTGACGAGGGTTTTCCCTTTTATTGCATAAAAATTTGACGTCATTCCTTCCAGAATCTTTCCATCTTTTGCAAGCAGAAGTTCAAAAACATCCCTGCCAACCTGTTCTCTTTGAGCAATGCTGGATGAGATAAATCCGGTATCTTTCACCCGCGGATCCTGCCGAATCATATTCGCAGTAATTACATTTACTCCATTCTCGTACACTTGATCTGATAGCCGCTCAAAAGGTTGAAGACAGATGTAAATATTCCCATCGCTCTTTGTGAGGATCAAACGGACACGGGATTCGCTCGGCAGGTTTATTTTCACAAGATCGGCGATTCTAATCTGCAGTACTTCCGCGCTAACCGCTGGTGTGATACCCTGTTGCATGGCGGGAATAAATAATCTGCGCAGATGCGCGCGCAGACCCATTACCTTTGTCGCGTGCGAGAGCGTGCTGAAGGTGGTGTAAAAACCTTGTGGCAACTCACGTGTCATCTTATCAAGCGTATCTGCTTGTGTTTGGATCGGGATTTTTCCAAATGAAGTGATCTGAAATGTACTGATACTCATATTCTGATTTTACTGTATTGCACTATAAAAAAGTTCCGCAAGTTTGAATGAACTTGCGGAACTTTTTCAACCAATTTTACAAGTGATCTATTTAAAGAATTTAGCGTTTTCCTTGATGCTGGGAGTCAGATCGATAACTTCACCAGCGGTCAATGCGCGGGTCGTGTTCAGCACAATTTTTTTCCCATCATGATTCACGCCTTCATAATGTCCAGTCAGCCCGCTTTGATTAATGAACTCGCCACCCTTGGCACGATAGGCTTTCGGTGTTTCATCTTCCAGGAAGATCGCGTGGAAAGGGCATTCCGGTATGCAGGCGCCGCAATCAATACAAGTAGCGGGATCTATATAGAATGTCGGCCATTGGGTCTCGGGCTCGCCAGGCTGGATACATTCAACGGGACATACCGATACACATCCATTGTCGCGCAGGCATAAGCTGGTAATAACATGAGTCATAATTTCTCCTTTAATTTGGATCGCGCCGCATAAACCCCTAATTCAGACCTATGATCTTTGCTCAAATTTTCTTCGAGCGGATATTGAAACCTGCCCAACCACGGCAAGTTATATTCAAAAGTCGCAATACCAACGAAAAAGTTATGCATATAAATAACACTAATCTTATTTTAAGTCTTGACATTTCCCGTTCTCCCGGAGTAAACTCTGTGTATACAGCATAAAAATCGCTGTAAATTTCTCAAAGAAAGGAGCGCACTCTTGATGTCCATCACGATCTTCACAACCCCCGATGTAGTTAGCAAAATGCCTTCTTGGAGTGCGCCTGTAGACCGAAACTAGGTCTCAACCTGTCCCCTGTTTATTTTGGGCTGTGGCGCACTCGTCACAGCCTTTTTTATTTAATTTTTTATATTTGCGAGGAAAACACCATGACCAGCATACAGCCTACGCACGAGCCCGCGCTCACTTTTGACTTCCGCCCCACCCTGCAAGAGAACCGCCTCAAAGGGTTATGGCAGATGATGTCCGATTATCGTATGTCGTATATCGCGGCGACCATCGCACTGGCGATCTCTGCCCTTTCGAAAACCTATACCTACATCCTGCTGCGATTCTTTGCGGACGATGTGCTGGGACAGAGTAAATATATCGGCGACTCTTTAACCTCATCTCTGATATGGATCGGGCTGGGATTTATCGGACTCGCCGCTTTTGAGGGAGCTTTCTCGTTCCTTTCCGGGCGTTTGGCTGCGTACACCGCCGAAGGAATCACACGCCGTTTGAGAGATTTCCTATTCGACCACATTCAACGCCTGAGTTTTTCGTACCATGCCACCACTCCCACAGGTGATCTGATCGAACGTGTCACATCCGATGTGGACGCATTACGTCGCTTCTTCAGCGAGCAAGCCATCGGCATGGGACGTATTATCCTACTGTTCGTTATTAATTTTGTGGCGATCCTGAATTTGAATGTCAAACTTGCGCTGGTGTCCGTTATCGTGATTCCACTTATATTGCTTGTTTCGCTATGGTTCTTCAAAAAAGTAACAAAAGCTTATGAAGAATATCAGGCACAGGAAGCGCTGCTTTCGACGACCCTGCAAGAGAATCTGACGGGCGTGCGTGTGGTCAAAGCCTTTGCGCGCCAGGATTACGAGAAGAGTAAATTTGAGAAGGATAACTGGGGTAAATATTTGAAGGGCAAGATTTTGCTTTTGATGCACTCCATGTTTTGGCCGCTCTCAGATATTGTGCTCGGCTTTCAAATGTTATTCGGATTTATCTACGGCGCAAATATGACGATCAGAGGCGAGATTTCTTTGGGCACCTACATCGCCTATATCGGACTTGTGGTCTGGCTCATCTGGCCGATCCGCAACCTGGGACGGATCATCGTCTCAACGTCAACGGGTATGGTCTCGTATTCGCGTCTGATGGAAGTGGTCAAACAGCAGCGTGAACCATTGTTCGATGGCAAACATCAGCATGAAGGCGCGGCGCGCGGTGATCTACTTTTTGAAAATGTCTCGTTCATGTATTCCGATGGCAAATCAGATGTGTTGAAGAATGTCTCATTTCACGCCAAGCCCGGGCAGGCGATCGCGCTGCTTGGCTCGACAGGTTCTGGCAAGACTTCTCTGGTAAATCTCCTGCCGCGCTTCCATGAATATACCGGCGGAAGAGTCCTGCTGGACGGCGTAGAGTTGAAAGAATACTCGCGCGCGTACCTGCGAAAGCAGATCGGTATTGTGGAACAGGAACCTTTTTTGTTCAGTCGTTCGATCCGCGAGAACATCATGTATGGAGTTGAGCGCGACGTGCCGACCGAGGAAGTGGAACGCGCCGCAAAAGCCGCCGCAGTACACGAAGTCATTTTGACTTTTCCTGACGGCTACAACACACTAGTCGGCGAGAAAGGCGTGACGCTATCTGGCGGACAAAAACAACGCGTTGCGATCGCTCGCACGCTGTTGAAAAATCCGCGCATCTTGATCCTCGATGATTCAACTTCCTCAGTGGATACAGAAACTGAATCCGAGATCCGCGAAGCGCTGAATGGATTAATGAAAGATAGAACTACCTTCATCATCGCGCACCGTATTCAATCTGTAATGGCCGCCGACCTTATTCTAGTATTAGATAAGGGTGAAGTGCTGCAGATGGGTACACACACAGAAGTGCTAGCGCAGGGCGATGGAATGTATCGAAAGATCTATGATATTCAGACGAAGATTGATACGGATCTTGAAATTGAGATAGCAAGAGTAAATTAATAGTATGTCGTTGTAAAGGCATAAAATGGAGCTACCATGTCAGACGAACTTATCGAACTCGAAGAAGAAGAGTTCACATCACAACTAACCTCACCTGTGCTGAAGCGCATTGGCGGATTACTCAAGCCGCATTGGAAATGGGTGGCGGGATTTCTGCTCACGATCGCTTTCACCTCCGCGTCGGATGCTTACTTCACGTATGTGAACAAGCAATTCATTGACGAGGGCATTCTGTTAAAGGATAGCGCCCGATTGATGCAGCTCGCCATCATTTATGGCGGACTCATCATTGTGCAGGCGGCGACGGTGTTCACATTCATTTATCTGGCGGGCGTACTGGGCGAGCGGATTCAATATGACCTTCGCAAAATGCTCTTCGATCACCTGCAAGACTTGTCGCTTTCGTATTATTCGAATAACGCGGTCGGACGATTGATCGCGCGAGTCACTTCCGATACGGGGCGCGTATCTGAACTGCTGACCTGGGGCCTTGTAGACAGCACCTGGGCGGCGATGAATATCATCTCATCCACAATTTTTATGTTGATCATCAACTGGCGTCTGGCTTTGATCGTACTCACCATTCTGCCCGTGATGATATTTATCGCCATTGAATTCCGTAAGAGAATTCTGGAGCAGTTTCGCATTTCACGCCGCGCCAACAGCAAGATCACTGGCGCGTATAACGAAAATTTTCAGGGGACGCGCGTTGTGAAAGCGCTGGGCCGTGAAAATGAAAACACGCGCGAGTTTCAAGACCTTACCACACGCATGTATCACGCATCTTATCGCGCCGCGTGGCTTTCCGCGCTCTTCCTGCCGACTGTGCAAATCATCGCAGCGCTTGCGCTCGGTTTCATTGTTGGATATGGCGGCCTGCAAATTGAAGCGGGCATCATGACCATCGGCGGTATTCAAGCCTTTGTCGCATATCTCACCTTTATGCTCTGGCCAATACAAGAGCTGGCACGCGTGTATTCCGAAATGCAGCACAGCATTGCCTCAGCGGAGCGAATTTTCAAGTTGGTGGATACTCCATCCGAAATCCACAATAGACCCGATGCCATCGAAGCGAAGACTCTGCTCGGCGAGATCGAATTCGATCATGTGGATTTTTACTACGAAGACAGGAAATCCGTTTTATCAGATTTCACACTGAAAGTGAATCCTGGCGAGATGATCGCTCTGGTCGGCCCGACAGGTGGCGGCAAAAGCACGATCGTGAATCTACTCTGCCGCTTTTACGAACCAAGCAAAGGCGTGATCAAAATTAACGGCGTGGATTATATGGACTATAAATTGGAGTCGATCCACAACAAGATCGGCATCGTTCTGCAAACGCCGCACCTGTTCTCTGGGACAGTGCGCGAGAATATCCGTTATGGAAATTTGTCTGCGGACGATGCGCAAGTGGAGGAAGCGGCGAAGATCGCCGGCGCGCATGATTTTATAACCGCAGGGCTCGAGAAGGGCTACGAGCAGAACGTGGGCGAAAGCGGAAATCTTTTATCGGTTGGGCAGAAGCAGTTAATCAGCCTGGCGCGCGCCGTGCTTGCGAGGCCCGAGTTGTTCATCATGGATGAAGCGACATCCTCAGTGGACACATTGACCGAAGCACTCATCCAGCGCGGCATGGAAGCGTTGATGAAGGGACGCACATCCTTCGTGATCGCGCACCGCCTCAGCACCATCCGCCGCGCAGATAGGATCCTCGTGATCGATAATGGTCACATCGCCGAGCAAGGTTCACACGCTGAGTTGTTGAAATTGCGCGGACATTATTACAGGTTGTACACTCAGCAATTCCGTCATCAATTGGAAGTGGCGTATGGAGTCGCGGAAGAACAGACCTCTGATGTATTGGAAACCCCCGAGGTCTCAGTCAAGGCGCTGGCGGCGAATTAGGGTGAAGTTAGAATGAACCTTAGAAAGGCCTCCAAGATTTTAGAAATCTCGGAGGCCTTGGGTTAAAAAAGGGTACAATTTCTAAAAGAAAGGACTCATAGAATGGCAAAGAAAAAATATTCGATAAATTGGGAAAACGACGAACCATCCTCCTTTGAAGTGAACGGCGTAACATACAACTCACTAAACGATATCCCAGACTGGAAAGACAAGGATAAACTTTCAGCAATGATTGTGGCTGCCTCTGAAGATGATTTTGAGGAGGTCAAACTTGACGAAAAGGAAATTGAAGAACTGCAAAAAGCAGCCGATGACCCGACGATGGAAAGATGGGTGTTGGGCGGCTTTACCGCGATTGCTGTGATTGCGCTTCTGATCACCGTCTTCTCCACTTTTTCAAATATTCAAAAGATCGGCAAAGAGGAAAGCACGCCCGGGCGTGTTGTGGATGTTATCACGCGCCGCGAAGTAGTTGACCCGCAGAATAACATCGTTCGTGATTACTATTATCCTGTCATCGAATTCGTCGCCCTCGATGGACACAAACGCACGGTTCAAGTCAGTGAAGGCAGTGATTCAGCATTCTATGAAAAAGGGGATGAAGTAACAGTGGCGTACGATCCAGAGCATCCGCTGGATGCGCGAATCAAGTCAGCGGGCAGTTCGGCGCTGATGTGGATCCTGCCATCCATCACTGGAATATTGGGAATTGCATTCGCGGGTGCGGTCTTCGTTGTAAGAAAAGTCATGTCAGCCTGATGAAAAGATCCCATTTTGGCAGCACCTCCATGGTCGCGGCAATTTTGTCCCTCTTGTTTTTGGGAGCGAACATTGGCGTATCACAATTAGATATTACGCCCAGTACTTTTAATTCCTTGAATAACATCACAGTTCTGATTGCCTGCTCTTTAGCTCCACTGGCGATATTGCTTGGCTTTATGGGATTTGTCCGAAAAGATGATTCAAAACTGTTTTCGGGAATCGCCCTGGTTTTGATCGGCGTGCCATTTTTGATCTTATTCGTTCAAATGATCTCTTCGGTTTTGAGATCTAATTAATTGGATTTTCCCCAACTTCCAGTAAAACTTTAAGCACACCCGGCTGGGCGGCTCTCTCAAAAGCCTTGAGTGACTCTCCCAATTTAAATTGATCAGAAATCAACACGCTCGGGTCAACTTCGCATTTTTCCAACAATTTTAAGGCAGGCTCAAATGGACCACAGCGTGAGCCAATAATGTTGATCTCATCTACAACGATGGATGAAAAATTCACACTCATCTCACCTTTGTATGTGGATTTTAAAACCAGAATTCCGCGCGGACGAATGGCTTTTCTGGCAAGATCAAACCCGCTAGGCGAACCGGTAGCCTCCACAACCACATCCCATTTTTTAGGCTGTATCTCATCTTCGCTGATCAACTTGATGCCGCGCGCGGCGAGCAATTGCTGTTGAAGCGGATGACGGGCAACTACGTGCAGATCAACGCCGGTTAGCGCGAGGGTCTGCGCGCGGCTTCATCAGAAACAGAATCCGGCACACGATATAAATTTTCAAGCGGCAGGCTGGTGTATTCAGCGAACACGCCAGCCCGATTCGCAATCCCCAGCACGCTGCGATTTTCACAATGCGTCGGACGACCGCTCAAACAGGATTCACAACTGCCGCAGACTGCGTTGATCTCCCCCACTACGCGCTGACCAAGCCATGATTTTTCTGGCGCCTGCACTACTTCGCCGACAAACTCATGGCCGAGGATGCCTGCGTACGGGTAATAACCTTTCACAAGTTCAAGGTCAGTGCTGCAAATGCCGGCCATGCGAATCTTGATCAACGCCTCATTGGGTTGGTTGGGCTGCGGAATATCACGCAGTGAAATTTGATTGTTCTCAAGCCATAATGCCTTCATAAATTTTCCTTCTTTTGCTTTTCATTTCTTTGTCTCACCGCTTCGTAGGTGATCAACGCGGCTGCGATGGAAACATTCAGCGAATTCACTTTTCCCAGCATCGGAATTCTCACTTTGACATCGGCGTTCCGCATCCAGAAATCTGTCAAACCTTCATCTTCTGTGCCGACTGCCAGCGCGATAGGTTCTTTCAGATCGACATCAGTGTATAACACTTCGGCGGAGGGTGTGGCCGCAAGCACGCGCATCTTTCTTAACCTGAGAAATGTCAGCGCATTCGGCGAATCAACCTCGACGGTGGGTACAGTAAATATCGTCCCGCGAGATGCGCGGACTACGTTTGGATTCCACAAGTCTACGCGCGGGTCGCAGACGATGACTGCGTCCACATGCGCCGCGTCTGCTGTGCGGAGAATTGCCCCGAGATTGCCGGGTTTCTCAACAGACTCTGCGACGATCACAAAAGGCGATGCGCTCAATTTCAAATCGTCGAGCGATGTTTTTGGAATGGGGAATATTCCCAGCCAGCCATCGGGATTGTCACGATAGGAAATTTTCTCGAAGACGGCGCGGGTGACGGTGATTATTTCAGCGGCGGGAATTTCCATTGAAACAGAAGCAAGCTCGGGCGCGGTCAGAATTGTCTGCGGCTTGAGTCCAGTGCTGAGCGCCAGAGTCAACTCATCGCAGCCTTCCACAAGCATCAATCCATCCAATTTGCGTTGACGTTTGTCTTCGCGCAGTTTGACGATGAATTTTATTTTGGGGTTTTGTAAACTTGTGATATCCAATTATTTCACCAAAAGCAGGCAGGCGGCTTGATGTGTTTTGCTGAGAGTTATAAAAGGCGGATCGCTGGCTTTGCAGGTTGCCATCGCGAGCGGGCAGCGCGGATGAAACCGACAGCCGGATGGCAGATCGATCGGGTTGGGAGTTTCACCTTGCAAAATAATCCGTTCGTGCCGCAAGCGCGGGTTTGGAACCGGGATGACGGAGATCAGCGCTTTTGTGTAAGGGTGCTGGGGCTTTTCCAAAACTTCGAGCATGGTGCCGATCTCAACTATGCGCCCAAGATACATGACGGCTACGCGGTCGGCGAAGAAACCTACCGAGCCAAGATCGTGCGTGATGAAGATAACCGCGATCTGGCGTGTGATGCGAAGTTCGGCCAGCAGGTTGATGATCTCGGCGCGAATGGAAACATCCAGCATGGAGACAGGTTCATCAGCGAGAAGAATCTCTGGCTCAAGAACCAACGCGGCGGCGATGACCACGCGCTGGCGCTGTCCGCCTGAAAGCTCGTGCGGAAAGCGCTGCAGGTAAACTTCGGCAGGTTTCAAGCCTGAGTCTTCCATCGCTTTTTTCACGCGTTCATCGCGTTCGTTTTTATTATTTCCGATGCCGTGCACAACCAATGGTTCGTTGATGATCTCTTCAATCGTTTGCGTGGGATTCAAAGATTCGTATGGGTCTTGAAAGATCATTTGGATTTTGCGGCGCAAACCCTTGCGTTCGTTGTCGTTGAGATGAGTGATATCGCGGCCTTCAAATAAGATGGCGCCTTCGGTCGGTTCTTCCAAGCCCATCAATAAAAGCGCGAGTGTTGATTTTCCGCAACCGCTCTCTCCAACCAATGCGATCACTTCACTATGCCTGAGTTGAAAATCAATACCATCCACCGCGTGCACGTAGCGCGGCTCGCGCGAGAAAAAGGATGGACGGTCGGCGTCAAAATATTTTTTTAATCCGCGTACTTCCAGAAAATTATCTTTGCTCATTTAGAAGCCTCGAGCAGATGACAGCTTGCGATGTGGTCAGCGCTTTGAGAATCGTTCAGTTTATGAAGGAGCGGCTGTTCAGTGTGACAGCGCTCAAATGCCAGCGGGCAACGCGGAGCAAACCGACAGCCGGCAGGCAGCGCGTCTAAACGTGGCGGATATCCGGGAATGGATGAAAGTTTTTTCTTGGGCTTTGTCAGGTCTGGAAAAGCTTTGAGCAGTTCCTGTGTGTATGGATGGCGCGATTCGTTATATATAATATCCACGTCTGCGTATTCGGCTGTGACGCCGCCATACATGACTAAAACTTTATCGCAAATTTCTGCAACCACCCCAAGATCGTGTGTCACAAAAATAATGGCGAGTCCAAGTTTCTTGCGCAGGCTGTCGAGCAGTTCCAGAATTTGCGCCTGGATCATCACATCCAGCGCGGTGGTTGGTTCGTCAGCGATAATAATTTGCGGATTGCATGCGAGCGCCATCGCGATCATCGCGCGCTGACGCATCCCGCCAGAATATTGATGCGGAAAATGCTCTTTATGGTCGGCGGCAATTCCGACCAGATCAAGTAATTCGATCACGCGTTCCTGCAAGCGCTGGTCACGTGCAAAGCCGGGCATATGCTTGATGATTGCTTCGGCGATCTGGTCGCCGACAGTTCGCACCGGGTTGAGGGCATTCATCGCGCCTTGAAAGACGATCGAGATATCCTTCCAGCGCACAGCATTTATTTCCTGTTCATTGAGCGCGGTTAGGTTTTTGCCGTTGAAGAGTACTTGTCCATTCACGATCTGTCCCGCTGATGGTAACAGCCGAAGCAAAGCAAGCATCAGCGTGGTTTTGCCGCATCCGCTTTCGCCGACCAAACCGATCAACTCCCCTTCCTTCAAGGTGAAGCTGATATTTTCCACGGCGCGCGCAGGCGGCTTACCTTCGTTAATATAATTGATGGATAGATTTCGGACTTCGAGCAATGGACTTTTTTCAATAATTTTTTCAATAATTTTTTCCAGCGCCATACCCATTTTGCCTTGGATGACAGGCCTGCCCGGCATTAAGTGGTGTGTATCCAGCCTTGGGTTTAATATCTGCTCCAGTCCCTGCCCGAGCAGCGTGAGTCCAAGAACAACCCAGACGATGCCGAAGCCGGGGAATAACAATGCCCACCACGCGCCAATAGACATAGCGCCGCGCCCGAAGGCGTAGTTGAGCATTTGTCCCCACGAAAGGGCGGTTGGGTCACCAAGCCCAAGAAATGAAAGCGCACTTTCATTGAGGATCGCGAGCGAAACAACCAGCACGGCCTGTACCACCAGTATCGGCGTCACCAAAGGCAGAATATGGCGTGAGATGATGTGACCTTTGCCAGCGCCGACAGCCCGCGCGCGCAAAACAAATTTACGAGATTTCACAGCCAACGTTTGCGAACGGACAACACGCGCAGTAGTCGTCCAACCGAGCAGACCGATCACAAAAATAATATTAAGCAGGGAGGGTTTTGTCAGCGCGACGACAACCACCATCAATGGCAAGTCCGGTATGACGAGCATGATATCGGTGAAACGCATGATGAAATTTTCCATGCGCCCGCCGAAGAACCCGGCGACGAGTCCCAGCAAGCCGCCGATGATTATGGAAATAAACGCGGCGAAGAAACCAACGATCAGTGAGACGCGAGCGCCGAACACAAAATTGGAGAAGACATCTTGGCCGGCGTCATCTGTCCCAAACCAATGGGAACTGCTCGGCGGATTGTAAACATCACCGATCTCAGAGGCTGAAGAGGAAGAATCGTAAGGTGCGATAACAGGCGCAAAAATCGCCATGAAAACGATCACGATCAGCATTGCGAGTCCGACAATGCCAATGCGATTCTTGCTGAAGGTCCGCCAAAAATTCGTCAAGCGGATAATCCATTGATTTTGAATTTCAGGTACCTGCGTACTGGTTTCCATTGATGATCACTCCGTCTGTACGCGTGGATCGAGATAATTGTAGGTAAGGTCAGCGATCAGGTTGGCAAAGATCACCGCCACTGCGATCAGCAGGAAGGCTCCCTGCAAAACAGGAAAATCGCGTCGCCCGACCGCTTCAAAGATGGCGCCGCCCAGCCCGGGCCAGGAAAAAACCGCTTCGATCTGAATCGCGCCGGCGACCGTAAAACCAAGATTGATCGCGATGACAGTTACCAGCGGAAGCATCGCATTTTTCAAAGCGTGATCTTTCAATATTTGAAAAGTGCTCAAGCCTTTGGCTTTTGCGGTCAAAATATAATCTTCTGATAGCACATCCATCAAACTGGAACGCATGATCAAAGTATATTCAGCCATATAAATAATTGTATACGTCAGAGTAGGCAGGAACATGTGACGGATGATATCGCCCCACTGCTGCAAAAGCGGCAGACTGCTTGCTCCGGGTGTCGCTTTCCCGGCCAGAGGCAGGCCTTGGCTGCTTCCCCAGAATAACAAAATGATGCCGAGCCAGAAAGTTGGCAGGCTCCAGGCGAATAAACTCGTGATCACCGCGGCATGGTCGATGGTGGTGCGCGCCTTCCACGCGGCGAAAACGCCGAAGATCACACCGATCAAGATCGAAAGGATCTGACCCGCACCGATTAGCAGGACCGTGTTCCACAACCGCTCAGTAAGAATATCCGTTACGGGACGGTTGGTGTGGTAGCTGACGCCCAATTCACCCTGCAATAAATTTCGGATGTAAATGAAGAATTGCGTATCTAACGGGTTTACTGTGCAGCTGCCCAACTCGATCGGATTTAAAGATTCGAAACAATTAATGACGGGTTTGTCCAAACCGAAACGGATACGCAGCATTTCGATGGCTTCCTTTTTCAAACGTGGGTCGCGAATACCGGCGCGCGCCGGGTCGCCGGGCAGCACGCGAAATAAAAAGAAGTTGAGGATGATGACGAATAGGATGGTAAAAAGTGCCCATCCTATTTTCTTAAGCAAATTACGAGTTCGGTTCAAGGTCGCTCCTTGAAGTTATGAGTACCTGCAATTTACAATGGGTGCGGAGGTTAATTCCGCACCCATTGTATTCTTACTTAACTGGTTCGATCACTACGAGAGATGTTGTATCGGATAGTTCAACTTTAGGCTGATCGGTTATCCATCCGCTGAAGCGGTCGGTGCGGAAGGCTTGAGTCGCCTGATCATAATAGGGAATGATGTACACTACATCATCATGTACGATCTTTTGCATTTCCCAAACCAGGTTTTTGCGAGTTGCAAAATCCAGTTCAGTTTGTTGTTGTGCATATAGTTTATCGTATGCCGGATTTGAGTAGCCAGTCTCGCTTGATCCAGTTGGGACAGCTTCACTCGTGTACACATATAACAACGCACTTGGGTCAGGGTCAGATGCCCAGCCCCAGATCATAAGATCAAAGTCAAAAGCCGGGCAGCACTGCGAAGTTAACGCATCCGGGTCCACTGCTTGCATTTCCACGGTAATGCCAATTTTGCTCCACATTTCACTTAATAGCTCTGCAGTGCGGGGAGCTGTAATACTGTCGCTTGGCCAGTTTAAACGGAATGTGAGCGGTTTTGAACC
>JAPLGS010000097.1 GCA_026390015.1 Chloroflexota bacterium | reverse complement strand
GATACCAGCCCGTCGCTGAGCAAGACCATTAGCGCCAGCCCATCAGACGGCGTGTTTACGATGAGCAATACCAGCGGTTTGACCTGCGATGGCACTCTTGCTTTTGTTGCTTATTCCAGCCAGACATTCTCTGCAGAATTCGACAACGGCACAAGAGTTTGTTACAAAGCGGTTGATACTGCCACGAACACCACTTACAGTTTGTCCAATGCGATCACAGGGATTGACACTAGCGCGCCGATGATTTCAATGATCGAACCTGATACCAGCCCGTCGCTGAGCAAGACCATTAGCGCCAGCCCATCAGACGGCGTGTTTACGATGAGCAATACCAGCGGTTTGACCTGCGACGGCACTCTCGCTTTTGTTGCTTATTCCAGCCAGACATTCTCTGTAGAATCCGATAACGGTACAAGGGTTTGTTATAAAGCGGTGGATGCTGCCACGAACACTACTTACAGTTTATCTAATGCGATTACAGGGATTGACACTAGCGCGCCGACGATTTTAATGATCGAACCTGATGCCAACCCGGCGTTGAACAAGACTATCAGCGCCAGCCCATCAGATGGCGCGTTGACGATGAGCAATACCAGTGGTTTGACCTGCGACGGCACTCTCGCTTTTGTTGCTTATTCCAGCCAGATATTCTCTGCAGAATCGGAAAACGGCACAAGAGTTTGTTACAAAGCGGTGGATACTGCCACGAACACCACTTACAGCTTATCCAATGCGATCACAGGGATTGACACGACCGCGCCGACGATTTCAATGATCGAACCTGATGCCAACCCGGCGCTGAGCAAGACCATCAGCGCCAGCCCATCAGACGGCGCGTTTACGATGAGCAATACCAGCGGTTTGACCTGCGGCGGCACTCTCGCTTTTGTTGAATATTCCAGCCAAACATTCTCTGCAGAATCCGACAATGGTACAAGAGTTTGTTACAAGGCAGTGGATACTGCCACGAACACTACTTACAGCTTTTCAAGTGCGATTGCAGGTATAGACACCACCGCGCCGACAATCAGTTTTAGCCCACCGAGTGTATCGTCTACGAGCGCCGGCCCGGTGGATTACACGGTCACTTTTACTGACGCGAATTTTAATGCAAGCACTCTTACTGTGGATAATATTATCTTGAACAAAACCGATACTGCGGATGGCATCATCTCGTCTGTCACGGGTTCTGGGAATACCCGCACGGTGACCATCAGCGAAATCACGGGCAATGGCACCCTGGGTATTTCCATTGCGGCAGGCGCGGCTGATGATTTGGCGGGAAATTCTGCGTTGGCGGCCGGCCCAAGTACAACGATTGTTGTGGAAAATACGCTACTGGTGCCTTTCCAATCACGAGCTCTATTCGCAACACTCCCATTATGTACGATAACCAGCTTCACTTTCACTGGTATTTCAGCAGGCACTATCAGCGGAACTAATATCACGGTCTCGGCTCCATTCGGAACGGTGAATCCTCTGACGGCGTCTTTTTTTACAGGACCCCTCACCGCAACGGTAACAGTCGGTACCACCGATCTCAATCAGGTAGTCCAGGTAAGCGATACCACATCGAACGACTTCTTTGGAAAAGTGCTGCAGTATAAGGTTAGCGATGCAACTTGTATAACTCAAACTTATTCTGTCACCGTAACGGTTGCCAAAAACACCGCTAAATTAATTACCTCTTTTAGTTTTACTGGTCTGTCACTTCTAACCACAATCACCGAGGCAGCTTCTAAGATCGAGGTGATAGTTCCAATCGGAGCGGACATCACTGCGTTAACCCCAGCAATCGTTCTTAGCACTAATGCCACAGTTAGCCCACTTACCGAGGCGGATTTTAGTTCTCCAGTGGTCTACACGGTTACCGCAGAGAACGGAAATACGAGGATATATACGGTTACAGTAAAAGAAGCAGGCGCCGATATTATATCTTTCAGCTTCGCGAGTGTGCCGTTGGCTAGAACTGTGATCACAGGAACTAATATCGCGGTCACGGTTCCATACCTAACAACTCTTACTGCGCTAACACCAACGATAACCCTTAGCAGTGGGGCCACAGTTAGTCCTCTTAGCGGCGTGGCTAAGGATTTTAGGTCTACGGTCTCTTACACGGTTACCCCCGCTGGCTCCGGATCGCCGCAAACATATGCAGTCACTGTTACTGCTGAGCTCAATTCAGCAAAAGCAATAAAAGCTTTTAGTTTCGCTAACCTTTCCATAGGTACCACGATCGATGAAGCCGCTAAAACGATCGTGGTCACGGTTCCATACGGAACAAATGTCATTGGGCTAAAACCAACAATCGTTCTTAGCATTCAGGCATCCGTTAGTCCTCTTGCCAGCGTGGCTCAGGATTTCAGAACCGGTAAGACCTATACAGTTACGGCCCGGGATGGAATTAGCACTCAGCCATATACAGTCACGGTCGTAGAGGGCGCAAATCCAGCAGATAGAGCTATTTCGGCTTTTAGTTTCATGGGTTCGGCGTTTGTCGGTGCAATCACTGGAACGAACATTGCGGTCACAGTCCCATTTGAAACGGATGTGACAAAACTTGTGGCTAACTTCACGGCAAGTTCTGGTGCTTCAGTAGAGATTAAAGGCTGGCCACAGGTAAGTGGAACAACAATTAATGATTTCACGAGCCCGGTAACCTACAAAGTTACTTCCGCCGATAAAAAAGCATTCCAAGACTATATTGTCACGGTCACAATTAGACTAAACCCGGCTAAGTCGATTACCAATTTCAGGTTCTTAAACCAGCCTGATAAAGGTGTGATAACCGGATCCACTCCGCTGGACATAGCCAGTATCGCGATCAGTGTTCCGTTCGGAACGAATAAGAACGGACTCATCGCTACCTTTATAACTACTGGCGCATCGGTAAAGGTCGGTACCAAGACACAGGTAAACGGAGAAACACCGAATGATTTCACAAACCCGGTGACATACACGGTTGTTTCGGCGACGGGAATAACGAAAACTTATAGAGTCACGGTCACGGTTGATCCGAATCCGACAAAGGATATTACTGCTTTCAGCATCCCAGGGCAGGCGGCTACAGGCGTGTTCAATGGAACTTACATCGCGGTCACGGTTCCATATAGAACGAACCTTAGGGCGCTCATAGCGAACTTTACAGCCACAAGCTCAGTCGTGAAGGTCGGCTCGGTGGTACAGATAAGTGGAACAACAAAGAATAATTTCTCAATTCCAGTGGTGTACACGGTTGTCGCGGCGGATCGTTCAGAGAAAACTTACAGAGTCAAAGTGACGGTTGCGCCTAAAATAATAAAGTATATTACCGCTTTCAGCTTCACGAACCCGGCGGCTACGGGTGTGATCACCGAACCCAAGCGGACGATTGCGGTCACGGTTCCATTTGGAACGGATGTGTCTGCGCTCGTGGCCAGTTTTAAGGACAATGACGCCTCGCCAATGATTGGCGGTACGCCGCAAATAAGCGGAGAGACACCGAATAACTTCGCAGTGCCGGTATCTTATAAACTTAGTGATTCGAAAATTTACAAGGTCACGGTAAAGGTGGCGGCCAGCCCTGCCAAGGATATTTCTTCCTTTTCCTTCTCAAAACAGAACGCAATCGGTGTGATCAGCGGAACTAATATCGAGGTCACGGTTCCATTCGGAACGAAAGTCAATCCGCTTGTTGCTAACTTTACGACAACTGGAATATCTGTAAAGATAGGCACCGCGAAACAGGTAAGCGGAGTCACAAGGAATAACTTCACAAACCCGGTGCTCTATAGAGTTACTGCTGCAGATGCTTCTACTAAAACGTATACTGTTACCATAAAAGTTGCGCCTAAAACAGCGAAGGATATCACCGCTTTCAGCTTCGGGAGCCCGTCGGCTACAGGTGTGATCAGTGGAACTAATATCGCGGTCTCGGTTCCATTCGGAACAAATGTCAACGCGCTCATTGCGAACTTTACGACAACTGGCGCATCGGTAAAAGTTGCCGAGAACGCGCAAATCAGTGGAACGACCGCCAACAATTTCACAAATCCGGTAATCTACAGAGTTACCGCCATTGACACATCGATGCAAGACTACACGGTCACGGTCACGGTTGCCATAAATCCAGCGAATAAGGATATTACCGCTTTCAGCTTCGGGAACCCGTCGGCTACAGGTGTGATTAGTGGAGCTACTATCGCGGTCACGGTTCCATTTGGGACGAATGTCAACGCGCTTGTTGCGAGCTTTACCACAACTGGCTCATCCGTAAAAATTGGTGCCAGTGCGGTGCAAACAAGTGGAACAACCGCCAACAATTTCACAAGTCCGCTGACCTACATAGTCAACGCCGCTGACGCATCGACGAAGAGCTATATAGTCACGGTCACGGCCGCGCCCAACCCGGCAAAGGATATTACCGCTTTCAGCTTCACGAGCCCGGCGGCTACGGGTGTGATTAGCGGAACTAGTATCGCGGTCACAGTTCCATTTGGGACGAATGTCAACGCGCTCATCGCGAGCTTTACCACAACTGGCTCATCTGTAAAAATTGATGCCAATGTGCAAACGAGTGGAACAACCCCCAACAATTTCACAAGTCCGCTGACTTACAGGGTCACCGCCGCTGACGCATCGATGAAGGACTATATAGTCACGGTCACGGTTGCCATAAATCCAGCGAATAAGGATATTACCGCTTTCAGCTTCGGGATCCCGTCAGCTACGGGTGCGATCAGTGGAACTAGTATCGCGGTCACGGTTCCATTTGGGACGAATGTCAACGCGCTCATCGCGAGCTTTACCACAACCGGCTCATCTGTAAAAAATGGTGCCAGTGTGGTGCAAACAAGCGGAACAACCCCCAACAATTTCACAAGTCCGCTGACTTACATAGTCACCGCCGCTGACGCATCGACGAAGAGCTATATAGTCACGGTCACAGTCTCGGCCAACCCGGCAAAAGATATCACTACCTTCAGTTTCACAAGCCCGGCAGCTACAGGTGTGATCACTGGAACGAGTATCGTTCTCATGGTTCCATTCGGAACAAATCCATTTGGCCTGGTGGCAAACTTCACAACTACCGGCGGATCTGTAAAAGTTGGCAGCATGAGCCAAACAAGCGGAACGACCGCGAATAACTTCGCAAGCCCGGTGGTTTACACGGTCACCGCCGCTGACGCATCTACGCAAGACTATACAGTTACAGTCATAGTTGCCGCAAAGTAAGGCAACGAAAGCTGAAATAAGGCAGTTCCGCTTACCTTGCTAGGAACTTTTTGCCGCAAATTTCACGGATTTTCGCTGATTTTTTAGTTCAAATTCTCCTGATTTAACAAAAAACCTGCCCCACACCTGCTCTAGCGGATGTGGGGCAGGTTTTTCGCGGCTGAGGTTTGGGTAACGGACAATCGTCAACTAGGCTCCATTGGGTAAGCCAGGTAACTTTGAGGTTAAGCCAATTAACTTTGAAGTTAAACCAATTAACCATACTGTCTATCCTTTATCTTATTTAGGCGTTTAGGTGGTGTGTAACCTATAAGCGCAGGTCCGCACACCTTGCTATGAACAATCTTTTTTGCCGCTAATTCCACGGATTTTCGCTGATTTTTTAGTTCAAATTCGCTTGAATTAGCGCCACACCTGCCCTGGCGGACGGTGCCAGGGAACGCAGTGCGGTGTTCGCGGCTGGGTTTTGGGTAACGGACAATCGTCAAATAGCAAGTTATGCCCCATTGCGCGCCGCTCTTTCCGTTATCATTTATGACTCTACTGCAAAAAGGTGATTTAGCCACAGAGGGCACAGAGTTTTTGAATTTTTTTCTCTTGTTTTCTCTGTGTGCTTATTACCCTGTGGGCTGTGGCAGAACTGGTTTTTGCAGTGGACTCATTTATAAAATTCAATTGCGCCACTACAAAAATATGAATATGATCGAGGTGGTTAAAACAAACAGCACAGTGCATTCTCTCGAATTCAGAGTCAGCTCAAAGATCACTAAGAAGCGGGGTCTCTTTGGTACAATAAACCCATGACGAACACATTTGAACTCCGCAAACCCGATCCACTTTTGATCGTGATTTCCGGCCCTTCCGGCGTTGGCAAAGATTCAGTTGTACAGCGCATGATCGAGCGCGGACTGCCCTTCCATTTTGTGGTCACTGCTACCACGCGCGCCCGGCGTGAAACTGAAGTGAATGGCACGGATTATTGGTTCGTTTCAGATGATGAGTTTGCGCGCATGATCGAACAGAATGAGTTGATCGAGTACGCGATCGTATACGGTGATTACAAAGGCATTCCCAAGCGGGAGGTGCGGGATGCGTTTGCCAGCGGGGAGGATGTAGTTATGCGTGTGGATGTGCAGGGCGCCGAGTCGGTGCGCAAGTTCGCACCCGAGGCTTTGCTGATCTTCATTACTTGTGAAGGCGAAGATGAGTTGGAGCGCCGGTTGCGTGAGCGCAAAACCGAAACAGCCGATTCGCTTTCCCTGCGGATCGCCACCGCGCGCAAGGAATTACAGCGCATTGAAGCATTTGATTATGTGATCGTTAATCAGGATTTTCATTTGGATGACACGGTCAACAAAGTTCGCGCAATTATCGGGTCGGAACATTTACGCGTAAAACATCGCAAGGTGAATTTATGAACGAAATTCCTGCTTCGCCGCTGAACGCTGAGCCTGCTCCCCAAACAGTACGCGTCGCTTTACCATCCCTCGTCCCCACTGTGACCTATGCGATCATCGGCTTTACGGTGCTCATATATGTTTTACAATTATTAAGCGTGGCGGTGCTGGGATATGCCGTCAATCAAGTTGACTGGCTCGAAGTATATGGCGCCCGATTCAATGCCGCCATCCGCGCTGGAGAGTTGTGGCGCTTTATTACTCCAGTGTTCCTGCATGGCTCTGTGCCGCATATCTTCTTCAATATGTATGCGCTGTTGTCGATCGGTACATTATTGGAAAAACATTTTGGGCACGGCAGATTCGCATTGTTATATTTTCTCGGTGGTTTTGCAGGCAATGTGTTTTCGTTTCTGCTGACCGGTGAAAATGGATATTCAGTAGGCGCATCCACGGCGGTCTTCGGGTTGATCGCCGCCGAGGTAGCCTTCTTTTATCACAACCGCAAATTGTTCGGCAGTCAGGCAAAGCAGGCAATTAGCAACGCGGTTTTTATCATCGCAGTCAACTTGTTCATTGGATTAACGCCTGGCATTGATAATTGGGGGCACGTCGGCGGCATGCTGGGCGGTGCGATCTTCGCATGGTTTGCCAGCCCACGCTGGGAAGTGACCGGCATCTCCCCCAATTTTTATTTGGAAGATACCCGCGAATTCCGCGAGATGGTGTTGGGCGCGGGATTGGTGATCATTGTATTTGGGGTATTGGCAGTGTGGGGAATGATTTGAGATAAGACTCTTAAACCTCTTTTTTTCTCAGTGCTCTCTGTGGCACAAGAGACTTTCGCAAGAGGTCTAATATGAATCGGGTGCGGCAAGGGGAAATCGCGCGATGAGACTGAATTAGAAAAATGGGCGCAGATATAAATATTTCCCTTTTCAATCCCTCGGGGAAAATAAAAGATCAGCAAACAATAAAATAAAAGAAGCCTTCTCATCAGGAAGGCTTCTTTTATTTTTTATTCTAAAGCACCGCTGCCGCAGTTTCCTGGGTGATGTGAGACTTGGTGTTTGGCAGCATCAGTGAACTTAGTGCGCCAAACATGACGAACAGCGCTGCGAGCGTCGCGGCGGCACGGGCGGAGGTTGAAAACCCGGTCGCCAGTGCGTTCTGAATGTCAGCTTGAAGGATATTCACGTCGGGGCCAAGCTCCAGCCTGATCTTCGCCACAGTGGCGGGGTCATCCAAATTGATGCCCTGGGCTTTCATCGCATTTTTTCCAACGGACGGAATGTTGTCTAATGCAGTTTGCAACGGGTCAGCTTGATTCGGGTCAAAGCCTTCGTTGGCTGCCAGCCCGGTGATGATGCCTTGTTTGGCCTGATCACCGAAGCCGGCCATGCTTGAGCCGATCATCTTTGAGATTGGCGAGAGCGATGTATTGGACTCAACGCGCGCGCCGAAATCTGAAAAGGCGGTGGAGTTCTGGATCAACGGTGTGGCGGATGTGGCGAATCCTGTAAAAAGGACTGCGCCGATGATGGCGATACCGAGCGAAGCACCCAACTGACGGATGGTGTTGGTGGCGCCTGAAGCCTGCCCTGCCTTGTTGCCGGGGATATCTGAAAGCACAAGGTTGGACAGCTGAGCGATCGCAAGACCAACTCCCAAACCGTATAACATAAATGGAGGAATAAGCGAGGAAACAGGTTTGTCAATGTATAGCGTACGGCTGATCCAAAATAAGGCTGCGGCTTCACAAACCATGCCGGCGGTCACGATCCATTTGGCGCCGAAACGGCTTGAGAGTACACCTGCCATGGGCGCTGCGAACATGGTCACGATGGCGAATGCGAGGAATTGAATACCAGTTTCGAAAGCGCCGAGTCCTTTTGCCAATTGCAGGTAGATCGAGATCGCAAGGAATACTCCGAACTCGCCCAGCGCGATGATAAAGATGGTGATCAACCCAAAGCGGAAGCTCTGATAACTGAACAATCCCAATTCAAATAATGGTTCGCCGCCTTTTTTCTCAAAAGTCAGTTCCCACCATACGAAGAGCGCCAAAAGAGCCAACCCGATGGCGAATGTAAATGGAACGAAAGACAGCGTTCCCGTAGGAATGGTTGCGCCGAGAGGGAGGTTGGGATAATGGATCGATCCAAGCATAAAAATCTTCTTGGCATATAACCAGCCATAGGTTTGACCTTCGATCGTTCCCGAGACGACAGCGCCGAGCCCGAGCGTGGCGAACAGGATTCCCCGCCAATCGATCAGGTGCTTCTGACGATTGTCATTTGTTTCGCGGATGGCCCATAAACTGCCGACGATCGCAATGACCGCCAGCGGAACATTGATAATGAAAGCAAGCCGCCAGGACTCAGCCATGATCTTCGTGCCGTACTCGATCAGCCAGCCGCCCAATAGCGGCCCGAGCGCAGCTGAAACGCCAGCAGTGGCGCCCCAAATGCCAAATGCGATGCCGCGCTCGCGTCCCTTGAAGGTAGCTGAAATGATCGAAAGCGTGGAGGGCGACATCATCGCGCCAGCCAAGCCCTGCAAGGCGCGGAAGCCGATCATCACGCCGATGGTGGGAGCCAGCCCCACGCCCAGTGAACTGAGCGCGAATAATGCCGCGCCCATGATGAAGATATTGCGGCGCCCGTACTGGTCACCGAGTTTGCCCCAGGTAATGATCGCCGCGCCGAAGATCAGCGAATAGATCGAGTTAACCCATTCTGCATCCGAGAAGGGCGCGTTGAATGTGGCGCGAATGGCCGGGAAGGCAATGTTGACCACGGTGCTGTCGATCACGATCAGCATCAGGCTCATGCTCAAAATACCGAGCGCGATCCAACGGCGGCTATCGTTCATCGGAGTGGACATTTCCTTGTTTTCAGTTGATGATTTCTTTGATGTGTTTTTCATAAAAACTTCCTTTGGTCATAATTTACAAAACAGCCAGACCTGAAACCATTTTCAGGCCTGGTCATATCGTTTTAGTATTTAATAATTTGGGACGAAATCAGGAGACTTCGTATTAACTTACCGAACTTACATCGAACTGACTATTGTGCAATTCAGCATAGAACCCGTTGCTCGCCAGCAGTTCCACATGATTGCCCTGCTCCACAATGTCGCCGTCTTTCATGACGAGGATCAGGTCTGCATCACGAATGGTTGACAGACGATGGGCGATGACAAAGCTGGTGCGATTCTTCATCAGGTTATCCATTGCCTTTTGGATGAGAACCTCGGTTCGGGTATCGACCGAACTGGTCGCTTCGTCGAGGATGAGGATCTTCGGGTCGGCAAGGACTGCGCGCGCGATGGTCAGTAGTTGCATTTGTCCCTGTGAAATGTTGGAGGTTTCTTCATTGAGCACCATGTTGTAGCCATCGGGCAAAGTGTGGACGAAGTGATCCACATGCGCAGCTTTGGCCGCGGCATACACTTCTTCATCACTCGCGTCCGGTCGTCCGTAGCGAATATTTTCCATGATGGTTCCGTTGTAGAGCCAGGTGTCTTGAAGCACCATGCCGAACAGCTTGCGCAGATCATATCGGCTGAACTCGCGGATATCATGACCGTCGACGAGGATGGCGCCGCTGTTCACATCATAGAAACGCATCAGTAATTTGACCATGGTGGTCTTGCCCGCGCCGGTCGGCCCGACAATGGCGATCTTATGACCTGGTTCAGCTTCGGCCGAGAAATCATTGATGATGATCTTATCCGGGCTGTAGCCGAAGTGAACATCTTTGAATTCAACGTGGCCTTCCACATTTTCAAGTTTGATCGGTTCGGCGGCTTCGTCAACTTCTTCATCCTCTTCAAGGAATTCGAAGACGCGTTCCGCCGCGGCCGCAGTTTGTTGCAGAACATTGGATATATTCGCCAATTGCATGATCGGCTGGGTGAACGAGCGCACGTATTGAATGAACGCTTGAATGTCACCGACGGTGATGGTGCCCTTGATGGCCAGATAGCCGCCGAGGATCGCCACAGCCACGTAACCGAGGTTTCCGATAAAGGTCATGATCGGCATCATCAAGCCGGAGAGGAATTGAGATTTCCAGGCGGCCTCATAGAGCATATTATTCGATTGATCGAGCTTGAGGATGCTTTCTTCTTCGCCGTTGAAGGCTTTCATGACGATGTGGCCGCCATACATTTCCTCCACGTGGCCGTTGACATGGCCAAGATAATCCTGCTGCTGCTTGAAGTATTTCTGCGATTGCCCGATGATCAACCCGACCACTGCCATCGAAAGCGGGATGATGATCAGGGCTACCAGCGTCATCATCCAGTTGATGGAGAACATCATCGCCAGCACGCCCACCACAGTCACCAGCGAGGTTATGATCTGAGTCAGACTCTGGCTGAGGGTTTGGTTGACCGTATCCACATCGTTGGTGATGCGCGAGAGCACTTCGCCGTGAGTGGTGGTGTCAAAATAATGGAGCGGCATGCGGTTGATCTTCTCTGAAATATCGCGGCGAAAACGGTATGCGATATTGGTGGAGACATTGGCCATCAGCCAGCCCTGAACGTAGGAAAATATCGACGATACCACATACAAGCCAATGGTTAGCAGAATGATCCGACCAATATAGTTAAAGTCAATTTCGCCTGTTCCGCTCAACTGTGCCATCACACCTTCAAACAATTTGGTGGTGGCGTTGCCGAGAAGTTTTGGCCCGGCAATATTTGCTGCAGTGGACGCGATGGCAAAGATGAAGACGACAATGACTATGGCTCTGTATTGGCCAAGGTAAGCGATCAACTTGCTCATTGTGCCTTTAAAGTTGCGGGCTTTTGCGCCAGGCGCGCCCATCATACCGCCCATTGGGCCGCCGCCCATCGGGCCGCCGCCACGAGGTTGCCCGGGTCTCTGTTGCATCATGATAATTCCTCCATGCTGAGCTGCGATAAAGCAATCTCTTTATAGGTTTCACAAGTTTTCATCAGCTCATTGTGCGTGCCCTTGCCGACGATCCTGCCTTCATCGAGCACGATGATCTGTTCGGCATTTTTGACAGTGGAGACGCGTTGCGTCACGATCATCAAGGTGCTTTTTGCGGCTTGAGCTTTAAGGGCACGCCGCAAAGCGGCATCTGTCTTGAAGTCGAGCGCCGAGAAACTGTCATCGAGAATATAGATCGGCGGCTTCTTGACCATGGCGCGGGCAATCGAGAGACGCTGTTTCTGTCCGCCGGAAACATTCACGCCGCCTTGAGATATCTCGGTTGCAATTCCTTCAGGATTGGAATTCACGAATTCCGCCGCCTGGGAAATTTCAATTGCCGAATTCAGCATTTCGGGGCTGGCGTTTTTGTCGGCATACAGCAGGTTGCTCTCGATGGTGCCGGAGAACAACGCGCTCTTTTGCGGCACATAACCGATCTGGTCGCGCAGGTCATGTTGAGTGACTTCGCGGATATCCATACCGTCCATCAAAATTGCGCCATCGCTGACTTCATAGAAACGCGGGATCAAATTGACGATCGTTGATTTGCCTGCGCCGGTCGAACCGATGAAAGCGGTCATCTGTCCCGGCTGCGCGGTAAAGTTAATGTCATGCAAGACATCCTCTTCTGCGCCCGGATAACGGAATGAAACCTGACGGAATTCCACTGTGCCTTTGAACGGAGTGGAAAATTTCTTCGGTTCTTTCGGGTCGTGGATCTTGGGCTCGATCTCAAGGACTTCGGCAATGCGGTCACCGGAAACGGAAGCGCGCGGCAGAATAATGAACATCATTGACAGCATCAGGAACGACATCACGATTTGCATGGCATATTGCAGGAACGCCATCATATCGCCGACCTGCATGTTCGCATCTGCAACCTGACGAGCGCCGTACCAGATGATCGCCAGCGACAAGCCGTTCATGATGAGCATCATCATCGGCATCATCACGACCATTATGCGATTGATGAATAAGCTGACGGAAGTCAGATCTAAATTGGCTTTGTCAAATCTATTTTCTTCAAACCCCTGCATGTTGAAGGCGCGCACCACCATCATGCCCGACAGATTTTCACGCGCCACCAAATTGATTCGATCCACCAGATTCTGGATGATCTTGAACTTGGGAAGTGCAACCGCGAATACAACCATAATTAAACTGACAAGCATCAGTACTGCCACGATAATCAGCCAGGACAATGGTGAATCTTTGGAGATCACTTTGATCAAACCGCCGATGCCAAGCAAGGGCGCATAGAACACCATGCGCACCATCATGAAGATCACCATTTGGATCTGGGTCACATCATTGGTGGTGCGTGTGATCAGGGACGCGGTCGAGAACTTGTCGAACTCGGTGCTGGAGTAGCTTTCAACTTTTTGGAACACATCGCGGCGGATATCGCGCGCCATGCCAGCCGCGATCTTGGCAGCCTGATAACCGACGATGATGGTGCAGACGACGGAAAGTAGAGTCAGCAGAATCATCCAACCGCCGACATTCATCATGTAATCGGTTTGCAGTTTATCGGTATTCATGCCAAGCGCTTTATATTCGGTTTTGACGGAACTAACTGCCGCCTGAACGATCATCTTGTCACCCAGCGCCGCAAATTTCTTATCGACAGAGTCGGTGACCTGTGTAAGTTTGTCGGCTGGAAGTTTTCCCAATAATGTGAACAAGTCCATGCCGGGCGGGAGTTTGGTCAGATCCATGCCGCCGAAGGCCGCGCCCATTTGTGACGCTTTGGATGGGTCAGCCAAAACCTGTTCGATTCCTGAAACTGTCAGGATCGCTTTCCCAAATATCGGGTTGATGCGATCAAGTTCAACTTTGTCGATCTGGTTCAAGACATAAATTGATTCCGTTTCGAGGATGGGATACTCGGCGACATATTTGGCATAATCAGCCGAGTTCTTATCAACGAGGGTGTAATCGGCGAGCACAGAATCTTTTTCCGCGCCCAGGAAAATTGCAACGCGATTCATTTCGCTCTGACGGATCGCCTCTGGAACAGCATTTTCCACGCCGCCCTGTTGAATGCCGGTGTTGACGATACGGGAAAGATAATCGGGCAGCGCCAGATCCAGGTTTGCCTGGGCAAACAAGAGGAGGATGGCGAGCAGGATCATCACGAGGTAAGGCTTTGTGTATTTTGCCAGTTTAACCATAATAGATTTTGCTCCTTGCAGAATATTCAAATAACAATGTGTTTATCATTTTTTGTTTTCCATTTCTTTGGCGGCATGCGTTAACAATATCAGCGCTTCGCTGACTTTCTTTTGATCCGCCGCGCTTAAATATTTAAAAAACTCATCTACCCAGCGGTGTCGTTCTCGAATACCTTTATCCACTAAACTTACCCCATTGGATGAAAGTGTTAAATACCTGGCACGTCGATCTGTTTGATTTTCTACACGATGAACGAGTCCGGATTGAACAAGTTTATCCACCAGTTGACTAGCCCCAGGAACAGTAATCTCGAAATATTCGCTTATTTCAGAAATACTCCATACTTCGCGCTCGTATAGTTGCGTCATGATATTGAACTGAGTAAGTGAAATCCCTGTTGTTTTAGCAAACCTGTTCCAGCCACGTGTTGAATAATGTATAAAATGTTCCATCCACACATCCAAACCAACTTCGGAACGAGCTATTTTCAGTTTATTTTGCGCGTGTTCCGAATCATCGAAAGGCAATTCTAAGTTTTTTTTCGTTTTTTGCTTGGTTACTTCAGATATTTTTTTATTATGAACAAATATGGCTTGAGAAAATATTTTTTGAATAGCCAAGTCGCTTGCGAACTTTTCATGCTGTTCAAAAGTACTCATAAAATCTTTTACGGAATATTTCTGCTCAGTACTTTCTTTGAGACGAGTTATCCACAATTCAAATGTATTAAACACAAGTGGAAGGATTTTCATATCGGATTTACCTTCGCTTGCCCTTTGGCGATTATGATCGTGAATGCTGTCCATAGTTCGACTGGATGTTTTTGGAGATACAAAAACACAAAAGCATTGTTTTTGCATATTCTCTGCTTTAACCTCTTTCAAGTGACTCCGAATCGATTGAAATTCTCGATCCTGAGCCGAACCCTTTGATCTTGTTACTTCAATAATCAACATATAATCTTTGTTAAAGACGATAATGTCTGGCTTTCCCCCGGGTGTATGACTATCACTTGTGCCGTTGTGAATCACAGACAATCCGCGCTTTTCCAACGCGGATTGTAAATCGTAAGTAATTGCCTGTTCCAGTTGCGTGTGTGGATTTAGAGAAATATAACTTGACATACCAACTCAATAATGTTTAAAGATTTTATCATTATGATTTAGCTAGGGGTGTTAGAGGAGTGTTAGAGATTTAATCCCTTCGCTCCCCGTTTCTAAGTTTTCGAACAAAAAACAGCGAAGCAAACCGTAAAGAATGCTCCTCTCTAAGTTTAGAGAAATCTGGAATTTATCTTACACGCGTGATGTTAATACACTTGGGCACACGGCTGGGAGGAGTATACACACAGCCGAACTGATAGGTATTCTCAAAGCGGAAAATGATGAGAGACTCGGTCACACCAAATTCAGCGATCGGTCTCGTAACAGGCAGCTGATCCACGTCACTGCTCCATTCGAGAGTGTAGGGCCCGTTTGCGTAGGTGGAAAATCCATCCACAACAAGGAGCGGCTCGGGCAGATCCATCCCATTTTCAACGGCTGACATTCCCTCCAAAATCAGGGCGTTCCCATCCTGCAAAGCTTGGTGCGCCTCCGGTACAAGGATCGAGTATCTACCTCCGATGACAGCCAGCGCCAGCAGCGCTAATATTGCCAGGAATGGACTCCCCGTTCTGCCGCTTGAGATGGATGCCGTCCGATCGAAATTGTTCAACACCCAGCGCAAAAACAAAGTTAGCGGCAGGTAAATGATCAGGCGCGGCAGGAAGGTGAACAGGAAAAGAAAAAACGAAGTCACGCCTTCAGATACCCCTGAATTATATTTCGCCTGCAGGGAACTTATGATCACAATAAACATGGATCCGCCCAGCAAGCCCCAAAAAGATTCCTCATCCCAGGCAACCATCAATCCCAAAATGCTCATGAACAGTGTTGTTAAAACGGTGGTTGTCACACGCCCCAACGGCAATTCAAATAAGGGAATGCCGGGCAACATCCAGATATTGATAAATTCTGAAATAATTGCAAAGGGCAGGCCAAAAGCAAGACCGATCATAAACCCATAAACTCTACGTTTTCGATCACTCATAGATAAACTCCAAAATTAATTATAGTACTTCATTTCTTTTTCATACAAGAATTTTTAACAGCCAACGGTTCTAAAAGGCGGGACAGGCAATCCGAAAGCTTCGAAGACAGGCACGCCATCCCATTCTGGTGGAATGGATAAGCCAAGCACAAAAGCGATCGTGGCGGCTGAATCCATGGTGTGTACTGGAGAGATCAATTGGCCAGGAAAAACCCGCGGCCCGCTGATGATCCACGGAATGGTCATATCTTCAGGCGCATCTGTGCCATGCGAGGTATCATGTCCGCCGTGGTCAGAGGTGACAATGATGATCGTGTCTTCATACATGCCGCGATCTTTTAACGCTTGAAGAATTGAACCAAAGGCCTTGTCGTCTTTTGCATAAGCTTTCAATTGGAGGCGCGACATCCAGCCTTCCTCATGCCCTGCCAGATCACCGCTTGGAAAATGGACGAACATTAAATTGAAGCCAACTTTCACTTGATTGATGGCAAGTTTTTCAATGGTGGTGAAATCATCTATTTTGTCTGTTTCGTCAACGAAGGCAAAAAAATCGGTACTGGCTGGCTCGGTGATCTGTCGAAGTTTTTCCTTGCCGACCACCATCGCAGTTTGCAAACCCGCTCCGTGCACGAGATCAAAAATATCGGTTCCGCGCGCGTATCCATTTTGAGGGACGTATTCATTCCAGCGCACAATATGTTTGGCGGGGCACATCCCGGTCAGCATGGATGCATGCGCGGGCAGTGTGGAACTCGGCATGATGGTTTGCGCGTTCAGTGTGTATGCGCCGCTTTGCATCAGCGACATCACGTTGATCATCTTTGCTTCGGCAATTGCATCGGGGCGCAGTCCGTCAAAGGATACGATCAATACGCGTGAGATCGGAGGTGTGGGCGTGAATGTTATGGTCGCGGGAATAACTTCAGTAGGCTGAAGCGGCGTACTGCTTGGGACAAGAGTCACTGCTTGCGTAGGAGCAATTGTCGGCGGCAAGGGTGAAGCGAATGATCCACACGATTGCAAAATAATAATAAAGAGAGTCAAAAGCCAGTTACGAAAAACAGGTTTCAGGATGTTTCTCCAAAAAAGAATTTTATTCAAGGCTCATCAAAGGCTTTGTTACAGGGGGCAACATCCCAACCTAGCTGAAATTACATAAGTCATCAATCTGGCAAACGGATTAATGGTCATTCCATTGATGGCAGGGCCATTGAACGCTTTCCGGATGAATTTTGAGTCTTGGCTCGCCGAAGGCTTCGTAAACAGGAATGCCATCCCAATCTGCTTGTTGCGGCAAGCCTAATGCATAGGCAGCGGTTGCGGCTGTATCCATTGTTTGCAGTAATGCGGTAATTTCACCGGGAATAATACCTGGCCCCGACGCGATCCACGGGATATGGAAATCTTCATCCACTACGCCGGTATGATTTCTGTCGTGCCCGCCATGATCGGCTGTGACAATGATCAGCGTGCTGTTTCGCAGTCCATTTTCATCGAGTGCGGTTAATATATTACCAAGGGCTTCGTCGCCCTCACGCAAAACTGTAAATTGTGCATCAGACATCCAGCCATATTTATGTCCGCGCAGATCGGCGCCTGCGAAATGAACGAACATCAACCCAAAACCTTGTGAGATCTGCGCGACCGCCTCTTTCGAAACCGCGGACTCGCCATAACGTACTTCAAATACATCTGTTGTTTCAGGCTCGGCAAGTTGCCTTAATTTATCCTTGCTGACGACCATCACAGTTCTCATGCCTGCCGCGTGAGCGAGATCAAATATATCCACGCCTTTGGAGTAGCCCATATATTTATAATACCTGTCATAGATTATGCCATTCTTTGCCATGCACAGCCCTGAAAGCATCGCAGCGTGACTGGGCAGCGTGGATGGATAAGCAACTGTTGTCGCGTTCGTGAGCGTGTAAGCGCTGGTTTTAATTAACTCAAGCAAATTATCCATGGGCGCGGCTGCGATCGCGTCAGGGCGCATTCCGTCGTAGCTGATAATAAGAACGCGTTTGATCTCCTCTGGGAGCGGAGTGGCGGTTGGTTCAGGTAAAACACCTTCCACTTTTGCGGTTGGAGACGGCGAAAGTATGGCTGTAGGAGACGGGGTGACTGTTTGAGTCAGGGCTGAAGTAGCTGTTTCAACAATTGATGGCGTTGCCGCGAGGTTCAGCGATAGCTCAGATCCCCAAAGGTTGGGGCTTGAAATACATCCCGTTAAAATAAGGCATACGAATAAAACCCTAAGCTTTTTCATTTTAAGTATTGTACTTTACCTTTCGAAGTGGATTATTAAGCAAACGACACGTACACTGCAGATCAACGCAGCATACGTGTCGTATTTTAGCAGGAGACATGCTCTGCTTATTAGCTTTTTATCGGATTATATTTAATTCCATTGATGGCAAGGCCATTGTACACTTTCAGGATGAATTTTTAATCTAGGCTGGCCGAAGGCTTCATACACAGGGATGCCATCCCAATCCTCTTGAAGCGGAAATCCTAAAGCGTAGGCAGCGGTGGCGGCTGTGTCCATTGTTTGCAGAGACGCAGTTATTTCACCGGGAACAATACCCGGCCCCGATGCGATCCATGGTATGAGGAAATCTGCAATGACCAGACCGACATGATTCTTGTCGTGTCCACCATGGTCAGCGGTGACAATGATCAGTGTGGTTTCGCGCAGACCGTTTTCATCGAGAGCGGCTAATATTTCAGCTAATGCTTCATCGCCATTGCGAAGAACTTCCAAATACGAGCCGCCCATCCATTCAAATTTATGACCAACCTTATCAGGGGTTGGAAAATGAACGAACATCAATCCAAATCCCTGGGAGATCTGTGCGACAGCTTCTTTGGCAATGGTAGCCTCGTCATAGCGAAGTTCAAAAACATCTGTTGTTTCAGGTTCGGCAAGTTGTCTTAATTTATCCTTGCCCACGATCATCACAGTTCTCATGCCCGCCGCATGAGCGAGATCAAATATATCCACTCCTTTGGAGTAACCCATATACTTAAAATACCTGTCATAGTTAATGCCATTCTTCGCCATACACAGCCCTGAAAGCATCGCAGCGTGACTCGGCAGCGTGGAAGGGTAGGCAATTGTTATCGCGTTCGTGAGTGTGTAAGCGCTGGTATTCATCAACTCAAGGAGATTATTCATCGGCGCGGCCGCGATCGCATCCGGGCGCATTCCGTCGTAACTGATAATAAGTACCCGCTCAATAGTTGGCGCGGCCGGAATTGCTGGAGCAATGATCTCGATATCAGCAGATGAGGATACTGTGCTGTCTGGAATATGAATCGTCTCTGGATGGGTTGGCGAAAAAATTGGAAGGGCAACTTTAATCGCGGCTTCCCAAAGGATGGGAGTCGAAACACTTCCAGATAGCAGGAGACACAAAAATAACAGGCTGAATTTTTTCATGTTGATATGATGAAAATCATATCAGCCTAATCAAATAAGCAGGATAAAGTTTGAGTTAAGATGAAATAAAAATCAGATAAACGTCGACTGACTATTTCAGGTTGAAATCATCCTCAAAAAACTGATTATGATTTAAGCATCGGCATTTTCAACCCATGACGTTTTGCAGCATCAATGGCAATTTCATAACCCGCATCAGCGTGCCGCGCCACGCCCATGCCTGGATCTGTTGTAAGAACACGCTCCAGCCTGAGGGCTGCTTCCGGGGTTCCATCTGCGACAATGACTTGTCCTGCGTGTTGACTGTAGCCCATTCCCACGCCGCCGCCGTGATGGAAAGAAACCCACGTCGCTCCGCCGACCGCGTTGATGAGCGCGTTGAGAATTGCCCAATCTGAAATGGCATCTGAGCCATCTTTCATGGACTCGGTTTCACGGTTGGGCGAAGCGACAGAACCAGAATCCAAATGGTCGCGGCCGATGACGATCGGCGCTTTTACTTTTCCGCTTGCCACGAGCTCGTTGAACATCAATCCCGCTTTGGCGCGCTCGCCATATCCCAGCCAGCAGATGCGCGAGGGCAATCCCTGGAACGGAACTTTCTCGCGTGCCATTTTCATCCAACGATGAAGATGCGCGTCATCGGGGAAGAGTTCCATGATGGCTTTGTCGGTGGTGTAAATATCTTCGGGGTCGCCTGAAAGCGCCACCCAGCGAAACGGACCTTTTCCCTCGCAAAACAGTGGACGAATATAGGCAGGCACAAATCCAGGAAATTCAAAGGCATCGCTCACGCCATTGTTGAAAGCCTGCTGACGAAGATTGTTGCCGTAATCAAAAACTTCTGCGCCCGCGCGCTGGAAGTTAAGCATGGCTCGCACATGCGTAGACATGGAATCCATGGACATTTTTTTATATTTTTCAGGATCACTGATCCGTAATTGATCTGCGGCTGTGACGCTTAATCCAGACGGTACATAAAATAAGGCCTCATGCGCCGAGGTTTGGTCTGTGACCACATCGGGAATTACGCCGCGCGCGAAGAGTTCACTGTAAACATCCGCCGCGTTGCCGATCAACCCGATGGATCTGGGTATTTGTTTTTCTTTTGCGTCTTCAACGAGGGACATCGCCTCTTCGAGAGTATCCACAACCATATCCACAAACCCGATGGCGCGGCGGCGTTCAGCGCGTTCGGGATCTACTTCGACAATCAATCCCACGCCTTCATTCATGGTGATGGATAAGGGTTGCGCGCCGCCCATCCCGCCCAAGCCCGCGGTTAGAACAAACTTGCCTTTCAACGAATCCCAGCCTTTGAGTTTGGCGAGTGCTCCGAATGTTTCATAAGTGCCCTGCAAAATTCCCTGCGTGCCAATGTAGATCCACGAGCCTGCGGTCATCTGCCCGTACATGATGAGTCCTTTTTTATCCAGCTCATCGAATTTTTCCCAGGTTGCCCAATGCGGCACAAGGTTTGAATTCGCGATCAATACTTTTGGGGCATCTTTATGACTCTTGAAAACGATGACGGGTTTGCCTGATTGCACAAGCAGCGTTTCATCCTCCTCGAGATTTTTAAGTGACTCAAGAATCGCGTCAAAAGATTCCCAGTTACGCGCGGCTTTCCCGCGTCCACCATAGACGACCAGGTCTTCGGGTTTCTCCGCCACTTCGGGATCGAGATTGTTTTGGATCATGCGATAAGCGGCTTCGGACAGCCAGTTCTTACAAGTCAATTGTGTGCCGCGCGGCGCGCGGACGATGCGAGAGGTAGACATGGGTGGACTCCTTGTTGGATTAAATAACTCACCTTACGCAGCCAAGCAGACGGGGTTGAGTTCCCGCAGTTTGGCATAAGCGGCATGGATAGCGTGCAAGTACAGTTTTGATTTGAGCGCAAAGTGATTGAGCTTGGTGTCGCCTTTGAGCAGTTCGAGTTTGATGTAGCCATACAAAGCCGCAAAGAAATGATTTGTCTGAGTGACCACCGTTTGCGTTGGCGATTTTTCCAAAGAAGCATTCTGTTTGAGCGATTTGTGATAGGGTTCCACGTTCCATCGTTTTTGATAGATAGCGGTGATCCCGTTACCGTCCAAGGTGGTATCACTGGTGACCAGATACAAAGTGCCTGTCGAACCGTCCTCGTTTGTGAAGACTTGCTTGACCAGAAGGAGCGCAAAGTCTACGCCTTCCAGATAAACCATGACAGGTTTCATCGCTTCCAGTTCCAGTGTGTCCACTCTTTGATAACGTCCTTCCTGCTGGGCATCCGCACTTGTCGCCACTTTGCGGTTGGCTTTGAGCGGCATGACAAATTCCTTTTCGAGTGTGATTTTGATAAATTTCATGTTTTCTGCTGAGGCAAACCAGATATCATTGAGCGCATATTTGAACGGAATCTGGTTCTGCACAGCCTGTTGCATCAAGTCGCGGTACATTTCGTTCTTGGTTCGGTTTGAACGACGCTTTTCCTTCCCGCTTTTTGGGTCGGTGTAACGTTCTGTTTTCTGAACCAATTCAACCCCAACGGGTAGCGAGACACCACGATTGTGGTACAGGCAGGTGACAAAGTTGATACCCTTGATATTCCGTTGTTTGGAGTGGTCGTAGTGCCAACAGATAATGTCGTTTTCATCGGTATACGGTTTTTCGGCAATACTGTCGTCTACAATCATGACACCGTTTTCGTCTTCAATTTTGCGAACGTGCGGTTTGCCAATCCGCCACAAATCAGCAGAGGTTTGCTTCTCGTCTGCAAGCCAGCGTTGCGTCTGGTCATGGCTGATTTCACCATTGAGCAGTGAAGACAGTCCCGTTGCACTTGTTTGTCCAAAGGCGCTAATCAGGTAGTCGCTATACAGATCAAGTAGTTTACCGTTTTTCATCTGCCAAGTTTACGCTAAAACTGCGTAAGGTGAGTAAATAAAAAAGCCTCCCGGCTATTATAGCCGAGAGGCTTCATTGAGTTAAACGTTTTTTATGCCGGAACCTGACTCGTGGTTGCCATATCAGCAAAGTTCGTGTTTTTGAGTTTGCCAACCAATTCCTCTTGCGCATCACACCAGACCGGGCGTAAAGGGCAATCATCATCGAAGGTGCAAGCCCCTTTTTCACCAACACATTCATTGAGATGAATTGGGCCGTCAATCGCCTCGATCACTTCCAACAATGTGATGTCTTTTGCCGCGCGGGCAAGGACTACTCCGCCACGCGCTCCGCGTGAAGTATGCAGGAGTCCCGCAATGGATAATTGTGAAACTATTTTGGCGAGAAAAGATGGTGGAATACGCTGTTTTTCCGCGATCATACTTGTGGCGGTGCGTTGATCGCCGTTGCGTGCCAGATGAAGAATTGCGCGAACGGCATAATCTGCTTGACGGGTGATTTGCATAATAATCCTCTTGTGCTATTTAAATAGGTAATTTTTACCGATAAACACGATTTTATTGCGTAATCAATCACAAGGCAAGTGATGTAGGTCATAGATAAATTATGACCTTTTACTCCGAATTGTAGGGAGCAAAAATCAGATTCCGCTTGTGTTTTCTAGATCACGCCAAGTTTTTTCCCTACATTCTTGAACGCTTCCAAACCTTTATCGAGATCATCTTTTGAATGTGAAGCAGAGATCATCACGCGGATCCGCGCTTTGCCTTGCGGCACAGTTGGGAATCCAAGCGCCATGGCGAATACTCCCGCTTCAAATAACTCGCGGCTGAATTGTTGTGCGAGCGGCGCTTCACCGAGCATGACGGGTGTGATGGGAGTTTCAGTTACACCTGTATTGAATCCAAGAGTTTTCATTTCGGCTTTGAAATATTTCGCGTTTTCCCAAAGCTTATCCACCAAATGAGTGGAGTCTTCGAGGATGTCTACTGCCGCGATACAGGCCGCCGCGTCTGGCACGGTGACCGCGGACGAAAATAGGAATGGACGTCCGCGTTGACGCAGCCAATCAATGATGACTGCTTTGCCCGCCACGATTCCGCCCATCACGCCGAATGCCTTCGACATCGTGCCCACTTCCACATCCACTTTGCCGTGCAAGCCGAAGTGATCCACTATGCCGCGCCCGCCTTTGCCGAGCACGCCTTCTCCGTGCGCGTCATCCACCATCAAAAGAACATCGTATTTTTTTGCTACTTCATAAATATCAGGCAGGGGCGCAATGTCGCCGTCCATGCTGAAAACGCCGTCGGTCACGATCAACGCACGGCGGTATTGACTGAGATTTGTGTTGATCTTTTCATCCAGTGATTTCACATCGTTGTGTTCATATGGGATGATCTTCGCGCCTGACAGACGCGCACCGTCAATGATCGAAGCATGATTCAATCTATCAGAGAATATCACGTCTTCCTTGCCAACCAATGCGGGCAGGGTCGCCAAGTTTGCGGTAAAGCCTGATTGAAAAGTGATGGCTGCTTCGACGCCTTTAAATTGTGCAAGACGCTTTTCGAGTTCAACATGCAAAGACATTGTGCCTGCAATGGAGCGTACCGCGGCGGGCCCCACGCCCATTTCATCGGTTGCTTTTTTTGCCGCCGCCACCAGCGCGGGATGATTCGCCAATCCCAGATAATTATTCGAGCAAAAGTTCAAAACCTTTTTGCCATCCACCATCAGCCACGCACCCTGCGGCGAACCGATCGTGCGGATGTTGTTGTACAGCCCCTGTGATTTCAGATTATCGAGCTCTTGTTGGATCCAGTCCGTTTTTGACATGCTGATCTCCTTGGTTGAGAATACAAATTTATTATAGCGATGGCGCAAAAAAAAGATGTCACGAATTAATCATGACATCCATTTATCATTCATTTTTGATTTCTGCCAGCAGTCCCAGCTCTGCCAAAGCCTCCAATACTTTTTGGATGGCTCCTTCTTTGACTACCACCGCCGTTGGACTTAATAACTCGCCTAAAAATTTGCCCGCCTTCGACTTGCGCATTTCTTCCATGATCTCGGGCCTGTTGACTCTTAGCACAAGCAGATTCTCCACCCGAGCCTCAGTGCCGTGCGCGTCCCATTGTTTGAGAGCCTTCACCAAAGCAGGCGGGACATTTCCATTGGTGTATTTCACCAGCAATGATAATAACTGTTCAGCTTTAAGTCCCTGCTCTTTGGCATGACTCAATGATTGTGCGGTGACTTGATATTTATATTCATCAGCATATTCTTCGCCCCATTCACAGAAGCGCGATATTTGGTAACGCGCAGCGCGCGAAAAATATCGAGAGACAGCGATTTTTCCGTTTGACGTAACAACGATTTTTCCGTCGAAGGTGGAAGATCGAAGGTCTGACTTTTGATCCTTCGACTTGATTTTAAATGCTGTAGCTTCATTTCCATCTTCTGGTGAAGCCAGATCTGCCACGCCAAGCCAGTGCAAAGTTTGAATGAAGTACTTTATCAATGCGCCATCCACCTGATCCCAATATGCAAATCCGCGCAGATATTGGCCATCAGATTCGCGTTTGATGAACCACGAATCATAATCACCAGCGGGGCGTTGATAATCAGGAAATTTTTCTTTTATGCCGCGGATGAAGGCGGGGATGCTCCACCATTTATCTTGCGGAATGGAATTAACCAAATCCAGCAAAAACTCGCGCGTCACCAGCGGCTGATTCCGCCACTCGCCTTCGCAGATAATATTTTGTATCAATCGCAATTCGTCAAAAGTATGTGACGATTGCCAGGCTGCAAAGAGTATTTTCAAAGAATCTGCGCGCGGAGCTTCGAGGAAGGATTTTATTTTTTCCGCTTGAGGCGCGCCTTTTTTTAATAATTCCGCGGTCGTTAAAAGTGATATAAGTTGAGCGCCAAACACTTGCGCCGAAGTGCCAGCACGGTATTTCCAATCTGATTTCCCCAAACGCAGCGCGGCCAGATAAGTTGTGGCATCGTCAAGGATATGATCTGTTGCGGGAATCTCAAATGTTTTTTCAACCGGAGTCGCGGGGCGGCCCAAAGGTTCAACAATTATTTTTTCTGTATCTTCAGATAATTCCTTCATTTCTTCGTGAATGATCTCGAATAAATCGTCAGGAATATATGCAAATTCCTGTGCGCCTTTATCGATATCAAAGAATGCTTTGGCTATAAGTCCGCGATAGAAAAGGATTTCGGCTGTTGAAACGGGTTTGAGGTGCGGACGTTCACGGTCACGTTTGGCTTCGCCCATTTCGCGGATCTCACCGAATTTGCGCGCGAATGAAACCCATTCCATTTTGCCGTTTGATTCAACAATGGCATTCAACGCGGAGCGTGCGTCAGCGGGGAGAATGTCAATTGTTTCAGTGACAGCTTCCAGGTCAAGGAAAGAAGCGCACAGTTCTTCGGATGCCGAATCTACTTCGCTCGTTTCCAGTTCAAGTCCCCAGGATCCTGCGATGATGCGGAGATATCCAATATCGTATTTGAGAAGGGTGTGATAGAGATCAGGCATAAAAAAAATAAACAGGTAAACAAGTAGGTAGTGTCCCTGTAACGAGTGATGACAAAAAATGATGTTTGTGTTATGTCCAAAATCTATTATTCTCGAAACCAATCTAAGTTTCGAGGAGCAACAAAATGGATTATACGACATGCTACTGTCAGTCGCGGCGATGTTCT
>JAPLGS010000094.1 GCA_026390015.1 Chloroflexota bacterium | reverse complement strand
TGTCACGTAAAAGGTTATGCCGCGCCATTTGATCAAACCTCGTGCGGCAATTGCCACTTGCAGATCAACCAGGTATTTTCGACCGAACATTTTCTAACGTTTGGTACGGATTGTAAGGCCTGTCATGACGGTGTCGAATCACGCGGTTCAAATTTTGACCACGCTAAAGTAGCCTTCCCACTGAGTGGGAAACATATCGCCGCGAAATGTTCAGCCTGTCATATCAACGCTCGTACTATTGCTGATCTGAAAGCCGCGCCGCAGGATTGTTTCTCATGTCATGAAAAAGATGATAATCATAAGGGTCAACTCGGTACCCAGTGCGGAGCATGTCATCTACCCGCTGGCTGGAAACCTGCCACAGTCGATCACTCGAAATTCGCCTTCCACCTGGATGGGAAACATTCCGCTGTTGCTTGTACGAACTGCCATATCAATGGCGTCTTCAAGGGCACGCCTATGGACTGTGCCTCGTGCCACACCAAAGATGATGCGCACAAGGGCACGCTTGGCAACCAATGCGGAACTTGTCACAGCCCCGCGGGCTGGAGTCCAGCCACATTTGATCACAACTCGGTTTCCTTCAAACTGACCGCGCATAAGATCAAGACGGATGGCACTGCATTCCTCTGCAAGGATTGTCACGTAAAAGGTTACGCCGCGCCATTTGATCAAACTTCGTGCGGTAATTGCCACTTGCAGATCAACCAGGCTTTTTCGACCGAACATTTTCTAACGTTTGGTACGGATTGTATGGCTTGTCATAATGGAGTGGAGTCTCTTGGCTCAGCCTTTAACCATAATTTAGTTTCATTCAAATTGGCCGGCAAACATGCGCCGCTGGCCTGCTCGAAGTGTCATATCAATGCCCATACACTGAGCGAGCTGAAGTCAGCCCCTCAGACCTGCATCTCCTGTCACTTAAAGGATGACCATCACAACGGTCAATTTGGGACAGAATGTGCCGGCTGTCACTCTCCCGAAGGCTGGGAACTCGCAAAAGTGGATCATTCCAAGTTCGCGTTCCATCTGGATGGTAAGCACTCAGTGGTTGCCTGTGAAACCTGTCATATCAATGGTGTCTTCAAAGGTACGCCCATGGCCTGCGCCTCATGTCACGCCAAGGATGATGCGCACACCGGCACGCTTGGCAACCAATGCGCAACCTGCCATTCGCCCAGCGGTTGGAAGCCATCTACGTTCAATCATAATAGCTCCGCTTTCCAGTTGACGGGTAAACACGCTGCAGTTTTATGTGCGAGTTGTCATATCAACGGTGTCTTCAAAGGCACGCCCATGGACTGCGCCACCTGCCATACCAAGAACGATCCGCATGCCGGCAAACTTGGCGCACAGTGCGCGCAGTGTCACACGACCAGCGGCTGGACGCCGAGTACCTTCGATCATAAAAATTCAAGCTTCCAGTTGACGGGTAAACACACCACCGTAATCTGCGCTCAATGTCATAAAGATAAACTATTTGTTGGAACACCCAAAGCCTGTGCTTCGTGCCATGGCAGCAGTGATCCGCACGCCGGCGCACTCGGCGCTCAATGTGAGACATGCCATACAACTGCAGGCTGGAAGCCAACTACGTTCAACCATGCCAACTCAATCTTCAAGCTGACAGGCGCACACACCACCGCTCTCTGTGCTAGTTGCCATAAAGATATGAAGTTCAAAGGCACGCCTACAACCTGCTTTGCCTGCCATGCGGCTAATGATCATCACGGCGGCAAGTATGGGACGAACTGCGCGGCCTGCCACTCCACCACAGCCTGGAAGCCTGCTACCTTCAATCACAACCTGTCAGCATTCCCATTGACCGGAGCTCACATCAATGTCGTTTGCGCCAACTGCCATGTCAACAGTGTATTTGTAGGCACACCTAAAGATTGCTATTCCTGCCATAAGACAAAAGATGTTCACGCCGGCAAAGCTGGCACCAATTGCGCGACCTGTCATACCACAACAGCTTGGAAGCCTTCAACCTTCAAACACACCTTCCCGCTCACACATGGTCTCAACCCAATCGTTGCCTGCGTAACCTGTCATCCAAGCACAACCTCGGCTTATACCTGCTTTAGCTGTCATGAACACACGATCAGCAACATGGCATCCAAGCATAATGAAGTCCGTAACTATTCGCCGACCACCTGTGCAGACTGTCATGCGAATGGAAGCACGCCTTAGAAAAAACTAATAATGGAATTAGCCCCGCATCCCAAAAAGATGTGGGGCTTTTATTTTTGAGAGGATTTGACCGCGTTCCCGAATACAATGGATCATCTTATCAATATGGAGAAAAATATGAAAACCCTCAAACGCACCCTGCTTGGATTTTTAGCTGTTCTTGTGATACTGATACTTTTTCTGCCCCTCAGTATTTTCGTAGACTCGCTGCTCGGCGCGAATCGACTCGACAGCCTAGTCAACACCACCGTCCCCGGAGTGAACGGCGGCCCTGATGTGCGCGCTTACGTTGCCAAACCCGCAGACGACGGTCCATTTCCCACTGTCATCATGATCCATGAATTCTATGGCTTGCGCGAATCGATCGTCGGCAAAGCGGATCTGCTCGCACAGCAAGGCTATCTCGTTATCGCTCCGGATACATTCCGCGGTTCCGCCACTTCATGGATTCCGCGCGCCATATATCAAGTCATCACCACCAAACCTGAAAATGTAAATGCAGATTTAGACTCGATTTATGCGTGGCTTGAGACTCAACCTGATGTGGACTCAAATCGCATTGCCATTGCAGGTTTCTGTTATGGCGGGCGGACGTCATTGGTGTATAGCCTGCATAATAATAAATTAGCCGCCACCGTTATTTTTTACGGCTCTCCCGAAATTGATCCGCAAGTATTAAAAGCATTACCCGGTCCTGTGCTTGGTATCTTCGGCAGTGCCGACCAATCCATTTCTGTTGAAGATGTCAATTTATTTGATGCGGCTTTGACCACGGCCAACATCCCGCATGAGATCACTGTCTATGATGGTCAGCCGCACGCCTTCGTCGAAGACGTGGCAGGTATCCAGGCCGGCGGTGCGCAAGGTGACGCATGGAACCAGATGCTCGTGTTCCTTGAAAAGAATCTCAAGAACGCTTCATCTGCGCGAATGGGACAGTCTATTGCTTATGAAGATACATTCAACTGGGGTTATTACGTCATGCTCGTTTACGAACACGCCTTCGGCACAGCCAGCCATCAACAGCATTAAGAAATAATATGTCGTTGCTAGCCGCGCACTTGTTTTTTGCGGCGAAGCAACCTCCCCCAAAATAAGGAGATTGCTTCGGGCGGAAAAGCATCGCCCTCGCAACGACATAAAGCTAGTGTTGTACAATGAGCGCGGAGATAAACTATGCAAGCATTCATTCAACAACCAAAACGAATCCCGCTCATTCTTAAACTTGGAATTTGGGCATCGGAAAAAATAACTGGCAAAACCATGCTCCCCGCGCGAATATTAGCCTGGTATCCCAAAGCTGCATTTGGCTCAGGTATTATGGAAGGATTGGTTGCGCACGAAGACGGCGCGATGACTCAGCGGTTGCTCAAACTGATCCGCATGACCGCTTCGCACGCGGTAGCCTGTCCATTTTGTATTGACATGAACTCGTATGAATATCGTGATGTAGGCATCACCGACGAAGAATCTGAATCATTACGCGGTGATTTTGAAAAGGTGAAAACTTTTTCCGAACGTGAAAAACTGGCGATTCAATACACGCGCGTCATCTCGCAAACCCCTTTGAAAATTCAACCTGATCTGGTGGAACGTGTGAAGTCAGCATTCACTGAACGAGAGTTTGTGATCCTCGCCAGCACTGCGGCACAAGTCAACTATTGGGCGAGGCTGATCCAGGCCTTGGGAATTCCGCCTGCGGGGTTTGGGAATTAAAAAGAAACTTCCAAGTTCTTATTAACTTGGAAGTTTCTTTTTAATTATTGGGTCACTTCCTTACTTCCCCATCTTCCTCTTCATCGCCTCGGTCAACGCAGGGACGATCGCAAATAGATCGCCAACCACGCCAAAGCGCGCCTGCTTGAAAACGGGCGCATCTGCGTCTTTGTTGATGGCGACTATCACTTTGGCGTTTCTCATCCCAACGAGGTGCTGGATCGCGCCAGAGATGCCACAGGCGATATACAGATCAGGTGTGACAACTTTGCCTGTCTGCCCAACTTGATGAGCATAGGTGATGTATCCGCCATCCACTGCCGCGCGGGATGCGCCAACTGCGCCGCCAAGTAAAACAGCGAGCTCGGTGATGAGCGCGAAGCCTTGCTGGGCGCGCCAGACCTCAGCTTGTTTTTCATCCATTTCCGCGGGTGGGGTTAAGGATGGGTTATTTGAGACGCCACGTCCACCAGAGACGATGACAGCCGCGTCGCCAAGGTTTACTGCGCTTTCAGCGGCAGAGTAGCCTTGCACGGTCGAGAGCGCTTCGGGCTTGGTTTCACCTTTTGTGAGCGTGCCAGTCTTACCAGATTCACGCGCTGGTTTTGGGAAGACACGTCCGCGAATGGTGGCCATGACGGGTTTGCCAGAGCAAACAGTTTTCTCCAACAATTTGCCTTCGTAAATAGGGCGGGTGGCAACGAACTGATCGCCATTCATTTCGAAACCTGTGACATCGGTCAACACGCCTGTGGATAAGTCCACGGCGGACATGGCGGCCATCTCACGGGTTCGAGAAGTTGTCGGAAAAAGGATCAGGTCCGGGCTGGAAGAAGAAGCGAGCGCCGAGAGGGTCGATGCATACGGTTCAGCGCGGTAATCTGTCAGCGCCGCATCATCCACGACGATCACTTCATAATTGGTGCATGTCTGGGAAAATACTGAATCCAGCGACTCGCGCAGGAGAGCGCAGCGGTTGTAGGTCTGAATGATGACGGAGAATAGTGCCATTATCACAGATTGTCATTAGC
>JAPLGS010000130.1 GCA_026390015.1 Chloroflexota bacterium | reverse complement strand
CCCCAAACTCGGCTTTCTGTTTTCGTAATGACTTCGTGTTTGTTATTGGCTTTCACGAATTCAATGGTGGACGCAAAGGAGCTAACATATGCCCCATCACTATTTATAGCGGGGCTGCTCGGAATCGCGCCGCCCAGATCGATGGCTGCCTGTGCGGTGCGCGCGGCAGGGTCAATCACATGCACGTGATGATCTAGTGATGAGAGATAGATCAAAGTGCCATCTGTGACCGGCGCCGACCAGAGCGCGCCTCCAATTTCAATTGGGTCTGCGATCTGCTTACCGCTCATATCAAGAACATAAAGAAAGCCGTCTGTATTGGGCGCATAAATCGTTTCGTTTAATACAAGCGGCGATGCCACCCAGGGGCCTTTGGCTCCGACAAAAACCTTTGCCCATTTTTCCTTCCCCGTTGCAGGATCAAGGCTGATGAATTCATGGTCTTTGGCGCCCGCGCTGCCGATCAACAATTGACCATCGGCAGTAAGAACGGGGGTGGCATAAAACAGAATTTTGGTATCCGCCTTTTCAGGGTAGCGCCAGACTTCATTACCGGTTTTCAAATCCACAGCATAGATGAATGAGCCGGCCGATACATAAGCCCGCTCCGCATCTGCAGATAGTCCGTGCCAGCTATTGGCAACTGTGCTGCGCCCCGAACAGGCGCTTATGAGCAATGCGCCAAATGCGAGCAACGTAATTAATGTCAATCTTTTTGTTTTCAAGTTGGTACCTTCTCCTATTTATCGTAACAACAAATCTGTTGTTACAGGAATATCGCTAAGGAACAGGGTCGTATCCGCCGGGATTGAACGGATTACAACGTAAAACGCGCCAGGCTGCCATGAGCGAACCTTTTAGCGCGCCATTTTTATAAACGGCTTGATAGCCATAATGAGAACAGGATGGATAAAAACGGCAGGTATTCGCGGGTAGAACCGGAGAGATCAGCATTTGATATAAACGAATTAATGCCAGCACAGCAATACGCGGCCAATTGACCAGCTTGCGCGGCATATCACGCAAAAGCGGTTCACTGGAATATTCATGTGAATGGATTTCTCGTCCAGGTTCAGGATTCATCCGCAGGGAGGAGTTGAGCGCGTTGAAGGAGAGCTGTCAACGCTAGGCGGGTTTCTGCCAAAGTGGCGGTTACAAGCGCGGGACGAGCGATCAGCACCAAATCCCAGCCGGAAGCGAGTGATGTCAGGATCGGCCGCATGGCTTCACGCAAGAGTCGCTTGGCCCGGTTTCGATGCACTGCGTTGCCAGTCGTCTTGCCTGCCGCAACTCCCACACGAATTGATGTGGAAGTTGTGCCCGCCTTTGTTACTAACACAACAAGCGGATGGGCATAGGACTTTCCCGTTAGCCGCACCCGCTTGAAATCTTCAGATCGGGACAGGCGAAATTTACTCTGCACCCGCGCCTCAATATGGATATTCGCGCGCTAAAATACTCGCGCAACTACCATCGAGTTTTCTTTACATGCTCGTTGGATTTAACGGTCAGTTTATAACGGCCGCGCAAACGGCGGCGCTTGAGCACATTACGGCCATCTGCCGTGGACATGCGCTGTCTGAAACCGTGTACACGTACGCGGCGGCGAATCTTGGGTTGATAGGTTCTTTTAGGCATTCGAAATACTTCCTTGTTTAAAGATGATTGCAAGTCCCGTTCTTATGGGGATCAGGCGGTTCAGTTAGTGGCGCAAAATTATACCTCAATGGCTCTGATTCGGTCAATTTTGATTCAAGACCAGTTCCTCATCACGGGATGAAGGCAAAGTGTTTATTCCATATCCTTTGTTTGACTGCGTCAGCAATAAAAGACGATTCGAACGCGTAGCGGTTGCACACCGCGATCTCATCCATACTCATTCCCAGCACTTCATGCGCAATTCGATATTCATTGTTCACGTTCGTTTCCAGCACTTCAGGGTCATCAGAATTAATGGTCACGCGTACGCCAAGATCGAACAGTTTTTTCAGCGGATGCGCTTCAATTGTCCGAACTGAATTCGTCAGGTAATTACTCCAGGGGTTTACTTCGAGCGTAATGTTACGCTCCCTGATCAACTCAACTACTTTGTTATCTTCAATACTGTGGATGCCATGCCCGATGCGGTCGGGCTGAAACGCATGGATGGTTTCCCAGACTGCCGAGGCGGGCGTATCTTCTCCAGTGTGAATGGTCACTTTCAAGCCTGATTCTTTTGCCTTCAAGATCGGCTTCACAAAATTATTCATCGGGTAAAAGAGTTCACCATCGGCAAGGTCTACGGCTTGAATATGCTTTTTGTGGCGTATCGCCCAATCCACTGTTTTGATACATGACTGTGCGCCCATGCCGCGCGAGGTGATGGCAATAATTCCGATGGCCATATCAAACTCGGATTCAGCGCGTTCTTTGGCTCTCAGCAAACCATCCAGGCAGGCGTCCCAATCCAAATTGTGGCCATGAAACGCCCAATCTGGCGAAAAGCGGACTTCGAATAATTTGATGTTTTGTCTGGCGCAATCTTCAAACAATTCCCATGCGATGTGCTCGAAGACGTCTGCTGAAGTAATGCTGTTTTGAAAAATAGCGAAAGCATCCAGCACCGCTTGTAAATCTCGAAGCTGGTCATAGACCTTCACATGTTTGTCCAATTCACTGACTTCATAAGAAGGCAGT
>JAPLGS010000036.1:5370-8973 GCA_026390015.1 Chloroflexota bacterium | reverse complement strand
GCGGCGGGATCACTTTGCAAAAATTCATTTAACCTTTGTTCAGCATCCACCGCCATCGTACGGAATTTAATCATGTTGAAACGCCTTGCTGCTTTCCCAAGTCGTTCCTGGTAGAAAAATATTGGGCCGGGGGAATCGAGAACGATCAGCAACCCCAGAAACCCTAAAAGAGGACTGAGTAATAATGAAAGCACCCAAGCCATCACTAAATCCACCAGGCGCTTGATCCATCTGGCATATCCATCAAACAGATTGTAATGGAAACCCAATCCCAAATGCCCATCCAGGTCATGGGGTTCAACCCAGACAGAACCGAGCCCGTCCGCTTGACGGACCAAAATCACTTTACGAAATTTTTGATTAAGGACACGCACATATTTATCTACAGACAGATCGGATGAAGGGGCTAATATCGCCAGATCAAATTGAATAGTTTCCATTTCCCCATGTTTAATGGCACTGATGGGTAGGATCAGTTTTGGAATCCATCCCAGGCGCCGCACTTGTTTTAGGGAAGCGGCGATTTGTTGCGCAAACTTTGCATTCCCAAAGATCACCGCCGGCGTGCCATACCAGGAGAATCTTGAAATAACATTCCGTAAAATAAAATGGGTTATGGGCATTACGAACAGCGCCAGAAACCAACTGATTAATAGAAACGCGCGCGAAATATCCTGGAAGGGTTTATTTAGATAAGAAACGCCCGCCAGAAAAAAGAAAACCAGCGTAACAGATTTGGACATGCGTTCCAGTTCTTCCACTGCAGTTAAGCCATAACCCGGATAGAGTCCCTCGATCATATAAACAACAATTCCAAACAGTATTCCCAGTTGAACCAGAGGCGCAACAACCTGCCAGTCTACACTGATACCACCCAACACGGGTATCAACATATTTCGAACGATGGTGACCAGGCGGAAGATGCCATAAAGAATGATCGTGTCACTAATAATAAAAATACAGCTAATCATCCAGGATCTTTTGTAACTCATTTTATCCCTCAGGTTTATTCTTAAATATTTGTATTGCGGCATTCTTCGTCACATATTCACAATAATCATTAAGTACTTTCTCTTTTGACCAGTTTGCGACAACCCAGGACTGTCCTTTTTGCCCGAGCGATAGCATCTGTTCGGGGTCGTTTGCCAATCCAAGGATGGCATCTGCCAGAGCCAGAACATTTTCCGGAGGCACCACTACCCCCAGCCGCGTCACAATCTCAGCTACTTCAGTACCAGGGTTGGCTGTGACAATGACTGCTTTACCACTTGCCAACATGCCGGAAAGCTTGGATGGCATGACCAAATCAGCGGCATCCGCTCGTTGTGGCAATATGTGAATGTCTGCGATATTTAATAGTTGATTCAGTTTTTCCAGCGGTTGTAAAGGTAAAAATTGAACATTCAGCAGACCTTGTGCATCACCCTCCAAACTCGGACGAACCGCTCCGTCGCCACAGAGGACAAAGTGAATATTGGCTTGTGACCGAAGGTGTCTGGCGGTCTCTAGCACAATTTCAAGCCCCTGCTTGTGCCCCATATTTCCTGCATACAACACGATGATTTTATCATCAGGAATGTGCAACTCTTTCTTCAAAAGGTTGTGATGTGCAGCTAACGGAAAAATCAATTCTGTATCCACCCAATTGGGAAACAAGAATGCTTTTTCTGGAGTGATCCCTTTTTGTATCAGGTGCGCCAGCATTCGATTCGAGATGGTGGATATCTGGTCAAAACGACTGAACAGCCAACGCTCCACCCTTCCAGCTAAATTTGTTAGCAGACGATTGGCAGGCAGCATGCCCAAATTTGCAGCGGCATCCAATTCAAAGTCTTGAATATGCAGCCAGACTTGCGCCCCGCTCAACCGAGCTGCGAACAATGCAAAAGGCGCATTAAACAATGATGGGGCGATACACAGGATCAAATTGGGGCTCCAGAAACATTGCGCGAAAAGAGCGGGGACACTGGAAAACGCAAACGACAGCAAGTACAGCAGGCGCTTGACCCCAGAAGGTTTGCCAGGTACCCATAAGGGGCAACGCAGCACCGATACGCCCTGCCAGCTTTCCTGGAGATACTTCCATCCACTATAACCAGGTTGCACCCGCCAGTGCGGATAATAAGGCGGTGTGGTTATCACACGTATCGTATGACCCCGTCCAGCAAGATAAGAGGCAAGTTCTCCAGTGTATTTGCCTATACCGGTAAGTTCTGGATGAAAGTTGAGACCTAAAATGAGGATTTTTAGCACTTGTCTCTTATTTCCTTTTAGCTCGATAAGGGAATAAATGTCCTCTGCTGCTGGCGGCACCTCCTACCCAATGTACACAAGCAATATCTGTGCCGCATTATATATCGGCAATCTGACGGGAATTATCTTGGCTTACTTCCCAGCCGGTTTAGGATCGCTAGCGCTTCATCTAGTTTTTGCCAAGTGATCTTTTCACGCCATAAACAAAAACCGCCAATTAGAACCAACGGCCCGTAGACTACCAAGTATAGGATGATACTATATCCCAACGCGACATCCTTGTTTACAGCAAAAATCGAGAGGGTTAGAATCGCCAGGCCGACCTGCAGCACAACCAACAGAAGCAGGGATGCCCAGAACGGCAGTACCAGTTCCAATGCCAGAAAAACCAGGTAATTGGTGAACGCGCTAACGATCCAGATGACCAATGACCAGAAAATCAAACCAACCAGCAGGCGCGGACGACGCACTATGTCCAGACTCGCTAATCCATAGCTCGTTTGCCGGACCACCCATTCACGCCACGCCACAGGAACAAAACGTGTTGTCCGCTCCACCACCCTCAAAATGAAATCTCTTTGCCAGGCCAGTAGTACAAAGCACGGCACCAGGATCACAAGCACAAGTGCCAGACCACGCGCCGAACCTGCCAGCCATTCAGGGAGTGCCATCTGTGATATCAACACCATCAATGAAAGCAATAAGAATAGCATATCAACCACTTTTTCCACAGCAATGGTGCCTAATACATAGACCTTGCTATCTGCCTCAGTTTCCCCCATCAGATATGCTCGTGTGAAATCGCCCAGACGCGCCGGCAAAAAGGAGTTCATCATCATTCCGACGGACATGACCGAAAATGCTCTTCCAAAAGAAGGTGACTTACGTACCGCAAGTAGTAACTGCCAGCGGACCGCCTTAGCAATCGTGCTAAACACGTAACTGGCCACAGCCAAGCTCAGGATCAGCACATTCACCCGACGCAGGGCGTTTGCCGTCTCTTTCAAATTAACGTCATGCAGCGCAAGCCAAACAAAGCCCAGACTGAATAAGACACCTACCCAGAGTTGCCAACTTCCGAAGCCCCAACGTTGCACCCCAGACGGAGAAGTATGAATATCTTTTTCAGATGCATTCTCATTCGTGCCCGGAGTCAGCTTCATACGTTGGATAACTTCCTGGCTTGCCAGGTTTGGAACGCAAAGATGAGCGCGAGAACAGTCCACAAGAGTCGTTCCCATACAGCCGATACGCCCCCCGCCCATCCCAGGCAGAAGAATATCAGCCCCAGATCAATCATGATTCGACAGGCAGACATTTCAAGCATCTGCCTGAATCGCCGTTTCTGTT
>JAPLGS010000036.1:1353-5328 GCA_026390015.1 Chloroflexota bacterium | reverse complement strand
CCCAGTCAATCATTTGCATCATCCATTTCTTGTTTATTTGCAAGAACACTGCCATCTGGTGCAACCAAATGATTCTGCGCCTGCGTTTGACTGTGTAACCCAGCAATTAGGCCCAGCAGCATCCAGAACAACACACCCGGCTTGGCCCCCAACGCCACCGCGTCCGTTAATCCATACAGCATGTGTGCGAGCAAGCCACCACCCAGCCCAAGGGTCAAAGAACGAATAACCGGTGACCCACGACCAGTAAACTTTAAACTGTGATCAGTGTTTAGTTGGGGATGCCAAGTGGCTTTCCATATATTAGCAAGCATCAAAAATGCTCCAATATACAGTGCGATGAACGCGATCAGGCCAGGTATGCCCAAATCCAACGCGGCTTGTAAGTATTCGTTATGAGCATGGCCATAATCGAAATCATTATTATTCAGGAGCAATGGATAAAGCACCGGCAGTACTTTGCGAAAGGTGTTCATTCCCATGCCAGTGAATGGGAAATCCTGGATACCGTAAATTGCCCGCGACCAAAGTTCCAGACGGCCATCAAGAGTACCTAATGAGAAGGCCGGATTTGCAGCCAAATTACTTATTGTGACACGGAGCCCCCCTGCCTGCCAACGTGAGGCGAATAGTATCCCAATAGTAATGGCGAGCAGCACCAGGAGTACCAGGCTTATCCTCCATCGCCACTTGACGGGCAAGGCGATCAGGATCAGTGCTGGCAGGGTCAACGCAAGACCGATGTAACCTCCGCGTGACTGGCAAAACAGAAAAACCGCAGCGACAAATAAAGTCGCCGCTAAACTGAGTATGGTCACCCCAAGCAACCGCCAGCCTCGCATCTGCTCTTGCCAACCCTTTACCAGTATCGGCGATTCCCCACTCTCTGGTGATCGTTGTAAAAAGAACAATGCGACACAACCTGCCATCATCAATGGCAGCACCCAGATCAATGCTCCGGCCACCTCGTTAGGATGGAAGCCTGTTTCAGCTCCCTGCAAGCCCGTGATAAACTTTGGCAAGCGGGTTGTCACAGGATCAAGCAGGCTAATTTTGGAAGAAAACCAGTTCGTACCGAAAATACCCAATACGGCAATTCCAAAACCAAAACCAAAAAAGACCAGCACACTCAGGATCCATCCATTTGGGCGCTCTCCCTCGCGCGCAACAGCAAAGAAGACTCCAAATCCGAGCACTATTCCACTTATCTTCGGCAGACTGAAGACGATATCGAAAGTGGCCCACAAACTGACCCACACCATCGTGGCCATCAACAACAATGCTCCATTTAAAGGCGTTTGTGGAATGGCTGGAGAAGGAATACGAAATTCAGAATACTGTCCATGACCCTCCTTGCCAGCTTGACGGCTGTTGGCCCCCTGCTCCAAGCTAACCACAACCCAATGCAATAGCCACAATGCAGGTATGACCAGCATTACCAGGCTGCGCCTGGGGGACGGGAACAATAAAAATGGGGCCGCCAACACCAGCCAAAGCCAGTGCAAGCGGTCCAGCCAGATCAACACGCAGGAGATTTTGTCACGCATGTTTATTTTTGCCTAAAACATTAGTTGAGATCATCGGCTTGAACATTTCTTCCTATCAGCAGAGAGCGTTCATTCTAACCGACAAATCTTCTCACTACCTGCCGCTTCGAGATCAGTCACGGCCTCGCCAGCTGTCTTCTCACTTTACAATTTGAATCCAGCTTTTTGAGCATCAGAATAGAACATCTTGACCGTGTCTAGCGAATAATCATCCAAGTCTTTGCCCACCTGCGAAAGCTTCTTGAGAATATCATGGGACACGGTGATGACATGGCAGCCAATTTCATCCGCCTGGAAGATATTGAGCAATTCACGCGGGCTGGCCCAAATCAATTCCTGACTCTTATAGGGTGACATGATCTCTACGGCTTTCTTCATTTGTAGCATGGGATCACGACCGGTATCTGCAATACGCCCGGCAAAAACAGAGATGTAAGATGGAGCATGGTTTTCAAGTGCCTTTGAAACCGTACTCACCTGCTCCAGGGTCATTAATGCTGTTACATTCAACTGTACGCCCTCGGCAGCCAGGATACGCACCAAACCTGCAGATGATTCTCGGCGGGTATTCGTCACCGGGATCTTGACGTATACATTTTTCCCCCAGGTGGAAATTTTGCGTGCCTGGCGTTCCATGTCGTCGAACTCGTCTGAAAAAACTTCCAGCGATATGGGGCGGTCTGAAATTTTCTCAAGCAATTGACGTGAGAACTTCTCGTAATCTGAAATGCCGCTCTTCTGCATGAGCGTGGGGTTGGTGGTGAAACCAGTGATATATGGATTGCGGTATAACTCAAGGATGCCGTCCATATCGGCACCATCGGCAAAAATTTTAACTTTCAATTCATCCAGTAATTTCATTTTAATCTGCTCCATTTAAATTAAAATAACATCAGCTATCGATGCAGTATCTTCCACTGTAAAATCAGCGGGATCTCCCTGATAAATTTCGGTGTAGTGACGATCTACGAAAATGGTCTTCGCCCCGGCAGACTGACCTGCGGTAATATCCTTCCATCTATCACCAACCATCCAACTGAGAGACAGATCAAGTCCGTATTTCTGCGCGGCCTGCAAGATCAGCCCCGGCTTGGGTTTACGGCAGTCACATTCATCTGTATGATCATGATAGCAGACGAAGATCTCACACACGGGCAGCCTGGACTGGATCAACCCGTTGATGGACTCCACGATCTCGCGGGATTGTGTGCCGCGGGCAACATCCGGCTGATTGGTGATACCGATCAAGACATAACCACTCTTGGCCAGCCGGTTTAATGCAGTGACCGCCCCCGCAAGGATTTCAACATCCGCCAGCCGGGCGGGCGGGAAGGGTTTGCCATCGCGAACCACTGCGCGGTTGAGGACACCATCGCGGTCCAAAAAGACCGCGCGCTGAGTCATCGCATGGACTCCCATTTTGTCGACACGGCTTTGAGGGCGGGATGCGAGACCAGCAAATGCCACACCACTGCTTGAAACGCCTCGGAATGCGGCGTCACAGTCTCTGGATTAACGGTTGGGATAACGACACAGGCGTCCGCCACTTGCGCGGTATAACCGCCATCCCTGCCCACCACGCCGATCACAGATGAGCCTATTTGCCTGGCATACTGCAGCGCTGACACAAGATTGGGGCTGACGTTTTTTTCAACGTTACCGCCGCCGACCGAAAATACAAAGAGCAGATCGCGATCGTTCAAATGACTGACCTTGAGCCATTCGATGAAAACGCTTGCCCAGCCTTCATCGTTCGTGCGTGCGGTCAATTCAGAAACGTTATTCGTCGGCGCATATGCTTCGATGCCGGCGATCTTGCGGAAATCATTGACGGCGTGCGAACAATTCGCGGCACTGCCGCCGACTCCGAGAAAAAACAACCGGCCGCCACGCTGGCGCAAACTCACCAGCTGCTCGACCATTTTTTCAATGGCCCCGACATCCAATTGGGAAAGTATCTGACTTGCTTCGGCTAAATGTTTTTCAGTATAACTTGTCATTTCGTGCTCCCTTAATATATAGTCTCGTGTTTCCTTCAAACCAGCCGGCGAGCCAATTTCATAAAACCGCTGCGAAACTTCATACCCCGCCAGTTGATCTTGTTTTAACAGATCCTGGTATACCATTGCCAGATCCAAAACATGATCAGCCGGGTAGCGTTCCAATACGGAGGCTTTCAAAACCCCCAGCCCATAATCAATATGCTCCATCGCGGGGATAAGGTTTTTCTTATCATACTGACAGATTCGACCATTTTCAAAAATAACATTGCTGCTATCCCACAGGTTCTTGTTATGAAGCACTGTCATTAAGCCCTGTTTGCCGCTGGAGCGAAAAGCACTTTCGACAGCTTTGTAATCACAATCGAGATAGGTATCACCATACAGAACAAAAAACGCATCGCCAAGCCAGGGTAATGCGCGACGCA
>JAPLGS010000036.1:0-1294 GCA_026390015.1 Chloroflexota bacterium | reverse complement strand
TAATCCACCCGCATCCCCCAACGACTACCATCCCCTATTTCGGCCTGGACTTGCTCACCTAAATAGCCAAGGCACAAAACAAGATGCCCGATCCCATTGCGCTGCAACAATTCGATCTGATGAACGATGAACGGCAGACCGGCCACCTCGACCAAAGACTTGGGAATTTTTTCCGTGAGCGGGCGCAGGCGTGTCGCCAGCCCGCCGGCAAGGATCGCCAGAGACAGACTCATGACAGGAGTACCTTGGTTCCTTCAAAGTCAAAGCGGAAACGAACCTCTTCCAACCCGGCCTCTGACATCACCTTACGGAGCTGCCTGCGGTCCTGCGCATAAAACAACAAAAAGCCGCCACCACCGGCACCGACAAGCTTGCCGCCGAGCGCGCCATTCTTTAAACCCAATTCATACCAATTATCAATTTGCGGATTGCTCATACCTTCGGAACGTTTGCGTTTATGCTCCCAATGCTCATGCATAATCTCGCCAAACTCAACGGTGCGTCCGGCTTCCAGCGCGACCTGACTGCGCAGACCCAGTTCTTTGACATAGTGCGATTGTCTTCCAGATCAAAGAGCGTGTCCATGCTCAATTTAAGCGGCACCGCATCCACGCTTTCGTCCGGATTGAAATGAAAACAGGTGATACCGCCATAAGACGCAATGTATTGATCCTGTTTCCCGATCGGTTCCTTTAAACGATCGATCTCGATCTCGCAGGCAAGGCTAGCCAGTTCATCCATCAACACCAGACGTTTTCGATGTGTGTAAAGCGCCTTTAGCAGGGCCGTGGTAAAACTGCCGGAGGACCCCAACCCGGTGCCGGCCGGAATATCTGCCAGCGTCGTGATCTCGACCTGCGGCGTTTTAAAATCCAGGATCCGCAACGCTTCACGGATGATGCGATGATCCACCTGATCGATCTGCTCAACTTTTTCCATCTGTGAGTATTTCAAAAAAATACCTGGCACAAAGGGGCGGATCACTGAAACATAGACGTACTCATCGATCGCGGCGGAGATGACAAAGCCTCCGTGATCGCGATAATACGAAGGCAGGTCGGTGCCGCCACCGCCCAGCGTAATGCGAAGAGGGCTACGAGTTATGATCATAACCAGAATCCTTAACTATTTTCTCAACAGCAGCCAGAGCGGCACGGGCATCCATCAAATTGGCGGAAGGCATGCGCTTCAGTCGGATATCCTCCAAAAATTCTGCAAATTCAAGCGCCCACGAATTATCGCCGCGCGGATATTCCCAGATGGTGGTATCGGGCGGTCCCATTTCCGGCAGCAT
>JAPLGS010000114.1 GCA_026390015.1 Chloroflexota bacterium | reverse complement strand
TCTTCACAGTTTAGTTTTGAATTTCAACCACAGGTTCAACAGCTACAGCTTGAGCGGAAGCAGGTTTTGGCGCGGATGAAAATATTGCGGCGCCAGCAGAATCCGCTTGAACAGAAGAAGTCGCGTTGGGGTTTCCCATCACACTGCCAGCATTTTGAGGTGGAAGTCCTGTCAAAAACTGATTTGTCTTTAAGGCAGCGAATGCCGACTGATTATTCGTTTTGCCGATCTCACTGCTAGCTCCCGTCTCGAGAGCAGGCGCAGATTCTGCAACGAGCGGAGTCTGCATGGCTGCAAGTACAGCGGCCACAGATAACGCGCTAACTTCCTGCGCATCCTGCAATTTCTTTTCCTCATCTTTTAGAAACTCAACAAAGGAAGAAGGCTGAGCCGTTTCGAGATCAGCGGATTGAAGTTTCACCAGCACGCCATCCGCTGGAGAAGGTTTGAGGGCCATTTGAAGACTAATATCCATGATCACCTTGCCAGTGTTTTGAGCAGCATTAATTTTTTAGAGATCGCCTGTTCGACCGCCTGATACTGAACTCCGGTTTCAGATATATCGGTCATTTCAACATCGACATCCACATTATTTTCGTCGGCACGCGAACTGCCGCCCGGGCGCATCATCAAAGAGAAACCGGTTTCACTGGCCGCAGTGGTCAGATGAGATTCATCGGTGATCGTCAGCGGCAACAAATTTCCCTTATCCACCATGCGGGTCAGCGTCTCCTGGAAATTCACCGTCTGCGCCTTGAAGCCGGGCGTATCAATATTTGCCAGGTTGCGGCTGATGGCTTGTTGACGCAGGCTAAGACCATCCAGCGCGAGCTTAGCTGTTCGAGACGAAATATCTGAAAAAAGAGAATCGCTCATGGATCACCCCTGCCATTCATTACTGGAATTGAAATAGCCGAGTACCCGATTGACATAGGTCTGGGTTTCTTGATACGGCGGAATTCCGTTGTAACGATCCACTGCGCCGGGGCCGGCGTTATAAGCCGCGACCGCCAATTTAACATTCCCGTTGTAATGTTCCAACAGCTGACTAATATAGCGTACCCCGCCATCGATGTTCTGGGCCGGGTCGAGCGCATTCTCCACTCCCAGGCCATGGGCTGTGCCCGGCATGAGCTGCATTAATCCAAGGGCGCCCGCCGACGAAACCGCGTTAGGATTGAAATTAGATTCAGCCTTAACCACGGCCTGCACCAATGCGGGGTTGACATTATATTTTTCCGCGGCCTGATTGATGAGGCTGGAAAAATCTCCGGTTACGGGTTGATTTCCCAAACCGGCAGAAGCAGACTGCGCGCTGCCCGTTGCCGTACTGCCCAACCCATTCAACTCAAGTTTTTTGAGAAGACTTTCGATCAAGGTGAACATGAGGTTTTGCATAACAGATTGAACCTGGCCGGTGAAAACTGAAGTATCCATGATCGTTTACGCTCCTTGCTGCTGGTTGCGAAAAGCCCGCGCAATATAAATATCATCCTGAGCCTGAGCTTCGATATGAACCTGCTCTGCAAGGTAGATGTCATAGCGGTTGCGCTTCAAGGTTTCCAGGGTTTCCTCAGACTGTTTGGCTTTGATCACATCATTCCGTTTCATGTCAATTGCCTTGACTTGTTTTTTCAATTCGAGCTGCACCATTTCGATGTGTTTGGCGACCTGTAAAATATTCAGGCGCAGAAGATTCATCTTTACCAGATCGATATCACCCGACTGGGTTACGCTTAACTGATCGAGAAGGCTGGATTGATATTCCTGCAGGGAAGAAAACAATGTTTGTGTTTCACGATGAACAGACAACAGTTTGCCCAATTCAATTTCCAGCAATTCCACTTTCCCGTGGCGAAGATCTAAAACATTTTGAAGAGAGAATTTAGGGGACATATCGTTGCCTCAATTTAATTAACGGATGAGATTTGGCTGATTTCAGCCAGAGATTGCAGGGTGTTTTCGAACTCGCTGACATCAAGGTGATCTTGCTGAAGAAAGCGGGTCAGGGTCGGCATGACAAGCAGAGCCGTATCCACTTCCGGGTCGGAGCCTTTCACATAAGCGCCGATGTTGACCAGATCACGCACTTTTTCAAAGACCGCCATGTTTTTTCTCGCAAATGCCGCCAGCTGCATGTGATCCTTCGTTATCAGCGCAGGCATGACGCGGCTGACGCTGTTCAATACATCTATGGCCGGATAATGACTGCGCGCCGCCAATGCCCGGGAGAGGATGATGTGTCCATCCAGAATACCACGCACGGCGTCGCAGATCGGCTCGTTGAAATCATCCCCCTCCACCAAAACTGTAAAGAAGCCGGTGATCGAACCGACCTCGCCTCTGCCTGCGCGTTCGAGAAGACGCGGCAACAAGGCGAAGACAGACGGGGTATAGCCCTTGCTCGCAGGCGGCTCACCAATGGACAGACCGATCTCACGTTGAGCCATGGCGTAACGGGTAACAGAATCCATCAAAAACATAACATTCATGCCGCTGTCACGAAAATATTCAGCGATGGTCATCGCCACCGAGGCAGCCTTCAAACGCATGAGCGCCGGTTGATCGGATGTTGAGACGATAATGACCGAACGTGCCAATCCTTCGGGTCCCAGGTCACGTTCCAGGAATTCACGCACTTCGCGGCCGCGCTCACCGATCAGTGCGATGACCGAAATATCGCTTTCTGAATTACGCGCGATCGAACCAAGCAGGGTGCTCTTTCCGACACCACTGCCCGCGAAGATCCCCATACGCTGACCTTTGCCGCAGGTTAACATTCCATCGATCACGCGGACGCCCGTGATGAGCGGCTCTTCAATTGCAGAACGCTGTAACGGATGCGGGGGGGATTGATTTGTGGAAACCAAATTGATCATTTTCAACGGGCCCTTGCTGTCAATCGGTTCGCCCAAGCCATCCAATACCCGCCCGATCAGCGATCTACCCACTGGAACCTTGAACGATGAGGAAATCGATCGAACTGTACTATCAGGCTGGATGCCTTCCATGCTTCCGAGAGGCATGAGCAGCATACGATTGTTTCGGAACCCGATCGCCTCAGCCATCAGGGAAGTTTTATTACGAGTTTGGATCTCACAAATTTCACCGATCTGGCAGTTTAGTCCCATAATTTCAACGGTCAAACCAACCACCTGAACGACCCGCCCGGTTACAGACAGCGGATTAAGGTTGGTGATCGCATTGCTAAAACGTGTTAGGTCGGGTCGGTATGTTTCCATGAATTACTCTGCCAATTTACTTGCATCATCAAAAGTTTTCAAAAAAGCGTCAAGCTGTGTTTCCAAACGTCCATCGACAGTTCCCATATTTCCCTTTACATAACAACCGCCGCGCATAATATTAGCGGAGGGGACGATCTTGGCCTGCCCGCCGGTGATCAACACCTGTTGATCGACCCAGGAAGAATCCAACATTCTTGCGTCTTTGGGATTAAGGAAAATATTTAAACTTCCCAACCCGTGGGCGCTCTCCATGATCCGATTGAGATTTGTCTGCAGGGCGTTCTTATCCAATTCGACGCCATCGCCAAACATCTTGCGGGAAATTTCCTTCAACATTTCCACCAGGATCTGCTCGCCTTGTGCCATGAGATCAGTTTTCCAGGTGCTTACTTCTTCAACCATTGTTTTGGCCGCCTTTATGGCATCTTCGATCTCCAGACGCGCTTCCTTATTGCCTTGTTGATAGCCTTCTTTTTTTTGCTCGTCTATTTCAGATTGAGCCTGCAGAAGCAGATCATCAGCCTCAGCTTGAGCAGCGAGAATGAGTTCCTCTGCCTGAATTCGAGTGCGCTCCAGGATCATTGGCGATTCATTTTCCGCCTTATATCGGCCCAACCCGGCCGCGTCGTGTTTAGACATTTGTGATACTTCACAATCATCAGAAGAATTTTCAGCTGACTCGATAAAAGTCCACTCGGGCATGCGGACCTTGGCAGGCTGCATGTTCATAGCAGAGGGCTGCCAGGTGGCGTATTTTTCGTTTGTTCCTGCCAAATGCAGCACTGCGGTTTGATTCCCTTTTCTTGTTTGGGCTATGCTGTCTTCTTTTTTAGTACCGAACATAGCCATAACTTGCCCTTTTTGAGTATCGGGTGTGGAATCCAAAATCCCAAGACCCAACTCAGGCGGATCCCAGGTTTTCAGGTTTTCAT
>JAPLGS010000055.1 GCA_026390015.1 Chloroflexota bacterium | reverse complement strand
TTTATTCAAGAGAGGGGGATTTCCTTGTCTACGGAGTTTGGCAAGTGAACATCCTACTACACTTTTTCCTCCCCTTCAATTACCAACTGCCGATTATGGTGGTACCGACTGTCAACGACAATTAGAAATGGACATGGCGACAATTAGAAATGCCCATGGGGTGGGAGCGTGTGGAGTGTGGCGGGGGCTAGCCCCCGCCACACTCCACACGCTAAAAAAAATCTAATCGTTGGGTTCTTGCTTGATGCGTTGGGCAGCTTGTTGTGCTCGGTGGCTGGGGATCTCCTTTCCAAATTCCACGATGATGCTGTGGTGGACAACGCGGTCGATGGCGGCGGCGGTGGTCATGGGGTCTTTGAATATTTGTTCCCATTGTGAAAAAACCAGGTTGGATGTGATCACGACACTGCGGCGTTCGTAGCGTTCGGCTAGCAGGGTGAAGAGCACCTCCATTTCGTCACGGGATTGCTGGACGTAGCCGATGTCGTCAAGGATCAAGACTTCGTAGGTGTCGAGGCGGCGCAACTCGCGTTCGAGCAACAGATCGCGCTTGGCTCGCAAGAGTTCATCCACTAAATGAAAAGTGGGAGTGAAGAGAACACTGTGCCCAGCCTGAACCAGTTGATGTCCAACAGCGGCAGCGAAATGGGTTTTCCCAACTCCGGGCATTCCAAAGATCAGCAGGTTTTCGGCGCGGGTAACAAATTCGCCGCTGCATAGTTGAGCCAACTGGCGGGTGAGACGCAGGGGCAGTTTTTTTTGATCGAAAGCTGCCAGGGTTTTGCCTGCGGGCAGGTGGGAGGATTTTTGCAGACGTTCGACGCGACGCTGGCTGCGACCTTCGATTTCCTGCTCAAGCAGTTCGGACAGGAAGGTTTCGAGTGGCCAGGTTTCGCGAGTGGCGGTGGTTAGCAGGTCGCCCACGATCTCCACTGCAGTGGGCATTCGCAGGTTGCGCAGGTGTTGTTGAATTTGTTCAAGCGGCGACATGCTCGGCCTCCACCAAGAAGAGCTGATCGTAGAGAGACAGGTTCACCAGCGGGAGAGCAAGTTCCGGAATAAACTGAGGGGTGGTCATAACTCCGGTTAGTTCGGTAATGTTTTTTTCATCCCAGAGGTTTTGACCTTGGTTTTGATCCAGGAGCAGAGTGAGCGCCTGGGCAATCTCCACTTCCAACCCGAGTGCGGCTTGCTTCAAAATTCGCAGATAGGTCAGGTCTGCCTGGCGGGGCGGCAAACGTCGGTCAAGCGCCTCCCAAGCCTGTCGGAAGACTTCTAGCGGGAAGAGCTGTTCGCGGTAGCGGTAATTGCGAAATCCACCGGGTTTGCGCAGCAGGCTGTCGATTACATGGCGGTAGTTGACCTGGTAGTGGTGAATACCGGTCACCCGCGGCACGCTCTCAATGCGCTGGTTGGCGTACCAAACCTCGATGTGCCATTCGTAGACGCGAACGGTGGCATGCTTGCCTTTCAGTCCGCTGGGGACACTGTAGCCGTTGTGACCAACCCGAATGATCCCATTCTGCCCGACCCGCACATTCAGTTCGCGCATCTGCGGCCAGAGCTTGGCTGTGAGCGGTTTCATCACGGCAATTTCTTCGTCCAGTTTGACCTGCCGCGCGGCGTTGCGTTTTTCCATGATGTTGAACAGGAAGGCTTCGTAGGTTTCGATGCTCTTGAAGTCGCGGCTGCCGCGCAGGAGCAGATGTTGCACCACTGCCCGTTTCAGTCCGCCATTGGAGGATTCAACGTCACCATTTTCGTTCGGGCTAGACAGATGGATCGTGCGCGCTTCCAGTCCGTAGTGCGAAAGCAGTTGCAGGTACTCCTCGTTGTAACCTCGTTCGCACGGACTTTTTTGTCGGTCTGCCACTCCCAGTTTGTGGGTGGCGGCGGTCGTGTGGTCGGTCTGGTGCGCCTGCGGCACGTACCCAAGTTTGAGCAGGGCGCTTTGCAGTCCCAGTCGGATCGAGAGCAGCGATTCACTTTGCACCACGCGTCCCCATTCCCAGTTCGAGTATGGCAGGACGCTGTGGAACAGGATGTGTTCAAATGGTTCTCCCTGCAGAGTCACTTCCAGTTCGTTCATGCAGGTCCCGTCGCTTTGCAACACTTCACCTGGATGGCGGATTTGATCCAAGGTTAGGGTCGGGTTGCCATTCAGCACCCGCCAGTTACTAATGCGACGTTGCAGGGTGCGCAATTGTCCTTCCTGGTATTGGGTTCCGTCCCGCTCGCACAGCCATTCAAATATGGCTTTTGCTTCCAACTCGGGTGCCACTGCCAGTTTTGATTCCACCTCCGCCCAATCCTTTTCAAACGGGTCGGGGCGGGTGCGATGGCAGCGTGGCTCTTTCAACTCGCTGGGCAGTTGACCCAATTGCTCATATTTTTGCACTGTCTTACCACTGCGCAGGTTGACTTTGGCCGCCGCTTGTTGCTGCGTCTTGCCGTTGGTTCGTTCTCTCATCAGTAACCTCACTTGGGCATCGGTTGCGGTCATCGGCTCTCCTTCTCCAGAAGAGTGTAGTCGTTTCCGAGGCCTTATCGGTGGGCATTTCTAGTTGTCGTCGGTGGGTAATTCTAATTGTCGTTAACCGTACCGAAAATCATGTGGGTAAAATAGCATGATAACCCTCTTTTACCGCTCAATTCCGGGCGGATGAACGAAGTAGCCAGCACAGGGCTCGGTGACGGTCTGCAAAGAGGAAAAGTTGGATGCGTACATCCCCGAAATCCAATTTCGCCAACGCGATCCGCGCTTTGCCAATTAAGAGCGTTTCAAAGATAAGAAGAAAGCAGAAGCCAATGTGTGCATAAGCACATGGACCGCTTACCCTGCGTACCAAACGCAAAGTGGATGTACAATGGGGATTATTCGCTCTGGTTCACAATATCGACAAGATCCACGTCTTCGGGGCGTTGATATAAGCCTATTTTGAGCCTGTCCCCCTGTTCCACCCCTGTCCGCGGTGAAAGTTCGAGCGCCTGACCGGCGGCAACTTGCAAAATTTCGGTTATTCGACAGTCTCGTTAGCCTGCCCCTTGCAAAGGGAAAATAAACATGAACGAAATATTGGATATCCTTCCTGAAGACTTCAGTGGTGCTGTTCTTGTATCAAGAGATGGCAACATCTTGTTCGGAAGAGGATTTGGTTTTTCTGACATACCAAACCAAATCTATAATACTGTTGACACGAAGTTTCAAACGGCGTCTGCTGGTAAGTTCTTTGTAGCTGTGGGAATCATGCAGCTCATTGAAGCGGGGCGATTATCTTTAAACTCGCAAATCGGTGATTTGCTTGATTTTGACCTTCAGCAGATTGACAAAAAAATAACAATCGGGCAACTGCTGAATCACACATCTGGCATACCAGATTATTTTGATGAAAGCACAATGCCTGAATATTCAGATTTGTGGGTTAATTTTCCAAATTACAAGATTCGAAAATCAAAAGATTTACTTCCACTATTTATTGAGAAGCCAATGATGTATCAGGCTGGCGAAAAATTTCAATACAACAACAGTGGATATGTAATACTGGGTTTGGTTATTGAACGTGTGACTGGGCAACTCTTTGATGAGTATCTAACTGAGAGGGTTTTTCGACCTTGTGAAATGCTGGATACTGGTTATTATGAATTTGACCGATTACCAGCAAAATGTGCCAATGCTTATATATTCGATGAGTCTAAACAACAATACTATACTAATATATACTCCGTTGACGCAAAAGGCACTGGGGCTGGGGGAGCATTTACAACAGTAATTGATGTAGAAAAATTTTGGGAGAAGTTATTAATCGGGAAACTTGTTTCCATAACTTCTTTATCGGAAATGTTCTCCGTACAGAGTTGCAACGAAGATGATTATTACGGTTATGGGGTTTGGTTGAAAAAGATAGAAGAAACCATTTTTCATCCATTTTTCCAGGGAAGCGACCCTGGAGTCAGTTTCATCTCAAGATATAATCCAGAAAGTAAGCTACGAGTCCATATAGTAAGTAATAAAGGCGAAAATGTGTGGAGTGTAGCCTCAAAAATTGAAGATAGCCAAACTTAACCATATGACTTTCCATAGAATATGTCATTTAATTTTTAACGATTTATAGTTGAAATATAGTCTTTATAAATAGAAAGCAGGCTACCGATGAGTAGCACTTGTCAAGTGGGATTCTGCGCGATTTACAAGCATTATTCTGGCTTCGGGTTTTTCCTGCTCCCAAACATTTTCCCAGCCCGCTGTGTTGGCTACTTACTCATCCCTTTGTTTTTTTAGAGATTTAGGCGGGAATTTTCCCATCTAATTAAAGCACCTACTTAACTTTTAATCATTGTAAATTGGGATTTTCCTGCTAACTAGCCCTTGAAATAATATTAGCAATATGCTAACATGTAATTGTGTACAAAATCTCCTACTACAAAGAAGCCAAGAAATCATTGCTTAGGATGCCACGTAACACTGCAAATTCCATTCGCGAGAAGTTGCAAGTCATTGCCGTCAATCCATACGCAGATCATCCCAATGCGAAAAAGCTTCAAGGCAGAGAAGGGTTTCGCCTTCGAGTTGGAGATTGGCGAGTCGTTTATAAGATACAGAATGAACAACTGATTATTGTCGTGATGAAGATCGCTTCACGCGGAGATGTTTACAAATGAAAGAAGACATCCAAATTATTGAACGGGATGGAAAGCCTGAATGGGCTGTGCTCCCCTATGAAGAATATCTCCAACTGCTTGACCAGTCTGAATTACTTGAAGATATTCGCGACTTTGACGTCATAAACGCAGCCATTGATCGCCGCGAAGAGGAGTTGATTCCCGCCGAAGTAGTCTACGCCATTCTGGATGGCGGGAATCCAATCAAGGTATGGCGGGAGTATCGCGAACTGACCCAGCAACAACTCGCCGATACAGCAGGAATTAGCAAACCCTATCTCTCCCAAATCGAAACGGGAAAACGGATGGGGACAGCGGAAATCCTGTCTGCGATCGCGAAAGCACTGGATGTGTCGTTGGATGAAGTGCTAACAACAGGAAATAATTATAATGAGGCAAAGCACCTCAAATAGTGAAACGAGTGGACAGAAGTGGACAATGGTCTCGACTTTAACGAAATCCTCCTGTGCTGGCTACTTGACTCATCCGTCAGTTTTTTTTGGGTTTTAGACAGGTTTTTCGCTGGCTGATTATCCTTTTCTCCCAAGGTGGTCTCGGTTTATTTTTCAAAAGCACACAGGGATCATCTGAAAGGTAAATTTTTGGAAACACGCCGACCATAAGCAGCCACATACATTTATTACTATTGACATAATATAACAATTTTGTTATATTAACGCGAGAGACAAAATCATGTGGAAAATCCTATTTTACGAAGATCACCGTGGCAAAACTCCGGCCTTGGAATACATCAACAACCTTCCGACACGCGACAAAGTCAAAGTTTCCAATACTCTGCGCCTACTGGAAGAGTTTGGAACATCACTCACCATGCCACACGCCCGCCGCATCGAAGGTAAATTATGGGAACTTCGTCCGGGTGATAATCGAATTTTTTATTGCCTACATGATGGCAAACAATTTGTAATATTGCACGGTTTTCGCAAGAAAACCATGCAAACGCCTGAAAAGGAAATTCAAACTGCATTGCGCCGCATGAACGAATTATTGGAGAAATAAAAGATGACCCCTATTTCAAAAACCACATTCAAGGATTGGCAAAAGGAACAACTCAAGGATTCAGAATTTGCCACGATTGCCCGTGAACTCGAACCAGGATATCAAATTGCCCGCCTGCGAATCGCACACGGTCTGACACAGGCGCAATTGGCTGAAATGGTTGGAACACATCAACCATCTATCGCACGCATTGAAAATGGAAAAAGCCTCCCCAGTTTATTATTTCTGGAACGTGTGGCAAGCGTACTTAATGCCCGCGTGGAAGTTCACATTTTACCGATGTAGAGTTGGATTATCCTATGATGGATATGTGGGATATCCGCACTTAATATTACGAAGGAAAACGATTCTCCGAGTGACACGAGTGGACAGAAGTGTACATTTATCTCGACTTTAACGAAATTTGGGTACCGCCACAATCGGTAGTTGGTAATTAAAACGTGCTCTTTTGAGTGCGTTTTTGTTTAAAAAGCATCAACAGTGGGAGGGCTGGGTAGAGTCCATGAAAGCTTCCATAGAAAAAAGCTTAGACTCCTGTGCTGGCTACTTGGCTCATCCGTTAGGTTTTATGGGGTTTTTGGCAGAATTTCCAATCAGGGGATCGTTCTTTTCTTGCTAAGCTCGGCTTGGTTTATTCTTAGAATATGCCATGAGATATTTGGATAATCGTTTTTAAGAAAACACATCCATCACAAGCAGCAAAATACAAGTCGATCTCTGATCTCGATCATCGATCAATATTTTTCACCCTTGTTCGTTTAATTCTTTATCTAAAACGATGTGCGTCAGTTCAGATACGTCGTACGCGAATAACTGTGATGCAATCCCCCAAGGATTGCCTTCGATGTGAC
>JAPLGS010000072.1 GCA_026390015.1 Chloroflexota bacterium | reverse complement strand
TATACCAGACTGGACGCAAGGCGGCTGATGATTTCAAGGAGACGATGCGTATTTTATTTGATCGCCATCTGGGACAGTGGAACTATAGAGCAGTGCCTTTGTTCCCAGCAATAAGGTAAGTTATTTTTCAGCCATTACTAAAGAGGAAAAAGTATGACTTTAAGACATATCGTCACAGTGCCTGAACTCGTCTTGCGGCGCAAGGCAAAACCGGTCACTAAATTTGATAAAAAACTACAAACCTTGATCGATGACATGATCGAGACTATGCGCGATGCGCCGGGCGTGGGGCTTGCCGCGCCGCAAGTTAATATCTCAGAGCAGTTGATCGTTGTCGAATATTCGGAAGAAGATGATGATGAAGAAGATGAAGGCGCGGAGGAAAAACCCGAAAAGCTGAAGAAACTTTATGTGATGATCAACCCTGAGATCACTAAAACTTCGGAAGAAAAAGTAATAGGAGTGGAAGGCTGTCTTTCGATCCCCGGCATACAAGGCGAAGTGGAAAGATTTGAAGCCATACAGGTCAAAGGTTTGAATCGTTTTGGCAAACCACAAAAGCTCAAAGTAGACGGTTGGATGGCGCGCATCTTTCAGCATGAAATAGATCATCTCAACGGCGTATTATTCACTGACCTGGCTGTGCGCTTATGGAAATTCCAGAATGAGGAAGAACACGAGCTGTAAACCCTTGTCAAAGGTCTAAGGTCATACGGCTTTCGACCTTCAACCATGTACTTAAAACATTTATCACTCACCAACTTTCGCAGTCTCACCCGTCTGGATATTGAACTTCCACGGCGGGTTGTTTTGTTGGTTGGGAGTAACGCGCAAGGCAAAACCAGCGTACTCGAAGCCATTTATTTTCTCGCGGCATTCACGTCTCTGCAAACACACGTAGATCGGCAGATCGTTAATTTTCATGAGGCGAAGAATCCGCTGGCTGTCACGCGTCTTGTAGCAGATTATCAACGCGGAAAAACAAATCAGCGCATCGAAGCGCGTCTGATCCTTGAGCCCAGCGGAGTCAACGGGCAGCGCCTGCGTAAGGAAATTTTATTAAATGGCGCGAAGAAACAAGTCAGTGATGTAATGGGACATTTCAACGCGGTCATTTTTGTGCCGCAAATGTCGCAGATCATCGAAGGCGGGCCCGATGAGCGCCGCCGTTATCTCAACCTCGCGCTGGCGCAAACCGTCCCTGCTTATGCGCGTGTGCTGAGTGAATATCATCAGGCGCTCACGCAGCGCAACGCACTTCTCAAAACGCTGAGCGAGCGTGGAGGAGACACGAACCAACTTCAAGTGTGGGATGATGCGCTGGTACGGCTCGGCGCGCAGATCATTTTGTGGCGCATCCAGGCTGTTCAGGAAATCGAGCGCTTCGCATCCCGCATTCATCACGAGCTGACCCGTGGAACCGAAGTGCTGCGCCTTGCCTATGAGCCATCTTACGATCCATTGAAACCTGAGATGCAGTTGGGATTAAAATTGGACACAAAGATCGACCGCTCCAATTTGGAATTGGATGAAATTCAAAAAGGATTTCTGGCGCGATTGAAAACTTTGCGAAGCGAAGAGATCGCGCGCGGCGTGACGACGATCGGTCCGCACCGTGATGACCTGCGATTCGTCATCAACAAGGCTGATGTCAGCGATTACGGTTCGCGCGGACAAATGCGCACAACCCTGCTCGCGCTTAAACTCGCCGAAGTGGAATGGATGCAGGAACGCACTGGCGAATGGCCGGTGATCCTGCTCGATGAAGTGATGGCTGAATTAGATGGCAACCGCCGCGCCGACCTGTTGAAATATGTCGGCAAAAGCGAACAGGTTTTATTCACCACAACAGATTTGAATATGTTCACGCCCGAATTCGTTGAACAGGCAGAGCTCTGGGATGTGAGCGGCGGCGTGGTGACGCCAAGAAAATAAAAAGGGAATCCATGACAAAAAGAATCATCATAGATACCGACCCTGGCGTGGACGACGCCCTGACCTTCCTGCTGGCGCTCGCTTCGCCAGAGATTCAACTCGAAGCGTTAACTACTGTCTGCGGCAACATTGGCATAGATAAAACCACTCGCAACGCGCTGGCTGTTTTGGAACTCGCCCACGCGAGTCATATCCCTGTTGCACGCGGATGCTCGTTACCACTTGTCAGTTCGCCAGGGAAATCGGGCGAAGTCGTCCACGGCACAAGCGGAGTTGGCAAGGCAGTTTTGCCAGAGCCGAAGTCTCAACCTGTTGAGCAACATGCCATTGATTATTTGATCGAGCGTATTTTGGCAGAACCGCAGGAAATCACCCTCTTCACCATCGGTCCGATGACGAACCTTGCGCTGGCAATTCGCAAAGAGCCGCGCATCACACAGGCGTTGAAGGAACTTGTCATCATGGGCGGCGCGATAAAGCAAGGTGGCAATGTCACTCCGCTGGCTGAGTTCAACATCCACGCCGACCCGCACGCCGCGCATATTGTTTTTCATTCGGGAATTCCCATTACCTTGATTCCATTGGATGCGACTTATAAATGCCTGCTGACCGTTGCGGACGTTGAACGCCTAAACAGGATCGACTCGCCCATTGCGCGTTTTGTCCGCGACGCGACTGCGACGTACATGGATTTTTATAAAAAGTATGAAGGCTTTGATGGCTGCGCCCTTCATGATCCACTTACGCTGGCCGCCATCATCGCGCCCGAAATTTTTACTTATGAAGAACACCATATAGATGTGGATATTTCAGGCGGTGTTTCCAACGGAAACACATTTGCTGATTTTATGAAAATTTCCAAAAAGCCCGCCAATATGAAAGTGGCGTTGGATGTGCGCGGACGCGATTTCATCGAATTATTTATTGAGCGAATGGAAACCTTGAGTCGTTCCATACAGGATTCAACATGACCAAACACGTTATTCTGGACACCGATCCCGGGATCGACGATTCTCTGGCAATTCTCCTCGCTTTGGCATCTCCTGAGATCATGTTGGAAGGGTTGAGCGTGGTGCATGGGAATTCGTCTACTGAACAGGGAACGATCAACGCGCTATCCGTTTTTGAATTGGCGCAGGCGAGGCATATTCCTGTTTACAAAGGCTGCGACTTGCCGCTTGTTCGGCCATCCCTGCTTGCGCCTGAGACTCATGGAGTACAGGGAATCGGATATGCAAAATTGTCAGCACCACAGACCAAGCCTCAGTTGCAGAAGGGAAGCGACTTTCTAATCGAGAAGATCATGTCTGCGCCGGGAGAAATCACATTGGTCTGCATCGGTCCGCTGACAAATATCGCAATGGCAATTCGGCAGGAGCCGCGCATTGTGGAAAATGTTAAAGAGGTATTTATCATGGGCGGCGCGATCAGACATGAAGGCAACACCACACCGCTGGCGGAATTCAATACTTATGTTGACCCGCACGCCGCGCATATTGTTTTTCATTCGGGGATGCCGATCATACTCACTCCGTTGGATGTGACGTATCAATGTATTTTTTTGAAGGAAGATCTGAACAGGTTGTTGAAAATTGATTCGCCGATCACAAAATTCATCTCGGATGCGACCCGTTTTTACATGGAATTCCACGACGAATACCAAAAAATTGACGGCTGTGTGATCAACGATCCGCTGACTCTGGCGTTGACCTTCATGCCTGAACTATGCGATTATCAGGAATTGTATGTGGATGTTGATCTTTCAGGCGGTGTTTCGATGGGCAATACCTTCGCGGATTTTTATAACATGACCAAAAAGCCCGCGAATATGAAAGTGGCGCTCGGTGTGAGACCGCGTGATTTTATGGAATTATTTCTGGAAAGAATTGAAAAATTTACGCTGCCTTTTGCGTGACTTTTGAGATTTCAAAGTGTTCTAATTTTTAAGTCATTCAACCTATATTTCATTCGGAGGAAGATATGTTCGAAAAGATCAAAAAAGATTTCACGACCATGACGTGGGTGCTCATCCCTGTGGCGATTGCCATCAATATTGCAATAGGGCAAATCGTTGTTTTGTTGAAATTACCTGTTTTCCTAGACTCGATCGGGACAGTGCTCGTGGGTATTGTTGCTGGTCCATGGGCAGGCGCGTTGACTGGCGCACTCTCAAATACCATCTGGGGTCTGTTTAATCCAGATTCCCTGCCCTGGTGGCCTGTGGCGTTTTTCATTGGGTTGGTGGCAGGTTTATGCGCCAATGCAGGTTTATTCAAGAACTGGTGGAAGGTGATTTTGTCAGGCTTCCTGATTGCGCTTACTGCCGCGATTGTCTCAACTCCGATTTCTGTTTATCTTTACGGCGGCATTACAGCCAGCGGATCTTCTTTCATTACCGCCTATTTGCTGCAGACTGGTCAGGGCGTTCTATCGGCTGTATTGAGCACTGGTTTTCTTGTTGAACCAGTGGATAAGATCACTACCGCCATGCTTGCCTTCGTCATCGTACAGGGACTTTCCAAGCGCCTGGTTGCCCGCTTCCCGCGGCCCGAGAATGCGGAAGTGGAAAGTGGTAACAATACTACTCAAATAATTATCGCGCTGGTAGTTGTTGTGGTTGTTGTTGCGTTGGGTTTCGTAGTCCGCAACATGCTCGCAGGCTAATATATCGCAGCTCTTTAGTAAAAATCAGGCCTCTTCCCGAGGCCTGATTTTTTTTAGTTTATAATTCAAAGTACTCAAATCAGGCAGGTAATCAGGAATTTTTATGCATGAACGTCTTTCTTTCTTCGTTAAACGCGACAGCGCTCTCCATCATCTTAATCCATTAACCAAAATCGTTTTGGCCTTAAGTATTATTCTGGTCTCAATATTTAGTCCATGGTATTGGACTTCGCATGGTTTATTACTCGTGGTTATTGTGCCGCTTGTTTTTATTGGCAAGGTTGCGAATGAATATTTTACAAGCGCGCTCCGTCTGATCCTCCCTGCGGCGGGGTTTATTTTCTTCATGCAGGCATTCTTCCAACCCATCGGGCAAACCGTTATTTTTAACTTTTGGTTTCTGGATATAACCCAGGAAAGTCTTTTGTTCGCGTTTCGTATCGCTACAAGAATTACAGTGATGATCTCTGCCTTTACCTTGTTTTTGCTGACCACGCATCCGAGTGAATTAATGTCTGACCTCACACGCCGCGGATTGCCTCCGCAGTTTGCCTATGTCATTATTTCAACTTTGCAAATTCTGCCGCAAATGCAGGCAAAAGCCCAAACAATTATTGCCGCCCAACGGTCACGTGGATTGGATACTGAAAGTACATTTTTCAAGCGAATTGGTTCCGTTGTACCGCTCGTCAGTCCTTTGGTTTTTGGCTCCCTTGTTGAAGTGGAGGAACGCGCCATCGCTATCGAAGCGCGCGGATTCACTTCCAAAAAAGCGAAAACATCGCTTTATGAAATTTCAGACCGCAGTTCTGATAAGTTCATTCGTTGGGGTCTGGTTATTCTTGTTATCATTTCGATCGTGTTGAAACTATGGCTTTCATAAATCTAAATAACGTCACATATAAATATCCGCTCACAAAAACACCCGCTTTGCAAAATATTAATTTGCAAGTGAACGAGGGTGAGTTCGTTGCGATTGTTGGCCCAAACGGCGCGGGTAAATCCACGCTGTGTTATACGCTCGCGGGATTTGTGCCGCATTTTTTCAAAGGTGAGATCAGCGGTACGGTTGAAGTGGCTGGCATGGACTCAAGTAAATCCACGCTGGATGAATGGGTCTTGAATGTCGGTCTCGCGTTTCAAAATCCGTTCAATCAAATTTCTGGCGCAAAATATACGGTCTTTGAAGAGATCGCATTTGGATTGGAAAATACAGGTGTGCCGCGCAACGAGATGAAACCCCGCGTGGAAGAAGCCATGAAGTTGACCGACATCAGCAACCTGGCGGATCGTTCCCCTTATTCATTATCTGGCGGACAACAACAACGCGTCGCTTTGACCTCGATCCTGGTCATGCGGCCCAAACTGCTTGTGCTCGACGAACCGACCTCGCAAATGGATCCGATCGGCACACGTGAAGTCTTCGGCGTGATCCGCAAAATGGCGGAGGGCGGTATGACCGTTGTAATGGTCGAACACAAAATGGAATGGATCGCGAATTTCGCAGATCGAGTCGTCGCTTTGAAAGATGGGCAGGTTTTGATGGAAGGCAAACCCAATGAAGTATTGACCTCAGAACTTTTGGCTGAAAACGGATTTGGGGTTTCGCGTTATACATCCACTACGAGGGAGGCGAAGAAGCAAGGATTGTGGAAGAAGGAAAATTTACCAGTTACATTGGATGAAGCCGTGGAAGGATTCAAGAAATGAAAATCGAAATTAATGATCTTCGTTTCACCTATCCCACAGGACTGGAAGCATTGCAGGGAATTTCACTCACCATAGAATCTGGCGAGCAGGTCGCCATTGTCGGGCAGAACGGCGCGGGCAAGACAACGCTCGTGAGACACTTCAACGGATTGTTGCAGCCCACTGCCGGGTCCGTTTTGATAGGAGATTGGGACACGAAAATAACTTCAGTGGCGAAACTCGCGTCAAGAGTTGGTTATGTCTTCCAAAACCCTGATGAGCAATTATTTTCAAAAGATGTTGGCACAGAGGTTAAATTTGGTCCGCGCAATTTGGGCTATTCAAAAGACAAAACGGATGAATTGGTCAAGCGCGCGCTGACGCTGACTGAATTAAGTGACAAGACCGAAACCAACCCGTATGATCTCTCCCCCACGTGGCGTAAGATGGTCGCGCTGGCGTCTGTCATTTCTATGGATACGCCCATCGTAATTTTCGATGAACCTACAACGGGCCAGGATGCGTTAAGTATTGCGCGCATCGCGCATGTCATTGCTGAGTTGCGGCGCGAAGGAAAAACAGTTGTCACCATTACGCATGATATTGATTTCTGCGCCGAAAATTTTGAGCGGGTGATCGCTTTGTCTGAAGGGCGGATATTATTGGATGGCGTGGCCGCCAATATATTTGGACAGGATGAAGTTCTGGCGCAGACCTATGTTGATCCGCCGCAGTTGACCAGGCTGGGAAAAAAATTGGGATTTAAAGAGACGGTTAGAAATCAGGAAGAATTTCTAACGTCATTGCGAGGAACGAGCGATAGCGAGTGACGAAGCAATCTCTGCACTCTTGGGAGATTGCTTCGTCGCATAGTGCAAGAACGCTCCTCGCAACGACATGTTATTTTTTATAAATCACCAATTCTTCATACCCCGAATCATTTTTCAGTGACTCGCGTTGATATATAACATCATCAAACTCGGCAATGACAATTTCTGCCGTGGTATAGATTTTGCATCCCGAAACGAGGTGTCCCCCAATGGTCAGGCCATCGCCATCTGAAATCGAAACATGAATGTGTGAGCCGTTTGTTGAAACTGTGCCTGTCATAGACACGATCTCAAAGTGACCTTCGTATTCGTTGTAGGTATCACGGTTCGCGAGGCGGAGGGTCGCGTGCGTCAAACTTCCCACCGAGGATAGTATGCAGCCCGCTCCGATTTTTTTATCCGCTACGAAGACTTCGATAGAGTCAAATAGATCCTGCCCGGGCTTGAGTCGAAATGTGTTTGCGTTCATTTGAGATTCCTCGATGTAAAAAACAAGTCAGGCTTCAAGCCTGACTTGTTTGATTTCTACCAAAGCGGAAAGCCGATGGAAGAAACCAGCCAGTTGATCATCGGCGGATAAATTTGCAAGCCGATCAACCCGACGATGCTTCCCAAAAATCCGCCGGCGATAATGTCTGAAAGATAATGAACGCCCATCGCCACGCGCGCCAACGATACCAGCGGCGCCCAAACCCAAAGAGCAGCAGCAAGCCAGGTCGGGGCAAGAGCCGTCCCAACGACAGCGATCAAAAATGCGCGGGCGGTGTGTCCTGATGGAAACGAATGCGGATCGGTGTTGCGATAAATTCCACCCCATTCTCCCTGAGGTCTTTCCCTGCGGACGAGAAATTTGATCGCCAGCACAACCCCGGCCAGGCCCAGCATGCCAAAGAATTCAACCACTGCCCATTGTTTCCATGTTGAGTTGCTGAAGAACCATAGTGTGATGATGGCGGCCGCCCAAAACCATGAGTCGCCGGAGTGGGCGAGGAATGCGGCGAGGTTGCGCAGGAAGCCCGGCTTTTCGGCCACGCGTAATTGGTCGGAGAGCCGGGCGTCAAGTTCTAGTAGTGATCGAAAATTCATTTTCCCTTGACCAGTTTATTCTTCAATCTTTTTTCTGCGGCGGCGGTTTTCTTTTTTTGACGGATGAGGTCTTCCCGCATGATTTCCAGTTGATGTGGTTTGTCGACATCCATGCACGGTTCAGCCTGTGACCAGAAAATGGCTTTGCCTTTTATGCCGATCCTGGCTGATGCTTTTTCCACCAATTCCTGTATGGTGATCTGGCGTATGAACATTCTGAAAAGAATATCAAAGCCAATAACAGCCGCCGAGCGCAAGGGACTCTTGCGGTTGCCGATCAGTTGTTCCCATGTGTCGAGATGCGTAGTTGCCATGCTGACGTGGATGACGTTCATGTCTGCGCCGCATACTTGTATATCTTTCAATTTGGTGTAGGTGCGGTGCGATTCAGGGTAACGCGCTTCCATCACTTCACGCGGACAAACGCCGTAGTAAAGATCATCTTTGGTTTGCATGGTGGTTTCCACCAGCCAATCTACCATTTCGCCTTTGATGGCGGGAATATCGGAAGAGACGATCAGAACATATTCGCTCTTCTTATTCAACTCGATGGATTTATTGACGCCCGCGACAATGTTCGCAAGCATGCGCCCCTGATTGGAGATGTAGTGGATGGGCTTTGCGCAGGTCAGGCCGATCTTTTGCGAAGCGCCGATCAAAATGACGTTATCCACTTTGGTGGAGTTGCTCAACGCGTCCAGTACCCACTGCACCATCGGCTTACCCGCGACGTCAATCAGGGCTTTGGAACTGCCATTGGAAAATGAATATAAAGGTTCACCAGGCTGCGGAATTCCGCCGGCGGTTACGATCGCGTCCATAGTTAATTCAACTCCTGTAATTGCGGTTCGAATCCAAGTTTATCGAGCATCTCAGTTAATTCAGGCCACGTGAGCGCGCGTCCCTTGCCAGAGACGGCTACGATCGCGGCTTCCATCATGTTGGTTCCAAAGGAACGTCCGTCCAGTACGGGGGTGGTTGTGATTAGATATTTCACACCCGCTTTTTTAAATTCAGCAACATCTTCAGGAGTGGTGGTATTGGTAACGATCACTTTACCCGTTAGATCATCGGGCATAAAACGTTTGATGTAATGACAGTCGCCAGCGATGACGGTTGCCCACGCATAATGTTTTCCCCATTTGGGTGTGCGTTTCTCCTGCTTTTCGCCTGTGGGATAGATCCACGAGAAAGGTAATCTTCCAGCGATTGGCATGAGCAGTGCGGCCACTGTTTTTAGCTGACTGATCTTGTGAATGGCGATGGGAATATCCAAGCCAAACATCAGGTCGCCAAAGACGGTTTCGTAACCGGCGTCTGCAAAAGCCTGAGACAGTCCCCAGCGATCGACTCCCACGGTCACCAGGACTTTGCGGCCGTGCGAGTTGATGTAATCGCCAATTTTTTTATCTAAAAATGCGGGGGCTTTATTTTCAAGGGTGTTCTTTAATCCGCCGCCATCCACCAGCGGGGTTTTTTTTACATAACGTACCATGGGCGCCACTGAATATAAAGGATACCATTTTCCATCAGCGAGGGCGCCCAGATCCGCGCCGCCTACGCCGAAGGCATCCACGGTGCCATCAAGTTCTTTATATTTTAAAGCGGCCGCTTCCATGTCGCCGTCTGTGCCGATTCGTTCGATGCTGATCTTTTCACCAAGCAAAGTGACCTCAACGGCCTTGTCGCGTTTGGATGAACCAATGCTGATACTGATAGCTCTTTTCATGATTATATTCTCCTCTTGTTGCGGGTTGGCGAAAGTATACCTCGAAGTCAGAGGCATAAGACTGATTTTATCCCCATCTCCAGGTGGTTCCATCTTTGCTGTCTTCGATGGTCACGTTGAGTTCCTTCAACTTATCGCGGATCTGGTCGGAGAGCGCCCACAACTTTTGCTTTCTAACTTCCGCGCGGGTTTCGATCAGCAGGTTGATGAAGGCGTCTGAGTCAGCTGAGCCTTGTTTCTCTTCGAGTTTCAATCCAAGCACATTCGCCAGTTCACGGAAGATGCCTTGGGCTGATTTGAGCTGTTGATCATTTGCGCCGCTATCACGCGCGTTGTTGATGATCTTACTAAGCTCGAACAACGCGGCGATGGCGCCGGCGGTGTTGAAGTCACTATCCATGGCTTCGATAAAATTTGCCTTGGCTGATTCGGCGGTGGATGCGACTGCCGAAATTGATTCAGGGTTGAGTCCACTGGCTGATGCGGAAGCAGGCCGCAGGGCTGATTTAAGACGCTCCACATTTTTCTGCGCGGCGTCCAGAGTATCGTCATTGAAAAGCAGGGGTGAGCGATAAGTCCCGTTCAAGACGAGCATCCGCATTACATCTGCTTCACGTTTGGATAAAAATTCTTTGATTGAAATAATGTTGCCAAGCGACTTGGACATTTTTTCGCCGCCGAGCTGCAACATGCCGTTGTGCACCCAATATCGCGAAAATTCCTTGCCGCTGTAACATTCGCTTTGCGCGATCTCGTTTTCGTGGTGCGGAAAGATCAGGTCATTGCCGCCGCCGTGGATATCAATTTGTTCGCCGAGTTCAGCGAGGTTCATGGCCGAGCATTCGATGTGCCAGCCAGGGCGGCCGTGACCCCACGGACTGTCCCAAGAAATTTCGCCTTCCTTGGCGGCTTTCCATAAAGCAAAATCCATTGGATGGGTTTTGGCTTCCTCCACTTCGACGCGTGAGCCGGCTTGCATGTCGTCCAGTTTGCGGCCTGAGAGACGTCCGTAGTCAGCATCGCTGGTGACGCTGAAATAGACATCCCCATTGGTCGCGGCGTAAGCATTTCCCTTTTCGATGAGGCCTTCGATAAATTTGATGATGAGCGGCATGGTCTTGCTGACCTGCGGATTGGATGTTGCGGGCAGCACGTTCAGGCTGGCGAGGTCTTTTGCGTAATCTTCGATATAACGCTGTGAGAGTTTAAGCGGATCTTCCTTGAGCTGTTTGGCGCGGTTGATGATCTTATCGTCCACGTCGGTGTAGTTCATGACGTGTTTGACAGTGTAGCCGCGATACTCCAGATAGCGGCGGATGATGTCGAAGACCAGCGCCGACATGGCGTGACCGACATGCGCATCGTTGTAAACCGTCACCCCGCATACGTACATTTTCACGAGGTTCGGTTCGAGCGTTTGAAATTCTTCTGTCTTGCGGGCGAGCGTGTTATAGATTTTTAGCATGGGTTCTCTTTTTATAAAAAGTTTCAAAAGTTCAAAGTTTTAATGATGATCTTCCCATTATAAAACAAAACAGGACGCAACTCGTACGTCCTGTTCACTGTTTCCTGATTACTGATCTTATTTCTTCTTCTTCGCGGCGGCATCTTCATCCACGCGGCCAAAAATCATGCGTCCAGCTGCGGTTTGCAGCACTTTGGTGATGTTTACATCCATATATTCGCCGATGTAATCCTTTCCATTTTCCACTACCACCATCGTGCCGTCTTCCATATAACCTACGCCCTGGCTATGTTCCTTGCCTTCCTGCATGATGTTGATGCGTAAAGCCTCGCCCGGTAATACAACTGATTTAACAGCATTCGCCAATTCGTTGATGTTGAGTACCGTCACACCCTGTATTTCAGCAATGCGGTTGAGGTTGTAATCGTTCGTCAACACCGGACTTTTGAGTTGTTTGCCCAACACAATCAGTTTATCATCCACTTCGCGTACGCCATCCACGTTGATGTCTGAGATGCGCACGAGGATATTGGGAAGTTTCTGTAATTCAGCCAACACTTCCATTCCGCGGCGTCCGCGCTGGCGGCGCATACTGTCAGGGGAATCTGCTATATATTGGAGTTCGTTCAGCACAAAGCGTGGAATGAGCAGCGTGCCGGGCAAGAATCCAGTTTTGGCAATATCCGCCACCCGCCCATCAATGATGACGCTGGTATCCAGCAGAATATTGCGGTTGAGATTTGTCCAGGCCGAGGAAGAACCGCCCTCGTTGCGCCCGCTTAAGGCGCTGAGCAAACCCATAATATCGCCCTGGCGCATTACAAAAAGCGAAACACCAAAGTAAGAGAAAATTAAAACACCCAAAAAGGGAAGAACCTCTCCAAAGGGTTTTGGTAAAAGCGAAAGCGGAAACCCGAGCAAAGCGGCGATCAAAAGGCCGACTATCAAACCTGTCAGTGCAGCGAACAGGCTTTCAGCTGCCAGGCGTCCAAGCAAAGAGCGAAGGGCGCGTACCGGGCGGGTAGTGACGTAGGGCGTAAACAACAACCCGCTCAGCGCGCCGAGCAAGGCAAATCCCAATGTGTAGCCAATCATTTCGTTTGGAATGGATCTGGAAATATCATATCCCCAGTAACCGCCAATGACAGATAAAACGATCATGCCAATAATTCGAACAATAAAATCGAAACTCATAAATAACTCCTTTGAAAAAAATATAAAAAGATGATTGGCGATGATAGCACGGGTAACACTGACCGTCAATTGTAGTAATGGAGTTCTTATATTGTTGTTATAATACATAAAATCTATGGCAATTGACCGTTTTGGAAGAAACATTCATTATCTGCGAATCAGCCTCACCGATCACTGCAATTTGCGTTGTATCTATTGTATGCCTGAGGATATGACCTTTCGCCCCAATGCAGATCTAATGCAAGATGACGAGATCCTCGCCTTCACGCGTCTTTTTGCCAGCCTCGGCTTCGACAAGATTCGTTTGACGGGTGGCGAGCCGACAGTCCGCGCCAATATCGTGGATATTATTCGGGGCATTTCCGCCACCGAAGGTATCCGTTCAGTATCCATGACGACGAACGGGCTGCTGCTCAAGAAGCTGGCTCAACCTTTGGCTGACGCCGGCTTGCAGCGCGTCAACATCAGCATTGATACGCTGGACCCGGCTAAATTCAAACGTCTCACCCGCTGGGGAAAAATTGATGAGGTCTGGGAAGGCATACTCGCCGCTGAAAAAGCGGGGCTGACTCCGGTCAAACTTAACGCGGTGGTCGTGAAAGGCTACAACGAGGAAGATGTTGTTGATCTGGCTGCCCTCACGATCGATCATCCGTGGCAGATGCGCTTTATTGAGATGATGCCATTCGCAGGCGCAACAGATCTGCAGGTCAACCAAGTGATCACGATGGCGCAAATTCAGGGAAGCATCGAATCTGAATTTGGCAAACTCGAACCCGCCAATGGCGGCAAGTTGGATGGCGAAGCGCAGGTTTTTCACATCCACGGCGCAAGAGGGGATGTCGGTTTTATTTCATCGGTCACACATCCATTTTGTTCGGCGTGTACACGCGCCCGTCTTACCGCGGATGGCAAATTGCGTCTGTGTCTTTTGCGTGAAAAAGAAGTCGACCTGCTCACCCCCATGCGCGCAGGCGCTACACAGGAAGAATTACGCAGACTCCTGCTCGATGGCGTTTGGGAAAAACCCTGGGGACACGGCCTCGCCGACGGGATCATCCCCTTGAACCGCATCATGAGTGAAATTGGAGGATAGCGTATCAGCTATGAAGAAGATCAAAGCAATTTTATTTGACCTTGACGGCACGCTTCGTCATCACATCCCCAACGCTGGGGATGTTTTTGTGGAATACGTTAGAAATATCGGTTTGCATATTTCAGAAGAAGATCGAATCCGTTCCGAACATTGGACACATCATTATTTTTCTTATTCGCTTGAAATTCAGGCAGATGAAAAAATATATAATGGAAACCTCAGAGGCTTTTGGCAGAATTTTACAAAGAGGCGTTTAGTGTCACTCGGAATTCACTCCACTCAAGCCGTCGAACTCGCTGATGAAATTTCAACATACATGAATGAATTTTATAAACCTGAAGTATATGTGCCGCAAGATGCATATCCGCTTTTGGAGTTCTTGAAAAAATCAGAGTATGTGCTTGGCGTGGTCTCGAATCGGGAAGAGCCTTATCCGGAAGAATTAAAGAAAATAAAAATGGACTGCTATTTCAAGTTCTCGCTTGCGGGCGGAGAAGTAAATTCCTATAAGCCTGACAGGATCATCTTTGAACGCGGATTGGAATTGGCCGGCACATCTGCTCAAGAGACGATGTACATCGGCGACAATTATTTTGCAGATATTGTGGGCGCGCGCCGCTCCGGGCTGACGCCTGTTCTCTACGACCCAACCAGTCTCTTCACGGATGCAGACTGCGCGGTTATCAAGTCGTTTGCGGAATTACCTGAATTACTAAAATAACCGAAATAATTAATAGCGTGAATGACGTTAGAATTCGCGCTATCACTCGCTTCGAGGATCATGGTGGCGTACGGTTGTCAGTGTTGAATAACACGGAGGTATTTTATGGCTTGGGAAAGAAAGATTATTCGGACAGTGCGGGTTCGTAATTCGCAAAAAAAAGGCATTCTGGGTAAATTGCTGACTGCGATTGCCGAAGCCGGCGGAAGCACCGGCAGCATCGTGCTCGTGACTGAAACATCGCAGAATGTGGTGCGTGATATCACGATCAACGCAGAGGATGAAACGAGTCTTAAAGCAATTGTCGAAGCGATGCATGAGAATGAAGGCACGCGTGTACTTGAGGTGCGTGACGAAGTTCTGGAACTGCATCACAAAGGCAAGATCGCCATCCGCTCGCGCTACCCGATCGATTCGCTGACAACCCTTCGGCGTGTGTACACACCCGGCGTTGCGGAGGTTTGCCTTAAGATCGCCAAAGACCCTGCCCTTGCGCGGTTGTATACCAGTGTGAGTCACATGGTGGCTATTGTTACGGATGGAACCGCCGTGCTTGGGCTTGGAGATATCGGTCCGCTGGCGAGTATGCCGGTGATGGAAGGCAAAGCCATGCTCATGGAAACGCTGGTTGGCCTTTCAGGGATTCCCATTTTACTGAATACAAAAAACACCGAAGAGATCATTGCCGCTGTGGCGGCGATCTCGCCCACCTTCGCAGCCATTCAACTTGAGGATATATCGGCGCCGCGTTGTTTTGAGATCGAGGAAAGATTGCAAGCCATGCTTGATATTCCCGTTTTGCATGATGACCAACATGGCACGGCAGTTGTCTGCACTGCGGCATTGCTGGTTGCGACTCGCGAAACAGCCACGGACTTGAAGAGTTCTGTCATCGGGCAGATCGGGCTTGGAGCGGCAGGCCATGCCATCGGTCAGATGATGATGCGTTTGACCGGAAACGCGGTCTATGGCACAGACTTGAGTCAAGATGCCTTGAGTAGGTTTGAAAAAGCCGGGGGCAGGAAATCCAACTTAATCGAGATCATGGAAAAATGTGACATTGTGATCGCCACCACCGGCGCGCCGAATCTGATCAAGCCAGAAATGGTGCGCAAGGGACAGATCATTTTGGCGTTGTCGAATCCGAATCCTGAGATCGATCCTGAAGTTGCGCTGGAACACGGCGCGGCTTTCGCAGCGGACGGAAAATCTGTGAACAATGTGCTGGGGTTCCCCGGTATTTTCCGCGGCGCAGTGGATGCGAACGCGCCGCGCATCACACATGAAATGTTATTAGCCGCCGCGCATGTCATCGCCGAGATGACTCCGCCCGGTGAATTGGTGCCCAGCCCGCTCGATAAAAAAGTTCATCGGGCAGTAGCACGTGCTGTCGCTGAGACTGCTTTCAAGCAAGGTATTGCCCGCGCGGAATATGTTCCGTATGTGGATGAATAAAACTATTTGTTCGCTGATCTTTTTTCAAATCGCGAATTTCTGTATTAGTCAGAAACAGGATAGGATACACATTTTTTAAATATGGAAGACTCTACTGCAAAAATATAAAACAGTAACGCAAGAACATCAAGGCGCAAAATTTCAAGTTTTGCAGTGACCTCATCAGTGAAACTATATTCAACTAATCATGCTCACCCCTGAATCCATTCTCAAATCCACTTTTGGATACGACACCTTCAAGCCGCTACAGCGCGAGATCATCGCCAATGTGCAGGCGCGGCGCGACACGCTGGTCATCATGGCCACGGGCGGCGGCAAGTCGCTCACCTATCAGGTGCCCGCGCTGTTGTTCGACGGATTGACCGTTGTCGTCTCGCCATTGATCGCGTTGATGAAAGATCAAGTGGAGCAGCTGCGCGCGCTGGGCGTCTCGGCGGTTTTTCTCAACAGTTCACTTTCACCCGATGAATATCAGGAGAATGTGGACGCTGTGAAAAGTGGACAATCCAAATTACTTTATGTGGCGCCTGAGACATTACTGACTCCCAGAATTTACTCGCTTCTTTCCTCGCTGAAACTTGATCTGCTAGCGATTGACGAAGCCCACTGCATCTCAGAGTGGGGGCATGACTTCCGCCCCGAGTATCGTCAACTGGTGGATGTGCGCAAGAAATTTCCATCCGCTGTGTGCATGGCGTTGACCGCCACCGCCACGCCCCGAGTCCGCGCGGATATTATGTCTACGCTCGGGTTTTCACAAGCGAACGAGTTTCAGTCTTCTTTTAATAGAGAGAACCTGTTCATTGAAGTGACTCCCAAACGCGAGCCTGTGGCGCAGACCATAAAGTTTCTTGAAAATTTTAAGGATCAATCTGGAATTATTTATTGCTTCTCGCGCCGTCAGGTGGATGAACTCGCCGACGCGCTGGCGCACAAGGGATTCTCAGTCCGCCCGTATCACGCGGGGCTGGAGGATTCCGAGCGCAGACGGAATCAGGAAGCCTTTATCCGCGACGATATACAGATCATTGTAGCGACGATCGCATTTGGTATGGGCATCAATAAACCCAATGTACGTTTCGTGGTCCACTTTGATCTGCCGAAAAATATCGAAAGTTATTATCAAGAGATCGGGCGCGCCGGGCGTGACGGTCTGCCCGCGCATTGTTTGTTACTATACAGCTATGGCGATGCCGCAAAGATCAGATATTTCATCGATCAAAAAGAAGATCCTGAGCGTAGCGCAGCCTATCAACATTTGGACGCGATGACACGCTATGCAGAAGGAAGTATTTGCAGACGCAAACCTCTGTTGGCTTATTTCGGCGAAACTATTGTCGGCGAAAATTGCGGCACTTGCGATAACTGTGGCATGGAAGAAAGCGACCTCGCCGACATCACCATCCCGGCGCAGAAATTTCTATCCTGTGTCAAACGCAGCGGGGAAAGATTCGGCGCGGCGCATGTGGTGGATATTTTGTTGGGTTCGAAAAATGAGAAGGTTGAAAAATATAATCATCATGAACTGTCCACATATGGCATCGGAAAGGAATTAACCAAAAGCCAGTGGATGCATGTTTCCCGTCAACTGGTGGAGCGCGGATTGTTGGATCAGGAGCCTGCCTATCGCGTGTTATCGATCACTGCCAAAGGGCTGGAGCTGCTCAAGTCGCGGAATCAGGTTCGAGGTCAGATCAATGAGCCGCAGAAGAAGGAACGCTCAGGCGCGCGCGGCAAAGTATCTGCTGAGTCAGAATATGACAAGTCATTATTCAGTCTGCTTCGAAATAAAAGAAAAGAACTGGCAGATTCGGCTGGCGTCCCGCCTTATGTAATTTTCTCCGATAAAACTTTAGTTGAGATGTCTTCCTATTTCCCGCAAAGTCGTGATAGTTTATTGAACATCAACGGTGTCGGGAAAGTAAAAAATGAAAGATATGGAAACGATTTTCTTGCGATCATCAAAGATTATTGCAGATCAAATAGAATTGATGAAAAATATAAAACGCCAATACGCACAGCGGATAAGGATGCGGGCCGGCGATATGTGACCGTGGGCGAAGCGTACAACGCGGGCGAGAGCATTCAGGAATTAATGAAACGCTATGAAGTCAGCGTGGATACGATCCTGAATCATCTTGCGCGGTTTATCATGGCGGGCAATCCGCTGCGCTCGGCAGAGGATCTGATCGCGTTGTCGAATCTCAATCCCGACCAGCAAATGGCGGTCTTCAAAGCGTTCGATATACTCGGCTCGGATATGTTGAAGCCTGTGTACGACAAGTTGAATGGTACAGTCAATTATGATGAGTTAAGAATTTTGCGGCTGTGCTATTTATGCGAGGGAAGATAAACACCCGCATATTTTAAGCATGTCGTAGATTTCATTCTTGAACATGCGTGCTATAATCGCATTCAAACATTTTTACGAAAATAATTTCAAACCGAAATGTCCTTCACCCACTTACACGTTCACACCGAATATTCTTTACTCGACGGTTTCTCGAATATCGAGAAGCTGGTCAAACGCGTTAAAGAGATGAACATGGAATCGGTGGCCATCACGGATCATGGCACGATGTTCGGAGTGATGGACTTTTACAAAGCTGCGAAAGCCGAGAACATCAAGCCGATCATCGGACTCGAAGCGTACATGGCGGCGCGCGGGATGAAAGATAAGGATTCGAAACTCGACCGCACCTCCTCGCATCTGCTCCTGCTTGCGGAGAATGAAACTGGCTACAAGAATCTGTTGAAGATCGCGTCTGCCGCGCAAATGGATGGCTTCTATTATTATCCGCGCATTGACCATGACTTTCTCGCTTCACACGCTGAAGGGTTGATCTGCACCTCAGGCTGTATGTCTGCGGAGATTCCGCGTGCGCTGCTTAGCGAAAATCCCGCTGAGGCCGTGAAAAAATGGGACTGGTATTCCGAAGTCTTCGGCAGAGATAGATTCTTTGTTGAGCTGCAGCAGCATAATATCAAAGAGATTACGGACTTAAACAAACAACTTTTAAGTTTAGGCGCGCGTTATTCAGCAAGATTCATCGCCACCAACGATGTGCATTACATCAATCAGGAAGACGCGAAATTACAGGAGATCCTGCTCGCCATTCAAACACAGACCGTGCTTTCGGATCCCGAACGAATGAAGATGAGCGACGACTCGTATTATCTGCGTTCGCCTTTGGAGATGAGCAAAATTTTCTCGGAAGTTCCCGACGCGTTGAGCAATACACTGCTCATTGCGGAACGCTGTAATGTCGACTTATCTTTCAAGGGCTATCACCTGCCCGATTTCACAGTTCCTGAAGGATACACAACCGAAACTTATTTGCGCGCGCTGTGCCAGCAGGGGGCGCAGATAAAATTCAAGGCTGACGCCGTCAGCTCGAAGGTCCAGGAAAGACTCGAATATGAATTAAGCGTCGTCCACACCATGGGATTCGACGCTTACTTCCTAATCGTTTGGGATCTGTGCCGCTTCGCCCGTGAAAATGGGATCTGGTACAACGCGCGCGGCTCGGCCGCTGGTTCGATCATCGCCTACACACTCGACATCACAAGAGTTGACCCACTTGAACACGCACTCATCTTTGAACGATTCCTGAATCCGGGGCGCGTGTCCATGCCTGATATTGACTTGGATTTCCGCGACGACCGCCGTTCCGAAATGCTGGAATATACCGCGCGAAAATACGGTAATGACAAGGTTGCGCAGATCATTACCTTTGGCACCATGGGAACGAAAGCTGCCCTGCGCGATGTGGCGCGTGTAATGGAAGTGCCGTTGCCCGAAATAGACAAGGTTGCAAAACTCGTTCCGTTCGTTTCAGGTAGAGCAACCACCATGAAAGACGCGCTTGAAGTTGTTGAGTTCAAAAAAATATATAATTCAGACGCGCGCATCAAGGAAGTGGTGGATATTGCTGCGCGCATGGAAGGCACGGTTCGCAACGCAGGCACGCACGCCGCGGGTGTGGTGATCTCAGATCAGCCAATTCTTGATTACCTGCCACTTCATCGCCCAACTTCCAATTCGGAAGAAACACCCATCAAGTCTGTCACTCAGTTTGAAATGGGCATCCTCGAATCGCTGGGCATGTTGAAAGTGGATTTCCTCGGTCTGATCACATTGACCGTGATGGCGCGCGCCTGCGACATGATCGAAAAACGTCACGGCATTAAGTTTGATCTGAACAATATTCCCATTGATGATCCCAGAGCATTTGAATTAATGGGCGCGGGACAAACTGCGGGAGTCTTCCAGGTGGAAGGCGGAGGCATGACTCGTTATATCGTCCAAATGAAACCAAAGAATCTCGATAACATCATCGCGATGGTCGCGTTGTACCGCCCGGGACCGATGGCCTTCATTCCCGATTATATTGCGCGCATGCACGGTGAAGCGGAAGTGGAATATCGCCACCCGGATATGGCTCCGATCTTCCAGGACACCTATGGAATTCCTGTTTATCAGGAACAACTGATGCGCGCCGCTGTGGAACTTGCGGGATACAGCCCCTCTGAATCTGACGAATTGCGCAGAGCAATCTCAAAGAAGAAAAAAGAAGATATCGATAAACATCGCGCCAAGTTCGTCAAAGGCGCCGTTGAAAAAGGAATGGACCAATCCACTGCCGATGCGATCTACATGGATTGGGAAGAGTTCGCGAGGTATGGTTTCAACAAATGTTTGCCCGGCGACGTGGAAGTTTTGGATGCGTCCACAGGCCGCCTTGTAAAAATGGAAGATTTATATCGTGGTATCACGTCTATTACAAAAACTTTATCATGCGATATTCCCGCATTAAAATTAAAGAATCAACTGGTTACAAAGGTAATGGACAACGGTGTCAAACCTGTTTTTCGTTTAACCACAGCGCTGGGACGTACCATCGAAGCAACAGGTAATCATCCTTTCTACACATATAACGGCTGGCGCAAATTGGATGATCTACAACCTGATGAATTTATCGCTGTTCCACGAATCATCCCAGTGGAAGGGCTAAACGAATGGCCTGACCACGAAGTGATCGCGCTCGGTCATTTATTGGCAGAGGGAAATCTGTGCCACCCTCATTCTGTATATTATTACAACCAGGATGAAGAACAGGTTACAGATTTCATTCAAGCCGCTGATACGTTTGAAAATGTCAAATGCACAATTGCCACACATAAAAACACTTATTCCATTTATGCCGCGCGCGTAGACAAGCGCTTTGAACCTGGCATATTCTCATGGGCACGAGAACTGGACATGTTGGGCAAGAACGCGCGCACAAAGGAAATCCCCGCGCCAGTTTTTGAGTTGACCAACCGCCAGATCGGGCTCATGATCAGCCGTATGTGGGAAGGGGACGGTCATATTGATGTGCTCGGACGTAGTTTATATTACGCCACTTCTTCACAACGCATGGCCCGGCAACTTCAGCATTTATTATTACGCTTCGGTATTATCGGCCGCTTGCGAACTGTTAATTTTCCTTATAAAGAAGGACGGATTGGCTATCAGGTCTTCGTCACAGGCTATGAAAACATCCTTACTTTTTTAGAGCATATAGGATGTTATTTTGTCAGCCAGAAACGTAGAGATTACCTTGCTGAGCTAACTGCGATACTTCCCCCAATTGCAGTTGGCACAAAAGATATTGTTCCGACCGCTGTAAAAGAATATATTCGCACAGCCAAGGATCGATCAGGGCTTACTTGGAAGGAAATTTCAGCCACGACAGGTATTGCTCCGCGCGAATTTTCTCCCACAAACTCTTCTGGCAAGGTCGGGTTTGGCAGAAATACTTTAAACAGATTAGGCCAATATTTTGATGACCCCAACATCAAGCGTTATGCACAAAGTGATTTGTATTGGGATCGCATTGCTTTTATTGAATATATCGGAGAGAAACAAACCTACGATCTTGAGATCGCTGAAACCCACAACTTCATCGCCAATGACATACTTATTCATAATAGCCACGCCGCCGATTACGGTGTGATCGCGGTTCAAACTGCCTATCTAAAATCAACCTACACCGCCGAATATATGACCGCCTTGCTTTCTGCCAACGCAGGCATAACTGAAAAAGTCGCTTTCTATGTGGCTGATGCGCGTAACATGGGCGTACCTGTCCTCGCACCAGATGTCAACGCATCAGGCTGGGATTTTGAGATCGAAGATATTGCCACCGAAGACAGCGTCGAGAGCAAAAATAAAATTAAACCTTCCATTCGTTTTGGATTCGGCGCGGTCAAAAACGTAAATCAAGCGGCAGTGGATGCGATCATTGAGGCACGCAGGGAAAATAAATTTACAGACCTCAACGATTTCGCCCGCCGCGTTGACCTGCGCACCGTCGGCAAGCGTTCGCTTGAATGTCTTATCAAAGTCGGCGCGCTCGATCAATTTGGCAACCGCCCCGCCATGATCGCTTCGCTGGATCGCGTCATCGCAATCAGCAGCAATCATTTCCGCGCGGCAGACGCGGGACAAATGAGTCTGTTTGGCGCGGCAACAGGCATTGTCGAAGAGATCCATCTTCCTGAAGTAAAAAATGTCGACAAGCGCGAAATGCTCAATTGGGAACGCGAACTCATCGGCCTCTACATTACCGATCATCCGCTAAACGAATATCAAGCCACGCTCGCACAGATCGTTAGTTATTTTTCCGCGCAGCTGCCCGAAGCCAGCCACGAAGAAAAAGTTCGCGTCGCGGGCCTCGTCACCATTATTCGTCCGTACACAACCAAAAGTGGCAAAGGCATGGGCTTCGTCACCATCGAAGATATTCAAGGCAACATCGAACTCGTGCTCTTCCCGAAAACATGGGACACCTATCGAAATGTCCTTACCGTCGGGCAGATCATCATTGTCGAAGGCAAAGTGGATATGGGGAATCTGCCGCCAAAAATTCTTGTGGATGTCATCAAGACTGAGATTAAAATCACCTCGGCCGCGGATGAAATTCCAGAGACGCCTCCCACGCCTGCCACAACGCTTCATTACAAATCGACAACTGCTCCTGCCCAAAAAGCGACTCAACCTCCAAAGCAGATTCCACCCAAGCCCATTGTGAATCAGTCAGTGACTGTAACTCACGTTGCCGACGAAGCCACTCCCCTCGAAGGAGAGGGCTTGCCGCCTCCGCCAGATAACTTCCCCGATGACTGGGACGCTGAATGGCAGCCTTCCTTTGACGAAGCGGCGACCGCATCCAAACCCGCGCCGAAATTTAAAAAAGATGAGCCCATCACGCCGCCGCGCGCGGCAGTTCCTTCGCTTTTAGAGGATCCTGGAGAGCAGCCAGCGCAATCAATTGATGAAGCGTTGACCTTTACGCGCATGCCATCATTGTACGTGCCACTTGCAAAAGAAGAGGCGGATCATCCGCCCAAACAGATCACAGTTAATTTGCGCGCTTCTGAAGATAAGGAACGTGACAAGCGCAGAATTAAAACTTTGCATGGAACATTGATCTCATTCCATGGTCGGGATAAATTCTCTTTCCAGATTTTTGAGAATGGCACAGGCCACCTGATAGATTTCCCCAGCGAGACCACGCGCATCAGCCCCGAATTGCTTGCTCGCTTGCTGCGAGTTTTGGGTGAAGAAAGTTGGCGCGTGGAAGAGATCACGTATCAGTAATTCATCAAGACCTCCGAGATTTTGAAAACTCGGGGGTCTTATTTCTCAAACCGTCAACCACGTACTTTCTACAAAGTGCGTGAGCATTTTTTCGCCTTATAAGTCAGAATTATCCTGTCGATTTTCAAATCATTTGGTAACTAATAATATTATTCCACGAATTGAAAGATTACGAATTCAAAAGGGGCTTTCGAAAAAAGCCATGGTGTTGACCCTGGAAACTCAAAACCATAATAACCTCCGCCTTTGAAATTAGTATTCATGGTTCGGATCCAAGTTGGGGCAGGAGCTGGAATTATCAGTCGTTGTGCCTCTTCTAGTTTTGGCAGGATGCGCGCAGGGATTTTCTGATTAAAAATACCAGAAGGAACAACCAGGTAATCGCCGTTTCGGAGGCGGCTTTTTATCGTGTCATATTGAATCATCCCTGCTTTAATTGAATACCACTGCCAGCCCCAATGTCCTGTTTGATAGATACGGGCTTCCCGCGGCAAATCCTCTCGTATTTTAAAAGCATATACACGATAAATATCAGAATAATAATAATCTGAAACAGCGAGAGCCACCCCCAACAAGATTGTCAATGCAAAACTAATGACATCCCTTGAAACGATCATTCCTTGTTTTGAAAGATGCCTGCCAAGAATCAACAAGACCGCAGGCATCACAAGGAAAATATGTCTGATTGCTATAAATGGGGAAAACAAGATAATGAATGTAATTGTCCCGGCAATCCATAAACCAAGCACTATTTCCTGCCCAAATTCATTTCTATCTTCTCTTTGCCATGCTGCCATTATGTTTTGATATAGAATCAAAAGGATAAATCCATTTACGAAAGCGCCAGTAATGAAAAAAATTATCCAATAAGCCATGAATTGAGTTTGGTTTGTAAGAATCATAAAAGCACTCAAGGCAAACCCACTCGCCAAAGCGGCCAGCAATACGCCCCTGCCAGCAGAATCATTTCGTTTTAGCGAGATGAAGCTAATTGCAAAAGGTGAAACAGAGCCGACACCAGCAATCCAAGTGATCATTCTGTAAGATATCATTTGAAAGGTAATATCGTTGAGGTCTGGAGTTGGTCTTTCAAACATGTGTATCGCCCCGAAATCAATATAATTAAACCAAGACCAAAGTGCCAGAACAATCACAGGAATCCCTAAACTCCAAATACTTTTCCAATGACCCCGGTATAACATCGCAAAAATAAAAATGGGAAGCAATGTTAAGCTGATATATTTTGTTAAACATGCGATTGCGACGGCCAATCCAGCAACCAGGTATTTTTTATGATTCTCCTCTTTTATGGAAAAAATCGCCAAAAAGAATACCAGCCAAAAAGCCATAAGCGGAATATCCACCATTAAATCTTGGCCGGGTAAAAAAGAGGGGCCTAACGCAAAAAGACCGGTCAGAAATAATTTATGGCGAATTTGAAAATGGTTTGTCAGCATGTAAAAGAGAAAAATAGCCAGAGCGCTACATAAGCCAATAAACATGTGCAAAGCCACCTCAGATTCGCCGAAACTTCTAAGCACCAATGCATATACAAAAGGGATGAAAAGCGGTTGATTAATATTAAATATCGGTTCAGATGTATTTCCCCAGTTTGTTTCCTGAGAAAGCGGGTGAAATGGATTATGAAGAATCGCCTTTGCCATTTCCAAATATGCCGTATCGTCTATATGGACGGCTTTCGTTAAGTTAACCCCGACCGCGATTAAAACAAAAAATGACAATATAAGAAACTCTTTAAATGTCGGGGTATTCTTAATCATATTTCACCACCTTGTTCACCAGCATGCAGCAATATCCAATCAGCGTTTCATAAATAATATTATCTAAGCTATCTTTCCCCGCCGCACTGCATGGCCTCACTTCATAATTATCAGGTTTTTGAAATACTCATCTGTTGATTCGAAGTAAACAAATTTAGCCATGTTTATTTATATGCATAAATTCTACACTATAAAAGAAATCTATGCCGTCAATGTGGTTCGCGCCTTAACTCTTTATAGGGTCCATTCCCGAATACAAATTGGTTTCGCATGGTAAGCCTCTAAAGGCAAAATCAGATTCGATTTGCAATTTGTTTTTTACTTGCCCGGCGTTACAATGAACTCTTATCCCCAAGGAGGTGTTCAATGAGACTCGAAACCATCACCCGCGTGCCGCAAACTCAAACGCACAAGACTCCCCTGCTCTTCGTCCACGGCATGTGGCATGGTGCGTGGTGCTGGGACGAGTACTTCCTTCCATATTTCGCCGAGTATGGTTATCACGCCACTGCATTAAGCCTGCGCGGACATGCGGGCAGTGATGGGAAGATTAGCGGAAACACCATTGCAAATTATGTCAGTGATGTGGATCAGGTTGCGAGTCAATTTGAAACAGCGCCAGTGATCATTGGTCACTCCATGGGCGGGTTTCTCACACAGAAATATTTGGAAACACATAATGCGCCCGCCGCAGTTTTGCTGGCATCCAATCCGCATTATGGATTGTGGCCGACATTTTTTCGTATGGCCGGGCAACGTCCGCTCACCCTGCTGAAGGTAATTGGTCAGCTACGTTTATATCCAGTTGTGGAAACACCTGAAGCGGCACGCTGGGCATTGTTCTCAAAAGATATGCCCGAAGAACAAGTATCCAAATATTATGCAAAATTAAACGATGAATCATTCCGCATGTTTATGGATTTGTTAGGATTAAATCTTGTGAATCCGAAAAAGGTAAAAACTCCATTGCTCATCCTAGGCGCTGAATTTGACAATGCCATCTCGCCGGAGCAAGTCCATGCTACAGCGCGGGCATATGGCATCAACGCGGAGATATTCCCAAATATGGCACATGATATGATGCTGGAATTAAATTGGAGATCAGTTTCCAAACGAATATTAAATTGGTTAAAGGAAAAAGGTATATAAATGAAGAAATCTCTGATCGGGTTTTTAGTCTTATGTTTTCTTGGTCAGGCTTGCGCTCCATTCGCGCCGACGCCTGCTGCAACATTCGCGCCGACGGAATCGTCAGTCAGCGTAGCGGAAACTCCAACCGCAGAACCAACTCACGGCTTGGATGGTCTCGGCGGGGTTCCTTGTCCAGATAGCGACTTTACATGTGTCACACTTACCGTCCCGCTGAATCATTTTGATCCAACTGATTCGCGCACAATGGATGTGGTATTTGCGATCCTGCCCGCGACGGGCGAACGCAAAGGCATGTTCGTGACTGCCACGGGCGGGCCAGGCTCGGCCGGCATCACTAGCGCGGATGATTACACTACATACTTCGATCCATCCATCCCCGAACATTTTGACATCGTCTTTTTCGATCAACGCGGAGTCGGCCAATCTGGCGGATTGCAATGTACGAATGCCGCGGCCGCGTTCTATAGCGGAGACTGGAGCGCCAATACTCCGCAAGAAGAAGCCGCGATGGTGAAATCTGCGCGCACGTTTTCAAATGACTGCGTGACCGAAATGGGCAATCCTGAAATTCTTCCTTATCTTGGCACAGCTCAAGCCGTGGAAGATCTTGAGGCTTTCAGGCAAGCCATGGGCGATGAAAAAATCTGGTTGTATGGTGAAAGTTATGGCACCCAATATTCCCAGACTTACGCCGCCGCGCATCCCGATCATTTGGCCAGCCTTATTTTGGACGGCACTGTGGATTTGACTCTTTCAAGCGAACAATATTATGTAAAACAAACTCATGCCTTCAGTGACGTTTTACAACTCACACTCGAAGCCTGTAATGAAGATGAATTCTGCGCAGAGTCAATGGGCGGAGGCGATGCGGTTGCGGCTTATGATAAATTGGCCGAGCGTCTTAAGCAGGCGCCGCAGCCTTTTGATTTCCCTTTGCCTTCAGGCGGAATTGCCCAGCGCACGTTCAGCTTCGCCGATCTTGAAAATGGCGTAATAAGCTATATGTATTCACAGTCAACCCGAATGCTCTTCCTGCGCGCACTGCAGGCATATTCCCGCAATAAGGATCTTGCGCCAATGGCGCGCATCCTTTATGACTCACTCGTATTGGATCCCGAAACATTGGCCGCCATTCCAGACCCGACTTTTTCTGACGCAGAATATTATGGCGTGGAATGTCAGGATTACGGTTACTTTAGCGGCACCCCCGATGAACGCGCCACTGCCTTCCTGCGCGCCGGCGATGGTATTGACGCCGCCGTCCCGTACTTCTCGACGATCTTCTACGGTGATTTTCCGTGCGTGTTCTGGCCCAATGCCCGTCAGGATAATACACGTCCCGCGCCATTAACCGCCGATGGAATTCCCACGCTTGTCCTTGGCGCGCTTGCCGACCCTGCCACACCGGTCTCCAACGGACAGGATGTTTTCAGCCGCTTGTCTGACGGATATCTTGTCACGCAGGATGGCGGCCCGCATGTGATCTTCGGACGCGGCATTCCTTGCATTGATGGTCTGGTCACAAATTTTTTGGTAAAGGATGAGATGCCCGCAAATCGCGAGACAACCTGCGAAGGCACTGTGATAAAAGAATTCGTGGCTCTAGCGCCGTTCAATGCAAATGAATTTGCGAATCCGCTTGAGGCATTAATTTCTGTGGATGATGAAATTCATTATCTGCCCGAATATTTTTTCTGGGATGCGTCAACACCCAAATCGGTCGGATGCACGTTTGGCGGCACGTTATCTTTCGAAGCAACCGACACGGGCGATTCTCTCACGCTGGATAACTGCTCCTTCACAAATGGTTTTGCCCTCACTGGCAGTGGATCCAACAACTCCGACGAAGGCTCCTTCATGCTCGAAGTGGCAGTCACTGGTTTGAAAGACGGCTCGCTCACTTACACGCGCAACAGCGATGGCGCACTTCACGTCACTGGCACGTATGGCAGCGAAGCTGTTGATCTTTCAAAATAATTTAATAGCATCTCGTTGCGAGGAGGGTACTTGCTTTCGAGGAAGCAACCTTCTCATCAGATTACGCCCACCTGACCGTAGTACACCGTTCGCAGTCCTGTCTTTGGCAGAGCAATGCGAACGGGTTTTCTTTAATTTGATCCATCACAACTTTTAGCAAACTTTTAAGATGAACGGCCTGCACAAGCGCGTTCCCAATTTCCACGCGGCGCGTGTATTTTTCTACAAACGGTGCGATGGCATTGAACCCATCCGAATCGCCGGGGAAGCCGGAACATTCCAGCACGCGATCCTGCACCAACGCCCAGCGGATGAATTGCAATCGCCCTGCAAGTTTCTCGGCGTAATGAATACTGGTGTTGACGGTCTGATCCACGCCGAGCAAAAGCACCCAGCCGTCGTGATCTGCCAGCGTCCCGATCAGCGAAAGCGGATCGTACATCCTTTGGCTATTGATGATAGCATCTGCGCGAATGCCGGCAAAAGATTGAATCGGATGTGAAGAACGTTTCGCCTTTGGATGTTTGCGAAGGGTCTCTGGCAATATGCCCATAGTTTTGTCCGCGGGCATGTCGGGATGAAAAGCCTCCGCCATTTTATTCAGGTCATTTTCGCTTCCATACGTAATTCCATTTCGCGGCGGACCCACATCCGGGTTAAGCATGGATCTATAAGTAAAGGTCGGCATGATGATACCGCGCACAGAATCCAATAAGGCGTTGAGCATTGTCTGCGCGCCGCCCTCGATGTGGCCGAATGATTTCAGCGATGCGTGCGCAATGACGGGGTGTTTGGTCAAACCTAGTTTGAAAAGGCCAGTTTTCAAATCAAGAAGTGAAGAGGACAATTTTATCTTCCCATCCAATTTGGTTTGCGCTTTTCAATAAAGGCTTTCATTCCTTCTTTTTGATCTTCTGTGGAAAAAAGTGGATAGAAATTTCTCTTCTCGGCTTTCAAGCCTTCAGCGAGTGTCGTTTCAAACGCGGCGTTGACCGAATCTTTTGCCATGCGAACAGCCAGCGGCGCACGCGCGGCGATCTCTTCAGCGAAGGCAACTGCTGCAGTGAGGTATCCATCCACAGGTACAACTCGATTCACCAATCCGAATTGGAGCGCTTCAGGGGCAGTCAACGTACGGTTGTTGATGACCATTTCCATTGCGAGGTTTTTTCCCAGCAGGCGCGCAAGACGTTGCGTGCCGCCCGCGCCGGGGATCACGCCGATCGTAATTTCAGGCTGACCGAATTTGGCTGTTTCAGAGGCGACGATCATGTCACATGAAATTGCGAATTCACAACCGCCGCCCAAAGCCCAGCCTGAGACGGCGGCAATGACAACTTTTTTGATGGCGCGAATGCGATCCCATTTTTCAACACGCCCCTGACCGATCATGTCAAATGGAGTCGCATCTGCCATTTCTTTTATATCGGCGCCGGCGGCGAAAGCTTTTTCATTGCCTGTTACTATGATAGCCCCAATTTTTTCATCATTATCATAGGCGTCGAGCGCGTCGAACAACTCTGTTAACATGGTGGTATTAAACGCGTTCATTGCCTGTGGACGGTTAAGCGTGACAATGCCGACGCGCCCGCGAATTTCTGTAAGGATGGATGTGTACGTCATGGAAGACTCCTCTATTTACTTTTTTTCGATTCTACACGAGAAATGGAAATATGCTACCATTGGGAATAATCATTTCATGAGGAGAAAAATATAAAATGGGCATCTTATTAATGATTCATTCGATTCTGCGCTGGTTGATCGTTATCGTAGCCGTCTTTGCGATTGTCAAGTTTGCGTTGGGCTGGCTGCGAGGCGGCACATTTAAAAGTATGGATCGCGGACTCGCATCCGGATTCAGCGGTTTGGTGGATTTGCAAGTCACACTCGGTATTATCTATCTGATCTGGGACGGCATCGCAACTACGGGTTTTCCAGCATTTCGCATTGAACATGCCATCACGATGATCATCGCCGCTGTGGTTGGTCACCTTTCTGCGCGCTGGAAAAATGCCGAAGATAAAATTCGATTCCGCAATTCTTTATTCATTGTGATCGATGTGCTGATCATTATTTTCATCGGGGTGGCGCGACTGCCCGGCGGCTGGAGCAGGTAACAGCCGCCACCAGAGTGTGCCGAAGACTCAAAAAATCCTATTTACAATATTTTGATTTATGATAAACTTCATTAAATCTGCACTGCAACACACCTTTCTTAGTGCCAACGCAGTGCGGCGAACGTGTCGTCGCTCAGGCTGGACGTTGAATAAACTGGAGAAGAGATGGAAAACAAGTTATATGTAGGCAACTTGCCATATGCCGCTAGTGAAGAGGATATCAAAAACCACTTCAGTCAGGCTGGCACTGTAACCTCAGTTGCGCTCATCACAGATCGCGCATCAGGCCGCGCAAAAGGCTTCGGCTTTGTGGAAATGTCGACAGCTGAAGAAGCCCAAAAGGCAATCAGCATGTTCAATGGACTTGATTTCATGGGGCGTGCAATTACCGTCAACGTTGCCAAACCCCGCGAAGACAAACCCCGCAATTTTGGCGATAGAAATCGCAGTCGCAACGGCGGCGGTGGTGAACGGAACCGCTATTAGAAAAAAATTCCAGCCTTGAAACCTGAATGAAAATTTACAGCCCTGCATCAGCGGGGCTGTAAATTTTCCAAACCTCCGAGGTCTTTAAGACTTCGGAGGTTTTAGGATACGAGTTACTTCTTTTTCTTTGCAGGCTTTTTCACCGAAACCTTCTTCACAGGCTTGGCTACAGGTTTCGCCGTTTTTTCTTTCTTCTTTCCTTCCTTCCCCTTCGGGGACGATGTCTTCTCATCCTTCGCCACTTTCCCCTTCGGCAGCAGTGTCACGAACCGCTCCACGGTCCACGCCACGATCACGGATGTAACGGTTTCGCCTGGTTTCACTTCCACGATCGCATCACCTTTTGTGGCAGCACGCTTGCGGATCCCTGCGGCATCCAACCTCGCGGATTTGGGTGCGCCCTTGCTGGTGTGGATGGTGGCGATGTGATTCGGTTTGCCCGAGGCGACTCCCGCAATGCTGACCTTCTTTGGCAATGACCAGACATTCACGCCTTTGCCGTAACGTCCCTGGGTTGGGAATTCTTTTTCGCTGACGCGCTTGGCTTTGCCATCGGATGTCATCAGGAAGATCTCGCCTTCGGCGGGCAGGATTTCCGCGCCGACCAATTCGGTGCCATCTTCTAGCTTAATCCCATTGACCCCCGCGGCGACGAGTCCCATCGGGCGCACATCATCTTCCTTGAAGCGGATCGCCATGCCTTGGGATGTGACCAGCAGGATATCTTTCTTCGCGCCGTCTGTTAATCCCACCCAGCCGAGTCTGTCGCCTTCGTTGACTCTCGCCAAAACGAAGGTCTGCGCCGAAGGCCCGGGCATTTCGGTGACTAGGCTTTTCTTGACCATGCCAAAGCGTGATACCGTGAGGACACAAGTCTCTGGCGCGAACTCGGAGCGTTTGGCGGGCATCGAAAATACTGCCGCGAGTTTATCTTCTTCAGTTAAAGGTGAGGCTTTGAAATATGGAATGCCGTCAGATAAATGTCCATTCGAGCCGATCTCGGGCAGGGTGTGCAATGCAATCGCAGCGGCTTTACCGTTTTCAGCAACAAGATAAAGTGTATCAGTTGATGATGCTCTCACAAGGAAATGCGGCGCTTCATTCCCCGATGGACGCGGCGCCTTATCTTCATGTGTGCGCGCTATGATTCCATCGGCTGTCACACCGATCCAGACAGTTTGTTCGGTGATCAAATCTGTGGCGACCAATGACCTTACGCCTTTTCCACTCTTTTTAAGATTAACAATTTGTGTGCGGCGGCGGTCGCCATAGGCGGCTTTCACGCGCAGGAGTTCATCCGATACAACGGCGCGCATTAATTTCGGAGATTTCAACAAAGTAGTTAGATCTTTGATGATCGTGGAAACTTCCTTATATTCGGTTTCGATCTTCTTGCGTTCGAGCGCGGCCAGCCGGCGCAGCTGCATGTCGAGGATGGCGTTGGTCTGCAACTCTGTCAGCTTGAAACGCTTCATCAGTTTTTGACGGGCAGTTTCCACGTCAGGCGCGGAGCGGATGATCTGAATAATTTCATCCAAATTCTTGAGCGCGGTTAAATATCCTTCAAGGATATGCGCGCGCGCTTTGGCTTTCTCCAGATCAAATTCGGCGCGGCGTTTGATGATCGTTAAACGATGTTCAACATAAACGCGCAATGCCTGCTTCAATGTTAAAGTGCGCGGCTCGCCATCGACTAACGCCAGCAAGTTGATGCCGAATGTCGTTTGCATGGGCGTGCGTTTATACAGTTCGCGCAACACAGTTTCGGGTTCAACGTTCTTCGTCATTTCGAGGACGATGCGCATTCCCTGTCGATCGGATTCATCGCGCAGATCAGACAAGCCTTCGAGATGACCATCACGCGCCAGCTCGGCAATGCGCTCGATCAAACTGGACTTGTTGACCTGATACGGTAATTCTGTGACAATGATCCGGCTTTTGCCGCGTTCCATCTCTTCGATATGCGCCTTGGCCTGCACAGTGACGCGCCCACGCCCCGAACCATACGCGGACTCAATGTTGTCTTCACCTTTTTCTTGAATGATGATTCCGCCCGTGGGGAAATCGGGTCCTTGCACAAATTCCATTAATTGCTCAACATCAATATCATCGAGCTTGTCCCACTTCTCGATCATGTACACGAGCGCGTCCACGATCTCGCCAAGGTTGTGTGGCGGGATGGAAGTTGCCATACCGACAGCGATACCCGTTGCGCCGTTGACTAAAAGATTCGGAATCGCGGCCGGCAGAACGCTTGGCTCTTCGAGAGTGTCGTCAAAGTTGGGGGTAAATGCGACGGTATCTTTATTGAGGTCGAATAGAATATCGAGCGCAGCGGATGTAAGCCGCGCTTCGGTGTATCGCATCGCTGCGGGCGGGTCGCCATCCACGGAACCGAAGTTTCCCTGACCATCGACGAGCAGTGTGCGTAGCGAGAAATCCTGCGCCATACGCGCCATCGCTTCGTAGACGGCTGAGTCGCCATGCGGATGATATTTACCAAGTACTTCACCCACGATACGAGCGGATTTCTTGTAAGCCGTGTCCGCGCGGATGCCCATGTCGTACATCGCATATAGGATGCGCCTTTGGACGGGCTTGAGTCCGTCACGCGCATCGGGCAGGGCGCGCGCCACAATTACGCTCATGGCGTAATCGAGATACGACTGCTGCATTTCAGTGTCTATGTCTATTTTTCTAACGATACCAAGTTCCATGTTAACTCCAAGACCTTAACTGCGAAGGGCACTTAGTGACACAAAGGAAAATAAACCTTTGTGCTCCTTCGTGTCCTTTGTGGTGGACGAAAGTTTGTTCTATATCGGGGCTTATCTTACGGGGAAAAAGAAAAGGCGTCAAGTGGGGTTGCATGCATATTCATATAATGAACAATACGCTCTGGTTTTCATCGCGCTGTTCTTTCTGATAAGAACGAAAAAGGAATAACGAGAGGCGGACACAAGTCCACCTCTCGTTGGTAATTATTTATGGTTTGAAACTGAAGTTATTGGAGGCGCAAATTCCCTTTTGACCTGTT
>JAPLGS010000096.1 GCA_026390015.1 Chloroflexota bacterium | reverse complement strand
CTATGGCAAGTTCCGCATTGGTTGCCAAGCGTGCCCTTGTGCGCGTCATCTTTGGTGTGACACGAGGCACAGTCCATGGGCGTGCCCTTGAAGACGCCATTGATATGGCAGTTCGTACAAGCAACAGCGGAATGCTTCCCATCCAAGTGGAATGCGAATTTCGAGTGATCCACTGTGGCAGGTTTCCAGCCAGCGGGCTGATGGCATGCTCCGCACTGGGTACCGAGTTGACCCTTATGATTATCATCTTTTTCATGACATGAGAAACAATCTTTTGGCGCGACTTTCAGATCAGCAATAGTACGAGCGTTGATATGACAAGCTGAACATTTCGCGGCAATATGTTTCCCACTCAGTGGGAAGGCTACTTTAGCGTGGTCAAAATTTGAACCGTGTGATTCGACACCGTCATGACAGGCCTTACAATCCGTACCAAACGTTAGAAAATGTTCGGTCGAAAATACCTGGTTGATCTGCAGGTGACAATTACCGCACGAGTTTTGGTCAAATGGCGCAGCATAACCTTTTACGTGACAATCTTTACAAACAAATGCAGTGCCATCTGTCTTGGTCTTATGCGCGGTTAGTTTGAAGGAAACCGAGTTGTGATCAAATGTGGCTGGACTCCAGCCCGCGGGACTATGGCAAGTTCCGCATTGGTTGCCAAGCGTGCCCTTGTGCGCGTCATCTTTGGTGTGACACGAGGCACAGTCCATGGGCGTGCCCTTGAAGACGCCATTGATATGGCAGTTCGTACAAGCAACAGCGGAATGTTTCCCATCCAGGTGGAAGGCGAATTTCGAGTGATCGACTGTGGCAGGTTTCCAGCCAGCGGGCTGATGGCAGGCTCCGCACTGGGTACCGAGTTGACCCTTATGATTATCATCTTTTTCATGACACGAGAAACAATCCTGCGGCGTTCCTTTGAAGACGCCATTCTTATGGCAGCTTTCACAGGCGACGGCGGCATGTTTACCATCCAGATGGAACGCAAACTTGGAATGATCTACCTTTGCAAGACTCCAGCCTTCGGGCGTATGGCAGGATGCGCAGTTGACCCCAAACTGACCGTTATGATGATCATCTTTTTGATGACAGGAGACACACGCCAGTGGAGCCGCTTTCAAATCCTTAAGCGTGCGCGCGTTGATATGGCAGACAGAACATTTCAGTGGAGCATGTTTTCCGATCAGGTTGAACGCCACCTTGTTATGATCGAATACTGTGCCATGCGACTCGACACCGTCATGACAGGCCATGCAATTCGTGCCAAACGCCAGGAAGTGTTCGGTCGAAAACACCTGATTGATCTGCAAATGGCAATTGCCGCAAGTGTTTTGGTCAAATGGCGCGGCATAACCTTTTACGTGACAATCTTTACAAACAAATGCGGTGCCATCTGTCTTGATCTTATGCGCGGTTAGCTTGAAGGAAACCGAGTTGTGATCAAAGGTGGCAGGACTCCAACCTGACGGGGTATGACAGGTTCCACACTGTGTTCCAAGAGAACCTGCATGCGCATCATCCTTGGTGTGACACGAGGCGCAGTCCATGGGCGTGCCCTTAAAGACACCATTGATATGACAGCTGATACAGGCGGCGGTGGAATGTTTACCATCCAGATGAAACGCAAACTTAGAGTGGTCGACCTTCGCAGGTTTCCAGCCATCAGGTGTATGACAGGTTCCACACTGTGTACCAAGAGAACCTGCATGAGCATCGTCCTTGGTATGGCAGGAGGCGCAATCCATCGGCGTGCCTTTGAAGACACCGTTAATATGGCAGCTCGCACAGACTAAGTTGGAATGTTTGCCATCCAAATGGAATGCGAATTTCGAGTGATCCACTTTGGCAGGTTTCCATGCTTCTGGTGAATGGCACGATCCGCAGCTTGTCCCAAATTGACCATTATGGAAATCATCCTTTTGATGACAGGAGAAACAGTCCTGTGAAGTGGCCTGCATGTCAGCGATAGTACGGTCATTAATATGACAAGTGGAACATTTTGCGAGGGAGTGTTTGCCGATCAGGTGGAAAGGGACTTTGTTATGGTCAAATGCTTTGCCATGCGAATCCAAACCATCATGGCAGGCCATGCAGTTCGTCCAGAACGTCAGAATATGATCCGAAGCAAATGCCTTATTTACATTCAAATGACAGTTGGCGCACACTACCTGGTCAAAGGGACTGGCATAGCCTTTGACATGGCAATCCTTGCAGACGAACGCGGTGCCGTCTGTTTTTGTTTTGTGAGCCGCAAGCTTGAATGAAACTGTGTTGTGATCAAAGGTAGCAGAAGTCCAATCAGCGGGAGTATGGCAAGTTTCACATTGAGTGCCAAATTGGCCGGCATGTGTATCATCCTTCGCATGGCAGGCAAAACAATTTGTGGGCGTGTTTTTGAAGTCAACGTTTTTATGGCAGCTTTCACAAGCGACGGTTGTATGTTTGCCATCCAACTTGAACGCGAACTTCGAATGATCGACCGCCCTGTTCCATCCATCGGATGTGTGGCAGGAGGCGCAGTCAGTACCGAATTTACCGGCATGTTTGTCATCTTTTGCATGGCATGAGAAACAATCGGATGGAATACCTTTGTATTTATTATTGATATGGCAGTCGGTACAGATTACTTTTACATGCAATCCTGTTAATTTAAAGCTCGCGAGGTTGTGATCGAATTGAGCAGATTTTCCCCATCCTTCCGCGGTATGACAGACTCCGCATTGTGTCCCGAATTGGCCGAGATGCTGATCATCTTTTTCGTGGCAAGCAAAGCAATCTTGCGTTGTAGCTTGCAAGCCAGGCAGATCATGCGCGCCGATGTGGCATTTCGAGCACAATGTCAAAGCGTGAATACCAACCAATTTGAACGGAACCTGGTTGTGGTCAAAGTTTGAACCATGCGAATCCAATCCATCATGACAAGCCTGACAATTCGTCCAAAAAGTCAGGATGTGATCCTGAGTGAATACCTGATTAACCTTCAGATGACAGGTTGCACAAGTCATTTGATCAAACGGTCCGCTATAACCATTGACATGGCAGTCTCTACATTCAAACGGAGTACCGTCCATTCGCAAACGGTGCGTTTTTAGAGAAAAGCCAAGTTGATCATGTGGATCCCAGCCGGGTGGAATTCGAGTTAGTGTTGCGGCCGGGCCATGATGTTCTGTATGGCAAGTTCGGCAGTTCAGGTCTGTTTGACCAAAACGGACCACACTGTGCAAGCTGGCCGGGTCTTGAAGTTGGGCAGTGATATCAGAATGACAAGCCAGGCATCGGTCTGTCATCGTAGCGGTTTCCCAAGGACTTGTATGACACGCGCTGCATTGTTGGATATCAGAATGTGAGGCGATACCGCCCAAAGGTGCGCCGACCTGATGGCTAAGACTCCCCGGATTGAATATTGCACCACCACTGGCAAAGGCCACGCCAGTGATACCCAAAAGAGTCACTACTGCGACTAATAATCCTGAAAAAGAGGAAACCCATCCTTGAATTGTTGTTTTCATATTGTAAAGCCTCCCTTCCAAGGCCTGCCGCTCAAAATTACGATAGCCGCAAACGATTGGAAGCCATTACAGTCGCAAAAAAATTCTGCTCAAAAAATACTTTTTACCGATCATTTTTAGTGCTTTTCGCCGAAGGTTTTTCCATAGCTATACAGTACAGTAAAGAAAAAAACTATTAATAAAGTCACAAAAAGTCCTGCTAGTAGGCAGTCGTCAAATGCCTATAAAGGTTACCAATTACAATGGTTTTGCAATATTTATACCGATGAGGTGGAACTCAACGTGGGTCAGTAAGCACGCTTCACGTTTCCCCGCCAGAGCGTTTCAGTGAACTTTGGGAAACCAAAAATTTATATCTAGAAATTTTAATCTGCCAGATCTTTTTTACTAAATTTGATGCATTAAAATAACATGAATGGCTCTCATATTCCGTTATAAAAACATTGCACTCACCTTTCTTTTTTGTAAGGAGTAAATTAGACCCGCGCCTTACTTACATTCTTTTAAAATATACGAACGGATCCTCTCAAAGCGGATTAATGAAAAAGACCCCGCAACCACACGGGGGGCAGAGTTGCCTCTGCTCTGAATAGTTTTATCTACTGGGAAAATCGCTTCGCGAGATTGCCAATTCCAGCGAAATTTCATCAAAATCCTTGTGGTATAATCTGCCCGTCCAAAAAACGGAGAGGTCGCGTAGTCTGGCTTAGCGCGCACGCTTGGAAAGCGTGTAACCCACAAAGGTTCGCGGGTTCGAATCCCGCCCTCTCCGCCAGAAATAAACGTCCCTAAATCAGGGGCGTTTTATTTTAGGTTCCCGCGCCCCCATTGAGGGGATGATATTCGAAATCAAAAAACACTCACCCCGAAAGTTAATTTTGGAGTGAGTGTTTTTACATCGGTAGTATAAAACCGGTTATGGATTCAAACTAATAATATAAGCGATCACATCAGCGATCTGTTGAGGAGTGAGTATTTTCTTATCGCCCCACGGTGGCATCTGAAAGATCGGAGCGTTTCCTTCCGGTGTGGAACCATGCTCAAGGAACAAATCAAGATTGGTTGCAAAAGTTTTATAGATCGGATCTTTGAGAGTCTGGTCAATTGGGTTAAGCTCGGGAATTACCCCATCCGCTGAACCGGGATTTTCATGACCGCCTTTACCTTCCGGCATATGGCAAACTGAGCAATTCTGGTCGAAAATAATTTTTCCAGAATCGGCATTTCCTATTAGCTCAACAGCTTGACCGGCGCCGCCTGAGTTGGATGGCCGCGCAATTCCGGGAGCCCCACTAATGGAAGGAGTGACCTCGACCACAACAGCCGCCTTGACAAAACGGTCTGCCGCGGGAAGTGTGGCTGGGATTAAAGTAGGAATGGAGGTGCGTTCCGCCTTCAAAGTACCATCCAAACATGAGGTGGTTAGCCCGCATGAGTTGTAAAAAATAAAACCGACCCACGCAAGTACACCAAACACAAATACGAGCAATGTAGTGTAGATATAACTTCGAACATCATTCATTCGGAACCCTCCCTATTGCACAGTCGCTAACAGCGTGCGAATGTAGTTGATCACATCCCAGCGTTCGCGAACGGTAAGATTTTCATTCATGGGCGGCATTTGGCCGGAGAATTTATCATCGGGGAAAAGTGTATTAGCCGGGTTAAATACTCCATTAGTGATGCTCATGAAAAGGGCGCCATCGGTCTTGGTTTGAACAAGAGCGCCGGTAAGGTCGGCTGGTTTCTTTTTGACAAGGAACGCAGAGACAATTCCGTTACCCTGACCTGTTTCTCCGTGGCACATCACACAGTTGGTTGCAAATATCTGAGCGCCGCGCGCAATGGAAATTTCATCCGCAGGCACGGGGTTGTTCGGCGTGCCGTTTGCGAGAATATATGCGGGACCTTCCACAGGAATGGACAGGGCCGGTACCGGAAGTGGTTGTTCCTGAGTCGAGTAGGATGGTTGAAGCCCCATGAACGAGACCCACTGGATCTTAACCACATCGTACGAGAAGATCATCAACGCACCAACCAGTACGCCGAGAACCACAAAAACTCCAACGAGTTGCTTGAACAGTCTCATAACTGCTCTACCTCCGCAACCTCAACCTTTTCCGCGCCGAGGGCGGTCATGGCTTTGGTCATTTTTTCTTTACTGTCTTCCGGGCAGATGAAGAAGACAGCGATTTTTCCATCACTGACTTCTTTCACATATTCCATCGGGCGATAGTTTGGGAAGTAACTATCGAGAAACACGCCAAGAAATGTTGAGAGCAACATTCCGAGCATGGTCAGTTCGAACAATACAACAACTGTAGGAGCACCGGGGATGATCGCTTGCGGGCCAACCTGTATCGGAATTGGATACGAATTGGGAGTAACAAAGGTCAGAAACATGCCTCCCAGAAAACCCAATACTGCGCCGCCAGCTGCCAGCCGGGGCACGTTTGTCCACTGGTTGGGGCGGCCGAGCATGGCTTCGGTAACAGGAATGCCTGAGATGACATTCATGTGATCATCGGGGACGCCTAAAGCGCGGAGCTGGTCAATTGCATCTGCGGCAGGCCCAAGGTCAGGAAAGACCGCTAACAGGGATACTGATCCAGAGTGTTCTCTTCTGGAAATGTTGTCAGCCATGTGAGTCACCTATTCCAATTCGCTGACCGTTACAACGGTCTCGCGTCCAAATTTCTTGAGTTCGTGCGCCATCTGGCCTTCTTCCACTTCCCAAACCGGGATAAGCGGGATCAATCTTGAAGCCGCCATGTAAAGCAGAATGAAGAATGCCAGTGTGCCGATGCCAAGCGGAATTTCTACGCCTGGATGGTAGAGCCGCCAGGTGAAGGGCATACGGTTGATGCTGAGGGAAATTGGAATGATGATGTAACGCTCAAACCACATACCCACGTTGATGAGTAAACCAACGATGAAGACGATCCACGGGGTGGAGCGCCATTTTTGATTCCACAAGACAGCCCATGGGATCGCAATGTTAAAGATCAACATGGCAAACCACATCCAACCCATCGGACCGGATTCATGGAAATGCAGGAGCATATGCGTCCATTTATCGCCGCCATACCATTGGACCATGTAATCGTTGAAGAAGAAATAAGCCCAAGTCATCGAGATAATCAGCATGAGTTTGCCGATGGCATCAAAATGTTCTGGACGAATGAAGTATTTCATATTCTTCATTGTTCCGCGTACGACCGCGAGCACCATGATGACCGCGCCCATGCCGGAGTGCAATGCGCCAACAACGAAGTATGGACCAAAGATGGATGAGTTCCAACCCGGGCGGGTAGCCGCGGCGAAATCCCATGAAACGATGGTGTGTACCGAGAACATGACCGGGATGATGGCGAAGGCGAAGATGCTCATCGCGTTGCGTAAATGCGTCCACTCGCCTTCAGTGCCGCGGAAGCCGAGCGCGAGAGTCTTGTAGAAGATTCTCCGCCAGCCTGTCGAACGATCACGCGCCATGGCAAGGTCTGGGATAAGCGGCAGGAACAAATACATGGTGGATGAAAGTAAATAAGTTGTGATGGCCAGCAAATCCCAGGTAAGGGGTGAATGCAGGTTCGGCCACAACATACGTTCATTCGGATATGGCATAAGCCAGTAGAATACCCAAACACGCCCCATGTGCATGAAGATACTGAAACCAGCCTGCACCAGACCAAAGGTGGTCATCAATTCTGCGGCGCGCGTAAATGGACGGCGGAACTCAGCTTTGAACACGCGCAAGATGGCTGAAATGAATGTGCCCGCGTGGCTGATACCGATCCAGAACACGGTGTTGACCAGGAAAATACCCCAGTAAGCAGGACGGTTGACGCCTGCGATACCGAGACCCTCCAGGATCATTCTGCCCCAGGAGTAAAACAAACCCCAGGCTACAATCACACTCAGAATGGCAAAAACCACCCAAAACTTCCACGAGGTTGTGTACATGGATTCCATCACCATGTCATTCATTTGTCCGCGTGGAAGCGGATCGAGCATTAAGTGTTTTTCGCGGAAGTGCTCTTCATCATGCTGATTATGTTCAGCCTTGACATGAGCTGTTTCTGCTTTTTTATTATATCCAGCCATAATTACCCTCCCTTGAAGTAGGTCACGTTTGGCAACGTGCCAAGTTCTTCAAGATGTTTAACTCCGTGACCATGAACACGAGCCAATTGTGAGACGAGCGAATCAGGGTTATCCACGCGGCCAAAGGTGATGGCGCTGGCAGGGCAAGCCTGTGCGCAAGCGGTGGTAAATTCTCCATCTACAACTTCGCGTCCTTCTGATTTAGCCTTATCCTGTGCCTTGTGAATGCGCTGAATACAGAATGTGCATTTTTCCATCACACCGCGGCGGCGGACTGTTACATCGGGGTTAAGTTGATTCGATAAAGGCTCAGGGCGTTTGTAATCGCGCCAGTTGAAAGAACGCACCTGATACGGGCAGTTGTTCGCGCAGTACCGTGTACCAACACAACGGTTGTACACTTGCAGATTCAACTGCTCAGCCTGTGAATGGACTGTTGCAAACGCGGGGCAAACCGGTTCACAGGTCGCAGCTCCGCATTGCTGGCACAACATCGGCTGATTGGGCGTCATTTTTACTTCGGGATACGAACCTTCCCAGAAACGCTCAATTCGTATCCAGTGCATCGAACGGCCATAGCCCGAATCTGTTTCGCCTACGAAGGAAATATTATTTTCCATCGCGCACGCGGCAACACAAGCCTGACAGCCGGTGCACATATCCTGGTCGATGACCATGCCCCACTTGCCGACATAAGCCTCACCCATTTTTACTTCGGAAACTTTTAATTCGATCGCCATGCTTACTTCTCCTCGCCAAGGCCAACGCCATAGACACCCATAATACTTTCGAGGCGTGAAAGGGGTTTCTTCTTCCCAATCTTTTTGATCTTTACTTTCATGCCGGCAAACGCGAGATCGCCTGCCTCATTAAAATTTTGACCGATTAAATCTGTTGGATTGACACCGCGCTTCTCGGCATATCTGCCATAAGCAGTGTGACCCTGGCCAAAGGGAATCGCGATCGTATCTGGACGAATGGCCGGATACCGGTAAACCGGCACTTCCAACACTCCGGCCTCGCTTGTGATCGCCACCAGATCATCATCTTCGAGACCGAGTTCTTCCGCGGTGACGGGATTCATTTCAACCCAGGTGTTCCACATAACTGTCGTTGTGGGGTCGGGTAATTCCTGCAGCCAGGGCTTGTTCGCGCCAGCCTCAGCCAAAGTTGGAGAGACGAACGGTACGAAGAAGAATTCTCCTTCGCCAGCGAATTCCGCTTCCGCGCCGCTCAGGCTACGATTGAGCGCATCCGCACTATTAGGAACGCTGCGCCCATCGGTTGTTTTCCACCAGCCGCCATATTGCTGAAAGTATGCCATAAAAGTGTTGATGTCCGGCGCAGAGAAGAAACCATCTACTTCGCTTATAAGTGGAGTCACTTTGCTGAACAGGAATTCAACTTCATCTTTGAACGGCAAGGCCGCCGCAAATTTGCCGCCCGCCAGTTGCGCGGCGGCGATCAATACGTCTGCAGTTGCGCGAGTATCATAAAATGGAGAGACGACCGGCTGCGCACCTGAGAGTACTGATCCCACAGAACCGGTGGCAACACGTTGATAGCCCCAAGACTCAAGACCATGATGGTCGGGGAAGATGTAATCTGCTTCCAAAGCAGTTTCATCGGGGAATGTAGCAAAAGAGATAATCTGAGGTACATATTTCGTTGCGCCGCCAAACTGAAGGGAAGTGGGCAATTCAAATAATGGATTTACGCCATGCACGAACAACACTTTGATCTTGCCGTCAATCATCTTTTGAACGAATTCCGCCATTTCTTTTGCGGATGCAGGCCGTTGATATTCCGTCTGGTTGGGAGCGAGCGCCGAGAAGAATACGCCGCCGGGTTTGCCAAAGTTGTCAACGACAGCGTTCAAAGCCAATACGGCTTCTGCCACAGCGAGACCATTACTTTGTCCAAGCGCTGCGCCGCCGGGGATGGCCAGCGCGCCGGTTGAATTCGCAAACATCTCAGCCAGATGATTAAGCATTTCAAGTTTAATACCGGATTTTGATGCGGCGTCAAGCGGATCAACATCTGAGAATGCGCGAGGCATGGGAATGCCGCGTATCTCACAGGCGAGTTTTCCGATCGCAAGCGCGACCATGGCTTCGGTGCCGGGACGAAGCGGCATCCATTCATCCGCTTTGCCGGCCGTTGAAGACATTCGTGATTCAAATTGTACTAACTTTCCGCGCAGCTTGGTTTGAGCTTCGCGCAGACCAGCAAAACCACGGGTATATGAAACTGGTGAAAGCCATGTTTCAAGGAAGTTAGCGCCAAAGGAGAAGACAACTTGCGCGCCGCCCACATCAAATAGCGGAAGTCCGCTCTGACCAAATAGATTCTCAGAGGCTTTACTCAATGTGGCTCGGGATTCAAACATGCTCAACGCGCCAAATCTGACAGGGGCCTGAATGCCGGTCGCGTTCGCAAGATCAGCGACCAGATCAAAGAGGTGATCGGGAGCCATGCCCATCAGAAAGGCGATCTCTTCCGGTTTGTTATTCTTGAGAGCGTCGGCTACTGTTTGGGTGGCGGCAGCCCAATCCATATTAGATTTGGCATCCGCAAATTCGTCATTGAAAGGGTCTGCGGCAGTATCGTAGAGTCTTTCGCCGCGTGTATGTTTAATAGGGCCGCGGACACGATTTGGATTATACAAACCTTGTAAAGTTGCCTGACCACGCGCGCAAGTCTTGCCGAGGTTAAGCGGATTATTGGCGCTACCTTCGGTCTTAAGTGCGCGTCCTTGTGATGTGCGGACAATGAGTCCGCATCCGGCCGCGCATTCGCGGCATGTCGTGGCGTAATATGTGCTCAGGCCGTTATAGGTGTATTCGGGCATTTGTAAATACGGTTCACGCTTGACTAAGCGCGAAGCCGGCCCGCAACCTGTGAGGATCGCAGTGGTTGCCGCGCCTACACCAGCCAGTTTTAGAAAATCACGCCGGGATAATTTATCGCTCATTGTTATTTCCTCTCGCCCGGTTAATAATGACACGTGCCACAGTCGGTGAGTTTAACCAGCAAATCATGATTCTCGCCGGCAACCTTCGTGTGACATTTCAAACAGAAACCCATATTGAAGATCTGCGGGTTTTCGGCAACAGTCATTTTGCTCATATCACCATGACAGTTCTCGCAGTTTTGTCCCGCGGCTATATGGGCACGATGATTAAATTGAACAAAATCAGGCACCTGCGCAACGGGTACCCACTGAAGGGGCGTGCCGCTAATGACCGAGTCTTTCAGCGGTTTGAGAAGAATGCTGGTCTGCGTCTTCACGATCTGGTTATGACAACCCCAACATTTGGCTTCTGCGGGAATACCAGCAGCAGGGCCTTTTGCCGCGCCTGGGTGGCAGTACAAACACTGAATACCAAAAGCGATATGAATTTTGTGGGGAAACTGGACGGGTTGCGCAGGCGGCTGCTGGGACAATGAAATCCCGTAAGCCGCAAGGCTGAACAACGCCAGGAATGTGATCCCCACCGCGATCAGACCGAGCGGCTTTTTCAGCCAATCAAAAAATCTTTTGATCATGGATGCTCCTGAAGTAAATTTACTGCTTGTCGCATATTATTCTAAATTTTCAAATGCGAAAACGCAGTTAATAAATTACGGTATGGTTGGCTAATTATGCAAAACCGCCAAACATAATGGGCGGTGAATGCTAAATCTACAACTTAATAGAGCAGGTAAAGAAAGATAACAAATTTTTCGAGATGAAGACAACCGATCCATGTTATACACATACATAAAACCCGTCCCGACAATCATCAGGACGAGATAATAGTATGCAACATTTATAAATATTTCCATGCCTCTCTCCATATAATTATTTACTGAATTCCTCCAGCAAACAACTCGGCGCATTATACAATGAAAGTGTAGAAAAGTACATAAATGGGTTAAATTGTCAGTAATTTCCGCGTAGATTACTAACACCTGTGGATATTTATTTTTGACACTGAAATTCCACGCTTTCGAGGCATGATACAATTATAATTAATAAACGATGAAAACAATCCACTTGCCTGGCATTCTTCTTTTATTCACCACGCTTGTATTTGCGCTCGTGCTCGCAAACTTCAACCCATCCTTTGCAGCGGTGCAAAACACAGCGGCCTCCATCTCATTGCTAGCCACGCCTGCCCCGCGTGTAGACTCCACCTCAGTCATCGGCTCAACAAACGGAATTATGCTGATGGGCATTTTGATTACCCTGATCGTTATTCTGCCCGTGTTATTTCGCAGAAGTAAATAAAAATCCCGCAGACATATCCGCGGGATTTTTATTTACAAAGATATCAACCCAAGCTCTATCCCTCTTTTTACAGCCTCTGTACGGCTCGCACTATTTAACTTGGCATATAAAGATGAAAGATGGAATTTCACCGTATGCTCACTGATGCCAAGCGCCAGCGCGATCTGTTTATTCGCCAATCCCTGTGCCATTAATTGGATGACCTCCAGCTCGCGGGCAGTGAGTGGCTCAATCAGAGACTCTTCACTGGAAGATTCTCGTCTCCCAGGCAAGCGGATCAGACTCTTAACTAAGCCTGGTGCGCCAACCCAAAGCCCTTCCCCCACTGCGCGCACAGCCGCCGCCAACTCATCTTCCGTGGCATCGGATGAAAGCACTCCCCACGCGCGCGAAGTTGAATTTAACATTCCGCGGACATTCTCAATATCATCCGTCAAAAATAAAATAGCGAAAGCAGCTTTACTTTCAAACAAACGTGCAGAAGAGACCGGGGCAAGCACAACCACCTCGGTCTCCATTTCATTTACGCTTTCAAGATCAGATGTCTCACCAACCACTTTGATATCAGGTTGATTGCCCAGCATTTCGCGCAGGCCAACCCGCAACGCAAGGTTTGCAGAGACGATTGTGACGCGGATCAATTATCTTTCTCCGATCTCCACTTTGATCGATTCTAATTTTCCACCGCGCAGAATATCGATCGGGATGGATTTTCCAACGACATCACCGCTCAAGCGCACGAATAGATCATCCTGATGCGCAACAGACTCGCCAGCCACGCCGACAAGAATATCGCCAACGATCAAACCGCCTTTGCCAGCGGGGCTATCCGCTTCAAGACCGACAAGCAAAAGGCCAGTTTCCTGTTCGCGTTTTAACGACTTCCTCGCATCAGCAGAAATTTCCACGGTTTGACTGCGGATGCCCAAATAGCCGCGTTTGATCTTGCCATGCTTCGCGAGAGTCTCTGCGATCTTCCAGGCAATATCAGCGGGGATGGTGATCGCGCCACCATTTCCAAAACCAGAAGTGTTGATGCCGAAGATCGTACCGTCGCCATTCACCAACGGGCCGCCGGAAAAGCCCGGGTAGGAAACTACATCTGTTTTGATGTAACGCTCAAGCATACTTCCGCGCCCCGTGCGGATTGGACCACCGATCGAGTTGACCGTTCCAAAACTGGATTCGATTCCTTTCGTGGATGGTCTTCCGATCGCCAATACAAATTGACCAACCCGTGCAGGAGTCTTCGAGATTTCAGCGGGAGTAGCTGAGGCGGAGTCTAATTTCAATACCGCCAGATCAGTTCCCGGGTCGCGGCCGGCGAGGCGCGCAGGTACTTCAGTCCCATCCGCAAGAATCACTTTGATATCTTCTTCGCGTTCGACAACATGATCTGCAGTCAAAATTAAATCTTTGGAAAAAGCAATTCCGCTCGCAGGGAAACGTCGGCGCGCATCCACCAAGACAGTGGATTTTCCAGCATTTTCGGCGGCATCTGCAATTGCATCTGAAAGTTCAACTAACATATTTTTGCTCATGGTTTTTCTCCTTGCGCATCAGTATAGCGAATGCGTGATTGGAGTGTATCGCCTAAACGAATGGCTTTGTACTGGATGTATGGGTAGGTGAGGAAAGGATGAATTTATGGTGCCGCCGCTTTTGGCAGTTGATCGTGGTCTGGCAAAATATCTTCTGCATTACGGATAACTGGATTGAAATAACCTATCAATCCAACAACTGCAGCTAAGATTCCACAGAAGAAAATCAGCAGACTCATGCCTGCGCCGGGACCCGTCCCGACCAGCCAGCCAAATGTGTTGGAGAGCGAACTCGTCACGCGCATTTGCGGCTCGAGGACAAAGTCAGCCAGTGAGCCGGCAATGATCGGGGAAATAGGACCCGCGAACCACGCGATCAACCGTCGGGCAGAAAAGACGCGGCCCTGCACATCAGGTGCAACTTTCGATTGCCAGATGGCTTGATTGGATCCATTCATCAGCGGGCTTACAAGCTCGGCTAATACAACGCCAATGATCCAAACTGGCAATCCTCCACCAAGACCAATGATTGCCACTCCGATCCCGCTGATAGCCCATCCGACAAGAATGCCATTTACGCGGCGTTTGAAACCTCCCCAGGCACTCATGATGACGCCGCCGATCACAGCGCCAACCGCGCCGGCTGTCTGAACCGAACCGAATATCAGGCTATTGCTATTCGTGTGCGCCAAAACCATGGGGGCCATTACAGCGAACGCGATGCCAAAGAAGAGATTACCAGCGAAAAAAGTCAACTGCAAACCAAGCAAACTTGGGCGGGCAAAAATATATTTGAAACCATAAGCAGCTTCCTTTAAGATATTGCCCTGGCCTTGCAGACCTTCCTCAGTGCGAACAGGCTGAGGGATAAACACGATCATTAATGCACCGATAGCAAGAATGAAAGTAGCGACATCAAAAAACAAAATACCAGTCAGCCCAATAACAGGGAGCAACGCGCCAGCCAATAACGGAGCAACAACTTGCGGCCCGGCTTCCACAAGTGACATCATGCCATTGGCACGGCCATATTGTTCCTTTGGAATCATCGTACTGATGGCGGCGGAATACGCAGGCCATTGAAAAGCCATTCCCAGGCCATAAACAATGGAGGCGGCGTATAAATGCCAATATTCAAGAACGCCAAAATATTGCAGGGCTAGGATGGCGATCGTGGCAAGTCCCGCCGCGAGGTCGCTGACCATCATCATCATTTTACGATTGTGGCGGTCCACCATCACGCCAGCGAGGGGGGAAATGATAAGGAAAGGTGTAATGTAGAAGACCTGCATCATACCCATGGCAAGCGCGCTTTTGGTTTGGTCATACATCCAAATGCTTAGCGCAAATTGGCTCATGGAACTGGCAAGTACCGAAACGATCTGCCCAAGCCAGACAATGGTAAACCCGAACATGCCCGTAGGGCGCTTTGTGGAATTCTCCTGCATGCGTGTTTATCCTTAAAATTTATTCCACGTAAATCTCAACGTGTTCGCCGTCTTCTTCATCGACAACATCAATGATCTTGCCGGTCACTCCTGCGCGCAGAGCTTCCATCACATTGGACATATCCACGCCTTCCACTTCGGGAGCGAAGTGAGCGCCGATCTTCATGCCGGCATCCACCAACGCGAGCGGAATTTGGACGGAAGCCTTCGATCGGCCGGTGCGGGTATCTGTCACGCGGATGCGAAGCCAGCGCGCAGGGGTGCCTGAACCGGAGCGTGCAGCTGATTGCAATCCGCGGCGTGAATCACCCAGAGCCGAAAGCAGCTTCGAGCCTTCGTCCGCGCTGATCTTTCCCTCTTCGATCATCTTCAATATTTTCATTCTTTCTTCAACTGTAGTCATGGCGCCTCCTATCTATGATGTTACATTATCCAGCAACGGCGGGAACAATTTCTTCAGTAATCACTTCAACTTTTGGAAGTTTGAACTTAATCCAAATCGGTATGACAGAAAGCAATAATACAACGGCAGTGACTGTGAATGGAAATGTCGGGCTGACGCGGTCCCACATCTGCGCGCCGATCCACGGGGCGGGCAGGGAGAAGATTCCCAAACTTGTACTGAACAATCCAAACGCCATGCCTCGATTTTTCTGAGGGACAGCCTTGCTGATCAACGACTGGTATGCTGGAGCCGAAACACCTGCGCCCATACCTGCAAGTCCCCAACCCAAATAATACATCCACTGATTGCCAGCGGGGATATTGACCAAGACGAATAAGGCGCTCGACATCAAGATCATCCCCAGCGCAATGCCTACCCGTTCACCCGCCTTATCAGAAAGCCAGCCGCCGGGGATGGTGGTCAACATCATAGCCATTCCAAAGAATGACATAACCCAACCGATCTGTTGGAGCGAAAGTCCGCCGACCTCCTGCATATAAACCGGGAAAAGATTTTCCGAGAATTGAAATGAAATATCGCGCAGACCGTCTGTGATCAACATCCAGGTGATCAGTCCACCGGAAAAGATTAAAGTAGCCATTGAAACCAGGTTGACCTTCAAGCTAGTGAACGAAAGTTTTTCCATTTTTACTGTGGAGCTCTTTGCGGCCTCGCGCGCCATGCCTAAACGCATGATCATTGCGATGAAGTAAAAAATTCCGGCCGCCAATAACATCAACTTGAAACCATATACGCCAGCCATCCATCCGCCGAGCGGGGGACCGATCACAGAGACGATCATAAAAATGGCCTGTGAAATACCGAAGACCCTGCCGCGATTCTCTTCACTGGAATGTTCTGCAATGAACGCATCGAAACTTGGGCCAACGAGTGAACGCGCAATTGCACCAATTGCAACGGCCAGCAAAAGCCACTGCCACGAATCCGCAAGGATAAGCGGAATAAAACCGATCACACCAAACACACTACCAATCGCAATCGCGCGCAGACGTCCAAGCGTATCGGAGACCCATCCGCCTAAAATTTGTAGGAGCAGAGGCACGATCTGCGCCAGCGTAAAAAACAAACCGATCTGCGTGATCGAAGCATTGAGGTCTTTCAAATAAAGAGGCATCAAAGAACCATACATGCTTCCGCCGATATTGGCGAAGATCATGGCTGTCAAAAACAAGATCAGCAATCCACTCAATAAAGGTTTCTTTTTAATCGTTTCCATTTTTATCCAATGAACACCTGCACTTTTTCACCGTCGTCGCTGTCGTCCACATTTACGATCAATGGTTCGGAAATATTCTTCGCCATTGCGATGGCCTGCACAATTGCATCAACATTGGTATTCTTGAGTCCACTGATATGGTTTCCAAAATTCTTTAAGAACCAGCTGACCAATCCAAGTGGAAGCGGCAAAGCGATCGTAATATTTTTCGGCCACTCTTCCTGATTCGAACGATCGACGTTCACATATAACCAGCGCGCAGATTTGCTCCCCGCGCCGAGCGCGATCAGTAAAACACCAAACATGAGCGGCATCGCAAGGCAGACGAACCAAAAATTCACGCCCGCATTCTGCTGGATCGAGAACATACCCCACGCGCTTAACACAGTGAAGACAATCCCGATCCAAAGCGGGATCATCGCAAATCGGAATGCGCGCCTGCGGACTTCTTCAAACTCTGGAGCATCGGTCTTTTCGGACCCGAAACTTGGCCCCGCTTCGACAACTTCAACTTCCTCTTCAGCGGATTCGTCCAGCGCGCGCATTAGTGTTGCCGCTTCCTCCGCGCTGATCTTTCCATCAGCGACCATTTGCAAAATTTTCTTTCGTTCTTCAGAAGACATTACGAACCTCCTTCCAAAGACGCCAATAATTTTTCAGCATCTTCCGCGGTGATCTTTTTATTCTGCAGCATCTTCAAGATCATCATCCGTTCTTCATCAGAGGCTTGAGATTTGATTGGCATTGGAACGCCTTTCTGAGATAGATCCCAACTCCAACGGCCAACATTCACTGCGCCTTTCGCTTTGCGTCCCGCGCGCGCAGAAACATTGAGTTCTATTCGACGCGCAGCTTCTTCTATTTTTTTCTCAGCTTTACGTGCGGCTTGATCCACCTGACGCGAAATACGGTCACCAAAACCAGACCAGTCGATATCGATACCGGCAAAGTTTCCAAAATCTTCGGCAGTCTCGCCGGCATTGGATTGATTTGTCACGCGAATATCTCCGCCTGCAATTAATTTCACAGCCGCCGAACCGTCGCCAAGGATGACAGTGCGCGAGGTGGCGTCATCATCTTTGTCAACACCTTTCCACTCAATATCAATTTCGTCACCATTAAGTGTAAGTGTCGCATTCGCCTTCGGAGGCATGACCAGCAAAATATCGTCGCCCGCAGTGACCGAATAAGTATTGCCCGCCTGCGGATTGAGATACAGCACGACGTCATCCGCTACGTTGGCGGCGATATTTCCGCGCACATCGCGCAGCGCAAGATCATCAGCGACGGACTCGAGTGTGACATTTCCATCCACATCGCGAATGGATACGTCACTGTGGGCGCTCTTCACAAACAAATTTCCTTTCGCGCCGCGCAGGCTAAAGTCAGATTGGATCGTGTCTATCGCAACTGAATCCACATCACGGATGGAAAGGTCGCCTGCGATTTCTTTCAACTCGATACCGCCCATCACGCCGCGGATGGATGCGTCGCCTTCAATGTATTGAATAAAAACAGAAGCGGCTTTTGGGACACGCAGTGAAACATCATCTTCACAAGTGATGCTCACCTTATCGCCATCCTGTTTACAGCGCATCTCTTCATCATCATCGCATTTGAGCAGAATATCATCCCCTTCCCAGCCGACGAGACTGAGATCGCCGCCGATTTTTTCAATTAAAATTTTGGGCGTGGCCCCTGCAGAAATTGTCTTAGACATGGCTTATAACTCCTCACCGCGCAGAATGCGCATGGCTTGATCAGCAGTGATCTTGCCAGCCTCAAGGTCGGCAATTGCGCTGCTACGAACATCGGCTTCAATTTCAGGAGATTCATCCTTACCGGGCTCGTACCCTAAAGCACGGATGATCTCGTGCAAACGGTTGCGAATGGTCGGATAGGACAACCCGACCTCCTGCTCCATACGATTGATCTTGCCTTCACAGCGCACAAAAGTGAAGGTGAATTCCAATTGCTCGGGAGTCAAATTAGAGAACTGACCCGAGGCAAAATTTCCTTCAATGGTTGTGTCGCAGGATGAACAATGTAATCGCGCAACAGTTAATTCAGATTGACAGATCGGACAACGAGTAGGTGCGGGTCGCATGGGTTTGGTTCCTCCAAAATTTATTATTTGCTTATAAGGTTTTTCGCGCAACGCGAATGAATTTACTGGTAACATTGGGTTTCAAAAAATGAAACCATTTCGGCTTCAGACTTATCTGGCTTTGTTTTGTGAAAAACCCATTTGATTTGCCTGCAACTGCGCGGAATTGCGCATCTGCAATTTTTCACCGTTTTCAACCATCCATGCACCAAGGATAACAAGCCAGCGTCTGGCAGAAAATCCCTGCAAGCGCTTCCAAGCCAGACTATCGGCCACATCTTCTTGAATCTTCTGTTTCGCCACCACTAACAAACTTTCCGGATGAAAATTGTTCATAATAATTCTCCATATATATAAAAAGAAGGAAACGCGCTACAAAAGTTAAAATCTTGATATTCGCTTCTTGTTTCTAATAAAATTATACTCACTAATTTGATTTTGTCAAGTACAAAATTAATAAAATCAATATCTGTTTCAACATAATTGATATTCTTTCGAAATAATCAATAATTCCCATGTTTTGGAGGCTAATTCCATGATCCGCTCGATTTTCTTCTCACCCGGCAAGCCCACCCGCACCGATATTCTTCCAGAAGAGTTCCCGCGCCTGATCCGTGACAGACGCAGCTTGCTCTGGGTCGACTTTGTAGCTGAACCGCCCGAAACAGCCATGCCCGTATTGCAAAGTTTTAAGTTTCATCACCTGGCCATAGACGACGCCTTGCAGGAAACGCACGCGCCTAAAATTGACGATTGGGATGATTATCTTTATATCGTTTTAAATTACATGCACCTTGTACAAAGTACAGATCCTTGGGATACCGAAATTGATGAATTGGATATTTTCCTGGGGCGCAACTATGTCATCACACATCACGATAATCCGCTGACCTCCATCGACGATACATGGAATATTTGTCAGCGCGACCCACGCTACGCCAAAGACGGCCCTGATCATTTGCTATACAAGATCATAGACGCGACTGTAATGAATTACATGCCGATCATCGAAAAGATAGATGAAGAAATAGACATCATCGAAGACCAGGTCTTTGATCATCCCAGCTCACAAACACTGGCAAGGCTGTTCACACTGAAACGCGTCCTGCTCGCCATGCGCCGCATCCTGCTTCCTCAACGCGAAGTGCTCAACAAAATGGCGCGCGATGATTATCAGGTCATTGATCAAAAAGACCGCATCTTCTATCGCGACGTTTACGATCATCTTGTTCGATTGCATGATCTAAACGAAAGCCTGCGAGATCTGGTAAGCGGCGCACTGGATACCTATCTGTCCGTCATCAACAACCGCATGAACGAAGTGATGAAAACATTAACCATCATCACGACCCTCTTCATGCCGCTGACTTTTGTTACAGGATTCTTCGGGATGAATTTTTTCGCCGCCAACCCTCCCTTTGAACACTGGACTCTGCCCGCCACATTTTACGGAACCTTGAGCCTGATTCTGTTTACTCCAATCTTTATGTTCTTCTGGATGAAACGCAGAACCTGGGTGTAACCCTCCAATTTTGACATCATCGAATCCTTGACACAGAACAGGCGTTCGAGTATCATTTGTAGCACAAATGAGCGAAGAATGCTCACGAGGTGCCGGCAATGCCGGCAGGAGACTTAATATGATGATGATGGTTCGAAAAAGCAAAGGGCTAGGCGAACGCCACCAAAAGATCCTTGAATTCATCGCGAGTTATCAACGCGAACACAAGCACCCGCCTTCAATCCGTGAGATCGGTCTGCATTGTGATATCTCATCCACTTCGGTCGTGAATTACTATCTCGATCAACTGGAAAAAAGTGGTCACCTTGAACGTGACCGCAAAATTTCACGCGGTATGCGACTGACGGGCAACACTCCGCTTGGTGACATGCTCCGCGTTCAAATGCTGGGCGTTATTCAAGCGGGTGAACCCATTCCTGTTCCTACAAATGATTCCTTCAGCTCATTCACTCCTGACGACTCTGTTGAGATCGCAGCATCACTTATGCCTTCCAAAGAAAAAGGCAAGGAACTGTTTGCCCTCAAAGTACAGGGAGATTCAATGATCGACGCCATGGTTAATGACGGCGATATTATCATCCTCAAACCCACACAAGAAGCGAGTAACGGCGATATGGTTGCAGTCTGGCTGTCAGAACGCAATGAAACCACTTTGAAATTCTTCTTCAAAGAAAAAGACAAGTATCGTCTACAACCCGCCAACCCAACCATGAAACCGATCTACGTTGATAAAAAAGAATCACTGGAGATCAAAGGCAAAGTGGTGATGGTCATCCGCAAAGTGGAACGATATAATTCATAACAAAAAAAGACGACTCGCGTGAGTCGTCTTTTTTTGTTGGGTTTATCTACTTGATCTTTATGCGCGGTTTCTTCCCGCTTCCCATTGAATTACTCATCCCTGCCGCACTCGTTGTGCCATTCGGCATTTTTGCATTTCCTTTTTGCCTTGTCATACCGCTGAACAATTCTGAACCGCGAGAGATTGCAAACGGAATAAACAGCAGGGCAAGCAATCCACCCAGGGTCATCCCAAACAGAGTCCATGAAGAACCCGTTACTTCAGGTAATACGCCGCCAGGGTTGTAGTTGGATTGCGTCATTGCGCCAACATCTGTTATTGAGACGGTCAGGGTTCGATTAATGCCGTCTCTCAACGTAGAGGGCGAGACATAGGTAATTGCATATTCACTTTGCAAGGTTCGGCCTAACTGTTGATAAAGCGCGCTCAAAGCTTGGGGATCTGCGGCGAAACTATAAAGGCCGCCAGATCTTTCAGCCAGCGATTTCATCGCGGCTTCATCAAGCCCAGATTGTGAAGCGGTGCTGGCGTCACCAAAACCGACTGTTGAAATCGTGAGACCGCTGGGGCCTATTTTCTCTATCACACTATCAACTGTATTTTTACTGTGGTTATCCAATCCATCAGCGAGGACAATGATCGACTTGCGGCCGGAAACGCCATCCAAGGCTGTCTCTGCCTCGACCAAAGCGTCGAACATGGATGTGTCGCCGCCAGTTACGAGCCCATCAATGGCACTGGTCAAAGCCGCAATATCTGTTGTGACCGGTTGAACATAATAAGTTTTTGTATCGAAGGTCATCAAACCAGCCTGATCACCGGCGCGCATTTGATTGACGTAGGATTTGGCGGCGTCCTTTGCGGCTGTAAGTTTGTTATTTTTATCCATGCTGCCGGAGATATCGATCACCAGCATAGTGGTCAGAGGTTCAGCGACTCCCTGACCAGCCTGCCCGCCGCCGCGGGCGTCCACAATTTTCACGGCGGCACCATTCTCAGCTATTTGTATTGTGGTGGGGTCTACGCCAACTGGCTCGCCGACTGAATTCGTTGCAGAAACGTAGACTGTTATATTTGGAAATTTGGAATTATCGACCTGAGTAATGCGTACCTGGGTGTCGCTTTGCGCAAAAGCTGTCGAAGCTGACGAAAACACCAGAACCAAAAGCAGGCTAAAGTTTAGTAAGATGCGAATCCATTTTATTTGCATGGCTACCTCTTCTCATGGTAAATCATCTCGGTATTGCCCATGCGGATCTTTTGTCCGTTTGATAATTGTGTACGCTCGACCTTTCTGCCGTTAATATACGTACCTTCCATGCTCATATCCTTGAGGGAAAAGCGGGTCCCATCACCGCTGAGCATGGCATGCTGGGGAGCAATATCGGGGTCTGGTAAAACGATCTCAGATTTCAGGGCAGAACTTCCAATGGCTATTGATGGGCCGCCTGCCTTCATAAATTTATCGAGAATGAACTCGGTCCCTTTTAGTTTGCCGGAAACGACTTCGAGCCAGGCGCGTGAGAGCAAAACAACGATGAGGGAGATGAATGCACTGACCGAAGCGCCTAACAACACAAGCCCTACGGCTTTTCCATTTAGTGGGTTGCTAAGCCAGTTGGGTGCACTTTCAAGCAAAACTCCTCCGAGCGCGCCGCCAAGCAAGCCGCCTAACATGCCTTTCCATGCCTGACTTTTTCCAACCACTCCTTCTGCGAACCCAAGGAGTAAACCAAATACGCTCCAACCTAAAGCGCGCCCGAGAAAACCTGCCCCGACAGCCTGGAACAGGAACTCGCTAAGCGGAAGCCCAATCGCACCTGCGACCAAGCCGAGCATGGCGCTGAACAAACCAGCCCTGATTGCCTGAACAAAATTTTGTGTAAGCAGTCCCTCGGTAATGCCAATACATAAACCGATAACAAAACCTATCAAGGCGCCGACAACAGCTTCACTTAGATAGAGATTCGTAATGAAGGACAGGCCGAGGTAATCGCTCATCTGCCAGCCGATCAATCCGCCGATCGCACCAAATACAGCATAAAAATACGTGCGCATTCTTCTATTCATAGTTTAAACTCCTTCACTCTCTTCATCAGTACTTTGAAGGTTATTCCATTCAATCATGCTTCTTCCCATATTGCCATTAAGTTCGTAAAAGCCGAAGTAGCGTGTTGGATCGAGTGCGCCATCATCGCGGCGGACAAAAAATCCAGCGAGCGATTTATGCGGCTCCACTACCAGCGCCACCTGCCAGGGTTCGGGAAAGAAGTTATGATGTAACCAGGTATCGTAATGGGAGAGGAAAATTCCCATGCGTGGATGTGTGTGATACCAGCCAACGATTCGTTTTCCGGTGTAGTTCTTTTCGATTTCATCGTGAAAATCTACGATTGTGTCCTGAGTAAAGGTCAGGTAGACGCTGCCTTGCCGGGTATGTCGAGCTGGCAGCATATGCTGCACTACAACAAATTGTTCATTCGTCTCCCGGTCCAGGCACCAAAGTCCTATCAATGCGCCGCCCACTTCATCGTCCATTTCAGCTGTGGAGTGCACGCTGATTCGGTCAAAGGCAGATTGGGAAAGAAAAACCTTCACCAGTGGGCGGGCACCTTTAAATTCATGAGGCGACTCCCAGCGCTTCGAACGCTCAAGAGGCATGCAGGCCCTCTTGGGCCTAACGCTGGTTGGGGAAGAAATTCGAATTCCGATGCTAGCCATATTGGATCCAGTAAAATGGGTGGAGCCGGGCCGCCCTTTAAAAAGGGCGGCCCAGCCATTTGGGTTATCCCGCGGTGACGTCCGCGGTCATCATTAGACGATCGTTCTGTGGAATGCCGGCCTGAGAGAGGGTTTCTTCCTCTTTCAGTTCACGACCCAAAGCTTTGCTATCGATCCGATACGACATGGGGCGTCCATCAGGACCAGTTGTGGGAAGTTCGAGAGAAGTGGTCAATTCGGGGATTAAATCCTTTACAACCACATCATCGGGGACTTCTGCGGTGCGGCTGCCTCCGGAGGGAAGCACAAGGGTAACAGGTACGTCAGACATTATTTTCTCCTTTTATCTAGTTGGTACATCTACGGATAACTACTTTTTTGCGCGCGCGCGGCAATTGCCTATTTCAATCGAATGAGAGGTCTTTTCTTTGGTTCTTCCTTCAAAACCTTCACTCGTTCAGGCCTTAATAGTTCACGATGGTCTACCGGAAATTCGTGGGCATGCGTTTTGCGATACTCGCGAGACCAACGGGCGGCCTCCGCATCCCATGGAAATGGCGGCTTGGTAGGATCATCATGGAAGTTCTTCCACTGCAGCATTTCGCCCAGCATGACGATCAGACGATCCAGCGAACGACTGGCCGTCCACCATGCGGCATCAATACAGACAGTGCCATTCAAGTGGTTGATATTCGGATGCCAGATAGGCGAAAGCCATTTCATGCCCGGCCAGCGTTGTGGATACTGATTGTGAAGATAGATCTCCACCTGATGATGGTTGGAGAATTGGGGTTTTCCAGAGCGGTCTACATTTGAAATACTTTTACAAGTAAAAGTCACAATGTATCGTTCGGGCGGTACTCCAGGGCGGGCATCTACAGCTTTGAATGAAATCAGGTCGCTGCGGGAATCCAACTCTCTCATCAATTCATAATCGGCCTTTAATCGTCTCATCCGCGGGCTTCCTGAAACGGAGACGACGCCGCCAGCTGTAATATCTGCAGTGAGCATGAGCCGGTCATTTTCGGGGACACCCGCTGAAGCCAGTGTGTCATTTTCTTTTAATTCTCTTCCAAGCGCCTTGCTATCCAGTCGATAGCCCATCGGCCGTCCATCCGGGCCGACGGTTGGAAGATCAAGCATTGAGGTCAACTCTGGCATTAGCTCGCGCAGAGAAACATCATCCGGTATTTCGGCAGCTCGCGCACCTCCACCGGGAAGAACAATGGTGACATTTAGATCGGTCATGGGTGTAATTCTCCGTTAGTTATTTAAGTGTGGTACCTGGCACATGCCAGTGATATCCCAACAATCAGCATGGTGTAAGGAGTGGCAAATCTCACATTCCTTCACGCCACGCGAGTCATTGCGTTTAACTTCGTCGAGGCAATACGGACAACGATGTTCCTCATAGACTGAAAACTGTACTTCGGCCTTTCGCTTGCTGCCCTTTCGGCGTTTCGCGCTGACCGGTTTGATGGGCGCGGAATGGAGGAAATTGCTGCTTCGTTCCTTCAACTTATGGCCTCTTGTGATCTTGGGGCGTGGACTCGCGCTCGGGCGGGATATCCAGTTTTCCGGTAGATGAAGGTTGAAGCGAGGCGTCTTGAATCGCGGCAATTGTACGAAAGCCCTTGGCTGCGCCCTTTCACGGGGATAGATCGTGTAGCTTCCACCGACCTCGACTTCATTGACTTTGACGGCCGGTTTCCACCACGCACGTAGAGAAAACAAAATTATCAAGAGCGCCCACACCAATTGGGCCAGTTCAAACCAATCCACTTTGCCAGCCAGCCACGGATCCAGTGGACCAACGCCAATTCTCCAGGCTGTAAAGAATCCAAGGGCCAAGATCGAAGGTGGTAAAACCAACACGGCCACAGCGTATCGCACAAACCCGGAAAAATTGTAAAAGATGATACGCGAGCCGATCCCGATGACAAGACCCAGCACCGTGACCGCAAAAGCAATCATGAGTCCCAACCCCAGATTTTTTTGATAAACATCGAGGTAAGCCAGCACCGCCACGTTCGCCGAAATGAACAGCAACAGAAGCACCAGTTTTCGAAAAAAAACGGGCGTACGGGGAGTTGTTGTGGAATAAGAATCACTCATCGTGGCAGTTCGCATCGACATTTCACAATCCTTCGGGTTTATCTTTAGTCACGCAATCGGACCCGGCCGCCGCGCAATCGCAGGATGTTCTTATCGCTTACATTCTTGATCTGAACTTTTTCCTTAATACGAATCTGGAATTCAGGTTTTTTCTCAACTTTGATCGTCGATTCATAGTGGCGGAAATGCAGGGCATCTGGCAAATCGCCGGTCAATTCGTAAAAGCGATATTCCACGCCGTTATGAGCTCGGATAATATGCAGGGATGGCACGCCTACGCTGGCTAATGTTCGGTGTAAAAATGTTTCTTCGCCTGTGATCAAATGGGTCATGCTGGTTTCGCGTAATTCACCGCAGGTTGGGCAGTGACCAGATTCAAACGTCACCTCGCTTAAGGGTTTCAAAGTTTCTTCCACCGTGTGGCAATTCTTGCATTCGAGCTTCGTGACCAATTCCTGATCCAATTCGATTACTGCATCCAAGCCAAGATCCGCGCAGGCGATACGCAGGATATCGTCCAGGGTCGTCCGTTCGGAGCGAGCCGGCAGTTCAGTCACATCACCATAATTCCAATGTGATTCGCAGTCTTCGCGGACCGAATAGGCTGTGGTATGCATCTCGTTGACCATCCCATTAAAATGAGTTACTTTACCGGGTTCGATCGGCATGTTATTGATCAACTTTAAAGCTTCCTGTGATTGCATTGCGCCAATGATCGAAGCGATGGTTGGAGTGGTCGGCACTTTTCCGAGCAAAATATTCTGGCGCGCCAGCAACGGACAAGAATACCGAAGAGACAAATCTCTCAACGCTTGTTCAGTAAGCGTGCATTCGTAACAGGCACCTTGCCCTGGCACAAAGACACGTACAAGTCCAAGCAATTCCTGGATCGCGCCATCCACCCAGGGTTTATTCACCCAATAGCAAAAACGATTCACAGCAAGTCGCGCTTCGCGGTTATCAAGACATCCGATCACAACATCCATGCGGCGGAAAATACCAAGGCCAAGTTTTGTAGTCACGTCGCCATTGAGGTATTGAACGTGTACATCCGGATTGATCGCTTTTGCCCGCGCGGCCGCGATCTCAGCCTTGCTGCGGTTATTATCTGCCTCGCGAAACAATACAGAGCGGCTCAGGTTCGCCGCTTCGATCTTGTCAAAGTCAACGATAAATATATTTCCAATTCCCATCAACGCGAGGTTTTTGATCACTTCATTTCCCAGCGCGCCGGCACCAATCACCAAGACCTTCGCATTCTGAACTTTCTCACGATCCCACCACGATATGAAGTCAAAAGTACCGAGACGGTCTTTGCTCAAATTCGGGATGTGGATCGGTTTCTCAGAAGCGATGGGTACACGGATCGGGCTGGTTGGCGGCTCATTTCTTGCCAGACGTTCAGCCTGGCGCGCCGGCCCGGCCATTTCCCGCGCCTGAGTCATGTTCGACTCGTCAATTTGCAGGGCAAACCACCCCACATTCTTCCGCGACTCTACCAGCCTGTTTTTTTCCAGAGTTTTGAGGGCTTCACGTAAAGTGGTGCGGCTGATGCCAAAGCGGGTGATCAACTCTCGTTCCGGGGGGAGTTGAGTACCGGGCTGGAGGCTTCCATCCATGAGTGAGGCAGTCAACTTACCTGCAACTGCCTCGGCTAAAGTTTTGTGTACAATCGGTTGAATTTTCATTTTATATCCTTTGGTATGGTGGTCAGACCAGTTGACACCATTATAGGGAGCTTTGGAAGTAAAGTCAACCGCCGAATATAGGAGATTAGTACTGCCTTACTTAAATGCAAAGACGGCTCTTGCGAGCCGTCTTTTTGTTTCATTTAGTGCCAGGAATTACGTTATATACTGAGAAAACAACCACATTTAGGGGATATAATGCAATTACCCGCCATATACGGTGTCTTTTATCTCAAGTACGAAAGTCCTATTACTCTAAAAATTATTCAATTACAACGTTCGCGCCAGCTTCGTCGAGTTTCTTTTTGGCGTCTGCGGCGGCATCTTTGCCAACAGCAGTGAGAACTTTTCCGCCAGCGGTTTCAGCGAGGGTCTTGGCTTCGCCAAGTCCGAGGCTGGTCAATTGACGAATGACTTTGATCACGTCGATCTTCTTGGCGCCCGGGTCTTTAATGACTACATCGAACTCGGTCTTCTCTTCCACAGGTTCGGCAGCGGCGGAGGGGCCGCCAGCCATCATCGCCACAGGCGCGGCGGCGGAAACGCCCCACTTCTCTTCGAGCATTTTTACGAGATCAGCCGCCTCGAGGACGGAAAGTGTGGAAAGTTCATCCACGAGTTTTGTGAGCTTTTCAGACATTTTTAGCACTCCTTGCTAAGTAATTAGAAATTTGAATAATTGTATAAAACTAGGCTGAAGCCTGTGCGCTTTCGGGCGCGCTTTCAGCATGCGCCTTGATGACAGCAGCCAATCCGCGTGCGGGTTCTGCGAGCGTGCGGACGAGTTTGCTGGCCGGAGCCTGCAAAACGCCGAGCAATGTTGCGCGCATAACGGGCAGCGGGGGCATCTCAGAAAGCATCTTCACTTGCGCGATGCTCAAAGACTTGCCGCCCATCAGGCCGCCTTTTACCTTAACGAACTCATTGCCTTTTGTTGCATCCGTCAACGCTTTCGCGGTGGAAGCAGGATCTTTGAATGCGAACGAGATCGCCGTGGATTTCACGAGATAATCCGCAGGGACGTCCAGGCCATTTTGTGCAAACACACGGCGGACAAGCGTATTCTTCACGATGTGGAATTCACCGCCAGTTTCACGGATCTTCGCGCGGATCGCATCGATGGATTTCATCTTTGCACCGCTGTATTCCACAAGAATTACTGCTTCACTGCGCTTGACCCAATCTGCATACTGGGCCTGTACTTCTTCCTTGCGTTTTTTAGAAATTGCCAAAGGGTATTCACCTCCTTTCAATTAAAAAGTCTTTGCCACATACACAGGCAAAGACTTTTAGCCCTCGAAAGGGAATCAGCATGTTATATGCTGATTTTTTCTATCAGTCTCCACCTGAGCAGGAAATTAAGTCCCAAAATTGTGGGACACCCGCCTTCAACGGCGAAGTGGTTATTAGGGATTAACGAGTATTGCTACTCGGCACCTTCCATGTGTTCATTTGGATCCATCTTCATGCCAGGACCCATGGTGGTCGTTACCGTAATACGTTTGACGAAATTGCCTTTCGCGCCTGAAGGACGAGCCTTATTAACTGCGTCCATCAAAGCCGCGTAATTATCCACGAGTTTATTCACTTCAAAAGAAACTTTGCCGATCGAGACATGAATGTTATTGGTCTTGTCAAGGCGGAATTCCACGCGTCCAGCTTTGGCTTCCCTGATGGCGCGTTCCATATCACCTGCGCTGACAACTGTGCCAGCCTTCGGATTCGGCATGAGGCCGCGCGGGCCAAGTACACGCCCCAAACGACCGACCTTACCCATCGCGTCAGGCGTGGAGATCGCCACGTCAAAATCCAACATACCGCCTTCGATCTTCTTCATGGTCTCGTCATCATCTGCGACGAGGTCAGCGCCAGCGGCGCGCGCCGCAACAGCGCCTTCACCAGTGGCGAATACGAGCACGCGCACGGTTTTACCAAGCCCATGCGGAAGCACAACTACATCACGCAGCTGTTGATCTGCCTGACGTGAGTCAAGTGAAGTTCGCATGTGAATTTCAACGGTTGAATCAAACTTTGTGATCGAAGTTTCCTTCGCAAGCGCAATCGCTTCATGAGCCGAATAGATCTTGTCAATATCAACTTTGGCGGCAGCCGCCGTGTATTTCTTTCCGTGTTTGGTCATTTTATCCTCCGTGGTTCTAGCGGACAGCCGCAGCCATCCTCCCACAAAATTATTCGGTGATCGTGATGCCCATCGAACGGGCGGTGCCTTCGATCTGTTTCATCGCGCCTTCCATATCGATCGCATTCAGATCTTTCATCTTCAGCTCAGCGATTTCTTTTACCTGAGCGCGGGTCACCTTTCCAACCTTATCTTTATTCGGCACGCCAGAACCTTTTTCAACTTTTGCTGCTTTACGAAGCAAAACTGCTGCAGGCGAGGTACGAAGTACGAACGTGAATGAACCATCGCTGTAAATGGTAATTTCCGCAGGAAGCACTTCACCCTGACGGTTGGATGTGCGCGCATTATATTCCTTGCAGAACGCCATGATGTTAATGCCATGACTTGCCAGCGCAGGGCCGACGGGAGGCGCAGGATTTGCCTTTCCAGCTTCAAGCTGAAGACGTACGATTGCCTTTAGTTTCTTTGCCATTTTGACTTAACTCCTTTGTGGTTATAACGGGTCATTTGGGAGACCCTCCCACCGCATCAGACCAGCCTGTGGTCTGCTACTGTCTAATTAAAATTTTCTACCTTACGCCTTTTCCACCTGCAAGAAATCCAACTCGACAGGGGTTTCGCGTCCGAAGAAACTGACCATCACACGAACCTTCGTGCGTGCCATATCAATTTCTGCAACCATCCCGCGAAAATCGTTGAACGGCCCATCCACAATGCGTACGCGCTCGCCTGCTTTGTAAGATACCTTGACCGTGGGCGCTTCTGCTTCCATGCGTTTCACGATCTGAGAAACTTCCTCAGGACGCAAGGGTGTGGGGCTGTTTCCCATGCCAACGAAGCCAGTGACTCCGGGGGTATTGCGAACAACATACCAGGATTCTTCCGAAAGGGCCAGATTCACAAGTACATAGCCAGGGAATATATGACGCTCCACGGTGCGGCGCTTGCCATCTTTGACTTCGATCTCTTCCTGCGTGGGAATGACCACATCAAAGATCTTGTCCTTCATGCCCATGGTTTCGATTCGTTGCTCAAGATTATGACGTACTTTATTCTCATATCCCGAATAACAATGGATCACATACCAGGCGGGTCCTTCGACTGTTACCTCAACAGAAGGAAGATCGGCGGGGATCTTCGGCTCTGAACGACGGGCAGGTTTCGGTTTCGAAGGAGGAGCAACAGGCGTCACCTCCGCAGGAGCAACCTGCTCCTCGGATTGTTCATCCATCGGTTCCTGTTCTAACTGCTCTTGCGGTTCCGGTAAATCCATCAGATCCTCAATTCAAATCTAAAGACCAAGCACTAAGTTCATCAATCCATGCGAAAGATAATCTACAAGCGCGAGGAACATGCCCACAAATACCATCACCAAAAGCACAAGCCAGGTTAGGCGTCTTGCTTCAGGCCAGGTGGGCCAGCTTACTTTGCGAAGTTCGCCCGTGGTTTCACGGACATAACGCTGAATGGCGTTTTCGCTTTTCTTGACTCTCTTTTTCTCTTTCTCAGCCAAGGCAATACTCCTTCTTATTTTTTACGGCAAAGACGCTGCTAAGCGCAGTGTCTGCCACAGGCAGGCCAGGCAGGAATTGAACCCACAACCCCTCGTGTTGGAGACGAGTGCTCTGCCAATTGAGCTACTGGCCTAAGTAATCGGATAGTCTATTTGTCTTTTAGTCAAAAATTCTTCAACTACTTGACAAATAGCTACCCGATCAATTTATTACTTGGTTTCGCGATGCTGTGTGTGCTTTCGGCAACGGGAGCAGTATTTGTTGAATTCCAACCGGTTGGGATCGTTTCGGCGATTCTTCTCGGTGGTGTAATTGCGCTCTTTGCAATCATTGCATTGAAGTGTAATTACCGGGCGGACATCTTTCTTTTTGGAAGCCATCTTATTACCTTACCTTCTACCTATTCAATGATCTTGGTAACGACACCCGCACCGACGGTCAGACCGCCTTCACGAATGGCGAACTTGGAACCCTGTTCAAGTGCCACAGGAACAATCAACTCAACCGTCAGGTTGACGTTGTCTCCGGGCATGACCATCTCTACGCCTTCCGGCAAGGTGATGTCG
>JAPLGS010000140.1 GCA_026390015.1 Chloroflexota bacterium | reverse complement strand
TGTCGATCGCGTACTATGGCTGGCGCGCAGGGACGCTAACCCATCTAAAATTTCCTGATGGAACTACGCTTCGCATTGATCCGCGCTTGAATGCCGGCACGGTGGCCATTCAATATTTATTTTCACTTACCCACAGCCAATCGCAATGGGCGCAGATCCTCAATCCTGATTCTGGTTTCCCATCGATGTACAAGGAAATGTTCGGCGACCCATGGGCGCGCGCCGAAGCAGTAAACCCGATCTTTCCTTCAGCCTTAAACCAACCTACGCTGGTGCTGCCTTTTGTACCAAATACAAAGTGGAGTCTAACCGGCGGTCCGCATAATGGATGGGGACAGCTCAATCCACAAATTTATGGGGGGTTCCACAGTGTGTATGCCGCCATAGATTTTGCTCCAGCCGCAGCCCGCAGCGGTTGTGAAATATCTCAAGCCTGGGTCACAGCTTCAGCGCCTGGGCTTGTCGTCCGCTCAGAAAATGGCGTGGTCATGGTTGATCTGGATGGAGATGGCTACGAACAAACTGGATGGAACCTACTTTACATGCACATGAGCTCGCAGGAACGTGTAAAAGTGGGCACTTGGCTGGAAACAAATGACCACATTGGTCACCCTTCCTGTGAGGGTGGTGTATCCACAGGTACACACCTTCATTTTGCAAGAAAATATAATGGAGAGTGGGTCACTGCCGATGGGCCGATTCCATTTATCTTGAGCGGCTGGCGCGTTGTCGCAGGTGATAAGGCATATGAGGGCAAACTTGTCCGAGGCGACGAAGTTGTTATCGCTGACCCGAATGCAGAAAGCAAGTCAAATATTACCCGCAAACCAGATGAATAAATATTTAAGTCTTCTGTCAGGTATTCTGATCACAACACTTTTAATCACATCCTGCGATCTCCAAAGACCATATCCAAACCTTTTAATCGTCCCTACATCAGGCCGACCGCAAAATTCAATCATTCCTGTTTCTGCCCAAACCCCGCTGCCAACCCGTACAACTTACATACCCGGTGAATTGGTGGATTATACGGCGCAGACTGGCGACACACTTCCCGTGCTGGCAAAGCGATTCAACACCTCGGTCGAAGAGATCCTGCAAGCCAATACTCAAATCCCGCGTGACGCCACCAGCATGCCGCCAGGCATGCCCATGAAGATCCCAATTTATTATCTTGCATTGTGGGCAAGTTCTTTTAAGATTCTTCCTGACCACGCGTTCGTCAACAGCCCAACATCCATTGGTTTTAATACCGCGGCTTTTGTTGCATCTCAACCAGGCTGGTTAAAGAATTATCGCGTCTACGTTAGCGGTGAATGGCGCTCCGGAGCAGAGATGGTGGATTATATCGCCACCAATTACAGCATCAGTCCACGGCTCTTGTTGGCGATCCTCGAATATCAGGGCGGCGCACTCACACAACCCGCTATACCCGAAAAGAAGAATTTGCTTGGACTCAAACGCCAATTTTGGACTTCTCATTACCTCCAACTTGTGTTGGCCGCCAATGAACTAAATAACGGCTATTATGGTTGGAGGTCAGGAACCCTGCTTGAATTTAAAGATGTTGACGAATACTTGATCAGACCCGACCCGTGGCAAAATGCCGCATCGGTTGCGATCCAGTATTACTACTCGAAAATCTATGCCGGCGATAACTACGCGCTCGCCACTGGAGCTGAAGGTTTTTCCCTGACATACTCGAAAATATTTGGCGACCCGTGGAGCGACCCGACAGTTCTCATTCCCGGCAGTTTACAACAGCCTCCATTAAAATTTCCCTTCCCGAACGATCAAACCTGGTCCTACACTGGCGGACCCCATACAGGCTGGGGCACAGGCGAACCATTTGCCGCGATTGACTTCGCGCCGCCTGTGGAAAAATCCGGTTGTGTAACGGCAGGCAGTGTAAATTTCTCGATAGCCATGGCAGACGGTCTGGTGGTACGCTCCAGCATTGATGGCATTGCGCTTGATCTTGATAAGGATGGAGATGAACGTACAGGCTGGGTTATTTTTTACCTGCATCTTGCCGCAGACAAGCGCGCTCCACTTGGCGCGGAGCTAAATGCTGGAGACTTGATCGGCTATCCATCCTGCGAAGGCGGCCACGCGACAGGTACACATGTGCACATCGCGCGTAAATATAACGGAGAATGGATCGTTGCTGATAGCGCCATCCCATTCAATATAAATGGCTGGGTCACACATAATGGCAGCCGTGATTATCTTGGGACGCTTACCCGGGGCAGCTCGGTCGTGACCGCCTGTGACTGTTCTGATGCTGATAGTTCCATTCGTTCAGGTCCCCCATAAAATAAATGATCGTCATTGCAAAGTTCACAATCACGATCTGATCACCGTCACTTTTTTTTGGATGTATTCACCAGCCTACTCCAAAATAATTTCGCTCACATATTTTTCAAGATTCTTTTTTGATATACCACCGATCCACATTAAGCGGACTCTTCCAGTTCTGTCAATGACATAGGAACTGGGCAAGTTGGATGTATTGAATTCACGCTCGGCCAGATATTCAATATCCAACCAAACTGGGAAGGTCAAACCAAATTCGTCAACAAATGGTTGTACCACCTCGCGAGTTTCTTCCTGGTCAATTGCGATCAGCTCAAAGCCATCCTTTTTATGCTTTTCATAAAAAGCCTGCAAAGTGGGCATCTCTTCTTTGCAGGGAGGGCACCAAGTTGCCCAGAGATTAACCAAGACCACACTGCCAACATGATCCTTCAATGAAACAGAATTCCCGGCGAGATCTTCAAGACTCAGCTCGGGGGCGGCAAAATCCACTTGGATAGGAACAGCTGAAAAGTCCTGAACAGAAGTGGAGGGATCGTTCTGCAGTATAAAGAAAAGCATGATTCCGAGCGAAACAAATCCTACTCCAATCAAAATCATGGCAAAAAAACGTGTTCGGGATATAAGGGAAGTTGTTGTCATTTGTTTATTCCTGTATCCAAAGTATAACCGAGGAAAAGGAATGTATTATCAGGAGGGGAAAAATGTCTTAGACTTTAGGATGTTTGGTACTAGGAAGTTGTCCAGACGTTGATTAATATACAGTCAAATGTTTGAATCATTTACCCGCACCCCACTTTTTCAAAATCTCGAACCTGCTCAAACAGCACTACTAAGAACTCTCTTCGAGAATTTTTCCTGTCCAACGGAAACCTTGATCTGTAAGCAAGGCAGCCCGGCTGTCTACTTGTATCTTCTGTTAGAAGGAAGTGTGCTGATCCAATATAAACCCTATGATGGGCCACCGATCACGATCACACGCCTATCTTCAGGAGATGTGTTCGGATGGTCAGCTGTGATAGGTAGCCCTCATTACACATCGAGCATCATAAGTGCATCAGACGTGAATGCAGTTCGCATCCGGGGAATAAGTTTACGAAACCTTGTAAATGAACACCCTGAAACAGGACAAATTATCCTGGATCAATTGGCGCAAATTGTTTCTTCACGCTGGAAAAATGCACGTGCAGAGGTACAATCAATATTAAAAGACAGACTTACAAATACCAAAATTAATAAGAACCATAAAAAAGAGGCAGAGATGGATACTCCAATTCTACAGGCCCAGGAAACACAATTGCGCGCATTGCTCGAACGTTTGAGCGCGTATGTAGAACAATTCCATGGCGGCACAGTGGAATTTGTTGCATTCGATGGTAATGTTCTTAAAGTGCGCCTGGGCGGAGCGTGCCTTGACTGTCCACTCCTTCCTTCAACACTGCACGGCTGGGTTGCAGGGACTGTTCACCAATTCTTCCCAAATGTAACCGTGATCGAAGAAAAATAACAATTATTAATGGCGTGTGGAATGAAAAAATCCCCGCGAGTAAGCAGGGATTTTTTCATTCACTTCTCGAATAGCCGGTCTTTATCGATTCGAGAAATATCTAAAGAGCAAGAATCCGCCGGCTGCGATCAGGGCAGCAGCCCAAATGTAATTTGCAAACTGTAAAAGGGATGCAATTCCAAGAAATCCCATAACACCTAGAACAGCTGCAGGCCAGTACGCCCAACGCATTTTTGCCAGCAATGCGACGAGCAAAAACGTGAGTGCAAGACCGGAAAAGAAAAAGCCAGCTGTTTCAAAACTACCGTATATTCCTGCAGCGATGGTCACTCCGGCAAGTGTGATCAATACTCCGGCAGGGATGAGCGCCCACCAGCGTTCTGCCCGATCACTAAGATATACTGTTAAAAATGACAGCCCGATACCACCAAGGAAGATCGCGCCGCCAAGGTTCTCAAATCGCTGGGCAACGACAATCATCACTGCAAGCGCAGTCAACACTCCGGCCGGGATGAGCGCCCACCAACGTTCAACACGGCTCGAAAAGTACACCACCCAAAATGAAAGCCCAATACCACCCAGGAAGACCGCACCTCCAAATTCGCTTAGCGATTCGGGGAGCAATATCAACGTGCCAAGACCGACCAATGTAAAGCCGGGAATCGCACTCCACCAATGTCCGCCAAAAAGCAAGGTCAGGAATATTAACCCAGTTGCAAGGAACAACCCGCCCCAAAAGAGCTTTGAGCCATCTTTCAGAAACCCCATGGCTTGCGCCAATGCAAGCCCACCCCCCACCAGAAGCAAAAACCCAAATACAATTCGCGGATCAAATCGTTTCATTTTATATCCTCTCTATCGAACACGGATCGAGGCAGCGCCCGCATCAATGGTCATATCCACTGAATTCGCGGCTGAATCAAAATCGGGAGATTGATAAAACCCACCACTACGCGGAAAGCGGGATTCGTCAATTTTCAGATCTGCCACGCCAATGGAGGCGCGGATCCGAGCAGACAGCCCATCAGGCACGATCACTTCCAGAGAGGCCGCGCCAAGATCGAGGTCCGCTTTGAAGCGGCCTTTTGAAGGCAGAGTCAATTTTGTTTCGCTCGCGCCTGTATCCAGATCCAAAGCGGTAATGTTCATATCACGCAGGTTGATGTCTGATTTATTCGCACCCAGATTTAAATCCAATGCAATCGGAATATTTGCATTAAGGGCAACATCCCAATCCAGACGGGAGTAAGGCCCAAAGAACGGGAAATCCGCCGCGCTTTTTGCGGGTCTCATACGGACCTCAAGCCTGTCTCCGTTTCGATTGGCTTTGTGATCCATCCCGCCCGCAAAGGACCCGCTCACGATTTCATTTTCATTCGCGCCGCTATGAATTTTCAATTCACCCGCGCCGTGGCTAAGCTTGAGATCAACCGAGGATGCTGCCTGCAGATCGATGGAAGAATTCTGAGTTTCAACATTCCCGCGAAGGAAAACTCCACCGAGTACCCATGCTCCGGCGCCTAACAAGGCGATCGGCCAAAACAGATCCATGAGCGAAGCACCGTTCGGAAGTCTAAATCCCATGGCGTTGGCAAGCATCAGGCTGCCGATAAGCAGAAGAACCAAGCCCCAGACGAATTGATTGCGACCCATTTTATTCTCCTTTGTTGCGGAACGAGCGGTAAAGTCCGCTGGCTAGAACCCAAACACCCAGTAAGATCAACAGGATCGCAGGACCAAAACTGCCAAGTAATGTCCAACCGCCAAAGAAAGAAGAGAAGACGAGAAACAACACCGCGCTGATCACTATTAAATTTAAGCCGTGTTTTAAATTACTTGCGGTATTCTCTCCAAGAAGACCCGCGAGGATGGTTCCCACTCCGACAAAGCCGGGGATGAGCGCCCACATATATGACCATGATGAAAAGTTTTCAGTAACTTGCTGATAATAGAAAATCCCGCCAAGTCCGGCGACGATCGCAGCAGGCACAGACATGCCGGGCTGACCCAACACGAGTCCAAAAATAAAGATTCCGCCGCCGATCAAAAGCATATTAACAGGCCATCTGGTATATTGTTCGAAAATATTGTGGAACGCGGGCACACTTTTATCCATAAGAAACCACGCGCCAAGTAAAATGAGGATGACACCGAGCGCTAATTGGGAACGACCTTGTTTATTCATATTTCATTCTCCTTAATAAGATTTCAATATCAGTTTACTGCTTTTTCCGGCAAAAATAAAAGTCCTTCCAGATATACGGGGAAATGCGAGAAAAGTTGTGAGAGGAATAACGTAAACTCAAATTTTATTTACTTTCCATACACCATTCAATCGTGGCGCGCATTGCATCTTTCAAGGAAGTCCCCTGCCAGCCGAAAGCTTTCTCGGCTTTACTGGAATCCATGATGAAGGGTTTATCCCACTCGTAAAGCATTTCCACTGATTCGCGCATGGCTGGAATAAACAAGCCGAGCACGCTCATCATTACTTTACCAGACGCCATGTATTTGACTTTATAACCCAACGCATTTTCCATGATCTTGACCAATTCAATTTGCGTGATGGGTGCAGGAGACGGCGTAAACCAAACCTGTCCAAGAGCCTCATCGCGTGTGCCGAGTGTTGCCAATAATTTTCCAAAATCTGCCACGTAAGAAAAAGTATGTAGCAGATCTGTTCTTCCAAGCAAATTTATGGATTTACCCGCCAAAGCCGGACGAATGGCGTAATCGGTTACGGCTGTATCATCGGGGCCGAAAAAATTGGAAGCGCGCCCAGTCGCAGCGCGGACTTTTCCAGCGCGATGTGCTTCCATAACAGCATTCGCCATCTCAGCGCGGACTTTGCCTTTCTTGGTGTGCGGCTGATATGGCAAATCCTCGCGGATGGGTTGTCCGTTTGTATCGCCATACATATAAAGGTTATCGCCGACGATGAATTTCGCGCCGTTGGCTGAAACTGCATCGAGAATTGCTTTTTGCATTGGCGGAAATTTTTCGGCCCATTCATGATATTCAGGCTGGGCGCATTGATACACAGCCGTTGCACCTTTAGTGATTTCAAGATTGCTCTTAACATTATACGCGTCACCTTTGACAACTTCCACGCCAACGGGGATTCGGGCATCCGCTTTGCCAGAGTGACTCACCATGCGGACTGGCTTGCCCAGCCTGACCAACTCGCGCGCCGTCCATTTGCCGAGTGCACCTGTGCCGAAAATTACGTGCAATTCATTTTGTGACATTTTATTTTTCTCCTTTTATGATTTAAGTAGATTCCAAAAATACACGATGAAGAACGACCCCACCGTAAGGCAATAGATCTTGATGGCAATTTCAATCATTTCATCGGTGGTCAGGATGAAAAACAAGCCCGTGTTGATTCCATACAGCAGCGCGTACAAGCCGAGGAAGATCAACCCTGACGCGGCAAGCAAACCGAACAGCGCGGCTTTATCATCTCCGCGCAGCAGAAAGATAAATGCGAGCAGGGATGTTATGGCGATCCAGCCATCTGCCAGAGGAAAGGAAATGAACCAGTTTTTATAGCCAGGGACGAGTTCAGTCACAGGGAATATTTCTGCAAAGACCAGCGTCCAGTAGGCGACAATTCCAAACGTAGTAAATGCAGTTAATCCAAGAGCAAGATTTTTCATATCGATTCCCTGCCATTCATTATTTTCAAGAAATACCCTTCGGCATCCTTACCCATCAATGGACCACCATGCCCAACATACAGTGTGGATGGCTTCATTCCAATGATCTTTTTCATGCTGGCATGGAGATCATCCAGGTCATCGATAAAATAATGATAATTGGGATGGGTGCCAAATAAGGCTCCTCCCATGATGCCGCCCATCATCAAGTCGCCGATGATGGCATCCTGATTATCAAACAGAATTGAAATGGAACCTTTTGTGTGACCCGTAGTGAATACAATTTTTCCAGCTACTCCAAATTCGTCCAAACGCAGTTCTTCATTAATTAATAGATCAGGCTCGCTCTTTTCAAAGGACTTTGGAATGATCTCCTTTATGATCTGAGCCTCGAAATTCCTTGGCTTGACAATACCATTGGAGCCGGTCCGCAGCATGAAAGCATCCAAAGAATGAATGGCGGTGGGAATGCCCAATCTACGTTTAAGTTCAGCGGTGGAACCGGCATGATCCACGTGACCGTGCGTATGCAGAAGAAGAGTTAAATCCCTAGGATTCACGCCTGCTTCTTGAACCGCGGAAAGGATCTTATCCGCTTCATTTGGAGCGCCTTCATCCACAAGGATGGATTTGCTGTTTCCTTTCACGAGATAGGCGTTGGAAATACTAAGTTTGATCTTGATGATTTTCATATCTACCTACTTTAACCAATCCAAAATAATTTGATTTACTTCCCGCGGTCTTTCCTGATGAACAAAATGATCAGCATCGAGCATCACCGTGGTCGGCTCTTTTGACAGCCAACGGGCGTTGCGAGCATGTCCTGATTCCAGTAGATATCCATCGCGCCTGCCGTGAATCACCAGGGTCTGCGCTACAATACTTTCAAGGTTTTCGTCCAAGGCATACGGTTCCTGCGGATAGTTCAACTGATAGAAAGCGGTAATGGCCTGCGGGTCTGTGCCTCGTTCCGCATCGAGATAGAGCGGAGCCGTCTGCGGGTCGCGCAAACACCCGACGGGACCCACCCGGAACAATGGACGCGCACCTTCGATTTGCATTTTCCTGGCATAATCGCTCGCATCATACTGCGCACCGCGCTGACTTAACTCTTCGCGCAAGGCGTTCGGGTGCGGCACACTCAGGATAATAAGGCGGCTCGTCATTGCGGCATACGCGGCTGCAAAATGCCATGCCACCCAGGCTCCCGCATCATGACCGACGATCACTGCTTGATCCTGCCCAAGGTGCTTCACCAGCGCCGCGATATCCGTGACCAACTCTTCGACCCGATATCCATCCCTGGTTCGCGGTCTGCCGGATTTATTAAAGCCGCGTTGGTCTATGGCAACAACCTGAAAATGCCTGGCGAGTTCGTCGATTTGATACCGCCATGAGTACCAAAACTCAGGGATGCCATGAATAAGTACCAGGAGCGGACCTTTCCCCAGCATCACGTAATGCAGTTTGATGCCGTCGTTCTCGAAAAAACCATCCTGAACAAGCCGGGCAACCGGGTGGGCAAAAGGCCAATTCTTTATGATGTTCATATCCATAACCTTTTACGCTGGCGGATTTGGCGCGCTGAAACCCGCCTGCATTATCTCCGGGGCGGTGCGGCCAGACGCATGCAGGGGCGATGGATGTTTGACCTTTGACAACTTTCCTTCACTTAACATGCGGCGATGTGCTTCTTCCCAGGTGGGCAAAACTGCATCCACTTGCTGCCAGCGCGCGACAGAGGCTTCATTACATAACTCAGAAAGCATTCTCATGGCGATCTGGTGAGCGCCTGAACCGCGATACTTTTTCATCGAGCTTTCATCGTTCCAGGCAGTCTTTGTCCAGACTACGTTGTTCTTCTCAAAGCGTGTTTCCACGCCGAGAACGCCTTCTGATTTTTGCGCCTGACTCATGGTCCGCATGGCGTGGAGCAGGAATAGGGGCATATAGAATATGGATCGAACACGCAGGCGGGTAATGGATACTGTATACATTTTATTTCTCCTGTAAAATTTATAGATAAGGTTTTGATACTCAACCGCCAGATTACACTTTTTCATACGGACGGGCAGCGAGGTCTTTCACGACATAATGTTTGGCTTGCTGCTTCCAGCCGATGCCGCCAAAAAGTTTATACATCCAGTTGGGGATGAATGGTTTGGCAAAAATATCACGTGCTTGTTGTGGAATTGGCTTGCCAAGCGCCAAAGATGCCGCAGCCAATTCAAGGCTTTTCTTAAGCGGCAGGGCGCGTCCATCCATATCGTTGAGCGGCACTCCGTGAACAAGTCCTTCGCCGCCGCCAAGAGATAAAGAGTCAAGCCAGATCATACCCGCCTCTTTTGCGAATTGTTCACAAATGGCAAGCGCTGTGTCGTTATGTTTGGATTCGGGGAAGCCGCAATTTGCGATCGCAGCAAAACTTTGTGACACCTTCACACTTGCGCGATGTGCTGCAATTTTTTCCAACGCGGCAATAACGGGCGCGGGCAGGCTATCGACATACAAAGGAAATGCCAAAACGATGAGGTCGGCTTGATCGAGCTTTTCCAATGTGAGGCGAGTCTGGTCTGCGGAGTTGAACGAGGTGTAAATTTGAATGGTTTCCGTTTCAATATCGTGCGCATTCAACTGCTCCATCAAGTAACCGCCCAGTGAAGCGGATGTGCTATTTTTCGTGCGCGGACTTCCCACAAGCAACGCGGCACGGCGAATTGGAGAGGCATCAGTGGAGGAAATTTCTGTTTTGGAAAGAGCAGGCACGGGTGAGGATGATGCGCTCTTTATTTCACCCAGCCAGCCTCGAATCTGATCATCCAAATTTGCCTCGTGATTCACCAATCCGCTGACTGATGTAGATGCGTACATGTTGATGGCGTTGCGATGAACAAGCTGACGAAAGACCACTTCAGACTGCGCGTTGGGCTGATCCATCCACCCAATGGTGAGGATGTTGGGATAGCTCTGATAGCGCGACTGATGGTGGATCTTGCCGTTAATGGTGGCAAAGAAGGGTGAAATATTTTGGATCTGGTGATCGACCATGCACTTGAGGGCGGAGGAATATCCGCCGAACGTGACAGGCGTAAGATAAATGACAAGATCGCTTTGCATGATCTTTTCGGCAATGATGCGATTGTCATCGTTGGTATTGCACATGCCGGGACTGCGCACCCAACAGAAGAAATCTCCTGCACAGTTGCCGATCTTCTGCTCACACAGAACAAGGATCTCTGCGTTTTGGAGCTGAGCTAACAGCGACGACTTAATCTTTGCAGAAGTTGAATCATTTATTTGGAAACCATCAAGTATTAGCGTTTTCATAATTCTCCTGTAATTGACAGCGTTTGAGCACCAGATGTGATGCGGAATCACCTGGGTTGAATATGTTGAATTAAGATATTCAGTCTTACAGATATTGACTTAGGATATTCCTGATCTCACGGCGGAAGATCTCGCCAAAGTCAGTGATAACTGGGGGAACGTGATGACCGATCTCGAGCATGACCAATCCGTGCACGCGACTCCAAATGACAGCGGTCAGATACAACACTTCGGCATCGGCATTGCCTCCATAATTTTTCCATGCTTCAAGCATGGCCTCAAGTTCAGGTGTGAGTGCTGATAAACGTTCCAGTTTCAATTGTCCGCTTGAATATAAAGCTTGCAGAGTCATAGTCAGCGGGATGATGGCACACGCTGCGGCAGGCATAGTGATATTTTCGGGAGCGACATAGCTCGGGATGGGCGTGCCGAAGATCAAGAGGTAGCGCTGAGGATAACTAACTGCCCACTCGCGGTAGGCCAGCCCGAGCGCAGAAAGACGCGCTTTATTATCATCAGCGGGAAGAGCATCAATTGCGGCTTGCTGAGACTCACCTAGCGAGGTGTATGCGTCCACGATCAGGGCTGTGACAAGCGCATCACGGTCAGGATGGTAATTATAAATGGCAGGAGCAGTAATGCCCAACTCGCGGGCAATGGAGCGCAGGGAAAGGGTCGCAGCGCCTGTTTCAGCGATCTGTCTCCAAGCCGTTTCCTTGATGGATTCCTGTAAATTGGGTTTCTGTTTCTTGAGTGTCGGTCTGACCATTTTCTGCTCCTGATTTACTTTACGCTGTAAATATACAGTGTGTATTTATTTTTGTCAAGGGTGTAATTTGAAGGTCACGTTATCAGCGTGACCTTCAAATTACAAAACTAGTTTTATCGCAATCCACTCCCCTGGTTGTTTGGGATGTTCCGACATTTTCAAAGTTCCATTATCCATCAACTTATTCACCGCCTTCTTCACAATTTCATTTCCCCAGCCAAACAATTTATTCACATCACGGAGTTGAGCAGCGCCGACCAGGTCAAAATACAACTCTAACAATTTTGCACGTGCATCAGATTCCTTGATCACCCGCGCCTGTTCGGAGAGTTCAGGATAATGGCGTGTGACGATTTCATAAATGTGCGAATAATTCCACGCGCCTGCTTGTGCGACTCCCACTGGCAATATTTTGAAATCCTTTTGTAATTGCACCAGAGCCTTATTGAATTCAGAATCTTTCGCGTTGGATAATTTAGCTTTCTTCCGCAAATCCAAAGTATTCAATGCGCCGTTATCCAGTAAAGTTTCGTAGACTTGTTTCGATGCTTGTGTTAATCGTCCTTCGTGATAGGCGATAAGATAATCCTCTTCGGGCGAGCCGTAATTTTCAGAGAGCGCGTAAAAATACGGGGCGACTTCAAGCGAGATCATGGTCGCTTTGCCGCGCAAAATCTTGCCGTAATACCAGATCTTTTTATCGAGAGCGTCATCCTTCCAGCCCCACGTGATGTGACCGGGATCATCATGCTTATCGGCGACGGGTCTTTCGCCTGCGACAGCGCCCCACAACGACGGCAAGTCAATGTCTTTGATGGGCCAAAAATAAATGAAACCGCGCGCGTTGATAAAGGTCAATGCCTGAGATGGAGATGACACCCTTTTCGCGGGTGGCAGGCCAAAGGTCCGCATACGATGCGCCTGTAATTTCTTCAAATTAATCTTTAGCATAAATCCAATTGTAATGGAATTCTATGGAAAGTTACTTCCACGGCGCAGTGATGAGAGGCGTTTCCGCGTCTGCGGCATGACCAAGGTATGGCAAGCTCCACGCCTCCGAGATCGTCTTCAAGATGGAGTAATGCGAGTAGGGCGTTTCATCTTGAAAGTTTTCCTTCACTTGCGGAGAGATCAATACAGTTGCGATCCGCCCGCCAGCAAGTTCAGGCAGGCCACAGCAGGAGTGTGCGCCTTGGCCTTCGTCCCATGTGATGACAATGAGATACGGCTCGCCAGTGGATTCGAACGCGGGAAAAAGTTTTGCGATTTGTTCCTTCAAAAATCCATCTGCGAGGTTCAGCGTGCAATCATGAGCTGAATAACAAATGTCAGGGGTGATGAAGATGAAATTAGGCAAATCGTTGGCGGCGATATCGATATCCATTTGAGTCAATGGGACAACACTCCTTTGACATCTTTCGCTATCCAGGCGGATCGAGTCAAAAAAGATGAATGGATTATGCTTTCTTACATAGCGCAGCGTATTTCCAAGGAAACAAGGTTCAGGCATATCATCCTGATATGTTTTCCAGGTGCGGCCACTTTTCTCGATCAGGTCGGGCAGGCTCTGGGCGTTGACGTAACAATCCTGAAAATCGCAATCATCGACAATATCAAAAGTATCACCGCCGATCAAGGAAATGTAATTTGGCAGGCTGGGATGCGTTGTTGCATAATGTTGAGTAAGCAGGGTGTATGAGTTGGCTAGCAGATTAAAGTACACCATGTTCGAGTTGCCAACCACAGTGCCAAATTCCTTGTTCTCAAAAATGATGATAACAATATGTGAGAAATTCGGGACAAGAGGTACAGAAGTGGAAGTGGGCAAAATGGTTGAAGTCGGCGCGGGCGTTTCGCTTGGAACTGCCACAGGCGGGAGGGTGGGTGGAAAAATCATCGGCGCTGACTCTGTCAAAACGGGCTGGCAGGCACAGGCGAGAAAAGAGGCGATGATCGTCATCTGAAATATTCGATTAATTTTGTTCATGGCCTTCATTATAAAATGTTTTGATATCGCAATTCATTTTATTAACTATTCTGGGATAATGCCAAGTGGATAATTCATCTCATCCTTTGAGATGACAAATTCAGGAGAGTAATTAATGACCACAATCCGCACGCCCGCAAAAATCATCCCACGCGCTTTTCCGGGCATATCGCCGGATGAAATGCAGGAAATTATCATGAACAGCCGCATTAAGACTTATCCGCCAGATACTGTGATTTGCAAGGAAAATGAGGTGGAGTTTACTTTTTATATGATCCTGGAAGGGGATTTCAAAGTTACGAAAATAATCAATAATTCGCAGGATCGTCTGTTGAAAACATTAACCGCCGGGGATTTTTTCGGCGAGATGGCATTGATCCATAACGCGCCGCGCGCCGCAACCGTCACCTCGGTTACAAGCGCAACTCTTCTGGAACTGGACAAAGATGGATTCAAACGTGTTCTGAAACATAGCCCCAGCGTATCCATGGCCATGGTTAGCGAGATCAGCAACCGTCTTCGCCAGAACGATGAGTTGACCATTGAAGATCTGCGCCTACGAGCAGCGGAACTGGCAGATGCATACCAAAGACTCGCTGAACAGGATATGGTGCGACACGAATTTCTTTCAAACGTGGCGCATGAATTACGCACGCCATTAATGGTCGCTAGTGGTTATCTTCATGCTCTCAAAAAAGGGATGGTCTCAAGCGATCAACTCGAAAATATTGTAGACACAGTGACTCGTAATGTGGATCAGATCGTTACGCTCACGAATGACATTCTCTTCCTGCAGGAGATTGAATTGGTTTTACCTGAATTCCAATCTGTAAATTTGATGAAAGTGGCAGAGGAAGTTGTAAAATCATATCAAGACAAAGCGCAGGCAAAACTGATAACGTTGACAATAAAAAACGGCCGCAACATTTCCGCCGTGCAGGGCGATAAACACTCGCTTCAAAGAGCGGTCACGGCATTGGTAGACAATGCCATTAAATTTAGCAATACAAATGGAAATGTGGAAATTTATTTTTCAGAAAATGGAACGCGCGCGAGCATTTCTGTGGAAGACCACGGCATCGGCATCGCCCCGGATATCCGCCCACGCATCTTTGACAGGTTCGCACATCTTGAAAAAAACGGGAACGAACTTTACGGCGGTCTTGGTATCGGGCTTTCCATTACAAAACAAGTCATTCAACAACACAATGGTTCGCTGGAAGTGGACAGCAAGGTGGGCATGGGAAGCAGGTTCACGATCTCGCTGATGAAGTGGCAGTAAACACAACTTTCAAATTATCATTTTCATCATAATAGGAGCGCGCCGAAAATGGCGGATCACCACGCTGCATGTTGTGGATTCGATCAAGCAGAACGGGCAAATCTTCCACCGTTGGAAGATGAGGAATCGCTTCTTTTTTCACCCATTCAACTGCTCCCTCTTCACTAGCTTTGATCTCACCCTGAGCATTTTCCCCGCAAAAAACAAACAGACAGATTCCCATTTCACCGGCATCCACTATGAGCGTGCCGCACAACCATAGATCTGCTGTCAGCCCCGTTTCTTCCAGAAATTCGCGCTGCGCTGAAGCAAGCACATCCTCTCCGCGCTCCACGTGACCGCCGATGCCATTATATTTCCCCGCCCACAATCTCTTGGTCGGCGCGCCTTTAATTAACAAATACTCATCGCCCCGACGGACGAAAATCGCCGTGCGGGGAATGAGCATATATCTATCTTTCGTTAGGCCCTGATCAGATTTGGGCATTTCGATTTGCGATTTACAAATTTACGATTGGTGGACGAGTAGCCCCGCATGTTTTTCGCGAAGCGTATCGAGACCACGATTTGCCTAATCTGCTAAATCGCTGACATCTTCCGCGGCGACTTCTTCCTTCACATAGTCCGCGAGTTTGGGCGCAATTTTCACAGTGGGAACAAATTTCTCCACGATCTGTTTTGTATCCGTCACGCCAAGCAAATTGAAAAGTTTATCAAATTGAGATTCCCAGGCCACGCCAAGTTTGGCTATTTCTTCCTCGGGCAAAGCATAGGATTTCGCCTTGAAAGCTCCAATTGCATTCTTGCGCGCCTTGTAATAGAACTGCTCATCGGTCATACCTGTTTTTCGTTCACCCGCAGAGTTGATATCCAGCCAGGCGTACATTTCCGCTTTCAGATCGGCGGGGATATTATCGAAGAACATCGTTGCAAAATTCGTGGCAAGATGAACTTCGATGGCTTCATTAGTAACAAATTGATGGAAGTTTTCCTCAGCCACAGTGGATGCGCCGTGCTGGACAGTTCCGCCCATGCTGTATTCTTTGCGCGCCACGCGGCTTAAGTCTCGCAAAACATCGAAGGCGATGGTCACTTTGGCAATAGTGCCATCCGCGAGAACTGTTCCGCCATGAGATGTGCCTGTCAAAACGCTGATCTTGCTCAAGCCAGATTTTCCAGGCGCAAGTTTTTTTAACGCGGTATTGTAGCCATCCATGTAGGCGCGCAGTTCGGGTTCTGTTGAATTATTCGTGCCAACTTCGCCGATCTCTCCGCCAATGGAAATGGTGACACCTTCTGGTTCGTTCTCACGGATAAAAGCAGAGAGTTCCGCTGAAAGCTGGGAATTCAATGCTTGTTGTTCAGGGACGGTTGACAGCGAAATATCCACCAGAGTGGAAGTATCCACATCAATGTTAAAGAAACCTGCTTCCATAGATTCGATGGAAAGTTCGCGCACAGCTTTTAATTCAGCTTGTGGGTCAATTCCGTATTTCTTGGCAGAGACCTGGAAATGGTCACCTTGAATAAATACGGGGCCGACAAATCCCTCGGCAATGGCGGCCGCGAAGATATTGGTCGCATACTCAGAGGGCCTCTGCGCAGTGTAGCTCATCTCGGACCGCGCAAGTTCAAAAATAAATGCGCCGCCATCGATCTTCTTCGCGGCACGGAACATGGCGCAGGCCGCGTGATATGACAACGCGCGCAAGTTAAAAGCGGGAGTTGTAAAAGTCATGGGCGCATCACCCCGCCCGCGCGCCAGATACAATTCGTGAATGGATGCGGGGTAGATGCCCAATTCCAAAGCGGCAGAGCGGATGAGGTAACGAGACCAGCCCGCAGATGAGTCTGATGCGAGCGCAGAGCGTTCCACCAACTTGCCAACATTCTTCTTGAATTTCGCCGCGTCGGTCACTTTGACGGTTGCCCCATCCACTGATAAGCTGTTTTCTACAAGCTCAAGTAATTCTTTAATCTGATTCGACATTGTTTTTATACTCCTGAGAAAATAATGATGGCTTGATTATAACTGGAATTAAACGATATAATAAGCGTAGTCGTGAGACGAATTAATATAACTCGCGTATATAATTGCAGGAGGCTCACATGAGTGATTTCTTTGAAAAAGTAAGTGGACAGAATGACCCGTTCAAAAAGCTGCTTTCGTACATCCCCGGTTTCAGCGGATACATTGAAAGGCAAAACCGCCGCGACGCAGACAAAATTCTGCGCGATACAGTTGCGCGCCGCTTTGAGGAACTTTGGGGACGCGCTTCAAACCTGCAGGTTGAAATTGTCAACAATGGCATGATCAAATATATGGATGATATGGAAAGAGCGGCACTTGCGCTGCGTACTTTCATAGACAAAATTTCCAGAGCTGCGCGTGGATACTCCGGCGTGTTCGATGCGACCAAGATCAACGAGAAGGAACTCGAAGCAATCTATCAATTCGATGTCGCATTCTTCACTCTCGGCGATCAAGTGAGCGGCGCGCTTGATAATGTCGAAGCCAGCCTCGGCGACGAAGCTGCTCTGCCAGCCGCCATCCGCAACCTGATATCTCTTACCCGCCTGGCCGTGGAAACCTTTGAGCGCCGCTCTGAGGTTGTTACTGGAAGCGGACAATAAATTCATTATGTAGGGGCGAGGTAACCCCACTCCTACATATATAAATCCTATGTGGCACGAATACACCAACGCAACATCCATCGATCAAGTGATAAATATTTTAGGGGAGAAAAAAGAGCGCGCCCGCGTTATCGCTGGCGGCACTGATCTCATTCTCGAACTCGAGCGCGGAGTCCGCAAAGGGCTTGACTCGCTCATTGATGTGACACGCATCCCAAAGCTGGGTCAGATCACAATTGACGAAGACGAAGTCATTCATCTTGGGCCGCTCGTCACCCACAACGATTGCGCCGCATCCAAACTGATCCGCGCACGCGCATATCCCTTGGCGCGCGCCGCGTGGGAAGTAGGCGCACCTCAAATCCGCAATCGTGGCACCATCGCCGGCAACCTCATCACGGCCTCACCCGCGAACGACACCATCACGCCGCTCATGGCACTTGGCGCAAGCGTAACCTTACGATCCATACGCGGCGAACGGACAATCACATTAAACAAATTCTACACAGGCGTTCGCAAAACCGTCATGCAGGTTGATGAAATGCTGGTGGATATTTCCTTCCCCGCTTTGACCATTACACAGCGCGGGATTTTCGTCAAACTGGCATTGCGACGCGCCCAAGCCATCTCACTCGTCAACGCAGCGATCATTCTTAATCTGAAAGCTGATACCGTCAAATCAGCAGTCATCACACTGGGAGCCGTCACCCCCACCATCGTCCACGCCGAAGAAGCGGAAAAATTCCTCGCGAAGAAAAAACTCAATGAGAAAAATATCGCCCGTGCCGCAGAACTCGCCATGCAAGCCGCGCATCCCATAGACGACGTGCGCGGGTCAGCCGCATATCGCAGTGAAATGGTGCGCGTCATCACCATGCGCGGACTGACCGCGATCCGTGACGGAAACGAACAAGTTGGAATGCCAAAGCGACCGATTCTGTTGGTTGGGAAAACGCAAAAGACAGAAGGCGGATGGCAGAGCGCAGATACATTCCCAGCCTCGCCAATTGAAACAACCATTAACGGAAAAAACTATTCCTTCAACAGCGGGCACAGCAAAACATTATTGCGCCTGCTCCGCGAAGAGGGCATGTTGACCGGCACAAAAGAAGGCTGCGCCGAGGGTGAATGTGGAGCCTGCACGGTTTTTCTGGACGGTAAAGCTGTGATGGCCTGTCTTGTGCCTGCGCCGCGCGCGCATGGCGCTGAGATATCAACAGTCGAAGGACTCTCAAACGGCAGCAAACTTCACCCGGTGCAGAAAGCCTTTGTTGATAATGGCGCAGTCCAATGCGGATATTGCACGCCGGGCTTCATCATGTCTGGCGCAAAATTACTGGAAGAAAAAGCCAATCCGACGCGCAACGAGATCGAACAAGCCATGACCGGAAATCTATGCCGATGCACGGGATATTACAAGATCGTAAAAGCAATTGAAAGTGCAAGCAAAACAAAATAATAAGAGGTATCCAATGGGTAAATATTCAACTTCTTCAAGAAGGCCACCGCCCAAACCAAAAGCGGAGGGACCTCACGCTATCTGGCGCGGTATCGGCTGTTTGATGATGCTGATCATTCCAGCTATTTCCATAGCAGCGGGGTACTCGACGATCAACTACGCAATTGGAAAAAGATGGGCTATTCCATATCAATTAACGGGCACCCTGCGTCTGCCTGATTTCTTTTATAAATCAACTGGCTTAATACAAATTTTTGGCCCGCTCACTAGAATACCAAATTTATACGCCCACGCAGCCGCCAGCGTTTTGTATATGATAATGATCACAGGCGTTATCTCGGTAATTTACGCCATAGTTTATCGAATTATGGGTCCGTCACGTTACGGCCCAACCGATGCGCCTCCCCCAAAAATAAAAACCAAACGATACACTCGATAGGAATCTATGTCACATCAATCTGTCGGCAAATCACTTCCACGCATTGACGCACGAGATAAAGTCACCGGTACAACGCTTTACTCCGGCGACTTGCAAATCAGCGGTATGCTGCACATGAAGATCCTCTTCGCCGAGCGTCCTCATGCGCGTGTATTAAACATTCACACCAATAAAGCAGAAAATGCGGCGGGAGTCGTCGCTGTTTATACCTCAAAGGATGTTCCGCTCAACGAATACGGTTTACAGATCCCAGATCAACCGGTACTCTGCGGCCCCGGCTCGAGCAAACCCTACACAGATATCGTACGCTTTGTAGGAGATCAAGTAGCAGTCGTGGTAGCCAGAACAGAGATCGAAGCGGAAGCGGCTGTGAAATTGATCGAAGTGGATTATTTGGACTTGCCGCTTCTTTCCAACCCGACAATTGCTCTGCGTCTCGATGCGCCCATCCTCCACCCCGACAGAGGCGACACGAATGTCTGTGTCCATTACAAAATCCGCAAAGGGAATGTGGATGAAGCCTTCGCCAAAGCAGATGTGATCGTGGAAGGTGAATATCACACGCCTGTGCAGGAACACGCCTACCTACAACCTGAAGCGGGACTCGCGTATATTGACGATGAAGGCCGCATCACGATCGAAGCTGGCGGACAATGGACTCATGCTGACCGCGAAACCATTGCGCACTCGCTCGGCCTGCCCGAGGAAATGATCCGCGTTATCTACCCGGCCATCGGCGGCGCATTCGGCGGACGGGAAGACATGTCTGTGCAGATCGTGCTGGCGCTGGCGGCGTGGAAACTCAAACAACCAGTGAAGATCATCTGGTCTCGAAGAGAATCCATGATCGGTCACGGCAAACGACACGCGGTTTCCATCAAAGCAAAATGGGGCGCGACCAAAGACGGAAAATTGATCGCCGTTGAAAACGAATTGATCGGTGACGGCGGCGCGTATATGTACACATCCAATAAAGTGCTTGGCAACGCCGCCATCACATCCAGCGGGCCATATTTCATCCCGAATGCAAAAGTGGATGTGTACGGTGTTTACACCAACAATGTTCCCGGCGCAGCCTTCCGCGGATTTGGCGCACCCCAAGCATTATTCATGGCCGAATCGCAAATGAACAAACTCGCAGAAAAACTTGGGCTTGACCCAATTGAGTTTCGGTTAAAGAACGCTCTGCGCGATGGCGACTTGATGAGCTTTGGCACGCCTGTACCAAGCCAGGTCAGTATTGTGCAATGCATCGAAACTGCACGCGATCAATTCAAATGGAAGAAAGCAAAAAAGAAGAATTCAAAACCACACCTTGCACGCGGGCATGGCTTCGCGGCCGGATTCAAAAATGTGGGATTCTCCTTTGGATATCAGGAAAATTGCTGGTCAAAAGTGGAGATCCACGGAAACGGCAAAATGGATCGTGTGATCGTCCATCAAGCCGGCGCGGAAGTTGGCCAAGGCTTGCATACGGTTATGATCCAAATGGCGGCGCAGGTGCTGGGCGTTTCAGAAAATAAAGTAGAGATCAGAACATCCGATTCAGCCACACAAGAAAACTCCGGTTCAGCGTCAGCATCGCGCCTTACTTTTATGGCAGGCAACTCAGTCAAAGGCGCGGCGGAAGCGGCTTTGAAAAAATGGAATGCGGAAGAACGCCCCTCAATAGCGGAATTCAAATATCTCGCGCCGCGCACAACTCCCTTCGATCATGAGACTGGCTATTCAACACCCAACTTTGCCTACGCGTACGTCGCTCAGGCCGCCGAAGTGGAAGTGGACACAGAGACTGGTCACGTACGTGTCATTCGCATCGTCTCTGCCGACGATGTGGGCAAGGCAATAAACCCTGACCTTGTGATCGGTCAAATAGAAGGCGCGATCGTTCAAGCGCATGGATACGCAGTTATTGAAGATTACAAGACCAAAGATGGGCGCGTGCTGACCGATCAATTAAGCACCTATCTCATCCCAACTATTTTAGATATTCCCGAATCAGTTGAATCGGTTTTAGTTGAAATTCCCGACCCGAATGGTCCCTGGGGAGCGCGCGGGCTGGGCGAACTTCCATTCCTGCCGGTTGCTCCAGTGATCGCAGCCGCGATCCACGACGCGACTGGAGTTTGGATCAGCGAATTCCCATTCACGCCAGAGCGTGTTTTACGCGCGCTTGGAAAAATAAAATAGTTTACAAAAACCCGACAGGTTTCATTCACTGGAAACCTGTCGGGGCTGTCTATTTTTATGTCCTTCCCCTTTTTAGGTGAAACCAAAGAATTAAACGAGTTCACTCGCCGCGCGGCGAGTGGATCTTTCATCACGCTTGCCGATGGCGTCACTCATTACGAACTTGGCGGACCAGCAAATGGAAAAACAGTTGTGCTGGTACACGGATTCTCCACCCCGTATTTTATTTTCGACACGATGTTTGATTTTTTGGTCAACTCAGGCTTTCGCGTATTACGTTACGATCTTATCGGACGGGGATTTTCCGACCGCCCACACGTCAACTATAATATTCAGCTCTTTATAAAGCAACTCAAAGACCTGCTGGACTCTCTCGAACTCAAAAACATTAACCTGATCGGACTTTCTATGGGCGGACCGATCACAGCGTCTTTCATTAACCAATATCCGCATTATGTCAGCAAACACATCTTGATCGATCCGGCAGGCGCAAAGCGAACTGAACTCTTGTGGATACTCGAAGCTGCCAAACTGCCCATTATCGGCGAGCTGGCACTCGGTCTGTTTGGAAGCGGGAATATGATCAAAAATATTGCGAAGGATTTATTTGATACCAAATCAGTGGAATATTTTCAGGATCAATATAAAATCCAAATGGAATACAAAGGATTCAAACACGCGATTTTATCCACTATGAGAAACAATATGTTAGAGTCTTTCTTTGAAACTTATACACTGGTTGGAAATTTGCAAAAGCCCACACTGCTTTTTTGGGGAAGGAACGACAAGACTATACCGTTTGAAAATAGCAAGATCATTCTGAAAGCTGTGCCGCACGCGGAATTCCACGCCATTGAAAACTGCGGACATATTCCACATTACGAAAAACCTGAGATCGTAAACCCGATCCTGCTGGAGTTTTTATCGAAATGAACATACAGAAAATTCAACTCTCTCCTAAGTGCTTTCTTTTTCTGCGCGAGAAATTCTAATGTACAACAAGATCAAGAATTTCATTTATCGGAACAGGCACAGCATCACGGTTTTTATATTGCTTAACACAGCCTGCCTGGTCTGCATATTGCTTGTAGCTGCAAGAGTAGCCTACACCGATTCGAGGCGGCACACAGGGCTTATTTGGAATCTCTTCCTCGCCTGGATACCATTTATCCTTGCATACGTCGCTCACGCTTTCTCGTGGAAGCGTGTCTGGGTATATTTTGTCATGCCGCTTATCGCGTTTCTTTGGTTGATCTTCTATCCAAACGCGCCGTACATGCTCACGGACCTGCAAGATCTGGCCCGGGCTGGCGGAGTCGGCGCTCCGCTTTGGTATGATGTCTTGATCGTGGTCTGGTGCTCCTGGACGGGCACACTGCTCGGTGTAATATCTCTTTATCTGATGCAGGATATCATCATCCGAACATTTGAACGCTGGGTAGGCTGGGTATTTGTCTTGGTAATATCCGCCCTGAGCAGTTTCGGAATTTACATTGGGCGTTTTGTCCGTCTGAATTCATGGGATATTCTGCAAAACCCCGCTGAGACCACCATGGAAATCCTCGGCCTCGTGATCGACCCAAGTATGCGTCTGGCCGCCTTTACCATCTTGTACACATTCTTCTTCCTGTTTATTTTCGTGTTGTTGTATTCTTTCAGTCATATGCTGCAGGAACAGGCTATCAGGGCTCAGAGCACGCCCGAACAGCTTGCAGTTACCCAGCCAAAACAAATTCGTTAATGCCTCATTACCCATAGGAAATTATATGATCCCACTCATCCTCATCCGCGGCGGCGGTGACCTTGCAAGCGGAGTAGCTTTACGTTTATATCGGACAGGTTTTCAAATCGCCATACTTGAATTAGAAAAACCCCTGGCAGTACGCCGCACTGTTTCGTTTTCTCAGGCAGTCTATGACGGCACGTACACCTTAGAGGGTGTCACCTCGCGTCTCGTCTCGCCAGACCAGCTTCAAGATGCGTTGGATGCGGATGAAATTCCAGTTTTGATCGACCCTAATGCGACCATCCTGCGCAACCAATTCCTAACGAGTCCACGCTCCACGTTTGTCATTGACGGGCGACTATTAAAATCTGTACCCGAACCTTTAGACACGGATGTAGCACTTCATATCGGACTTGGGCCTGGATTCTGCGCAGGCGAGAATTGTCACGCTGTTATAGAAACCCGCCGCGGTCACACCTTGGGAAGAGTGTACTGGACTGGCTCCGCGCAAGCTGACAGCGGACAACCCGAAGGCGATCCGCAGCGCGTTTTACGCGCGCCGCATAATGGCACATTGACTGCTTTCGCCAAAATAGGCGACCACCTCGAAGAAGGTCAACTCATTGCTGAGATTCAATCTGAAAATGAAAATCTAAAATCGGAAATCATCAGTCCATTCGCAGGTATCCTGCGCGGACTGATTCATTCCAGCGTTGATGTGACCGAAGGCATGAAGATCGGTGATGTCGATGCGCGCGACGATCCTGCTTTATGCAGCCTTGTCTCAGAGAAGGCAATGGCCATCGCGGGCGGCGTGTTGGAAGCTCTGGTTATATTTACAAACGACGCATCAAAGCACGAGCAATAGCAGGCATGAATCTCCTGCGCGCGTCCCGGCTTGCCGCCTGCTTCACCTTCCCAAAATCAGAATTTGAGGAAGGAAGAGCGCGGGTAATAAGCGTAGTTGGCGCGGGCGGAAAGACCACCGCCATATTTCAACTCGCGCAGCAACTCATTGAAAGCCCACAAAAAGAATCAGCGGTGATCGTAACCGCCACGACACACCTCGGCCAGTGGCAACTCCCACTGGCAGATCATCACATCATCGCAACGGATCCAAATGATCTGAAAAATATCCCGCCGCGCGGAATAACACTCATCACAGGCGGGATTGAAGATGGCAAAACAAAACCAATAAACCAAGCCACCCTAAGCTGGATCCACAAAAATCAAAACATTCCCCTACTGATAGAATCGGACGGGTCACGCCGAAGATCACTGAAAGCGCCTGCCGAACACGAACCTGCCATTCCTGAATTTTCTGATACTGTCATTGTTGTCGCGGGGTTGAGCGCGCTTGGCAAACCGCTAAATGATGCACATGTTCATCGCGCTGAAATATTTTCACAACTGAGCGGCTTACCAATAAATCAACCGATCACGCCAGACGTAATTACGCGTGTACTCACGCATCCACAAGGCGGACTTAAGAACATCCCCACCGCCGCGCGGCGGGTTGTTTTGCTTAATCAAGCCGACACTCCTGAACTTCAATCCATGGGCGGAGGAATGGCGCGCGAGCTGCTCGACCATTTTGACTCTATCATTGTTGGATCACTACAACATTCACATGTTCAAACATTTGAACCTTGCGCAGGAGTTATTCTCGCCGCAGGAGAATCATCCCGCTTTGGGTCGCCGAAACAATTGCTGGATTGGAAAGGCAAGTCATTCGTGCGACAAGTTGCTGAAACCGCGCTTCAAGCGGGACTTTGGCCTGTAGTAATCGTCACTGGCAGTCACACCGCTGAAATAGAATCTGCGCTAAGCGGACTGCCTGTTCGCGTTATTTATAATCCTCATTACGCGCAGGGACAAAGCACATCCATTCGAGCTGGGATAAACGCATTGCCGCAAAATACAGGTGCTTCTGTTTTCTTATTAGCAGATCAACCACAAATTCCAGTTGACGTGATCCGCGCGCTGGTTGAGACTCATACACGTGAAATGCAAACCATCCTGGCGCCGCTGGTGTTGAACGATCGCCGCGCCAATCCTGTTCTATTTGACCGTGACGCATTTCCTGATCTTCTCCAACTCACGGGTGACGTTGGCGGCCGCGCGATCTTTGACAAACACCACGTCGAATATCTGCCGTGGCATGATGATATTTTATTATTCGATGTGGATAAGCCCGAAGACTATCAACGATTAAAGGATATGGAATGAGCATTTCAGCCATCCTCCTTGCGGCAGGACGATCCAAACGCATGGGACGGCCCAAGATGCTTTTGCCGTGGGGAAATACGACAGTGCTGGGTAAGGTGATCGAGACGATTCGCAACGCTGGAGTTGATGATATTCTCGTTGTCACGGGCGGGGCAAAAAATGAAGTGGAAAAACTCGTCGCCAGTTACGAATTACGAACTGCATACAACCAAAATTATGCTGACAACGAAATGTTGGCATCCATTCAAATCGGACTGCAAGCACAAAAACCCGAAGCGCAGGCAACTCTTATTTGCCTTGGCGACCAACCCCAGGTTGAGGAAAGATGCGTGCGGATCGTGTGCGAAAAGTTCCTCGCAAAAAAATCCAGCATTGTCGTGCCGAGTTATCAAATGCGGCGCGGACATCCGTGGTTGATCGCAAGAGATTTATGGGAGGAGGTTTTGCAAATGCGCGCACCAGAATCGATGCGTGAATTCTTGAATAAACATGGAAAGGATATTTTTTACGTCGAATATGATTCTCCCAGCATCCTGCAAGATCTCGACACTCCCGAAGACTACTTGAAACACAAACCGAAATAGCAGATTGACAATCTATCTCACAAAAGATAAACTCGATTTCATCCCAATCCAGGAGCACCCCGTGAAATACTTCATCATTGTTAATCCAATATCAGGCCGCGGACTTGGCGCGAAGTCCATCCCGCAAATCGAATCCAGTCTACGCGCGAGTGCGTTGGATTTTACACTTATACAAACAGAACGAGTATGGCACGCCGCGGAACTTGCAGAAAAAGCGGCGCGCGCTGGCTACGATGTAATTGTTTGCGCGAGCGGCGATGGAACCATCAACGAAGCCATCAATGGGATCATGAAAGCGCGCAAAGATGGATTTACCAAAACAGTTTTCTCGGTACTCAGTATTGGCACAGGCAATGACTTTGCCGGAGGTACCGGCATCCCCACAAATTTGAACGACAGTTTGAAATCACTGGTCGCGAACAAACGCAGAAAAATTGATATCGGTCTTGTGAAGGGTGGTGATTTTCCCGAAGGCAGATATTTTGGCAACGGCATCGGCGTCGGCTTTGACGCGGCCGTCGGCAACGAAGCCATCAAAGTCCGCTGGACGCGCGGCTTGCTGGCGTATCTGATCGGCGTGATCAAAACTGTTTTTCTTTATTACAATCCGGCGCAGGTTGAAATTATTTTGGACGACAAGGAAACCATCAATCAAGTTTCGTTGATGATCTCGGTCATGAACGGAAGGCGCATGGGCGGCGGCTTTCAGATGGCCCCCGAAAGCAAACCTGATGACGGACTCTTCGATCTGTGCATCGCTGAGACCGCGTCGAAGGGACGCATCCTTCAATTGATTCCCCACTTTCTAAAGGGGACCCAAGCGAGTCAACCAGAAGTGAAGATGCGGCGCGCCAGCAAAATTTCGATCAAGTCTTTGGATAAAACATTTCCCGCCCACGCAGATGGAGAATTCATCTGCCTGAGCGGTTCAGCCCTGACCCTTGAACTGCTCCCGTCTGAATTGGAAATTATCTGCGCCTGAGCGCGCGCCTCAAAATATATTCAGGGTTACTCGACCTCCACTCAAACAAATAAAATGTACTGGCTGATCAACTTCATCATCCGAGTTTATACACGCATCACCTGCCGGTTGGACATGCCCGACCTGGGCAAATTTCCATCGCGCGGGCCGTTGATCGCCATTTCGAATCACACGGGAACACTCGAAGTGCCATTAATTTTTGCCCACCTCCAACCGCGCAAGTTGACAGGCTGGGCAAAAATAGAATCATGGGACAACTGGTTCCTGCGCTGGGTCTTCGGGATCTGGGGCGCCATTCCCATTCGCCGTGGAGAAGCTGATATGCATGCGCTTAAAGCGGCGTTACACGCACTGGAAAACGGAATGATCTTTGGGCTTGCTCCAGAAGGAACACGCAATTACAACGGAATCCTTAAACGCGCACTGCCGGGCGCGGTGATCATCGCGCTGCATTCAGGTGCACCCATTATTCCGATCGCTCATTGGGGCGGGGAAAATTTCCTGCAGAATCTCAAACACTTCAAGCGGACAGATTATCACGTCCGCATCGGTGAACCTTTCAAATTGAAAGTTGAAGGTTTGAAGGTTACAGGTGAAGTCCGCCAGCAAATTGTGGATGAGATGATGGTGCAGATCGTAAAATTATTGCCCGAGAAGTATCACGGCGAATATGCTGATACGAACAAGTGGACGGAAAAATATATTCAAAAAGAAACGACCTGAGCAGGTCGTTTCTTTTTTAGAATTTATATTGATACGAATTCGTTTCGCGTTGCTTAAACCCCAGCCGCTGATACAACCTGTTCGCCGCCGCCCGCATTGGATTGCAAGTAAGTGAAATATTGCTTGCGCCTTTTTCGCGCGCGACTTCGATGGCTCGATTCATCAACGCTTCGCCAATCCCCTCTCCGCGGGCGGAGTTGTCCACGATGACATCTTCGATAATCGAACGGATTCCTGTCGGCACGCGGTAGACGGTCAGTGTGAGTGCGCCTACGATCTCGCCATGCTCGTTGCGAGTCACCATCAGCGTGGAACACGAATCTCGAACGAGAGCAGTCAGGTCGTTTAGAGAAGGCGCTGGATTGTTATTTGTCAATTGAGGAATTAAACGCTGAAATGCACCGCGAAGTTCTTCATCCGCTTGAGTTACGATATCAATTTGCATTTGGTTTCTTGGGTATCACGCTCAATATCAAATAATATCCAACATAAAGAAACGATGCCCAGACAACCCATTTTGGATGATCGGGATATTGAATCAATCCCCAAATACCGACTGCCCCATAAAGATATGTGAGGCCAAGTGTAAGCCTTCGCAAATATGTGCTGCGGGTGGGATAAATATATTTAATCGGAATGAAAACCATAACATTGAACAGCATCAAAAAACCAAAATTTACCCATTGCGGTAAATTCATCAAGAGCATATAAAGCGCGGCAACATTCCAATAGGAAGGAAAACCCTTGAAGTGATGATCGTCGGTCTTGGCGTCGGTTTGTGTGAATTGATACGCTGAGGTTAACAAAATGGAGCTCGCTGACAACAGGCGCACACTATCAGGCAGGACGTCCGTGTTAATCATCAAAAACAGTGCGGGCACCATCACATAATTTAAATAATCAAGAATATTATCGAGCAGTGCGCCATCAACACCATTGGCATATTTTTTCACATCCGCCCAACGCGCCAGCGTCCCGTCGAAACCATCCACCAGCATGGCGATGACCATCCAGACGATCATCATCTTCCAGTCTTTTTCGAAAATGGAAAGGATCGCGAGCAATCCAAACACTGCGCCTGTCGCAGTAAAAAGATGCACACCCCACGCGGCGATCACGCGAAAAATATTTGGCTTATTTTCTAAAAGTGTCATGGTTATCCTTTGGTTAGTAATGGCTGAAAAATAACTTACCTTATTGCTGGGAACAAAGGCACTGCTCTATAGTTCCACTGTCCCAGATGGCGATCAAATAAAATACGCATCGTCTCCTTGAAATCATCAGCCGCCTTGCGTCCAGTCTGGTATA
>JAPLGS010000156.1 GCA_026390015.1 Chloroflexota bacterium | reverse complement strand
TAATCGGGATGCTATTTCGTGTGCAGAAAGCTCTTCACTGAAGCGCACATCCAACACTTCGCCGAGTGACGAGAATCCCAGCGGCAGGGCCGAGGCGATGCTGATCTTTGGCTGTGGATGAAATCCGAGAGAATACGCGAGCGGCAGTTCTGCGCGGCGCATGGCGCGTTCCCATAAGCGGTGCAGGTCAAGGTGACCGGTATAGCGCAGTGCGCCTTGTTTTGAAAATGTAATGCGGGCGCGCATATCTAATTTGATTCCGCTGCGATGGATTTTAGCCAGCGATTAATTTCCATGCTGGTTCGATGATAGGGTTTGTAGGTATGCTCGGCGATGCGATGAAAAAGATCGTGGTCGAGGCAATGATCGTGGGTTAGTTTTTCCAGCGCCGTAATGATATTCCCGTATGCCGCGAGTTCCTGCTCGACAATATCATCCACGCCGATATTTATATGTTTATAGGTAACGCCATGATTTCGGTTCTCTTTTTCCAGCAGGGGAGATTCGTAATCGGGATAGCCAAATTTATCTTGAAAAATATCCAATGCGCTGTGAGAGGCGCAGGGCGAATAAACTTCGCCATGCAAAATTTCGCTCAATCGGTCAGCCATAAACTGTTCGCGTGAGAGAATATCCGCCAACAAGTCTTTGACCGATAATCTGCCCGAAACACCCTTCATGGTCATCTGGCGTGTAAAGCCGACCTGGTTCAGGAGGTTTTCAAATTTGTCACGTTCGCGCTGTAAGCGTGGCAGAAAGGTGATCTTGTTCATTTTGTAATACCCGCTACAACCGGTAATTCGATATTTATTTTTGGGGCAGGTGATCTTACGTCCGGGCATTTCCAGCCCTGACCGGGATTCTCGCGGCGCAAATTCGCGAAGGTCGGCAGAATTCCGCAGGCAAAACAATTCAAGCGGCAATCCACGCGGATCTGTCCTTCGAGCGATTGTCGGAAATCCTGGAACAGGAAATTCTTGCGGACGGCGGCGGTGATATGTTCCCATGGGAAAACTTCATCTGTGCGGCGCTGGCGGTGTGTATAAAAGGCCGGGTCAAGTCCATGCTCTTCAAAGGCGGGCAGCCAGGCTTCGCGTATTTTTATCTGATCGCCCCAGGCGTCAAACTTGGCGCCGTTCTTCCACGCGCTGTAAATGATCTCAGCCATTCGGCGGTCGCCGCGTGTCAGCCACGCTTCGAGCAGGGTGTCTTCAGGATTTGTCCAGCTCAGCTTGATGTTTTTGTCTTTGAGCAGCTGCCGTTTGAGCATGGCCTGTTTTTCAAGGATATTCTCTCTTGTGTCACACGCGACCCATTGGAAGGGAGTTTGCGGTTTGGGTACAAAGGTGCTTACGCCAACATTTAGTTTCACCTTCCAGCCAGCGGCTTTACGCCCTTCCTCAATGACGCGCCGGCATAGATCCACGATGGCTTGCACATCATCCAGTGTTTCACTGGGATGCCCGATCATGAAATACAACTTGATGGTCGTCCAGCCGCGGCTGTAAATATCGCGCGTGGTGTTGATGATCTCTTCATCGGGGATAAATTTGTTGATGATACGGCGCATGCGTTCGCTGGCGGCTTCGGGCGCGAGCGTGAATCCGCCTGAACTGCGTTGTTTAATTTTGTCCATCAGATCTACTGAAACAGATTCAATTCTCAGCGACGGCAAAGAGACGGTTAGTTTGCGTCCTTCAAAACGTTTGCTGATCGCGTCCACCAATTCGTTGATGTAGGTGTAGTCGGATGACGAGAGCGACATCAACGCGAGATCTTCAAAGCCCGTGGAGCGGACAGCCTCATCGGCGGCATCCACAACTTCCTGCACGCTTCTTTCTCTAACGGGACGGGTGATCATGCCGGCCTGACAGAATCTACATCCGCGCGTACAGCCGCGCATGATCTCCACTGACACGCGGTTGTGGACGACTTCAATATTTGGCACGATGAATTTGATCGGCGGCGGAGGCAGTTTTGCAACGATGCGCTTGTTGACCACTTTTGGCACATCGGGATGGATCGGTGATGTGTGTGCAACGGTTCCATCTTCAAGATATGCAGTCTCATAAAATTTAGGAACATACACACCGGGGATCTGTGCGAGCGCAAGTAATAGATCATCACGTTTGAACGTTGAACCTTTGAACTTTTGAATAACATTAACAATATCGTGAATGACTTCCTCACCTTCGCCGATAGCAAATGCGTCTATGAAGGCGTGCATCGGTTCGGGGTTGGTGGCGGAATGTCCACCGGCAATGATGATCGGGTGAGTCTCGTCGCGTTCTGCCGAACGGACGGGAATGCCTGCCAGGTCGAGAATGTTGAGGGTGTTTGTGTAGAGAGTCTCATAGGGCAGGGTAAAGCCGATCAAGTCGAAGCTGGCCAGGGGGCGTTTTGATTCGAGTGTGTAAAGCGGAATCCCATGTTCGCGCATCAGCGCTTCCATATCCACCCAGGGCGCGTAGGCGCGCTCAGCCAGCGCATCATCGCGCTGATTGATCTGATCGTACAGGATTTTTAATCCAACATTTGAAACGCCGATGTCATAAATATCGGGGAAGATTAATGCGACTTTGGTTTGTACTTTATCCCAATCTTTGAGGGTGCTGTTTAATTCACCGCCAACATAACGGCCGGGCTTCTGTACCTTTAAAAGAATTCGGTCAAGTTTGATCTCTATCTGTTCCGGAGTTAACATGGCGCGAATTATACCTGATAAGAATTGTCTAATTGTGCCCGCGTAATTTGACCTGTTTAATAAGACTTTGCAAAACTGCAAATTCAGAATGTTCTTATTAGCTCTTTTGGGTAGTTATTCAAAGACAGAGTTGGTTTAGAATTTAAAATAAAAAGGAGAGAGAAATGAAACAAATTTTGTTATTGTCATTGGTCTTCATGCTGGCCGCGTGCGGGACTGCGCCTGCATTAAAGGCTGAACCGACGCCGATCGTTGTAACCGTATTGGTACCTGCCAGCCCCGAGACCGTGGCGGCCGGTCCAACAGCGATCTCGCTGCCCACACAGGCTCCGACCCTGCCGCCGACAGAGGTTCCAACTTTGGCCCCGACTTTGGCTCCAACAGAAATCCCAGCCAGCCCTGTTCCGCCGACAGCGCAGGTGGTTGTAGTGACCGCAACATCGAATGCTGTAGCTGCAAGTTCTGCTCCAATTCCAATTGACAATGTGCTTGGTAAAGGCGTATTCGTCAACATGACAATGTCCAGCGATTCTGTGACTTTGCGGTGTAACCCAAGGGAGATCACGTTTAATATCAAAGCTAATCTTCCGGAAATAACCGATGCTTTGATGGCATATCGTATCGTGGATAATCCTGCTGGTTTATATCCATCTGAGTGGCAAAGCAATATAAAAATGAAGGGGGACGGCAACGGGAATTTCTCGATCATCTTCGGTGGAGATGACGTGGACGAGAATCTTCGGCTGGATAAAGCCTGGCTGGATGTTCAATTCATCGGCCTTAATAAAGGCGGTGCCGCAGTGGATCGTACCCAGAAGATCGAGCGTTTGATCACCTACCGAAAAGATTGCCCATAATATATTCCGCCCCAATAACAAAAAAGGACAGGCGCATGCCTGTCCTTTTTTGTTATCTGAAGTGAATTAAGCAATCTTGCGTGCCTGCATTGCGTCGCGTCCCCAGATCCATAATGCGCCGAGTCCGCACAGGATGACCGAGAAGTTGATCAGCCAGCCGAAGAATCCGATCGGCAGGAGCGGGAAGCTGAACAGCTCAATAATGAGGACGAGGATGGTCACGCCGATAACCATCGGCCAGACCTTATGTTCCGCCAGAGTCGGATTGGCGCGGTCCAGGATCCACTTGCCCAGCATGTCGCCGACGATGATCTTTGTCAGATAGGTAGTTACCAGCACAAACACGATCGTGAGTCCAAAGAGAGCGAGAATGCCGAGCCAGATGACCGAGCCGCTTATTCCGCCGAGCGTGAGCAATCCGAAGACTAATCCACCGAAGATCATCACGAGCACGATTGCGAGCAATCCGAAGAAGAACGCCGCCCATGCGATCGCGCCCCAGCCGAGGCTGGCCCACGGTTGAGATTTGATCTTCTCAGGCAGAGCCTTCATAAAAATTGGGAACAACCAACCGAGCAGAAGCCCGAACAAGATCAGGGTGATCATGGTGCGGAGCATATCCAACGCCCATGTGCCGACTTTCTGCGCGGCCGTCGGTGGAACATAGCGCGCCTCAGTGCTAACTTGCGGGGCGGTGCGTGTGACTTTACCGACAACCACTCCGCTTGGGATGGGCAGGTCAACTGTGCTGGTGTATTTCAGGTTGCCGGCGATTTTAGCGCCATCGGCAACTGTCAGGCCAGGTTGAACATTTGGGATCGAGATTGGAATGTTGTTCATGTACGTGCTCATCGGCATGGATGATTTTGTGCCGTCGGTGGCATCCACGTATGCTTCCACGTTTCCGCCGAAAGAGCCGGTGAGTTCAAGCGCAGCCGTGCCACCGAGTACATCCCCTGCACCATTACCGGCAAGCAATGCCTGGGCGCTGCCAAAAACGATCTCGCCTTTAACGACGCTGCCTTTTTTTGTTTCAAGGCTTGCGCCTCCAACCAGAAGATCGCTGCCAATGACCGCGCTTTCGCCAATTTGAAGCGCGGCTCCAGCGATGCGCGCGTCATCAGTGACTGTGCCGTTGATGATCACAGTTTGACCCGCGGCGAGCAGATCGCCTTCAACAGTTCCGTTGATGGTGATGTTCTGGCCAAATACGATCAGGTCACCTTTGACAGTTCCGTCAAGCACGAACTCGTTCGCGGTGACGTACAGGTCATCATTAATAACCTCATCGGCTTTGATGGTGATCTTATCGCCTCCGCGGCCATCGAAGGCCAGCGCGGGTGTGGCAAAGGTCAATGTGAATAGTGCGAGTAGGGATAAAACAGAAAGAACTTTATAGATTGTTTTCATGGGATTCTCCTTTAATAATGTCCGTGAGGATATACGGCTCTTCCTTCAGGAAGTTGCAGTCAAATCGGATTTTTATTGGATATGATCTGCTTCGCGCAAACCGACAGTTGATCTTTCACCCTTGAGTGTTATCCCGCCCAGGCATGGTTCCCATAATTATTTTAAGACAGATAATTTTGAAGGATTTCCAACATACCAATTTAATATTTCAACGAACCAGCCGCAAAATTTTAGATCGCCAGCTTTGATCATCCCCTGCAATTCATCCACGCTGTAATAATTAATTTCTTCAATTTCAACGGGATCGAATTTTACTGTTTCAGGATCAACGATCCCTTTAAACAACCGGCTGATCTCGTTATCATTGATCCCATAATTCATTCTAAATGTAACCAGCGGATCGATCTCGATCCCATCCACACCCATTTCTTCCTTCATGCCGCGCAATGCCGCATCGAAATAACTTTCCCCGGCTTTGACATGCTCCGAGACCGAGCAATCCAGCATAGATGGGGAAGCGGCGCGGTCCGCGCTTCTTTTTTGCACGAGCATTTTTCCTGCGCGCGTAAACAGAAAAACATGAGCGCCGCGATGTTGTAGCCCCAGCTTGTGGACCGTGGAACGCATTTCCTGCCCGGTGATAACGTCATCGTCGTTTACGATGTCGAGTAATTCATCCATAATAGTCCTTTCAATAATCAAAGGTCAAAAGTCAGGGACATTCGACTTTTGACCTTTGAAACATTTCGCTCAACTTTTGAATTGATCTAACCGAACAGTTCCATCAACTGCGCCACGTGCACAACGCCGTCGAAGTCTTTGATGCCACCTTTGCGGAGTTCGGCTTTTTCGCCATCGGCATCACCGAGGCAGGAGACGATCACATCACCGGCGTCTACATCTTCTTTTTCAGTGTAGTGATTCGTGGTGACGATGATATTCGCGCCCGCTGCTTTGGCGGCTTTGACGCCATTCTTGGAATCTTCCACTACGATCACTTCCCCGGGTGTCAGCCCAAGCTTGGAGAGCGCGAGAATATAAATTTCTGGATCAGGCTTCTTCTTCTCGACCACGTCACCTGCCAGTACGATCTCAAATTTGATATCTGAAAGCAAGCCTCCAGTGATCGCTTTTGCGGCCTGTTCATTGGAGGTAGTGCAGATCGCGATCTTGAGATTTGCTTGCATCGCCTCTTTCATAAAGCGATGAATGCCCGGGCGCAAAGGGAGTTTGCCAGTCTCGATCAATTCCACGAACAAAGCGGTCTTGCGCTTGTGCATATCCTTGACGAGAACGTCAATTTCTTCCTCGGTCAGCGGCTTGGAAAATCCCTTGATCTTCCAATGATGCTTCATGCGTTCCTTGCCGCCCGCGATCTGGAGCAGTTCGTGATAATACTCCACGCTCCATTCGTCGGTGAATCCGAATTCCTGGAAGGTCATATTGAATGAGACTCGGTGACCGTCACGTTCTGTGTCAATGATCACGCCATCCTGGTCAAAGAACACTGCTTTTATTTTTGACATGGTTGCCTCCGTTTATAGTAGACAAGTAGGCACGTACACATGGGTACATGTTTCCTTGTTTACCTATCTACTTCTTCATCCCAAAGAACTCGAGGACGGTATCAACGAACAATTGATTTTCTTCCGTCGAGCCCACGGTCACGCGGAACCAGCCATCGCTGCCGTATTTCTTGCTTTCGCCGCGCAGGATGATGCCTTTTGTTTCTGCGTATGCGAGAACTTCCTTGCCGGTCTTGCCAGTCTCACCGCAGTCAAAGAGAATATAGTTGGCTTTGGATGGCATGACATAGAAGCCGGGAATTATGCTCAACGACTCGGTGATGAAGTCTGTCGCGTTGTTGTTGAACTTGACACGTTCCGCCAGACCTTCTACATCTTCAAACGCAGCCAATGCCGCCCACATGGGGATCGTGCCCACGTTCCACGGAAGAAGCGAGCCGGCGATCTGATCAATGACTTCCTTGTTTGCGATCGTGTATCCGAAACGCATGCCCGCCAGACCATAGGCCTTCGAGAGTGTGCGGGTGATCAATACGTTGTTATATTTCTTGGTCAACTGCACCTGTGACATGCCCAAGCCAGCGTATTCCATGTAGGCTTCATCAATGACGAAAGGAATTCCCAATTCGGCAATGGTGATGAAGTGCTTCGGGTCCATATAGTTGCCCGTCGGATTGTTTGGATTCGCGACGACGATGATCTTGGTCTTGGCCGTGACAGCCTTTATGATGGATTCGGGATCGTAGTGCATGAGATGATCCTTGTAGATCATCGGCACTGAGACCATCTTTCCGCCGAGCAAAGATCCGCGCAGACCGTAAATGCCGAAGCAGGGGGTGTGCTGAATGACCTCATCGCCGGGTTCAAGGAACATGCGGAAGATATTGTCATAGACTTCACTGGAGCCGTTGCCGATCATCACATTGCCAGGACCGTCTACATTGTTCATCTCGGCGATCTTACTGCGGACAACCAATCCCTGATCGGGATAGCGGTTTGCCATCTTGGCGTACTTGACCATCGCTGCCAAAACTTTATCAGACGGCGGGAGTGGATTCTCGTTCGACATCATGCGGTGTAGTGACGGGTCTCTCCAGGCCTTCTCAATATGATCTGAGATATACATCGGGATGCCCTTAACCCACGGGGCGTAAAATTCTTCAACTTTTTTCATTACTTGTTTTCTCCTGTTTGATTTAGGTACACAGGTAAACACGTATACACGTACGAATGTTTACCTGTCTACTTATTTACTTGTCTACTTGCTCTTCCTACGCCTTCCCTTCACAACCCAGCTTATCCATCCAGTGCATCACGGCCTTGCGGGTCGCATCGCGGACAAAAACATCCAGCTTGCCGGGGTCATATTCCTCGCGGTGAGCGGACAGATATTCCCATTTCGCATCAAGCAAGGTGTGCTTCAACTCGGTGGACACGTTGAATTTCGCGCCGCCAGCAGCAAGAAGTTTGGCAACATAATCATCGGGTAGACCCGTTCCGCCATGTACAACGAGCGGAGTCTTGATGCCGTTGCTGTTCAACATCTTGTGGATGACAGCCATGCGCTCAAAATCAATTTTCGGATTCTTGGTCTTGTACACACCATGCGCCGTGCCGATGGCAGGCGCGAAGATATCCACTCCTGTGCGTTCAACGAACTCAATGGATTGCTCGGGGTTCGCAAGCTGCGCTTCATCTTCCGCAACCTTGATCTGGTCTTCCACGCCGCCCACGGTTCCCAACTCGCCTTCGACGGAGATGCCGCCGATCGCGTGGCAGTAATCGACCACTTCCTTGGTCTGGCGGATGTTCTCTTCGTAGGACTGCTTGGAGGCATCGATCATGATGTTGGTATAGCCGGCGTCGGCGCACTTCTTGCAGTAGTCAACGCTGGTGGAATGGTCGAGATGCAGGCAGACCGGCACAGGCGCAGATTCAGCCAAAGTGCGGAAGATATTTACCATCATTTGAGTCCCTAGAAATTGCGAGGGCTTGACTGAGGTCTGAACGATAACCGGGGTTCTCTTTTCAATAGCCGCATCGATCACCGCTTCAAACTGGATCAAATCAGTGATGTTGAACGCGCCCACGGCCCAGCCCTCTTTCGCCGCGGGGATCATGATTTCTTTTGCATTTACGATAGACATTTGTTTCTCCTTATGTTTAATAAAACTATTTCATCCTGCATGCTTGCTTATTTGCTTTTCTTGCCAACATCCTTCAACCACTGATCCCAGCGATAGTCCGTGACGTGCTGGCGGAAGCGCGCAAACCACAGATCTGCATATCCCTGGAAATCCTCTTCCAGTTTAGAGATGCCCGTCTGTGTTGTTCCCCACATCGACTCGTGTAGTTCAGACATCGGCCACATCAGGCGCAAACGCGCATATTGCTTGTCGGTCACTTCACCAAAATACTCATATAGGAAGTTATCCACCTGGTCTTCATTCAGCCGATGATGGTGGGAGAAATTTCCCAGGTCAAAGAAAATATCACCCATGCCCGCGTATTCCCAATCGAGCAAACGAATCTCGCCAATATCGCCGGGCACATCTTCTTCAAGCCAGTTTAGATTGAGAAGATCGTTATGCGTAGGAGTGGGGATGTAAGGATCTTTCGCGAGTGCCTTCTCCACTTCCTTTGTCTTCTGCATGATCCAATCCCAATCGTGCGGGAACTTTGCATTATTTTTTTTTGAAATCTTCGTCAGCATTTCCACACGTCGGAATACATTAAACTCGCCTTTTAACTTTGGCCCGCGCATATGAAAGAGGCGGATCTTTTTTGCCACGCGCGCAAGATAATCAGGTGTCTTGATCAGATCAGGCGGAATGACCTTTCCAGCGACAAAACGCGTCACGATGTAATTCTCAGGCTCAATAAAAAATACAACCTCGGGCGCGATCCCCATTTGTCCCGCCGCGTAATTCGCTGCATATTCCACATCGCGTTTAATACCGAGTTGTTCCGTGCCCTCGCCTGCGAGCCTTATCACATACGATCGGCCGTCTGCATCGATCCGGAAATTCAAATTTGTGATGCCGCCGCTCAAAGGAGTCTTCTTGATATTCTTTGACCCGGCCAGAAATGGGACTTTATCAATGGCTTTATCAATTGCGAGTACTGACATGGCATTTTCTCCAATTTAGGATTAGGATTTTTGCTTGCGTGAGCGCTTTCCATGATTATTATTTCAGACGGCCACCTCCAGTTTATTTTTGGATGAAGAATATAGCTTCTTCCTAAACTTTCAAGTTGATCCTGCTTACTGACGAATTCTCTCAGCCTTCGGGTCCCATAACACGGCTTGCGCCACTTCCGCGCCGACTTGTTCCCCGAAACATTCAACCTGTAATTTTGTTCCAACCTTCGTGTACTCCATTGGAAGATAAGCGTAGGCAATGGACTTGTTCACCGAATAGCCGAATCCGCCTGAAGCCACCCAGCCGACAATGGTATCGCCGGCGCGAATCGGTTCCTTCCCGAGTACGATCGTGCGGTCATCGGCAAGTGTGAGTGTGCAAAGCTTGCGTTTGATGCCTTCAGCCTTTTGCTTGAGCAATGCTTCTTTGCCAGTGAAATTTGCCTTATCCAATTTCACTGCAAAACCAAGGCCTGCTTCATAAGGAGTGTAATCGGGGGAAATTTCACCGCTCCAATAACGATAACCCTTTTCTAGGCGCAAAGTGTCTATGGCCTTGTATCCGCCAGCGACCATGCCTTCAGGAGCGCCTGCTTCCCAGAGTGTGTCCCACAGCCGCAGCCCGTACTCTGTCGGACAGTAGAATTCCCAGCCGAGCTCGCCAACATAAGTTACGCGCGAAGCGAGCACGGGGATGTCGCCTATGGTGATGCGGCGATTTGTCATATAAGGGAATCCGCCATTGGACACATCATCCGAAGTGACTTTCTCCAGGATCTTGCGAGCCTTCGGTCCCCACATGCCGAGACAAGCATAGGCTGAGCTGACATCTTCAATTGCGACGGTGCCGTCTTCGGGCATGTTGAGCGAGAGCCACGACATATCATGCTGACCGAACGCTGTGCCAGTTACAATGAAGAAGCGATCTTGCGCGAGGCGCGTGACGGTGAAGTCACATTCAATGCCGCCGCGTTTGTTGAGCGCCTGCGTATAGATGATAGTGCCGATCGGCTGGTCTATTTCATTTGCGCAGACTGTGTTGAGGAAATTTAATGCGCCAATGCCGCGCACTTCAAATTTATTGAAGGATGTTTCATCGAAAAGGCCCGCATTCTCGCGTGTCATCAAGTGTTCGTGACCGATGGCGCGTGACCAATTTTGACGAGCCCAACCCCGTGGTTCGTGCCCATGTGTGGCGAGTTCTTCGTATTTCTTAAACCAGTTCGGGCGTTCCCAGCCCATCTTTTCGCCGAAGTAACATCCGAGGTCGCGCAGTCGATAATAAGTGGGGGAGGTGCGCACGTTGCGTTTTGACAGGCGCTCTTCACCGGGGAAGTGAATGTCATAATACTGCGTGTAGGTTTCGAACGTGCGCGCAACGGTGTAATTGATGCTGTTGTAGTTCGGGCCGAAGCGGCGGACATCCAGACGCCACATATCCCATTCCGGATTTCCATCAATGATCCATTCAGCCATGACTTTGCCGATGCCGCCCGCGCCAGCGAGTCCGTGTGCACAGAATGCACATGCCACCCAGAATCCCTTGACTGTTGTGGGCCCGAGCAAAAATTCGCCATCGGGGGTAAAGCCTTCGGGGCCATTCAATAGTTTGACAACTTCAGCATGTTCAATGGCTGGCACACGCCGAATTGAATTTTCCATTAGCGGGGTGAACCGTTCCCAATCGGGCGGGAGCAATTGGAATTTGAAATCCTTTGGAATGCCATTCATGCCGAAGGTCGCGGGTTGACGTTCGTATCCGCCGGTGATCAATCCGCCGACTTCTTCGCGCCAGTAAACCAAAAGGTCAGGGTCACGTAAATTGGGGAAGCTGTGGGTCACGCCTTCTATCGGTTTGGTCATGATGTAAAGATGCGCCATCGGCACGACGGGCAGATTCAATCCGACCATCTTGCCGACTTCGCGTCCCCACATGCCTGAGGCGTTGACTACGATTTCAGTTTTGATCACACCTTTATCAGTGACCACTTCGCAGACGCGGCCATCTTTGAGGTTTATTCCTTCAACGCTTGTGTTCGTGAATATCTTTGCTCCGCGATTCTTTGCGCCAGCTGCCAGCGCGTTGGTCATGCCTGTCGGGTCAATACTGCCGTCGTTGGGTGTGAATGCCGCGCCGAGCACACCGTCAATAGACATGAGCGGGAACAAATTTTGCGCTTCTTTCGCCGAGATCAATTCCATTGGAACGCCAAAGGAGCGCGCCATGCCGACCAGTCTTTTATTCTCCTCCATACGTTCAGCGGATGAAGCCAGACGGAGACCACCAACTTCCCGCCACGAGGTATCCACGCCTGTTTCGGCTTTGAGTTTGCGATACAGGTCGGTGCTGTAGTGCATCATGCGCGTGAGATTCGCATCCGAACGCATTTGGCCGACCAGCCCCGCCGAATGCCATGTGGACCCTGCTGTTAATTCATGTCGTTCAAGAATGACGACATCCTTCCAGCCCATGAGTGTGAGATGATAAGCGATGCTCGCTCCGCCTACGCCGCCGCCGATAATCACTACTTGTGCCTGTGTTGGGAATTCTGACATGCTTTACTCCTGTGAAAATTTATATGCTGTTTTTTTTACCTTGCCAGCAGAAAACGGTCTATCGTTAAAGTTAATTTTTCTGCCAAACAGAATCAGGGCGCGCCATTTCTGCGACAATATCAAAAGTAGAGATGACGCCGAGCGGGAATGCATCCGGGTCTTCTTTGTCGATCACCACGAGTCTGTGATAATGATTCTGGATCATCAGGTCCGCTGCTGCACGCAATCTGGCGTTGATGTCAATTGTTAACGCGGGGTGCATTACATCACGCACGATCAATTTCTTGCGCGCATCTTCATTGACGAAGCGCAGCAGGTCGTGCCCGCTGACCACGCCCAGGATCTTCCCTTTTGCATCCACCACCAAAACAGAACGCCAGCCTGAGGAGGTCATGGCGCGCGCGGCGGATGCGACCGGGGTTTTTCCGCGGCAAACTAAAATGGCGTCAGACATCACGTCACCGACGGTATCACGTTTTGTTTTAATTTCACTCGCAATGCTGGCGACAAAATCAGAGAGCGAAATAATGCCGACAGGTTTTCCGTTATCTGTCACCAGAAAACGGCTGATCCTTTTTTCGATGAATTGGTCTACTGCTTCAGAGAGGGGAATGTTTGCTTCGACAGAATCAACCGGCTGAGTCATTAGATCTGCGGCTGTTAAATTCCGCATGGCCGCCAAACTTTCAGAATCCGATGAAAGCCATTCGCCGGCCAGCAGATCGAAATCCGAAATGACTCCCATGATGCGTCCATCGCGGTCGGTGACGAATAGCGCGTGTACTTTGTGCTGGTTGAGCAGCACGGCTACTTGCCCCAAGGCGGCGTTGGGTTTGCAAGTGATCACGCCTGGGTGCATCAGATCTTTGACGAGTTTGGTCATGGAGACTCCAATAAAAAAATCCCTACAGGTTTGCCTGAAATGGGCAGGTTCGTTATTATCAAGAAAACCTTTTAGTTTTTCTTGTGAAAAGAATTGAGCAGATTATAATGAAAAAATCAAAAACTTGCAAATTCCTTCAAATTCTTATATAATCCTCCAAATGGGAAAACCCCTTATACCCGCACAACGAAGAGAGCGAATTCAGGAATATCTGGCAATTCACCAAATCACCCGCACGGTTGATCTGTGTAATTTGTTGGAGACTTCTGAAGCAACAGTGCGGCGTGACCTTGAGTGGTTGGAGCAGAAGGGGATTTTGGAACGTACACACGGCGGGGCGATATTAAGTCAGCGCGTGATCTTTGAGCAGGAATATCAACAACGGGCGCAGCATTATCCTGAAGAAAAAAAACTCATTGGCCAGCTCGCCGCTTCGCTTATCGAAGAAGGCGATATTGTTTTTATCAATAGCGGAACAACCGCCACACAAGTACTTCAACATATCAAACGGGATTTTCGAATTACGATATTTACGAATAATGTTAATGCGGCGATGGAGATCGGCGACCCCGGCTTTCACTACTATTTGACCGGGGGCGAGTTCCAGCCACGCTCCAACTCTTTGGCAGGCCGCTTCGCGCTGGACAATTTGAATCTGGTCTTTGCCAACAAGGTGATCCTTGGCGTTGACGGAATCTCATTAAAACATGGCTGCACCGTGCCGACCAATGCCGAGGCGGAAGTGGTGCGCCGCATGATCGATCGTACCAAAGGGCAGGTAATCATTGTGGCGGATCATAGCAAATGGGGTGCGGTATCCAACTTCCCGGTGGCGGATATTGACGAGATCGACAAGTTCGTTACCGATGAAGGTTTTAGTCTGGAAGCAATCGAAAACTTAAAAGAAAAATCCATTGAGACACTCATAGCAAATAATATGAACATAAGTATTTAAAATATAAAAGGTGAATCAAAATGAAAGATCAAGCACAAATTGTCATCATAGGCGGCGGGATTTTTGGAGCCAATATCGCATATCATCTTGCGAAGCTTGGCCGCAAGGATGTTGTGATTTTGGAAAAGGGTGAAATCGCCAGCGGAGAGTCATCACACGCGGCGGGACTTGTGACTCAGTTCGCCACGTCGCAAGCCATGTTGAAATTCCGCATGTACAGCATTGAGTTGTATTCGGAGCTCGGTTTGTTTGATCATGTCGGCAGTTTGAGAGTCGCTTCGAGCAAGGAGCAGCTCAAGGAGTTGGAGCGAAGCGTCAGCCGCGCAAAAGCTTTGGGGCTCGAAGTGGATGTGATCTCACCAAATGAAGCGCTCAAGGTCATGCCGCAGATTTCTCAAAAAGATCTATATGGCGGCATTTATCTTCCGCGTGACGGACAACTTGACCCGTATACAACAACAACATCCATGGCGCGTTTTGCAAAAGAACTCGGCGTGGAGATCTATACCAACACGCGCGTGACGGGCATCGAACTTTCAGCCATGGGAGAAGTTCAGCGCGTATTAACAGATAAAGGCGCGATCCGATGCGAGATTGTCATCAACGCAGCTGGGTTGTGGGCGCCGCGTATCGCCGCGATGGTGGGAATCAACATCCCGACGACACCCGTAGATCATCAACACATTGCTTTGAAAGCTGTGCCTGGTCACGAGTTCACACAGGAAACACCATGTTTGCGCGATCCTGACAATTTGGTTTACATGCGCCAGGAGCAGGGCGGACTTGTGATCGGCGGTTATGAACCGACCCCGATCGCGCGCTGGATCGATGGCGTGCTGTGGGAACATGGCGGCTCAACGCTGCCTTCTAATTTTGATCAATTTGAAATGCTGCTTGAAGGAGCGATCAAACGCCTGCCGTTCTTGGACAAGGCAGGAATCATCACGCTCGTTTGTCACCCGGGCGCGTACACGCCTGACTGCCAGCCCATGCTTGGACCGATGGCAGGTGTGCGCGGATTCTGGATGGCGGCAGGCATGTCGTTGAATGGATATGGCGGCGCGGGCGGCATGGGCAAGCTGCTCGCCGAGTGGATCATCGACGGTGAGCCGCCGATGGATGTCTACGCCTATCGCGCCACACGTTTTGGAAATTATTATTCCGACCTTGTCTACGCGGCGGAGCGCACGAAAGAAAGCGTGAAATATTATTATCGTTTGCGCTTTCCGCATGATGAACATGAAAATGCGCGGCCTCATCGAGTCAGCCCGGTTCATTATCGTTTGCTGGAACATGGCGCGGTCTTCGGTGAAAAATTTGGCTGGGAGCGTGTCAATTATTTCCAACCAGGAAAACCTTCGCGGCGCATGGGTGAAGATCAACGTCAATGGGGATGGAGCAAGCCTCCGTTCTTTGAGCGCATGGGCGCAGAGCATAAAGCCACTCGTGAAAGAGTCGCGCTTTTTGATCTGACTTCTTTTGGAAAGATCGAAGTTAAGGGAAAAGGCGCATTGCCTCTGCTGCAACGACTGACCGATAGCGATATCAATAAACCAGTTGGCAGCGCGGTCTATACACAATTCCTGAATTCACGCGGCGGCATCGAATCTGATTTAACCGTCACCCGTTTGGGCGAGGATTATTTCTGGGTCATCACGGGTTCTGGCTTTATCGCCAATGATCTCGCGCGCCTTCAAATGCACGTGGATGAAAAAGACGGCGAAGTGTCTATTCGTGATATCACGCAGGAGTATGCCTGTCTCGCTTTGTGGGGACCGAATGCCCGCAAGGTTTTGGAAAAAATATCCAGCGATGATGTGTCCAATGCGGCGCATCCATACTTGCAAACCAAATTGATCCATATCAACGGCGCGAAAGTGTACGCTCAGCGCGTCAGCTACGCGGGCGAACTTGGCTGGGAGCTTTACGTTCCCAACGAACGCGCCACCATGTTATGGGATAAATTGATTGAATCAGGCAAGGAATTCGGTATCGAAGTCGGCGGTTACAAAGTTTTAGATTCGCTGCGCCTTGAAAAAGGATTCCGCTATTTCACTGCCGACCTCACTCCGTCAGAAACTCCCTACGAAAGCGGCCTCGGTTTCTGCGTCCATCTCGATAAAGGTGATTTTATCGGACGCGCTGCGTTGGTCAAACAAAAAGCGGAAGGTGTTCAACGAAAACTCTGCACATTCATTCTTGTCGATGGCGATGAGTTCACTCAAATTTACGGCGGAGAAGCGGTCTATCAAGAAGGCAAAGTGTTGACCCGCGTCCGCAGCGGCGGATATGGATTCACGATCAGGAAGAATATTCTGTATGCGTATCTGCCAACTGAATTAGCCAAAAAAGGAAATCGATTCAGCATTGACCTGATAGAGGGGCGGCGCGAAGCGGAAGTGACTGCGTCTGTGTTATTTGACCCCAAAGGCGAGAGGGCACGTGCGTAATTTCCCTCATCCTGGGATAGGGTTGGGGTGAGTTTATTATGACTAAAGCGAAAACAACACCTCCCGCTTACGTTGGCTTCGGCATGTTAACCCCTGTCTATATTATGGCGTTGGATAAACTTCCCAGCCATAATACAGGCGCGATCGTTCATCAGGTCAGCGAATATATTTACGATGACGCCGCCATCATTGCGTGTAACCTGCGCCAGTGGAATATATCCACCGGCATGATCGGCACAGCTGTCGGCGATGACATGCTTGGGCATTACGTCGCAAATACTCTTGAAGAAATGGGTGTGCAAGGCAATGTGCGTTTTACAAAGAAATACAAAACACCGCTCGAGGTGAATGTCTCTGATAAAACAGGTGCGCGGACTTATTTCTGGCAGCGCTCTCCTCAAATTTTAGAGACACTCGATACAGCGGATTTATCCATGTTGAGCGGCGCGAAGTTGATGTATGTGGATTGGTACGACGGAGATCATATCGTTCGCGCGATGAATGAAGCCAGGCGGCGCAATGTTCCAGTGTTCTTAAATCTTGAACATGGGCATGAGGACCTTCAGATCCTGGAGAAATACGCAAGCCGCGCCACGATCTGTCAGGCGGTTACAGATGCCGCGCAGATCGGAAAAAAAGGCGCCATGCTTAATGTCGCGAAGAAATTGCTTAAGGCTGGGATTAAGACCGCGATTATCACCATGGCGAGTCAGGGCTGTATGGTCGTTCAGGATGATGAGATTGTGCGGGTGTACGCGCCGAAGGTCAAGGCTGTCGATGGTTCCGGCGCAGGCGCGACATTTTCTTCAGGCTATATTTATGCGTATCTAAAAGGATGGAGTCTCGAAGAATCCATTCGTTTTGCGATCGCCGCCGCGTCGCTAAAAGTCACACGCTCAGGCTTGAAGATGTTCCCGGTTAAAGAGATCAAGGCACTGGCGAATACTTTGCGTGTTGAGCGCATGGTTTATCGTGATAATCGTTTTTACGAAATTGATAAATTATTATCGCAGGCCCAGCAAAATCCGCTGGTGTTGGAAAGTAAAAAGTTTGCAGAAAGATTGATGTCAAAACAGAAGTCTCAACAAAAAAGAAAGATCAAGAAATCGCTGGTTGGATAATATTTTATAAATAAAAGGATGTGTCCCATGGCATTTGCAGAACTTCTTACGCAAGAACAGGTCCAACGAATTCATGACGCTGCGCTTGAGATCCTTGAAGAAGTAGGTTTAAGAGTCCGCTACGAAGCGGCGCGTGAAATATTTAAACAACACGGTTGTAGCGTGGATGGCGAACGTGTTAAATTTCCGCGCGCGGTGGTGGAAAAATACCGCAAGATGATTCCGCCGTCATTCACCTTTTACGCGCGCGACCCGAAATTTGATAAAACGATCCCGCGCGATAGCCCGGTCATTGTAACGGCCAGCTCTGCTCCAGATATTATTGACCCTGTGACAGGCGTGGAGCGACGCGCCGAATCTGGTGATATCGCGCAAATCGCGCATCTGATCAATGAACTACCCGGCTACGATGTCTTTTCCATTTCCACTTTGGCTGATGATGCTCCCGCAGATCAATTCACGATCTCGAGGCTGTATCCGACTCTCAAGTATTGTCGCAAACCGATCAGAGTCACCACCACCGATCACAAAGATACATTGAGTGTTATGAAAATGGCATATATGGTGGCGGGCGGAGAAGCGGCGTACAAGGAACATCCATTTCTGACGCATCATTATTGCCCTACGGTTTCACCGCTCTCGATGGATAAACTTTCAACTGAAAATGTGATCTATTTTGCCGGCGAGGGCTTGCCTGTCTACCCGACCATTGTGCCGAACGCCGGGTTGACTTCGCCCATGTCTATGGCGGGGACGCTTGCGCAGGGCAATGCCGAATTTCTTGCCACGGCTGTTTTGATGCAAATGGTGAAGGAAGGCACGCCAACGATCTACGCCACGCTCGCCACAGTCGCTGATATGCGGACTGGCGCTTATACCTCCGGTGGAATTGAGTGCGGTATGCTGCACATGGCATTCGCGCAGATCGCGCATTTTTATAATGTGCCGTGCGGCGGATATATTGGGTTAACCAATTCCAAAGTTAATGATGCGCAGGCGGGATATGAAACAGGCATGTCCGCGATGGGCGGCCTGGTCAGCGGAATGGACATGTTCAACATTGGCGGTTTGATCGACGCCCTAAAAACTTTTGACTTCGCCAAAGCCGTGATCGACGACGAAGTGGCGCAGATGATGAAACGCGTCCAACGCGGAGTGTCATTCAGCGAAGATGATCTGGCTATGAACTTGATCAAGGAAATCGGCCCGGGCGGATCGTTCATTGTCGCCAAGCACACCATCAGCCGCATGAAGACCGAAGCTGTGATGACCAAGCTGGCAGATCGTGATGCGCGCACTGCCTGGGTAAAGAAAGGCTCATTGGATATTCAAGCGCGCGCCATGAAGAAAGCCAAAGAGATCATGGGCAATAATACAACATCACTGGTCGCGCCTGAAATGGAAGAAAAACTCCGCGCAGAATTTCCGGGTTTGGTTTCAGGTGATCTGAAACCCATGGAGTAGTCAAAATAAACTCCGGAATTCCTGTGAAAAATGCCTCCGCCGAAAGTGGAGAGATTTCCGATGATCTAAAATTGGAGAATTTATGTTAAGGTTTTTTAAACGCAAGGAAGACGTATTTCAAAAATTGATCGAACAGCAGGCCTCCATTACCTATGAAGCATTAAGGTTATTGGTTAAATATTTGGAAACCCTTGATTCAGAAGTTGCTGAAGAGTTGTCTATGAAGGAAAAAGAAGCAGATGAAGTACGCCGCATTTTGATCGACGAATTGAATAACACATTTGTCACGCCTTTTGACCGCGAGGATATATTTTCCTTATCCCGCTCGATCGATGATATTGTAGATTATGCGGATACGACCGTCATGGAAATGGTGATCCTTAAAGTGAAATCGACGCCTTATATGTTGCGGATGGCGAATTTACTGAAGGATGCCGCCTATGAGATCTGGCACGCGGTTCAACGCCTTCCCACTCATCCAAACGTCGCCACTGATCATGCACAGCGCGCAAAAGCTCTTGAGAATCGCGTGGAAGCAGTTTATCGCGAAGCGGTCGCGGATCTGTTCAGCGGCCCCGAAGATATTCATCATGTAGTCGAAATGTTGAAAATGCGCGAGGTCTATCGTCATCTATCCAACGCGGCAGATCGCGGGGATGAAGCCGCGAACACCATAGCTGATATCGTTGTAAAGAAAACTTAACAAGGTGTTAATGTCCAGCCAACTCATATTTGTTATTATTCTGGCGCTGATCTTTGAATTCCTTAATGGGATGCGCGACTCGAGCAATATCGTTGCAACCATGATCTCATCGCGGGCATTTCGTCCACAAACCGCACTTGGATTGACAGCCATCGCTGAATTTTTTGGTCCCTTTTTATTTGGTGTGACAGTAGCCAAAACTATTGGAAGTGATATCGTCGACTCGCGGATCCTGACGCTTGATGCGCTGATCGCCTGTTTGATGGGCGCCGTTATATGGAATTTGATTACCTGGTTTTTTGGAATTCCCAGCAGTTCTTCACACGCGTTGATCGGCGGGCTGATGGGCGCGGTCTTCGTTTCGGTGGGACTGGGCGCCATCAAATTTCAAGGTCTGGGTAGAGTGTTGATCGCTTTATTCGCTTCGCCTGTCATTGGATTTGTTGTGGGATTTATTGTTATGCGGGTCATATTTTTCCTGGCGCGAAATGCAACGCCGCGCGTTAATGATCTTTTCAAGAACGGGCAATTCTTTACGGCTGTGGGATTGGCTTTCAGTCATGGCACGAACGATGCGCAAAAGACAATGGGCATCATTACTTTGAGTCTGATCATCAGCGGGCAGTTGACCAATTTCACGATCCCTTTCTGGGTGATTCTCGCCAGCGCTTCGACCATGGCTTTGGGCACGGCGCTCGGCGGCTGGAGATTGATCCGCACACTTGGTGGCAAATTTTATAAGATCCGTCCTGTGCATAGTTTTGCCACACAGATGACTTCGGCAGTTGTTATTTTGACAGCGTCATTTATCGGACTTCCTGTCAGCACCACCCAGGTAGTTAGTTCTGCGATCATCGGTGTCGGTTCATCTGAACGCTTGGGTAAAGTCCGCTGGAGCGTTGCAGGTGATATTCTGACAGCCTGGCTCGTGACGATCCCGGTTAGTGCACTATTTTCTGCAGGAATATATTGGTTGATTAAGACTATGAAATAACCATGCTCTGTGGAAAAATTCACCAGTATCAATATATTTAGGGTCGAGTTATTTGACTTTGAATATTGATAATGCTACAATCAGAAAGTCTTATTAATAAGATTGGAGGTGTGCAGGAAAAATGTTAGGTATGTGCCGTTCGTCCAATCAACAATAATCAAATAGGAGTAAGAGAGAAATATGAATAAAAAATTTGCTTTTCAATTGTTTGCTATATTCGTGATCGCGGCAACTGTGTTGTCCGCATGTGGTGGTGGCGCTGCGGCAACAACCGCTCCATCAGCCAAACTCGCAGTCGGCATTGTACTTCCGACAAAAGATGAACCACGCTGGGTACAGGATGAAACCCGCTTCAAGGAAGCACTGACCGCTGCTGGCTACGATGTTGAGATTCTTTTTAGTCAGGGTGATTCTGCCAAAGAAAAAGCCAATGTTGAATCCCTGATCACCAAAGGCGTCAAAGTTATCATCCTCACACCGCAAGATGGTGCCGCTGCTGGCGCCGCTGCAGAAGCTGCCCGCGCTGCTGGTGTAAAAGTAATTTCTTACGACCGCTTGATCCGCGATACCGATGCGGTTGATTTCTATGTCACATTTGACAGCATTTCCGTCGGTGCCGCTCAGGCTCAATATTTGGTTGACAATGCCAAAGGCGCAGGTAATCCTCTGTACCTCTATGCTGGCGCTGCTTCCGACAACAATGCCTTCCTCTTCTTTGAAGGCGCCTGGAATGTCCTCCAGCCCAAGATCGCTGACGGCACATTCGTGATCAAGAACTCCAGCGAAGCCGTTGCCCTCCAGGGCAAAGCCACGCTCACCCGCGATGAGCAGTCCAAGATTATTGGCCAAGTCACCACTAACTGGGACTTCAACACCGCCAAGAATCTAGCTGAAGCCAACCTCACTGCCGCAGCCGCTGCTGACAAGGGTAACGTCTCCATCCTCGCCCCGAACGATGGCACCGCCCGCGCGATTGCCGACGCCTTCGGCGCTGACAAGGATGTCAAGAGCTATGCCGTCACTGGTCAGGATGCTGAAAAAGCCTCCGTCCAGTACATCATCGATGGCAAGCAGTCAATGACCGTCTTCAAAGATGTCCGCACTTTGGTTGACGATGCAATTGCCGCCGCTGTGTCTTTCGTCAAAGGTGAAACTCCCAAAGCCACAAACAAATATAACAACGGCAAGATTGATGTTCCTGCCAACCCGACCGTTGTTGTCACAGTTACCAAGGACAATGTTCAATCCGCTTTGATCGACTCTGGTTACTATCCTGCCAGTGACTTCACATTAGCTGCTCCTGTAGTAGACCCGATGGCTGAGTTGATTACCTCCTGTAAAGCTGAAGGTATGCTGACCATCATCGCCACCCCGGCCTCCTGGGCCAATTATGGCGATATTTTTACTGCCTTCGAAGCGTTGTCTGGCGTCAAAATCAATTCTTTAGATGAAAACGCTGGTTCTGCCGATGAATTAGCGGCGATTGATGCCAACAAAGGAAACACCGGCCCGCAGGCTCCTGATGTTATTGACGTAGGCTATGCTTATGGGTCTCAGGCCAAGGATGCTGGTCAAATTCAACCTTACAAAGTTTCCACTTGGGATGCAATTCCGGATACCGTTCTCGGTTTGCCCTCCAAAGATCCCGAAGGTTATTGGATCGGTGGTTATTACGGTGTAATGGCTCTTGAGATCAATACCGCTGTTGTAACAAATCTTCCTGCTAATTGGTCTGATTTGCTCAAGCCGGAATACAAGGGTCAAGTAGCTCTTACAGGTGACCCACGCAGCTCGAACCAGGCCGCGCAGGCTGTTTTCGCAGCGTCTTTGGCGAACGGTGGATCTTTGGATAATGTTCAACCAGGTCTTGATTTTTTCAAACAGTTGAATGATGCAGGTAATTTTGTTCCTGCTATTGCCAAGGTTGGAACACTTGCACAAGGCGCAACCCCAATCGTACTCGCTTGGGACTACAATGCTTTTGGTGATAGAGATACACTTGCAGGTAATCCTGAAATCGCAGTAACTTATCCTTCTCCGACGATTGCTAGCATGTACGTTCAGGCGATTAGTGCTTATGCACCCCATCCCAATTGTGCCAAGCTCTGGATGGAAGTTCTTCATTCCGATGCAGGCCAACTGGCTTGGATGAAGGGATATGCTCATGGCGTTCATCAGGCTGACATGGAAGCACGCGGTGTAATTCCTGCCGACCTGCAAGCCAAGTTGCCTGCCTCCAGCGCCTATGCCTCAGCAGTTTCTCCCAGCCCTGCTCAACTAACGGCTGCGAGAGATTTGATTAAAACCGGTTGGGATACAACCGTTGGTGTCGAAGTAAAGTAGGTTTATCGTGACAACTATGTCACAATCTGTAAAGCGGGACGCGCCTATGGCGCGTCCCGCCCTTTCCAAAATTTCGTGGGCATGGCTTGGCATCATGCCTTTCTTCCTATTTGCTTTTTTATTCCTACTGTATCCATCGTCAACTCTTATCATAGGCACCTTTAAGGATTCAAAGACAGGGGCGTTTACGATCCAGAACGTTCTGAACCTATTGAAGGATCCTTATATCTTGGGTGCTTATTGGCTTAGCATCAAGATCAGCCTTACAACTGCACTGGGTGGTGGGATTTTCGGCTTCCTCCTTGCATACTCTGCAATTCGTGGTGGACTACCTCGCTTTATGCGTTCAAGTTTGATGACCTTTTCTGGCGTAGCTTCTAATTTTGCTGGTGTTCCACTGGCGTTTGCGTTCATGGCTTTGCTAAGTCCTACAGGTATGTTGACGGTTTGGCTAAAAGCAGCAGGAATCAACATTTATACGCAAGGCTTTACGCTTTATAAATTCTTGGGATTGAGCATCGTGTATATGTACTTCCAGTTTCCGCTTATGACCTTGATAATTGCCCCAGCGATCGATGGATTACGGCGTGAGTGGCTTGAGGCTTCGGAAAATCTTGGTGCTACCACTTTTCAATATTGGCGTTATGTGGCTTTTCCAATTTTGTTACCATCCATTTTAGGCTCTATGATCCTGCTTTTTGGCAATGCTTTTGGCGCTTTTGCTACAGCTCAAGCGTTAACTGGCGGGCAGATCAGTTTGGCTACTATCGTGATCGGCGCTCAATTACGTGGTGACGTTCTCAATGACCCTGGTTTGGGATACGCCATGGCATTTGGTATGGTTATCATTATGACAGTCGTCATGACAATATATTCCATTTTGCAACAAAGAGCGGAAAGGTGGCTGAAATGAAGCGTGGCGGGATAGTTTGGTCCTGGCTCTGGATGATAGTGGGCATTCTTTATTTCTTCCTGCCGTTATTGGCAACATTTATGTTCTCATTGAAAGCCATAAAAGGCATCTATAGTTTTAAGTCTTACGAGAACCTTTTCGCCGATCCCAAATTTTTAACCAGCTTTTCCTCATCGGTTATTTGGGCAATTCTTACCATTCTTCTTGGGATCATAATCTTTGTGCCAACTGCGTATTGGGTGCGGTTAAAGGTGCCGCAACTTCGCCCTATAGTCGAATTGCTTTCATTAATACCTTTCGTAGTTCCTGCGATCGTCTATGTTTTTGGACTAGTCCGAACCTACAGCCATCCGCCGCTTTTGATCGTAAACAGCCCGGGATTACTGGTGGCGGGTTATACGGTTTTATCCATGCCATATATGTATCGCGCAATTGATACAGGTCTGCGGGCCATTGATGTTCAAACACTGACAGAAGCCGCGCAAAGTTTGGGCGCCGGTTGGGGAACAATTCTTTTTAAAGTCATATTTCCTAACATCCGCGTTGCGATCTTGAGCGGTGCTTTCCTGAGTTTTGCCATTGTGCTTGGTGAATATACGCTCGCCCAGTATCTTGCAAAACCAGCTTTTGGACCTTACATTGGCTTGTTGATCCAAAACAAGGCTTATGAGCCAGCGGCAGCAACCATCATCAGTTTCGCGCTCACCTGGGCGGCGATGGGCATCCTTGAACTTGTTGGCCGCGGCAAGCAAGTTCAACTTGTTGGCGGGCATTAATATTTAGAAGGTAAATTGAAATGACACATCTTACACTTTCCAATGTCTCTAAACAATATTCCGGAACTACAGTCGTTAAAGATTTTGATCTGGATGTGAAGAAGGGCGAGTTCGTATCTTTTCTCGGACCCTCAGGCTGCGGCAAAACCACAACCTTACGCATGATCGCGGGCTTTGAAATTCCCAGTGCCGGCAGAGTCACACTTGATGATGTGGATATCACTGACAAATTACCCAACCAGCGTAATGTCGGCATGGTCTTCCAAGCTTACGCACTTTTTCCGAACATGACGGTCGCTCAAAATATTGGTTTTGGACTGCGTATTCGCAAGGAGTCTGAATCTGCCATTAAGGAACGCGTATCTGAAATGCTTGCGCTCATTAACCTTGAAGAGAAAGGGAACAGTTATCCGTTTCAACTTTCAGGTGGGCAGCAGCAGCGCGTGGCCTTGGCGCGCGCGTTGGCAAATCGTCCGCAAGTGCTTTTACTCGATGAGCCACTCTCCGCGCTGGACGCAAAGATTCGCGTATCGCTCCGCGCTGAGATCCGTTCTATTCAAAAGAAACTTGGCATTACTGCCATCTTTGTAACCCATGATCAGGAAGAAGCGCTGTCCATCTCAGATCGCATCGTTGTAATGTATGAAGGCAAGATCGAACAAGTTGGTACTCCATTTGAAGTGTACAACTTCCCCAATACTCGTTTTGTGGCAAACTTTGTCGGCTCCTTGAATACTGCAGACGCCGAAGTGGTTGACCCTGTCAAAGGATTGTTGAGCATGGACGGCTTCCATTTTGAATCAGCAGAAGGCACGAAGGATAGAAAGAAAGGCGATAAAATAAAAATCGCCATTCGCCCTGAACGTTTTGGTTTTGCCTCCGAACAAAAGAAAGCCAATGTTGTTGATTCCACGATAGAGAACATCACATTTCTCGGTTCAGTCGTTCGTATTCAAGTGAAGATCGGCAATACCAAATTCAACATGGACACATTCAATAATCCATTCCTTGAATTGCCAAAGATCGGCGCAATGGAGCAGGTCACATGTTCGCGTGAAGCCGTGCTTGTGCTGGATGAATGAAAATTTATTTGTTATAAAAAATGGTTCAGAGTAATTAACACTCTGAACCATTTTTATTTGAGGTGAGTTATGAGCAAAGTTATTCTTATTTTGTCTGACGCGCTGCGCTATGACGTTGCCGTGGCCAACATGGGATTTCTCGGCCATCTGGTGGAATCAAAACTTGCGACACTTTATAAAATTGTTGGCGAGCTGCCAAGCATGTCCCGCCCGATGTATGAGACCATTCATACAGGTGTTCCATCAAGTGTGCATGGGATCGTTGCCAATTCCGTTGTTCGGCGGTCGAGCATGCCGAATATTTTCCGCTCTGTTGCAGAAGCCAAAAAAGTTACTGCGGCCGCCGCGTACTATTGGGTCTCAGAGTTATACAACCGCGCGCCGTATGACCGCGTTGACGATAAGGAAACCGATGACGGATCTTTATCCATTCAGCACGGCCGTTTTTACACCGAAGATGATTATCCTGATATTGAACTCTTTGTGACCGCCGCGTACATCGTCCGAAAATTTTCCCCTGATTATCTTTTGCTTCATCCCATGGGTATGGATTATCATGGCGAAACTTATGGCTCTGATTCAAAGGAATATCGCAACCATGCCATTCATCAGGATATGTGGCTCGCTCCATTAATTCAGGAGTGGATGGAATGCGATTACTCCATCTTCGTCACAGGCGATCATGGCATCAACAAGGATGGTGGGCATGGCGGTACTACCCCAGAGCAAAGAGAAGTTCCGTTATTCTGGATCCAGCCAAAAGTTAAAGGGAGAGGCGATACTGGCGAGATCATCTCACATCTGCAGATCGCGCCCACCATCCTAAAATTATTGGATGTGCCGATTCCAGAGACCATGAAACAGAAACCGTTATCCCTCGATTAAAGCCTTCACCAACTCGCGATTGAAATCTGGAATATCTGCAACCACCCGCCCCCAAACCTGATTGCCGCTTCGAAAAGCAGGTTCATCCGCCCAGACCGCGCCCGCGTTCACGAGATCATCCTTGATGCCAAGTGAACCCGTGGCGCGTTGACCTTTTTTGATGATGCCCGCCGAGATCGCGATGGAGCCGCCATGACAAATGATGCCAATGATTTTATTGGCATCATCCATTTTGTGGACAAGATTTTTTACCACGGCATACCTTCGTAATTTATCCGGAGCCCATCCGCCGGGAAGGATGAGCGCAAAAAGGTCATCTGCATTAAGTGAGTCGATCAAAATTTCGGGCACGATCGTTAAACCGTTTTTTCCTTTTATGGGTTTTAAGTCAAGACCTGCGGAGAGCACCTGTGCGCCTTCTTCCTGCAGCCGCATGGTGGGGACAATATATTCATAATCTTCCACGCCTTCGGCGATCAGTATCGCGATTTTTTTATTTTGTAAACGCATTTAATTTTCTCCTATTCACCAATAATTTTAACCAGGACTCTTTTCTTTCTTTTACCGTCGAATTCACCATAGAAAATCTGCTCCCATGTGCCAAAGTCAAGTTGACCATTTGTTACGGCAACAACAACTTCGCGTCCCATAATTTGGCGTTTCATGTGAGCATCCGCGTTGTCCTCGCCGGTGTCATTATGCCGATATTGATCTACAGGTTCATGTGGAGCAAGGGACTCCAGCCATTTTTCATAATCATGATGCAAGCCGTTTTCATCATCATTGATAAAAATGGACGCAGTAATATGCATGGCATTCACAAGACAGAGTCCTTCTTGAATGCCGCTTTCCTGCAAACATTTCTCTACTTGCGGAGTGATGTTCATAAACCCACGCCGGGTTGAGATGTTAAACCAAAGTTCTTTGCGATAGGATTTCATTTGCTTCTCTTTTTGAAGGGATTTGTGACATTTATGATTTTACTAGCAAAACGCGTTTGTTGCGGAATTCGTGATTCAAACACGCCTCAGAAATCATAACTCGTCAATCGTTTTCTTTGGATGCGAGCCGATCTCATTACGACCGTCGTTTCAAAAAATACAGATAACACAAAACATTACCTGCTTTTTAGTACGTCGAGAGATGCTTCATACACTAATTCGAGTGAGTGGATGATCTTATCCAATCGCTCGGGTACTTGCCAGCGAAAGTCAGACAGGCTATCCATGCCGACCACTACCGAGACGGTGGGTATTTTTCGTACCTGTCCGACAGTGAATAATCCTGCAGACTCCATTTCGACGGTCTTCACGCCTTCGGATTGATACTGACGAATTTCATCGACCGTCTCACGGAATGGAGCATCCGTGGTCCAGGAAGTACCGCGTATGCATTGACCCCCGCGGTCTTGGATCGCTCCGATCAATTGATCTGCCAATTGTAGATCTGCTTCGACATACTTTGCAGGGGGCAGGTAATGATAGGAAGTCCCCTCATCACGGATTGCTTTATCAACCACCACAATGTCTCCAGGTTTTAGCTCAGGTTGAAGCGTTCCTCCCCAGGTCATGAGAATCATGCACTTGACGCCCATCGCTGCAAACTCTTCAGCGAGTTCCACAGTCATCGGGGATCCACCGCCAAACCCGGTCATAATCCCGATTTTATCTTTTGGTTTCTTTAAGGCATACAGATCACCATTCATCCCGCCAACCCGAGTAACTGGAACCCGCCAGCGTAATTTCCATGGCAGGCCGCGTTCGAGACAAAATAAGATCCCTTCCGGCGAAGTCAGTGCAGGCATTCGTCCAATCCGTTTGCGATAATCGACTATTTCCTGGGCACCATAAAGTTCTTTTAACTTATATTTATCCGGGTAGATCGGATAGCTCATTTAATTCTCCTTTGGAATGATCGGCGTCAGTTTTACGGAATAGATCGATTATCCACATAGTAATAAATAAGAGCGCCTGCGCAATTTCAGAAAAGAGAAATGCCCATCCAGCGCCAATTTGTCCTGCAAATGGAATTAAGGATAGATTCAATAACAACAGAATTATCAAGGAAGCCAGGAGAATAAGCACAACTATGGTTTCTTTCTTTTTCGCCAGAAACGCCAAGGTTAGGAAGGTATTAATCGTGTATGGGATTAAAGTAAAAGCTAAAATTTTCAAAACAGGAATCGATAATTGATAATCTGTTCCAAAGAAAATAATCACAACAGGTTTCGCGAGGAAAAATATTAAAACAGATCCGATAACGGCCATGACCAGAAGCAGAAACCATGAAGAACTGAAATCTTTGACAGGGTCTTTTCCACTTCTGATATTCGCCATGGCAGGATATAAAGCTGTAAACACGGCGAAGTGCCCCATCCGCGCTGCCTCCAAGACACGTGCCGCCGCGGAGAATATCCCCACCATTGAGGCATTTCCGAAAAACGAGAGCATGGCAAAATTCAATTTTTGGTAGATAACACCAAGGATAGCTATCATCGCGATCGGCAAGCAAGCTATGAAGATGTGAATTATTCCATTGAGCGAAAATCGTAAGTCCATCCAAAAACGAGGGAAAATAGTTGAGCAAAAAATAACACCAAACATTGCCCCCACTGTTTGAATGATAAGTAACAGGTAGGCAAGCATCACTACGCTGGAGCCGCGTTGAATAAAAATGGATATGCTTACGACTTGAAGAATTGGAATTACAAGACTTAGCCAGGCGTACGAGATCATTTTTTGTGACCCGCGCAGCGCAGAGGTAGTCACGGTAAAAAAAGCAAGAGGAATTAACGCGAAGCTGTAAATTTTCAACGCCGCATTGCTGTCAGCTGACTGGTTTGGCAAATATTGGATGAACAATAGAATAAATCCAATGAACAGGCAGGATAGGGCAAGCTGAAGAAATAGAACAGACGGCAATTTTGAGAAATCTGACCCTGAGGCAATTTCACGGATGAGATACATATCGGAGCCAAACGAGGTGAGCGTATGACCGATCACGATCGCGCTTGCAATGAAAGCGTATTCGCCAAACCCCACAACTCCCAATCGTCGGGCGAGAACGTAGGTGACGATCACCATGGAACCCTGCGTTCCAACTCGCGCGATCAATAACCACAGACTATTACGGGCAAGCCGTACGTGCAGATTCATTTTCCTTTAGGCCGATATCGTAACGTGATGATGAAAAAATCACCCCATCCGCGCCAAGGGCGGTGAAATGCCAGTCGGGCGTCGAGCCAGCTCAAGGCCCGATAAAGACGCGTATAGCGCTTGGCAAAGTTCTTACTTTCGGCAGTCGGAGTGAAGACCGATAAGCCTTCTATCGCAAGACATTCATAATCGTCTCCAAACCATTGTAGGACTTTGGCTGGTGTGAAGTAATACACCAAAAAATCCAAGCCCTCGAGATGCGCGTGGGTGCCATTGCGCGAAAAACGGCGAAAAGCCAAACGCGGATGCAAGCGAAAGACCTCGGCCAGTTCCCATAAACAAACGGGCGGCATCAACACCCAGGTGACAAGGCCATTCGGCCGCAGAACAATCGGCAGCTGGGCAATTACCGGGGAAAGGTCGGCAAGACAGTTTAGCCCGCCCAGGTTGGAAAAGACCGCATCGAACGGGGCTCCCCGTAACTTATCCAATTCGGTGAATGAACATTGCTGAAAGGTTATTTTCTCGCCGACAGCTTGCCCGTCAATTTTTTCGGGTATTTGATCCAACATGCCGGGCGCATTGTCTGTGGCGTGGATCGTATAACCGCGCTTCGCCAGTTCAACAGCATCAATGCCGGTGCCGCAATTCAGCTCAAGCAGACGGGCATTTTTTGGGATGAAGCGTTCCACGTGCGTATAAACCTTATTGCGCATCTGGGTTAGGTGGGGATGGTTTTCGGCGAACGCGTCATATTTTTTTGCGGTACGTGAAAAAGCCGTGGAAATGATCTGGTCTTGATCGTCACTCTTTTTATTTCTGATAATAACCCACGGAAATGGTGAGATGGAGGATCGTAGTAAAACTCTGCCGCGGAGGAATTGCGCAGGCTGGCGATATTGCCATTTTGGATCAAATGAAAACAGGTCAGATTCGCGGTGATGAAAATAATGCCGGGCCATTTCAGGGAAGCCAATTTTTGAATAATATTGTTCACTGCGATTCGCAGCATCGAAAATTTCAGAGTCGGCGTAAAGTGGGCTGTCTACGATATGGATATCTCCATTTGGTTTTAGATATTGCAGCAATGCCATTAACAGAGAAGGGAGATCATGGAAATATTGAATAACGCTGGCGAGAATGATCGCGTCGAAAGTTTCATGCTTAAATGGCGCGGAAAATATTTCTGCGATCAGAAAGGATAAATTGGACTTAGATGAGAAAACCCGCGCGGCTTGTTTAAGTTCGTACAGGTTTTGATCCAGGCCGATTACATGGTGACCCGAATTACACAATAGATTCGACAGCCAGCCATTTCCGCAACCGATCTCAAGAATGGAGAGCGGTCTCGACTGGCGTGACAGGTAGCGGGTCAAGCGAGATGCGGAGATTGAACGGGCGCGCCATTCGCTCGCGAGAGGATGGCCATCCGGTATGAAAGGAAGCGCCGCGACAACAGCATCTGAATAGAGACGATTTTCCTTTTCGCGCACACGCAAATAAAGATCAACTTCCATAACGATTAACCTGTTTTCGAAGTTTCAATTCTGAATAAAATAAGCCCATCAGGTAATAGGGTGTTCGCAGAATTTGCAACCAGTTTTTTTTTCGCCACGCGTTTCGCATTCGAAATTCATAATGCACACGGCCATGCAAAATGCGATAAAACCCGGTCGGGAACGGCCCTCGATGTAACATTGCCAGATCATCTGAGTCTGTCCAATTTTGTTTATCACCCAACTCCAACTTTACCCGTTCAAAGAATTTCGTCCCGGGCAGGGGATAAGAGACCGAGATGCCAATATCATCTGGAGCGCATTCGCGCACCATTCTCAAGGTTTTTTTCACATCCTCCCATAACTCACCAGGATATCCGAACTGCAAAAAGAATCCAATTTGGATCCCATTTTTACGCAGGAGGTTTGCGGCCTGGTAAATATCCTCCACTTGAGCGCCCTTGTCCATCGCGTCGAGAATTTTTTGTGAACCAGATTCTGCGCCAAGCCACACTGTTTTACAACCGGCTTTCGCCAACGCGGCGGCAGTTTTTTCATTCACTAGATCCGCTCGTTGTAAACATTTGAATGGGATCGTCGCATCCGTCTTTTGCAGTAAAGTTGCAAGTGTTTCGATCCACTTTGGTTTCAAACCAAAAATATCATCTGCAAACCAAATGTGATCAGGAGCAAAATTTTCTTTCAACCATTTCATTTCCCGCGCCACGTTTTCGGGCGATCGTGAATTATAGCGCTGACCCCAGATCGGCTTGGCGCACCAATTACAATGATACGGACAACCGCGGGTCGTGACCATATTCATCGAAAAATATCCGTGCCGTTTTATCCAGATGGCGCGATATTTTTCCACGTCTACAAGATCCCATGCAGGAAAAGGAAGCTTGTCAAGATCAGTTATATCGGGGCGATGTGTAGGGAGTATGGTATTGCGCGACGCCAACCCAATGACTTGCGCTGCCTGCGTTTCATTGCCAGCCGATAACTGACTCAGTAATTCGATCAGCGTATCCTCCCCTTCGCGGAGCAGACAGTAATCGGCGCCATTTTCTAAATATTCTGAATAGTGATCGGTTGCATCCGCCCCGCATAAGATGACAGTGCATCCATGCTTCCTGGCCATCCCGATCATTTTGAATGCGGCTTCACGCATCCGCAACAAACACATCTTGGAAAGATAATTGAAGTTATCTTCGTATAGGATCGCATACGTTGGTTTGTGTTTCTCGAGCAGCCGGTCCCAATCATCTTCTGAATTTGCGAGCATAGCATCGAACAAAGCAACCTGATAGCCATGTTGCCGCAACCAACTCGCGGCATACAACGTCCCTAATGGCGGATAGGGCTGCATCGCATCCCATAATTTGGGATCAAACCGCAGGAAATAGGATTGACCGAGGAGAATTTCGGTCATATTAATTCCTTGCCCTGCTGAAAGCCTGCAGGTTGATGAGATAAATTCCGTTCGTGATCGGAATTCGTTTCCTCTCCGACAGTCTTCGCGTTGATGTATTGTCGCAATCTTTCCTGTAATGCTTGATTAGTCCGCTGGTTGTGATGGCCAAAATTCCCCTGGCATACTTCGGCATTGAAGAGCGTCTCTTTACCAAAACCAGACTGCTTAGAAAGCTTCATGATCTTACGTTTCATTTCCCATCGTTCGATGTGATCTCCTACTTTTCCACGCAATGGAGTTTCAAGTAATTTTTGGAATAAAACCCGCGAACCCTGCGGGGATTTGAAGGTATTGAATGCGTTTGGAAAAAACTCTTCTGCCCAATGGTTTGCTTTCATTAATTTGAGGTACACATCCATACCCGCGATTGGGATCATTTGATATAACTCGTGCGCAGAATATAGATCACGCGTAGACCACGCCAGCGAGGATTCAGAGACAATTAAATTCGGGCAAAGAGTATGACCAAATAGGCGCGTAAAACGGTTTAATAATAAAGCGAACCCGCGCGCCATCCACACACGCCCGGGGGCGGCTATAAGCATATAATCGAAATCGGCATTCGTGGAAGAATTCATCACCGCTAATGACCCTGTCAATGCCACCATGCGGATAAAAGGCAGGCTGCCGAGTATCTGCCCATACATTAAAGCATGTTGAAATAACCTTTGAGAATATGCATTACGCTGTTTGCGGATTTCCACGATTATTTCACGATCAGTTAAAAAATAATAGCCATCGTTTTTCCCTACCTGTCCATTCAATGACCCAAGTGCGCAAGATACTTGTTCGATTTCTGCGCGGATGGGCAGGTAAGAATATAATTCATCCAACCGCAATGGATAATCAAAAATATCAGAGTACGCCAGAGTTTCCAAAATTGCGTGTTCAAGCTCATCAGTAAACATTCTGAATAAAACTATACTTGCCGAGCAGTTTCCTGTCAATCGTAATTTGCCCGCTGATATAATCGTCTATAATGCATCTTCAAGAGATAATAAAATTTCCATGCATCTTGTCATTATTAGCCCGTTTCCCCCGGCAATTACCGGTATTGGTCAATATGGATACCACGTCACGCGTGCACTGGCAAAGTCAGGAATGTTTACGCGTATCACCGTGCTGGCCGGTTCAGAAATAAGCGGGGCAATTCCCAATGACCTTGGCCTGACTGAATTGGATTATTGCTGGGTACCCGGCCAATTTAGCGCGCGCCATGCGATACTGTCTCGTGTGAATAGCTTGAAGCCTGATATTGTTTGGTTCAATGCGGGGGCGAGTGTCTTTGGAAGATCCCCATGGGTGAATGTGTCCGGTTTGTTTACGCCAATGTTGGTACAACGTCTGGGATATCCGACGGTGGTTACTTTGCATGAGTTGATCGAGTTAACTGACTTGCGCACACTTAACGCTCCAGGCGGCCCTTTTGCTAAAGTAGGAGCACGTTTGTTAACGAACATCGCGACACAGGCTGATGTGTTATGTTTGACGATGCGCCATTACTCAGACTGGCTCAAAGCGCGAAAAGTGGATTGTGTTCACATTCCGATCGGCGCCTATCATGAACCCGAGCTGCTCGAAGAATCTGATTCGCAGGAGCTTTTATTTTTCACAACACTTGCCCCGTTCAAGGGACTGGAATTATTACTCGAAGCATTTCAATTATTACGCGTGGAAAACCGAGAACTAAAATTAACCATCGCAGGTTCCGAGCATGTGCGGTTCCCTGATTATTTTCATGAATTAAAGCTGCGCTTCGCCCATATAGATGGAGTGAATTGGCTGGGACAAACTTCAGAAGATGATGTGATCGAACTATTTCGTCAGGCGCAAATTATTGTGCTTCCATATCTCGCGTCAACCGGCGCTTCAAGCGTCCTTTATCAAGCCGCAACTTGGGGCCGCGCCGTCGTCGCATCAAACCTAAATGAAATAAAAAAATTAACCATTGAAAGTGATTTGCAAGTGGAGTTCTTCGATAATGGGGATGTAGAGAGTTTGCGCAATTTAATCCGTAATCTAATTGATTCCAAGCAAAAAAGACTTAGTCAAACATCCCATAACTTCTGCGCCATTCAGCGCACCCGCCCTCAAGAGACCTGTCGAAAATATATCCAAGCTTTCAACCACGCTCTTGAAAAAAGGCAAAGCCTCAAAAGAATTGCGTTTCCGATATCTGAGCAAAAATCCGCATGATACCGCGGCGTGTTCGAACTGCAGTCTTAATTGCTTTTGTGTGTCATGGTCTGTTCATCCTGACTGCGCGTTACCGCCTGAGTTATGATGCTTTTACCCATATGTTATTCGCAAATCATTATGCAGAAAATTGGTTTTCCTTATGGGAAACGCGTTGGTATGCTGGCTTTCCGATCGTATCTTATCCTCCACTCACACACCAGCTGATCGCGATATTTATTCCAATATTTGGTTTTGATAAAGCGTTCGCTCTCGTGCTGTGGGTGGTCACAGGTCTTTTTCCTTTAGGTATTTTTGTGTTCAGCAGAATATTTACCGGCAGATCATCAGCTTCCTACGCGGCGCTCGCTTCGGCTGTGCTCCTGCCGATTTACGTCACGGCGTATATATTCGGTCAACTGCCATTCCTCATGAGTACGCTCACTGCGTTGTTTGCAGCGGCGAGTTTTAATCGATATTTGCGCGAAGGGGGAATCCATAATTTCGTTCTGTCTATTACTCTCGTCGCAACATCCATGGCGATGCATCATGCCACTCTCCTTGCGCAGCCTTTTTTTATATTCGCAGTTTTTGCCAATAATTTATTGCGACCTGAAAGGAGCAAAATAGTATCGGATAGTGGATTCAATATTGTATTCAAAGATTCTGTCACGTCGATACTCTTCAAAAGACTTTTTGCTTTTCTTGCTTTCGCTGTTTCTGCAAGTTTTCTTGTTATCCTTCCCTTTTGGCAATGGGGAGCTGGTCAAATCATGCAAACCACGATCGATCACCTCTCTCGCCACAACTTTTTCACCGATCCGCTCGCGCTGGCGATATTCTTTTTCCCGCTTTATGGGCCGCTGATCGCGGTGATACCATTTCTCTTCCGCAAATGGCATCCACGTTTCGTTGGTCTCCTCATTTCATTCGTTATTTTATTTTTACTCGGCCTCGGTGGTACAACTCCGCTACCGCATATTTTTTTTGGTGATGCTTGGGAATGGCTGACATACGATCGTTTCGCATTTTGGGCAAGCCTGACTCTGACTCCGTTCTTCGGGATTCTATTTATTGGATTTAAGAAAAAATATCGAATCATACCTACTCTGAGGTTTGGTACATTTCGAAATAACTTTATCTCAACTATGACTTTTTTCGCCTTCACGATTACCGCACTCGGAGCCTGGTTTACGCCGCTTATTATTCCGCTCCAACCCAAAGTTATAAATATGCAGCCCATCGTTGAATTCCTCAACGCAGGTGACAATTCCCAATGGCGTTACCTCACTTTTGGCTTTGGCGATCAATTTGCATTCCTGAATCTACTTACCAAAGCCACCACCATCGACGGCAGCTATCACACCGCGCGGACGCTTCCTGAACTTCGTAATAGCGGAATTGGCCAGGTAGACACTTCCTACTGGGCACTGAACGGAATGACTGCGATCATTCCCATTTTGAAAAACTCCGGCAAGTACAGTGTGCGCTGGGGATTTGTAAACCCAAGCGTAGTTGAAACAATACAGATGCCCCGCGGAAATATCCGTCGCAGTCCGTTTATAGCGGTTCTCAATGAACTGGGTTGGAAAAAAATAAAGACCCTCGACAATGGGGTTTTGGTTTACGAAAATTCAAACGCTATTCCGCTTATCCCGGGCAAAATACCTGATGCGCCACCCATTACCTCTTTTTTATGGGGCGTAATTCCCATATTGACGTTTGTGACTGCCTCGGTGTTGGGCCTGCTTCGGGTGAATCCGATTCAAGCAGAAGGAATCATACGGAAGGTTTATAGCTTAACGATCGGCTTGTTTCCACTTGCGTTTTGCTTCTGGACATATCGTGTCATTGGAGAATTCTCTCACGCTCGTGTGTATTTCACGTATGATAATGCCTTATTCTTTGTCAGCGATGCACTGGCGGTTTTGGCTATCGTTCTTTGGGCATCTGTTAAAATCTCCAATCCATCATTCTCGCTTCGGCCTTTCTTTCGCCAGAATTTTTCTTCTACAAAAAATAGATTTATCCTTTTTCTTTTTACTTATTGTTCAATTACAACGCTCAGCATTCTTTGGTCTAACGATTGGCGTACGTCATTATATATATCACTGCATTTTTGGCTGGTTTTTTTTCTTATCCTCTCGCTACGTGACTGGCACGAAGCATGGAAGGCCGCCATGCTTGGTTTTTGCGCGGCTCTTGTTATTCAATTTTGCGCGGGGTTGACTGGTTTTGCATTGCAATCCACCGCTTTTCTTGAACCGTTGAATCTCAAATGGCCCGGCAGCTTGGAGTCTTCGATGCACGGCGCGAGCGTTGTTCAATTGGCAAACGGTCTTCGGATACTCCGTGCTTATGGGACATTGCCCCATCCCAACATACTTGGCGGATTAGCATTTTTCACCCTGCTTGGACCGGCGAGTTTTTTTCTCGCCTCCAGAAAGCCAAATTATTCTGCGCTCATTCTTCTTTGCCTGGGAATATTTTTGATCGGATTAACATTTTCACGTTCAACATGGCTGGCTTTGATCGCGTTTATTTTTATACTGACATTTAAGTTAAAATATCTTGATCGTAAAAGATTTTTCTTGCTAACCCTATCCATTTCGCTTACTGCCATTCTTACGTTATACCCTTTTAGAGATTTGGTCTTCGCGCGCATTGGAAATTCCGAAATCTCAACTGAGCAAAATTCGATCCTTGGGCGGTTGTGGTTCACCCGCCAGGCGATTGATATGATCCAAAAACATCCTGTCATAGGCGTGGGGATCGGCTCATTCGTTCTTGAGCTTTCGAAAACAGCGGTGGATGGTGCGCCGATCGAACCTGTTCATAATATATTTTTTCTTGAAACAGCCGAGCTTGGTCTGATCGGGTTGGTCGTTATTGTGAATCTTTTTATTTCGATCGCGATTAATATCATAAGGTCAAAATCTCCGAAAGCTGCTTTGGCAAGCGCCGCACTGATAGGATTTGGCGTAATTAGTCTTTTCGATCACTACCTCTGGACGCTTGCGCCGGGCCGCTTGATGCTTGGGTTTGCGCTTGGTTTGTGGGCCGGGCAGATTGAGCATGACTCGTGATATCGTAATCAATGGACGGTTTCTATCACGGCGTGTTACTGGCGTTGAACGCTATGGTCGCGAGATCATTTCGTTAATGGGGAGCAGATGCCGGGTTGTCATGACCCGCGAAAATGGATCGCTCGGCCATGCGTGGGAACAGTTTGTGCTCCCGGTAAAATTAAATCCCAAATCCATTTTGTGGTCGCCCGCAAACACGGGTCCGCTTATGGTTGGAAATCAGGCATTGACCATCCATGACCTGAGTCCACTTGAACATCCGGAATGGTTCAATAAAAAATTTGCAATGTGGTATCGTTTGTTTTTACCATCGTTGGCAAAGAGAGTGCGAGTCGTATTCACTCCATCGGAATTTGTTAGAAAAAAAATACTGAAACACTTGAAAGATACAAACGTGATCGTCACGCCCAACGGAGTAGACACTGCCATATTTCACCCTGAAGCATATCAACTAACTTACAAACTCCCTCAAAGATATATTTTGTTCGTCGGTTCACTTCAACCGCGAAAAAATATTCCGGGATTGCTGAATGCTTGGCGTGCGATCCAAGATGATTTCAAGGACACCTGGCTTGTCATTGTGGGAGAAGCTGGACAGGTGTTTCAGGGCGTAAAATTTGTTGAGGAAGAAAGAACCCATTTCATGAAATATGTCAACGATGATGATTTGCCGGGGATATACGCACAAGCTGATTTGCTTGTGTTGCCTTCTTATGATGAAGGTTTTGGTTTACCCGTCATAGAAGCAATGGCATGTGGAACACCCGTCATCGTTTCTGATGGAGGCGCACTACCCGAAGTTGTTGGCGACGCTGGTTTGATTTTTGAATTATCAAATCCTGACGGGTTAACAAAAGCGATCCGCGAATGTCTGAGCAGAAATGATCTTCGCCAAACGTTGAAGGAAAAAGGACTCGCGCGCATCCAATTATTTACATGGAAACAAACCACTGAATTGATCTGGAATACATTGAATGAAATCTGAACCTCGAATTGCTTTTGTGACCGATTCACTCCCATCCCTCGGAGGCAGTGAAAAAGTACTTTTCACTGCCTTGGAAATATTTCCAAAAGCAGATTTGTTCACACTTGTTTACAACAAGTGTGCTTTCAGCGCAACACCCATTGCAAACCGTAAAGTCAATACATCTTTTCTCGACCGCGTTCCTTTCGCACACGCCCGCCATCGGATGTTCCTGCCGCTTATGCCCTTTGCAGTCGAACAATTCAAATTGAATGATTATGAACTTATTGTTTCATTCAGCTATGCAGTGGCTCACGGTGTGCAGAACTTCAATGGCGCGCGCCATATCTCTTATACCTATACCCCCATGCGCTACGCGTGGATGCCTCTAAACATTAATGGGATTCATACTCACAAGAATTTGATCATTGAAAAATATATGCGCTCCTTTCGAGAATGGGATAAAAGAGCCGCTTCGCGCGTCCATCAATTTGCTGCCATTTCAAAAACTGTTTCCCAGCGGATTCAGGACGCATACCAGCGCGACTCTTTGTGCATTTACCCGCCCGTTGAAACCGATCGATTTAAACCTGCTCCAAACCGAGAAAATTACTACATCACAGTGACAAGATTAGTCGCGCACAAAAGAGTTGATATTCTTGTGCGAGCATTCTCGCAAGTGGGTCTTCCGTTAATTATTGTCGGCGAGGGGCCAGAATTATCTCGACTAAAGAGCATGGCGAGTCCAAATATTATTTTCCTGGGGTGTCAATCTGACGAGAAAGTGGCAGAGTTGCTTGGCAGCGCCCGGGGGTTTGTCTGCGCAACCGAAGAGGATTTCGGCATTGCCATTGTCGAAGCCCAGGCAGCCGGATGCCCCGTCATCGCCTATGGACAAGGCGGGGCCCTTGAAACAGTCATCAATGAGAAGACAGGAATTTATTTTGATGAACAGTCATCTGAAAGTTTAATCGATGCCCTGCAAAGATTCGAGAGGATTTATTCAAGCTTTCATGTGCCCGACCTTCTAAAAAATTCCAGAAAATTCGAGAAGGATAATTTCATCAAGGAATTCAGAGAATTTGTTAATTCATAGAGATAAATATTTTGAAGATGAAATTCTGGAAGCGGTCAATATTTTCCCCGTCAAAAAAACACAGATCTCGTTAATAAAATAGAAACCGATTATGACGGAAATCGGTTTCTATCCTGAGTAGCAAAATACAGTTATGCTTTGATGTTTATTCCTGTTGATTGTCCACTGCCCTGAGTATTATCCATTAATTGCTGTGTGATCTGCTGTTGGGCTTCCACTTGATTTTTTAACGCCGCAGATGCCATTGCCCGATCCTGCCCGGAGGGTTGCGCTGGAGCTAATGCGGCCCTGACAACCTGCATCATTTTGCGAATTGTCGCTTCAGGATCATCCTGAACTGGACTGGCGTCGATCGAAACTTCGCCGCTGACCGCGTACAGTTTTCCGTCTGGCCCGGTGGCATACCCAAAATTGGCAGCACCCCTTACCAGATTGCCCCCAGCGATAACGTGAGCTTGCTCGTGCGCGCGGACTTCACTATCGGTACGCTTAAGATTTTCCAGCTGACGAGTTTCTTGAGAATTCGTATCAGGCTTGTTGTTTGCGTTCATCGCATTGTTTTCTTCAGGCGTCTCGCTCTTGTTAGTTTTAGATTCGTCTTTCAATAAACCTGCTTTTCGCAAGGCATCTTCCGAAATAGTGACACGGTAAGGCTGCAATTCCTGCGCTTCCAGTGGTGCGCCAGGCTTACTTGTCGGAATGGAACCGCCTCGCTGGATCTGGGCGCTCTTATATACTTCGCTTGAGTATGTACTCTCAAACGATGTCGAAATTTTTGCGAGGGAGGCATCAAGGTTTGTGTTCATAATTTGGACTTGTTTTCTCTGAAATAAGATGGATAGAGATATTCAGTCTGTACCTATTATCGGATGGTTTCGCGTCAACTTGAGCAGGCGCGGCTGTCAGAAACTTCCGCCGGTACTGCAAGCCGCTCCCGCTGCGGGTGCAGCGCCGTGTGTTGAAGAGAAAAAAGACGGTAAAATTGCTTTCAACCAAAGGAGAGAGAATGACAGGCTTACCAGGATCAAAAGATAAACAAATTAATATGATTGGAATCATGGGGAAAAATCCGCTTGGAATGCCGCAGCTGGTTGGATTAGATCGGTTCATACAGCCTTATTTAAAAGGCGAATCCGCATGAAAATACCGAGAGTACGTTTGCTCATCATTGGCGGGCTAGTCATCATTGCCGGGTTATTCATTCTCTTTCGTAGGAATGCACCAACTCTTAGCGTTGGCTCAACGGTGATTTCTGAAAAAGACGCTATGGTTTTAGTCTATGTCCCTGCAGGTGAGTTTACAATGGGGAGTGAAAACGGCAGCTCAGATGAAATGCCAGCTCACATCGTTTATATTGACCCGTTCTGGATAGACCAAATCGAGGTAACCAATGCCATGTACGCAAAGTGTGTGGCTGACGGTGACGCGTGCTCGCCTCCCTCAGCGGTGAGGTCAGATAAGCGTGATTATTATTATGGCCTTTCAGAATATGATGCTTATCCGGTGACCTATGTGAACTGGGATCAGGCAGTTGCTTATTGTTCGTGGGCAGGGCGTAGATTGCCCACTGAAGCCGAATGGGAGAAAGCCGCGCGTGGAGTAGACGGAAGAACATATCCCTGGGGCAGCGAATCTCCCAATGCGAATTTGCTTAATTCCAACGCAATCGTAGGCGATACAACAGAGGGAGGCAAGTATCCCGCTGGCGCAAGTATTTATGGCGCGTATGATATGGCTGGCAATGTATTGGAATGGGTTAACGATTGGTACGGTGAAACGTATTATAAAAATTCACCCGCTTCAAATCCTTCGGGTCAGGACACTGATGTATTTCGTGTGTATCGGGGTGGGTCTTGGAATAGCGATGATAACAGCACTCGCTCTGCCTTCCGCTACGGAAGCGGCCCGTCGGGGACGAGTGACGAACTTGGCTTTCGATGTTCCAGTGGAATATCCCCATAAGATCTCTGCGAAGGGGCAAGGCTGAACGATTAAAAGTATAAGGAGACCGAATGATAGAATTATCCGAATCAAAAGAAAAGCGTGTTTTCAATAATCTACTTGGCGCCATGGGGAATACTCCGCTTGTTAAATTGGAACGTATCGGGCGCGATCTGCCCGTGCCTTTATACGCAAAATTGGAATTTATGAATCCCGGCGGCTCGGTCAAAGACCGTGTGGGAGCCTATATTATTGAGCAGGCTGAGAAGAGGGGAGAACTCAAACCCGGCGGGACGATTGTTGAGGCAACATCTGGGAATACCGGTGTAGGGCTGGCAATCGCCGCGGCTTTGAAAGGCTATAAAACCATCTTTGTCATGCCAGATAAAATGAGCAACGAAAAGATTTTATTGCTGCGCGCGTATGGCGCGAAAGTTGTCATTACCCCAACCGCGGTTGGACCTGAAGATCCGCGTTCTTACTATGAGGTGGCAAAAAAATTTGCGCGTGAAACACCAAATGCAATCCTCGCAAATCAATATCACAATCCAGATAACCCAAAAACTCATGAGATCAGTACCGGCCCCGAGTTATGGGACCAGACCGATGGAAAGTTGACCGATGTCATTATCGGCATTGGAACTGGCGGGACGATCAGCGGCGTGGGGCGTTATCTCAAATCCAAGAATCCAAAAATCCAAATCGTGGGCGTGGATATCGAAGGTTCGATCCTGACCGAGATCTGGCAGAACAAGGGAATTATTCCCGCTGGCGCATATCCGAAAACTTATAAAGTGGAAGGCATTGGCGAGGATTTCCTACCGTCGGCGATGGATATTAGTGTGGTGGATGCGATCGAACGTGCCGGTGATCGCGAGTCATTTTTGTGGGCGCGACAGTTGGTGCGTCAGGAGGGGATTTTCGCGGGCGGTTCATCCGGTTCCGCCATCGCAGGCGCGATCAAATATTGCCGAAAATTACCGATTGGCCGAATCCCAGTGGTGATCCTTCCTGACTCTGGTTCACGCTACCTCTCAAAATTTTATGATGACAAATGGATGCGCGAATTTGGTTTCCTCTCAATGGAATTCGGCGAGACGGCTCTGGCTGACCTTCTGCATGCCAAGCCAAACAAGATCCTGCAAACTGCTGCGCTGGGAGATTCGATCCGCAAGATAGTATCAGTGATGCATCAAAATGCAGTATCGCAAATGCCAGTTATCGGCGTGGATGGATCGTTGGTGGGTCTCATCGAAGAAGTGGATTTGCTCAATCACATGCTCGAAAGGCGTGACCAAAACAATGATGAGATAATTGATTTGCTCGTGCAAAATGCAGGCGCGGTATTTCCACCCGAGACTACACTCGACGATGCCATGCCTTCGCTAACTGCGGGATATGCGTTAATCGTAGTGGAACACAGCAAGCCGATCGGGATCCTGACAAAGATCGATGTGTTGGATTATGTTGCTGGTAAAATATAAGTAAATTAAGGTAGGAGGTAGTTATGAACATTGGTATTTTGGGTACGGAAACGATCGGCCAAACTATTGGAATTCGTTTCTTTGAATTTGCAAAAAAATTATCTGACAGTATCAATGCGTTGCAAGTTGCCGCGCAAAATAAAAGAGCTTCTGTTTCTTCGGAGAAAGGAAAAACTGAAGTCAAAGTGAAAGTGCCGCTTAAAAAAACTTCTCCGCCGAAAGCTCCGAAGCAAAAACCTGTTAAACCGAAAGCTTCTAAAGCGAAGGCTCCCAAACCCAAGGCCTCAAAATTGGGAGCGCGGAAAACTGGAACACAAAAAGCATCGCTCCCTGAAGTTGACCATGTGGCAGTTGGCGAAGTTGAACCAAACAGCCTGGCGCCGAAAATGCAGGAAATGCCGATCGTTGCTGCGGTTGTGGAAAAACTTGAACCTGAGATAAAGGAACAAGAAAAGCAGAAAATTTCCGTTCCTATTAAAGAAGAAGTAAAAAAGGAAGCGCCAGTTTCTTCTGTCCAACGACAGACAGGCAGGCATGATGAGCCGCCGAAGCAGGTAGCACCCGTTGCGCGATCATCGTCATACACCCCCTCATCTTTTGGGACATCATATAAGCAGAAAAGCAATCAGCGTATATGGTGGATCGGCGGTGTAATCGTGTTGATTTTGGTGTGCGGCGGAGTTGGATTGAATTATATGAAGAATCGGAGCGCTGTACCACTCGCGCCTTCGGCCCCGGAAATTTCTTCGACTCCGCTGCCAACCTTCACGAGCGAGCCTTTTACCGCCACGGCGTCTCCACTTCCAACAGAAACAATTGTTCCCACTGAAACCATCGCTCCGACCGAAACACCTTTTGTAGAGCCAACCATTGGTGTAGGCTCTACAATAATTGGCGCTGACGGTATGACCTTGCGTTATATACCTGCGGGGGAATTTTCGATGGGAAGTGACGCAAATTCAGATGAACAGCCGATCCATTCTGTGACTTTGGATGCTTACTGGATAGACCAGACTGAAGTTACGAATGCCATGTACATAAAATGTGTGAAAGCGAATGAATGCAAACCACCCAGGGAATTATCTTCCAATACACGGGAAATTTATTTTTACAACCCCGGGTTTGGGATTTACCCTGTTATTTCAGTCTCATGGAATGACGCCGTTGCCTATTGCTCCTGGATCGGCCGTAGATTACCCACCGAAGCTGAATGGGAAAAGGCTGCGCGCGGGACTGACGGGCGAATTTATCCCTGGGGCAATGATAAGCCCTCCGCTAATTTTATAAACATGGACAACTCTGACACAACAGAAGTTGGTTCATACCCAGACGGCGCCAGTTTCTACGGTGTTTTAGATATGTCAGGTAATGTATGGGAATGGGTAGCTGATTGGTATGATAAGGCTTACTATCAAACCTCTCCTTCCTCGAACCCGTTAGGCCCAGAGTCAGGCGAACTTCGCGTTCTGCGGGGAGGCTCGTGGTTCAACCTCGATCATGATGTCAGCTCTTCTCAGCGTTATATGAACGGTCCAAGGTTCAATCTCTCCCGCATCGGTTTTCGTTGCTCTCAAAGTGTAACCCCGTAGCTGATTTGCAACTCGTTATAAATAACTGAATCTGTAAAAAATAAAAACTCATGCCTTTCGCGCCACTCCCCACTTCCGAAAATACTCCGGGAATGTGGTGTGGCGCGCGGCATAAGTGAAATGTTCTAGCTTTGAGAAAGTGACTACTCCCCACGCCTAAAGGCGGGGGCTTCTAGGGCAAAGCCCAGGTTCTCTAGTCCGTGAGCTTCTATGTTTAGTATACTACAAGCAAAACCGTTCCTTACATCTCCACTACTAAAGCAGGGAGCTTTACGGAACATTTGGTAAAATTAAGAATTGGCGGGATGAAACTTGTTTCTTCGGGGATTTTTCGTGAGTCGGGTATACTCAACCCATGCAATCGAACATAAGATTATATAAACCCGAAGACTTTGAAGATATTACGCGCCTGTGGTTTGAAGCAGAAACTGTCGCCATGCCAAAACTGATGGAACGCATGGGATATAAAATTGAAGATGCGCGCGAATATTTTCTGAAAGCAGTTGTGGCCGAAGATCAAATATGGGTTTATGAACGCGATGGAATTCCTCTCGGTTTTTTCGGAATCCAAGGTGCTTTCATAGACCGTTTTTATGTTGACCCCGCCTTTCACCGTCAAGGCATTGGACAGGCTTTGCTCTTGAAAGCGCGTCAACTTTTGCCAAAACATATCTGGTTATACACTCATGCCGCAAACAAAATGGCACGCGCCTTCTATGAAAAGAATGGATTCGTCGCTGAAAAATTTGGCGTCAGCCCTGAACCAGAATCTGAACCGGATGTTGAATACCACTGGTGGGCACATCCCCTTCATAAATAACTATGCGCCCCACATTTCTTGAAGTCAATCTTTCCCAGCTAAAGCAAAACCTTGAAAATATCCGCGCACATGTATCGCCTGCGAAAGTCCTCGTCGTTTTAAAAGCCAATGCTTATGGTCACGGTGTAGATGGCGTTGCGCCCTTCATCGCGCCTTTTGCAGATTATATCGGTGTGGCAATTGTGGAGGAGGGCATTCATCTTCGCAAAATGGGAATTGCGACTCCGATCCTCGTCATGGGTGGAACGCTTCCTGAACAGCTGCCTGACTTTTTTGAATTTGATTTAACCCTCGCCGCATCTTCGCTTAACCTGTTAACTGCTGCAGAACAACTGGCATTATCTTCAGGCAAGCGCCTCAAAACCCACCTCAAGATCGATACTGGCATGGAGCGCATCGGCATCCGTGAATACGAAGCCGATGTGCTCATCCAAAAATCCCTATCGTGTAGCCAATTAGAGATAGAAGGCATATTTACCCACTTTGCAAATTCAGAAACTATGGAGCCTGATGGCAAGCTGACCGACTCCAAAGCTGTCAGATCATCACTCCAGCTTGAAAGATTTCAAGAAGTTTTATCCATTTATGAAAAACTGAGTGAGCCGTATCCGCAATTAAGACACACCGCAAATTCAGGCGCGACATTAATATTGCCAGAGAGTTATTACGATATGGTGCGGCCAGGCGTTTTGTTCTATGGGATATACCCCGCGCGTGATATTGAAAGAACCATTGACGTAAAACCAGCGCTCACATGGAAATCAAGAGTTGTGTATAGCAAGATCACCCTGCCCGGGCGTGGAGTCAGCTACGGGTCGTTGTGGCAGGCTGAAGCGCCGACAAGAATTGTCACCGTCCCATGCGGATATGCTGATGGCTATTTCCGCCGTATGACAAATCAAGCGCGAGTCATCATCAATGGCAAATCATATCCACAAGTTGGGCGCATCTGCATGGATCAATTCATGGTGAATATTGGGAATGATGACGTTAATGTCGGGGATGAAGTCACGCTGCTTGGCAATGGAATCACCGCCGAAGAACTCGCCGATTGGACAGGCACGAATGAATATGAAGTGTTGACGAACATCAGCGCGCGCGTGCCGCGTGTGTTTACGGGTGCGGTACAATAGTTAGACTAAATTGAAATTGAGGTGAGAGTTGAATTCGAAGATAAAAAGTTATTTGATTTTGTTCGGTGTGGCCGGCATTGTCATTGCGCTCGACCAATGGACAAAGTGGCTTGTGCGCACGAATATTGAGTTTGGCAAACAATGGCTTCCAGAGGGATTGAACTGGCTTTTTCCATACGCGCGTTTTGTTTATTGGCATAACAGCGGCGCGGCGTTTGGCATGTTCCAAAATGGGAACTTGATATTTACCATGCTGGCTTTCATTGTGATCGTCGCGATCATTTATTATTATCCACAAGTGGAAGCAGAAGATTGGACCTTGAGACTCGCGATGGGCTTGCAGTTAGCAGGCGCGGCTGGAAATTTAATCGACCGAATGCTGTTTGGAAAAGTGACGGATTTTATTTCCATCGGAACTTTCCCTGTTTTTAATATTGCAGATTCTTCCATCACGATCGGTGTCATCGTTTTACTGCTTGGTGTAGGGTTCAAGGAATACCAGGAAAAAAATAAAACGGCAGGACAGTCGTCGGTGAACGGCGATTCCGTTCCAATCAACAGCGAAAAATCAGAAATAAATGGTGAGCAATCTTGAGTGAGCGCATAGAAAAATTCCGTTATGATGGCGAAAAAGCGGAGCGCCTCGATAAATATCTCGTGGTCTGTTTGCCGGAATTTTCGCGCGCACGTTTGCAGGGATTGATCGACAATGGTTTTGTTTCCATCAATGGAGCGCTGGCCAAAAAATCGGGGCAATCGATAGACTCTGGCGCACAGATCGAAGTGCGCGTGCCACCGCCTGCTCCAAGTGGTTTGGTGGGTGAGGATATTCCGCTCGATATTATTTTTGAAAATGATGATCTGATCATCGTTAATAAGCCCGCGGGCATGGTGGTTCATCCCGCGGCGGGACACGCTTCAGGAACACTGGTTCATGCCGTGCTGGGCTATGACCCTGATATGGAAGGCATCGGCGGCGAAGAACGCCCTGGACTGGTTCATCGCCTGGATAAAGAGACTTCAGGTTTGATCGTGCTCGCCAAGAATGAACGCGCGCATAGATGGCTGCAAGATCAATTCCGATTGCGGACTGTTGAGAAAACCTATCTTGCGCTGGTGGATGGCAAGCCGCCCACTCCTACGGGACGGGTGGAAGCGTCCATTGGGCGTGACCCAAGCCATAGAAAACAGATGGCGATCGTCTCTACGGGCAAAGGGCGGGAATCTGTCAGCGAATATAAAACGCTTGAAGCGTTCAGAGATCATACTCTTTTGGAATTTCATCCGTTTACTGGGCGCACTCATCAGATCAGATTGCATTGTCAGTTTTTAGGATGTCCGATCGTGGGAGATTCGATCTACGGAAAGAAAAGTTTAACGGTTAAAATTAAAAGACATTTTTTGCACGCGGCTAAATTAAGTATCATCCTTCCGAATGAAAAAAAACCGCGGTTGTTCGAAGCTCCGTTGCCTGAGGAGTTGAAGAATGTTCTGGAAGAAGTTAGGAATTATTTATAATCAGGAGACTTGCATGGAATACGTAGACCTTCGATCAGATACGGTCACCAAACCAACGCACGAAATGCGCGAAGCCATGGCTGGGGCTGAGGTGGGCGACGATGTTTATATGGATGACCCCACTGTAAATAAATTACAGGAAAAAGCCGCTGAGATGCTTGGCAAGGAAGATTCGCTTTTTGTGCCTTCGGGGACGATGGGCAATTTGCTTGCGTTGCTGGTACATTGTCAACGCGGGCATGAAGTGATCCTTGGCGACAAATCTCATATTTATATAAACGAAGCGGGCGGGATGTCTGCGCTCGGCGGGATTCATCCGCGCCCGATCCTTAATCAATTTGATGGCACACTTCTGCTCGACGATATTCTCGCAGCCATTCAGACCGAGGATGTTCATCATACGATCACGCGGTTGATCTGCCTGGAGAATACTCAGAACACTTGTGGCGGGGTTGTGCTTTCAGCGGAATATACGCGGGCTGTGGGAAAGATCGCGCGTGAAAATAATTTATCCTTGCATCTTGACGGCGCGCGGATTTTCAACGCTGCAACCGCGCTTAATATTTCTGTTAAAGATTTGGTTGAACCCGCTGATTCGGTCATGTTTTGTTTAAGCAAGGGATTGGCCGCGCCGGTCGGCTCGATGCTGGTTGGAACTAATAAATTTATTAACCGCGCGCGTCACCTGCGGAAGATGCTGGGTGGAGGGATGCGTCAGGCTGGAGTGTTGGCGGCTGCAGGATTGATCTCGCTGGAGAAAATGCCCACGCGGCTTGGGCAGGATCATGCCCGGGCGAAGAATCTGTTTGAGGGGTTGAAACAGATTCAGGGATTAAAGTTGGATGCGAGTCCTTCATCCAATATGGTGTATTTCGATCTTCTGGATGAAGTCAAATTTAGTGTCGGTCAAATTGCCGAAGCGATGAAGAAACACGGCATTTTGGTGGATTGGGCGGGACCGCGCCGCTTCCGTTTGGTGACACATTATTGGGTGGATGACGCCAGCGTGGATAAAACTTTGCAGGCGTTTGAGGAAGTGTTTAATACCCATCCTGTTTAATTGAAAATGACCGATTGCCCTTTCAAAAGGTCAATTGTGATTCCTGATATAATCCCAAAGAACAATTGGTCTTTCCGCGGGGATAGGATCTTTTGTAAAAAATTCCTACAAGGTATATGCAAATGCAAAATTTTATTACGCTCGAACAGATCGACTCAGCCGCGCACGCGATAAAGAATCGGATATCCATTCAGCCGGTTGTGGGGATCATTCTCGGATCCGGGCTAAACGGTTTGGCCGATTCTGTTGAAAATGCAGTTTACATTTCTTACAGTGACCTGCCAAACTTTCCTGTTTCTACCGTTCAAGGACACGCCGGGCGATTTGTGATCGGCGAACTGGAAGGAAAGCCTGTTCTTGTCATGCAGGGGCGTATCCATTATTACGAAGGCTACACAATGGGAGAGGTGACTTTGCCCGTGCGCGTCATGCAGCGAATGGGTATTCCGAATTTGATCGTAACAAATGCCGCGGGCGGAGTACACCCTGATTTTGAACCGGGTGATGTTATGCTAATTACAGACCAATTAAATTTGATGGGAATGTCCGGCTTAAATCCGCTGATGGGGCCGAATTTGGATGAGATCGGTACCCGTTTTCCAGATATGAGCCGTCCTTATGATCGTGAATATTGCGATATCGCCCGCAAGGTTGCGAAAGAGAAGGTTTTGACTTTGCGGGAGGGCGTTTACGCCGGCTTGAGCGGGCCGTCATTCGAATCTCCTGCGGATTTGCGCTTTTTGCGACTCGCCGGGACAGACGCCGTAGGAATGTCTACTGTGCCGGAAGTGATCATCGCGCGGCATGGGAACATGCGCGTACTTGGACTTTCGGGAATTAGCAATAAGGCAAATCTTGACGGAACAACACTTACAACTCACGAAGAGGTTATGGAAGCAGGAAAAGTAATCACACCCAAGGTTGAGAAGATCATCCGTGGTGTGTTGCACAGTTTGTAAAAATCTTGCCGAAATACACGAATGACAGAATTTTATAAATTCCTCGCTTCGTACGAGGTGTTGATCTATATCCTGCTGGCAATTGGCGCCTTGTTCGCTTTTCGCTGGCTGTACCGTTCATGGCGTGAATGGCAAACAGCTATTTACAGCTTGGAGCGTCAGTTCTCGATCCGCCGTCTTGGGCAATCAGGAGCGATTTCAATCCTGATCTTGATCCTGTTTTGCTTTGAGTTGTTCATGGCCTCCTATATTATTCCAGGGCTTCCTTCTGATTTTTTCCTTACCACGCCAACAGTTGACTTTATCTCAACACCAACGGGAACGCTATCTGTGGAGATGTTAACTCAATTCGCGAATTCACTTCCGCGATCGACGCCTGTCAACACTGTTGGATGTACGCCAAACCAGATCATAATCACTTCGCCCAAGTCGGGAGAGGAAATAAAAGGTTCGATAGAGTTGATCGGGACGGTTAATATTTCAAATTTTGGTTTTTATAAATATGAAGTTGCTTCGCAAGGAAGTGATACCTGGGCGACTATCTCAGCCGGGCGCGCTATTGTGAATGACGCTTCTCTTGGCCGCTGGGACACAACCGCATTAACTCCCGGTGACTATCAATTACGCCTCGTGGTTACTGATAATCAAGGTCAGGCACTGCAGGCATGTGTTGTGCCAGTACGCGTTGTGCCGGTACAATAAATATAACTTGGGAACTTTATGTCTGATATTCAAATCCGCCCTACCGTTGCAAACGATCTTTCCCGCTTAATGGGCATCGATCATTCCATTTCAAGCGAATCGGTTTGGCAGTTGGAATTGCGCCGCGAAACCGGACAAGTCACCGCCGCGTTTCGTGAAGTTCGCCTGCCGCGCTCGATCACGATCGTGTACCCGCATAATCCGTTCGCGCTCGCGGATGATTGGGCCAGAAAATCCATGATGTACACAGCCTTGATCGGTCATGAGCCGGTAGGATATATCGGTCTGTTTGAGCGTGGAACGGCCTCGTTGATCTATATAACCGACCTCGCGGTGAATGTGGCACACCGCCGCCAGGGCGTGGCAAATACTTTATTGCAAGCCGCGCAGGATTGGGCTGCGGGCAGGTCGCATCGCCGAATCATTTTGGAAATGCAGTCGAAAAATTTTCCTGCAATTCGTCTCGCTCAAAAATTAGGTTATGAGTTCTGCGGGTATAATGACCACTATTACCTTAATCAAGACGTGGCTTTGTTTTTTGGCAAGGCTTTGAAATAACCTTTTGCGGTTGTGGCCGCTCTATGGTGAATCTTTTATTGGAAGGGTTTGCATGATTATTGGTTGGTTGGATACGTTGCTGGCGGGGATCCAGACTCTTAACCAGATACTGACGGCGGGTATCGCTATCACGGCGTTTTCGCTATTTCTATACGCGCTCTCATTTAATTTGCGCGATAGGGTGGCGCGTTCATTCGCGATTATTTTGCTATGCGTGGTGATCGTGTTTACTGCAGAAGCATTGCAAGATAAATCGCTGGCGATAAAAACGATAGACCTGCTTTTACATTTGCAATGGTTTGGTATTGTATTTCTACCCGCGGCCTACTTACACCTTTCTGACGCCTTACTTGTGACAGCCGGCCGCCCTTCTCGTGGTCGTAGACGGGTTGCCGTGCGCGGCATGTACCTTGTCTCTGCTTTTTTCCTTGCCCTCCTTGCATTTGGATATTTACTTGGCCCGCTCGTTCCTGACGGGCAGCCTGCTCCTCATCTCATGCGGACGATGTGGACGGAAATTTTTACGCTTTTCTATGTCGGGGCGATGGTCTGGGCAGGCGTGAATTTTTCGCGCGCCTATCGTCTCATGTTGACTCGCTCAGGCCGCCGCCGCATGTTATATCTGATGGCTGGTGCCACGGCTCCCGCGCTTGGTTCATACCCGTATCTCTTATTCGGTTATGGACTCGCCGCACAGCATCCGTATTTATTCTGGAGCGTGGCAACTGTGATCAATGTTCTGGTTGGCGCGTTGGTGATCGTGATGGCATACTCTGTTGCGTTCTTTGGCGTTTCGTGGCCTGACCGTGTTATCAAAAGCCGTTTGTTCAAATGGATCATGCGCGGCCCTGTGGCCGCGTCAGCGGCTTTGGCTCTCATGACAGTCGTTCGCCGCGGTGGAGAATTGTTCGGAACACCTTATACCGCTTTCGTACCTTTTATTGTGGTTGTGACAATTTTGTCGCTTGAACATGGAATTACTTTTGCCGCTCCAATTTGGGAACGCTGGCTTTTTTTTGGAAGTGACCGCGCTGAACTACAAATACTTCAGAATTTCGAAGAGCGTCTATTAACTCAAAGTGACTTGCAACAATTTCTCGAAGCTGTGATTGCGGCAGTTCGAGATCATTTGCAATCCCCATCCGCGTTTATTGCCGCATTAGATGACGAGACTTTATCACCCATTGTCGTAGCCGGAAATCGCGCCATGCTCGATCAGGAAAGTCTTACCGAAGCCTTGGAGCAAGTTCAAGGCGATACGCGGCGAGAATTTCAATGGGGAAATTTCTGGGTACTGCCATTACACCAACGCAGACGCGCAGATATGGATCTGGATGAAGTTCCGCCTTTACTTGGGCTGCTCGGTGTCGCGCGGCGTGAGAATCAAACCCTGGAGCGTGAACAGCGCGATGCATTATGGCTGCTCGCCGACCGCGCCGCGCTCGCGCTGGAAGACCGTCAATTGCAACAGCGAGTATTCCGTTCGCTGGCTGATCTCCAACCGCAAGTGGAAATGATCCAACGCATGCGCGCTGCGGGACGTTATGACACTCGGGCTAGTTTGCTCGCCGAACCTCTGCCGCAGGAAGCTGATCTTGCAAACTGGGTCAAAGATGCGCTCACGCATTATTGGGGCGGCCCTAAACTTACCAATAATCCATTGATCAAACTTCAGGTGGTTCGAGACCTTGCCGAACAGGATGATGGCAACTCGGCGAACGCGCTCCGCTCCTTATTGCGGAAAGCTGTCGACCAAGTCAAGCCGAAAGGGGATCGCAAGTTCACCACAGAATGGATCCTATATAATATACTTGAAATGAAATTTATCGAAGGCCGTAAAGTCCGTGACGTAGCTTCCCGCCTGGCAATGTCTGAAGCGGATTTATATCGAAAACAACGTGTGGCTTTCGAAGTAGTTGCCAAAGCCATCCTCGAAATGGAAATAAATCTCAAGGATTTATAAAATAATATTCGTTCAATAAAAAACGCATACCCGCGTTAAACTAAAAAGTGTTTGGGAAGGTGACATTATGGTTGTACAACGGAATGAAAAAGAAAATCCGAGTCCAGTGATCGATGAAGGCTGGTGGTCATCAGTTCTAGCGGAGGAGGGCCGTTCTTCGGCTTATACTTTACCTCGAGCGGCAGGGAGTAAATCTGAAGACCAGGAGGAGGCGAAGATTATCTTAACTGATAAAAAACCTGCCCCAAACTGGAATCTGGTCAAAGATCTCTACTTACGTGATCAAATCATTGAACTGACAGTCACCGGACATAACCGGGGCGGTTTACTTGTGGAGGGCGATGGCTTATATGGATTCGTCCCATTCTCGCACCTCGTTGATTTGGCTGGAAAAGTGGAAAATACTGATCGCGACCGTGATCTTGAAATTTATATTGGCCGCCTGCTTCGATTAAAAGTGATCGAGTGTGTGCCCGAAGACGGGCGCGTAGTTTTCTCTGAACGCGCCGCGCAATCAGAATCCGGCAAGCGCGCAGAATTATTCCAGGCATTACAGCCGGGTCAACAAGTAAGAGGGGTTGTCACCAACGTGACAGATTTTGGCGTATTTGTTGATCTTGGCGGCGTGGAAGGCTTGATCCATATTTCAGAATTATCGTGGGGCCGTGTTTCTCATCCCGCTCAAATCGTCAAGATGGGCAGTACGATCGATGTGCAAGTACTGGAGCTTGCTCCCGAGCGCTCTCGAGTCGCATTGAGCCTGAAGCGCCTGCTTATAAACCCCTGGCTGAATGCCTCAGTTGAATTTCCTGAAGGATGTATAAAATCTGCAACCATCACCAGTGTCCTTTCTTACGGGGCTTTTGCTCGCCTCGATGAAACCGGCGTGGAAGGACTCATTCATGCTTCTGAGATTCTGCAAGCTGAAAATTTGCCCATAAAGGAATTTCTCTCAGAAGGGCAAACTGTGCAGGTGCGGGTTATTCATTTGGACGCCGCGCACCAACGCTTGGGACTCAGTATGAGGCTTGAATAGCTCCAATGCCAGATTCTTCTGAACATAAAAAGCAATATTCAACAATAGAACCACCTCCTCGAAACGATTGGCTGGAACGGCTCACAAAAATCAATTTGCATTTTGGCCGTTTTTTACGTGACGTAGCTGGTGTAGTTCTTGTTGCATTTGCGCTTATGTCTTTTCTTGCAGTGTGGCGTATCACCGATGGCGCACTGCTCACACCTTTTGCCGACCTTCTAAAAATTTGGTTTGGCCGGGGTAGTTTCTTTGTGCTTTTTGGATTGGCATATATTGGATATTCCCTCCTTCGGCGTGACGAAAGTGACGTGCACTGGGGGCAGTTCATAGCGCTTGAGCTCACTTCTCTCCTAACCCTGGGATTGCTCGCCGCTTTCGGAGGCAACGACCTCGCCCGGGCAGAGTTAGGCCTAGACGGTGGCCGCCTCGGCTGGGGCATGACCACCCTCGCCTGGCAGACCCTAACCAAAGGTGGTGGAACAACCGTCATTTTCCTGTTATGGGCATTTGCCGCAATGATTGGCTTTGGCTTATGGGAAAAACTGGAAGCCTGGTTATTGATCATCGCCGGTGAAGCGCCGCCCATCATTTTAGGAACTCCAGTCCCAGCTGAATCAGAAATAAAAAGTGAGCAACCCGGCAAGACTGGTGCATCCGCTGCACGCAAGAAGACTCAGCCACTACCGCCTGAATTCAGGACTTCTTTTAAAGCAGCTGAAAAAAAAGATGAAAAATCCACTAAGGCACCGCCGCGTAGTGACGATCTTCCGCCGCTGACGATCTTGCTGGCTGAATCAGCCATCCGCGCAGATGACCGAACCATTAATCAAACAGCCGGGCTGATCATGAAAACTCTGGCAGATTTTGGCATCCCTGCCACAGTTATCGGTTATCGTGTTGGACCGTCAGTTACACAATTTGCAGTACAGCCTGGCTTCATCAAAAAACCCGGCTCAGATGAAGATGATGCATTACAAATGAAGGTTCGTGTTGCGCAGATCGCTTCCCTTGAAAAAGATATCGCGCTGGCATTATCTGCCCAGCGTTTGCGGATCGAAGCGCCGGTTCCCGGTAAACCGTATGTTGGCATCGAAGTGCCAAATACACATAGCTCGGTTGTCCGCTTAAAAACATTGCTTGAATCGGACGCGTTTTTCAAAGTCGGTGCGCCGCTTGCAGTTGCGATCGGCCGGGATGTTTCCGGTCATCCGTTGATCGCGGATCTGGCGCGCATGCCGCATCTTCTGATTGCCGGTGCGACTGGTTCTGGCAAGTCGGTATGTATCACGTCCATCGCGGCTTGTCTCGCGATGAACAATACGCCCGAAGATCTGCGTATGGTGATGATCGATTCCAAGATGGTGGAGTTGATCCGCTTCAATGGTTTGCCGCATTGCGCTGGGTTGTTGTTGAAATGGAGCATCGATATCGACTGTTGGAATCGGCAAAAGTCCGTGACCTCGACGCTTACAATCGCAAGGTCACCCGGAAAATTGATGGTGTCGTCCTGCCGCGCATCGTTGTGTTGATCGATGAACTCGCAGATTTGATGATGTCAGCTCCTGATGTTACCGAGCATAACCTTGTCCGCCTTGCGCAAATGGCGCGCGCGACGGGTATCCATCTTGTAGTTGCCACACAGCGCCCATCCACGGATGTTGTCACAGGTCTGATCAAAGCAAACTTCCCTGCTCGTTTGGCTTTTGCTGTCGCGTCTGGCATTGATAGCCGCGTTATTTTGGATTACACCGGCGCAGAGTCCTTGCTTGGCCGCGGTGACATGCTCTTTCTTAATCCTGAAGTTGGCAACCCCGTGCGCGCTCAAGGCGTGATGATCACAGACATGGAAATCGAACGACTTATCTCTCATTGGCAAAAGAATAGCGAAGGGGTTGATGATGTCCCGCCGTGGGAAAAACTCCTGCAGGAACCAGATGAGAATCAGGATGATGGTTTGATCGAACAGGCCATCTCCATTGTCCGCAGCAGTCAACGTGCATCCGCTTCACTGATCCAGCGCCGCTTGCGGATCGGTTATCCGCGTGCCGCGCGTTTACTCGATCAGCTGGAAGAAATGGGAATTGTCGGCCCCTCTCAAGGCGGCGGCAAGGAACGGGATGTTCTCGTCAGCGAAGAAGATCTAATAGATGAAGAAAAGAATGACGGATAAATTTGGGATCAGACCATGAATTCAAAGCCAACATTTTCAGATAGACTCCGTGTCAGCTTCAAGGGCATATTGGATCCAGTCGGTGCATTTCTGAATCGAACTGGACTCACTCCGAACGCCATCACTTTGTTGGGATTGCTCGGCACGTCGATCGGCGCGTACTTTATCGCGCAAGGAAAAATGACCACGGGCGGAATCATCCTTTTGCTTTCTGTATTGGTCGACGTATTGGATGGCACGATGGCGCGGCTGCGCGGCGAGTCAAGTGACTTCGGCGGCTTCGTGGATTCGGTCAGCGACCGTTATGCTGAATTTATCACCTTCGGTGGTCTCGTATATTTTTTTCTTTCACGCGAAAATTATTCCGGCGTGATGGTCACATTTGCAGCCACTGCCGGCTCGGTGTTGGTTTCATACGTCAAAGCGCGCGCAGAGGGTTTGGGCTTTACCGCTAAAGTCGGCATACTGACGCGTGTTGAACGCTACCTGGTTTTAATTCCTCTGCTTATCTTCGATCAACCATTTCTCGCAGCCGTTCTGATCGCCATCCTCGGCAACATCACAGCGCTTCAACGTATCGTTCATGTCCGCGTGCAGGGGCATGAACGTATGCGGAAAATCAGAGAGAACAAAGAGTATCTGCATTGATTCCCATTTCAGAAGGACTTTTGTTTTTCCGTTGGAATGGTCTGATGATCGCGCTTGGTATTTTAGCGGGATTTTTACTCGCCGCGCGCGAAGCGAAACATCGCGGGCATGATACTGAGATTGTCTTCGATCTTTTTCTGCCCCTGATAATTTGGGGGACGCTTGGCGCGCGCCTTTGGCATATTCTCACCCCGCCTCTTTCTTCCGTTGCGCTTGGTCTGACAACCCAATATTATTTCTCCCACCCGTTGGATGCGCTAGCCGTATGGATTGGCGGTTATGGGTTGCCCGGCGCCTTGAGCGGCGGATTCTTCGCCTTATTTTTTTTCGCGCGGAAAAATGAACTTCCTGTTTGGGAGTTGGCCGATCTCTTCGCCCCCGGTCTTGCTATCGCTCAAGCCATTGGCCGCCTAGGAAACTATTTCAGCCAGGAAATTTATGGATTACCTACGAATTTACCCTGGAAGATATTTATTGAACCTGCCTATCGCCTAGCCGGGTTTGAAGCGGTAAATTTTTATCATCCACTGTTTGCCTATGAATCAATTTTGAGTTTTGCAAATGTGATTTTCCTTTTGTGGCTTGCGCGTCGTTTTATCGGAACACTTAGAATTGGCGGCCTTTTTCTTGCATATCTTGGCGTTTATTCTCTTATCCGCTTTCTACTTGAATTTCTACGCCTTGACGTTGCGCTTGTAAATGGCTTCAACATCAATCAGGTATATTTTGCGGTTGTATTTGTTTGCGCAGGGGTTGGTATGTTTTTGCGTCATCGCCCTGTCCAGAAATTGTAAGGTCTCTGTGAAGGCAAATACAGCATAGAGGGGAATACAATCAACTCCAATTACCAATTACCTTCGGAGCGCTAATGATAGAAACTCACGATCTAACCAAGCAATTCAATGAATTTATAGCAGTAGATGGGGTCAATCTTTCTCTCGAGGCTGGACAAATTTTAGCGCTATTGGGTCAGAACGGCGCAGGCAAAACCACCACTGTCCGCATGTTGACTGCGTTGCTGCATCCGTCGCGCGGCTGGGCAAGAGTGGCCGGCTATGACGTGGTCAAGAATGGGCACGATGTCCGCGCTTCAGTGGGCGTGCTGACAGAACAACACGGCCTATATATGCGTATGACCGCCGTCGAATATCTGGAATTTTTTGGACAGGTCTATAGCCTTTCGCCTGAATATCGCAAATCCCGCAGAGACCATTTACTCGAATATTTTGGCCTGGCCGAAGCCGCCCATCGCAGGATCGGCGAATACTCAAAAGGGATGCGTCAAAAGTTGGCATTGGCGCGCGCCATGATGCATGACCCAGGCGTATTACTGCTCGATGAGCCCACATCCGCCATGGACCCTGAATCTGCGCGGCTGGTGAGAGACGAAATCTCGCGGCTGAAATCTTCCAAGCGCACGATCGTGATCTGTTCCCATAACCTCACCGAAGTGGAAGCGCTCGCAGATCAGATCGCCATTATTTATCGTGGACGTATTCTGCTTCAGGGTACGTTGGAAGAGTTGAAGCGGAGAGTGCTTGGTTTGCCAGAATATCAAATACAACTTGCTGATACCTGGGATTCAAGTAGGTTGGAATTGCCCAAAGATGTGGAAATACTATCTCGGACTGCGACCAGTTTCAAGGTGCGTGTGGAGCGTCCGCTGGAATCCAATCCGCAGATTTTAAGATCACTCGCTTCCACATCTGCGGCCGTGGTGGCTTTTCAAGAGGAGCCGCGCACGCTCGAACAGGTCTACCTCAAGGCGATGGCGGAAGCTAAAGGACTCGAACATGTTCAATAAACTAAATCTTGTTTGGCTCGTGGCTGGCCGTGAATTAAAAGATCAGTTTCGTGATTGGCGTGTGTTGACGCCGATGGTCATCCTTGTTTTTTGTTTTCCCATTCTGATGAATGAATTCGCCAAACAAACTGTGGATTTCCTGAATCAATACAGCGCGAATTTAATTCTGGAGCGTCTCGTGCCGTTCTCCATTATGATCATTGGATTCTTTCCGATCACGATCTCGCTTGTGGTGGCGTTGGAGGCTTTTGTCGGCGAGAAGGAGCGCGGCACGATCGAGCCGATGTTGAGCGCGCCGCTTGATAATTGGCAATTATATTTTGGGAAGTTGTTGGTGGGCGTGATCACGCCTTTGGTGGCCAGTTATCTTTCCATTGCTTTTTATCTCGTTTTGGTTTCGCGCCAAAATCTTGTCATGCCGCCATTCATTACCATGCTGCAATTGATCCTGCTGACTACCGCACACGCCACGTTGATGGTGAGTGCTGCGATTGTGATCTCAGTGCAATCAACGACAGTAAAAGCCGCGAATTTGTTGGCATCATTTATCGTGATCCCGGTTGCCATTTTGATGCAGGGTGAGGCCGTCATGTTGTTTTGGGGAAACGAGCAGGTTCTCTGGCTGGCCATTGCAGGCGTGATGATCATCGCGTTGCTGTTGATCCGGGTTGGCATCGCTCACTTTCAACGCGAATATTTACTTGGACGTGAAATAGACACGATCAATCTCCGCTGGCTCTGGCGCACATTCTGGATGAATTTTCTGGGCGGGGCGCGGTCAATCGGCGAATGGTATCGGCGTGTTTTGGGATCTGCGTTGCGCCGTATTGCCCCTGCATTTTTCGTGATCGCATTGGTCGCAGGCGCAAGTTTATGGATGAGTTATAACTGGGTTATTGTCAATGTTACAGAGGTCGTCAAAAAAGCGTCCCCTGAAAATCTTGAAAAAATAGCGGCGCGCGCCAGTGAAATTCCCAGCCTGTCGAGTCTGCAGGGAAATATTAACGCGCCCTTTCTATTCCTGAATAATACACGCGCGGTGACTCTGATATTTTTTGCAGGTCTATTTTCATTCAGTGTTTTGGGCGTTCTGCTTTATATGGTTAATATCGGATTGATCGGCGGCGTGTTCGCCTTGCTGCAATTGCTGAGTACTCAGATTCCGAATATTCAACCCGCGCAGATATTTCTTGCAGGTGTTTTGCCGCACGGCATATTCGAGATCCCCGCGCTGATGATCGGCAGTGCGGCCATGCTTTATATGGGCGTCGCTATTGTTACGCCGCAGACGGGAAAATCCATGGGCGAAGTGATCCTTGAACTATTCGCCGATTGGACGAAGATCTTCATCGGGCTGGTCGTGCCTTTATTGGCAGTCGCCGCAATGATCGAGGCGTATATCACACCGGTTCTTTTGGCAAATGTGTTGAAGTAAACTAAAACCTCAAACTGCGGACTGAAGTCCACGCTCCGTATAAAAAATCCCCTCCAACTTGGAGAGGATTTTTTCAATTACCATCCAGAAATATAAGGTTCCCATTCCCCGTTTTCAGTCAGATGCCGCCCAAAAATATAAGCCGCGTTTGCCGGTGGTTCTTTTGGAAGGTGCATCAGGCGCATGTGCGCCTCATCCAGCTTGCGGCCGCCTTTGTGGTGATTGCATGGTGAACAAGCTGTCACTAGATTCGTCCACGAGTGCTGCCCGCCGAGATGGCGCGGCATGACGTGGTCGACCGTTAAATTGATCTCACGCCTGCCGCAATACTGACAGGTATAATTGTCACGTCGGAAGATTTCGCGGCGCGTTAATTTCACGTGGGGGCGTGGCCTATGAATTTGGGATTCCAGTCGGATGACAGAAGGACGCGGAAGCAGTTGTGATATTGTACGGATGTGTCCGCGCCCATTTACGATCATACCGGCTTTGCCCGCGAGGATCAGACCAATCGCCCTGCGTGTTGAGCATATGTGGATCGGCTCAAAATTAGCATTGAGTACCAGTACCGGTTCTTGCATAGTGGCTCTATAATCTGCATGATTATACTTCCAGTTAATTAAAATCGTGATTTCACAGGAGCATTTGAAATGAATGTATTGATCGCTGGCGGTTCCGGATTTCTTGGCCTTGCGCTTACCAAATCCCTTCTTTTGGATGGTCACAAAGTTTTTATTCTCACGCGCGGCAGCTCTGCGATCGAAGGCGTGCAGGCCGTTCATTGGGATGCAAAAACTACCAGCGGATGGGGAAGCCTCGTCAATCAAATGGATGTGATCATTCACCTGGCCGGGAGGACTCTCGCATCCTGGCCGTGGACAGCTTCAACGAAACGCGATTTCCACGACTCGCGCGTCTTGCCGGGACTGGCACTTGCTCAAGCGATTCTGGAAGCGACTCATCGACCAATCCTATTCATCCAAGCCTCGGGCATAAATCATTACGGCTTACAAGGTGACCTCGCAGATGAGTCCACTCCGCCGGGGGATGATTTCCTGGCACAGCTCACAATGCAATGGGAAGCCGCGACCAAATCCGTTGAAGAATTAGGCGTGCGGCGCTGTGTCATTCGCTCGGCGGTGGTGCTTGCAAAAGATGGAGGCTTGCTTTCTATGATGGCGCTTCCCATCAAATTATTCGCAGGCGGACCACTCGGATCTGGTAAACATGCCATGCCGTGGATCCACATCAAAGACTGGGTTGGGGGAGTGCGGTATTTGATCGAAAATGAAAACGCGCATGGAGTGTATAATCTTATTGCGCCTGCGCCCACATCCAACGCGGAATTCAATCGAACACTCGCAACCATAATTCATCGCCCGTACTGGTTTCCAACTCCAGCCTTTTTGCTGAGAATTCTTTTAGGGGAAATGAGTGTCCTGATAGTGCAAGGTAGGTTTGCTCAACCCAAACGGCTGATCCAGTTAGGGTACCGGTTCCAATTTGAAGGCGCGCATGACGCGCTATCTGATTTATTTGGCAAAGATCAAGGAGAAGAAATCTCATGAATCGTTTTATCCTGGTATTGACGGTCTTCCTGGTTGCATGTGCGCCGTCTGCGCAACAACCGCCTGTTTTCCTGCCAGTTATACTTTCGGCTGCGACTGCCTATATAGACCCATCTTATCCCACTGCGCAAGTTCAGGTAGCCGTGCCGAATCAAGTAACTAGTGGAATTGAAGTTCGTATGGAGCGCGCTGCGGTGGATGGAAAAAACGTAAACGCTGATGTTTGCTTTTCATTACCCGATAATTCAGATTGGGGCATCGCCTCTGCGAGTTTGAATTATGGCGGAATCATCTTGTCGGAATATGGCACAACGCTGGTGAGTTTACAGGAACCTGCCAACGGGCAGCCTGGTCAGCGCTGTGATACGTTGATATTCGTTGTGCCGCCAGATGCCGACCTGTCCAACTCGACCATCGTGATCGATTCCATCGCGGCAACTCCGCGTGAAGGTGAATACTGTTCTGTATATATGCCCAAGATCCAACAAGCCATGCTTGAGCGCAATACCGGTATTGTGCTGGATTGCGTGGACGTGAACGGCGTCTTGACCATGCAGATCATCAGCATGCCGCCAGGCATGACTCAGGAACAAGCTGAGCAAGTTGTTTATAACGATGAATTCTATTCAGTAAAAGGCCCGTGGAGTTTTTCGTTCAATTTGGCGCACTGAAATTCTTGTTGTATAATACGTATATGTTTAGTATAAAAATTTCCAGCAAATACCATTATTACACCTGTCCATAAATCTTTGCGATAGTGTGCTCTGAACGCGCCCACACGATCGCGGGCGCGTTTTTGTTTGTCAATTTCAAGTGGAGAGATCATGAATATCGAAGAACAAGTTGAAATATTAATGCAAGGCACGGAATACGGTGATGAAGCTCTAAAGAAAGCCATGACCGTTGAATTGCGCGCGCGTCTGTTGCTCGCTGAAAAAGAGAACAGACCCTTGCGCGTGTATTGCGGATACGACCCCACTTCCACTGATCTGCATCTTGGCCATACGATCTCAATGCGAAAATTGCGCCAATTCCAGGATCTGGGGCACGAGGTAACTTTTCTCATTGGAAGTTACACCGCCCTTGTTGGCGATCCGTCGGATAAAAATAAAGCGCGTCCGATCCTGACCGAGGAAAAGGTCGCCGAAAACGCTTTGACCTATACCGAGCAAGCCTTCCGAGTGCTCGATCACGAAAAAACGAAGATCCGCTATAACGGCGAGTGGCTGTCAAAACTAAACCTGGTCGACCTAATTAGATTGGGCCAAAACTTTACAGTCCAGCAATTTTTGGCGCGTGATAATTTTTCCAATCGCCTTGAAAAAGGTGAACCGATCTACATCCACGAAACTTTCTACGCGTTGATGCAGGGCTACGACGCGGTTGCAATGGAAACGGATGTGCAGGTTGGCGGCACAGATCAGCTATTCAATATCATTGTGGCTGGCCGTAAATTGCAGGAAGCCCTCGGTCAAAAACCATTGGTCGGAATTATCACCGCCATTTTGCCCGGTACCGATGGCGTGCAGAGAATGTCAAAATCCACAGGAAATATCGTACCCATCATTTCGGGCGCGAATGATATGTTTGGCAAGCTAATGTCTGTGCCTGATTCTGCCATGAGTTTGTACATGCGCCTGGTCACACGCTGGAATCCGCACGAGATCGAAAAGATCGAAAAGGATCTGGCTTCAGGTGTGTTTCATCCACGCGACGCCAAGATGAAAATGTCGAGTGAGATCACTGCGATCTTCTATGGAGATGCGGATGCCAGATCTGCCCAGGAGCATTTCATCAAGACTTTCCAGCAAAAGGAAATTCCAGATGAAATGCCTGAATACAAATTACAAGATGGTCAAACCGTTGTGGACGTGATCCTGGCTGTGAAATTAGTGGAAAGCAAAAGCAAAGCGCGCGCCTTGATCGATCAAAAAGGCGTTCGCTTGGATAGCGAGATCATTGAGCGCGGAGACATGCCTTTTCCTCATAAAGGTGTTCTGCAGGTTGGTAAAAGGAAATTCGTGCGCGTGATTTGATGATTTGATTTCAGCCAAACAAAAAGAAGGTGAGAGATTTTCACCTTCTTTTTGTTTGCAAATATTTACCCTCGCTCGATCCTTTTTATCGGTTGAGTTTTTTGATTATCTTGAAATGCTTTATTCTCGATCAGTTTTAGAAAACTCTCAACTATGCTCGGATCGAAGTGCGTCCCTGATTGTTCGCGAAGATAATTAATCACTCTGCTTTTTTCCCAAGCCTGTCGGTAGGGGCGGTCTGATAATAAAGCATCCCACACATCTACAACCGCAAAGATACGAGCCGCAAGAGGGATTTCTTCGCCGCTTAATTTCTGTGGATACCCCGAGCCATCCCACCGTTCGTGATGTGAGTAGGGAATATCAAGGGATGGGAGCAGGAATGGTATAGGGTACAGTAGATCGAACGCATATTGGGGATGCTTGCGCATTTCGATCCATTCTTCCTCGGTAAGAGGTCCCGGCTTGTTGAGAATCTCATTTGGAACTCCCATCTTGCCAATATCATGCAGGAGTACCCCGCGCCGCAGGTGAGTCAGGTCAGACTTGGAAAAACCAATTTGCCGTGCCAGCTCCAGGGTCAAATTGGTGACGCGCTGGGAGTGTCCATATGTTTCTTTATCTCTCAACTCAAGCGCTTTGCTCCATCCAGCCAGGGTTGTATCATACGATTGAGTAAGTTCTTGATTGGTTTTTTGTAAATCTTCAAATAGTTGTGTATTGTTAATTGCGGTTGCGGCATGCAGGGCAAATGTTTGGGCAAGGTCAGCCGCGTTTAGATCGAATGCTGCGATTTTAAAACTTCCCAAAGTAATATAACCAATAATTTCGCTGTGTACGACCAGTGGAATTCCCAGCCAGCCCCGGATTAAATCTGCGCCAGCCCATCTTTCATATCGGGAATCGACCAGCGCGTCTTCAATTATTAAAGTTCTTTGTGTTCTCTTTATTTCAAGTAAAAGTTCGTTCTTCGACGGGAAAGTTTGGTTTAGTGTTGCTTTGTTATTGGTAAAGCCTTGCGCCGCCACAATTCTTACTTGCTCATCTTCCAGAAGCATCATGGAGCCCAGATCGAATGGGACAACTTGCTTGAGTGCGATCAGAATGGTTTCGAGTACTTCCTGCGGATCAAGTGAAGATGTTATAACTGTTGCGGCGATACGTAGATTTTCCGCTTCCTGACGGCGTTTTCGCTCCGCCTCAAATAGCCGCGCATTTTCCAATGCGGTAGCCGCCTGGATGGCGAATGTTTGCGTTGTGATCGCATCGTTTTGAGAGTAAGCGTTTGGAGTGCGGCTATCCATGGTGATATATCCGATCACCCGGCCGCGTGCGATCAGAGGAATTCCCATCCATCCGCGCACGTAGTCTATATCGCCCCATTGCTCAAAGCGCGGATCGTTTTTGCAGTCTCCGATGATCAAAGGCGCGCTTGTTTTATTAAGGATTTGACATAGAACGTTATCAGATGGAAAAGTTTGCCCCAATGTTTTTTCGGGATTTGGGAGTCCTTTTGCGGCTGTAATATGAAGTTGATCTTCCACTATTTCTAAAATGGAGGCGCTGTCATAAGGAGTGAGTTTATACAGCCATTCGAGGATCGCGTTTTGTAAGGAAGGCAGATCGAGTAAATTGGCAAGTGCGGCAGTGGCCCGCATGACCGTTTCTGCTTCCAGGCGGCGATACAGTTCCAATCCAAACAAACGGGCGTTCTCAATTGCAACAGCGGCTTGTTGTGCAAGACTACTTAGGAAATCAAGATCGGTTGCCTGAAAATCTTCTCCCAGCCCGGTTCGCCATACCACCAGTAATCCGGTCAATTGGTTTTTTGCAAGAACCGGCACTCCCATGATGTGTCCGTAAGGATCATCGACGGTATCTTTGATGGTGATTGCGCGAGGATCTCCACTTGAGTTGTTAACGATTTCACCGAATTTTTGTAAGGCGATATTCCCAAGAATTCCAACGCCAAGTTCGAGTGGGTCATTCTTGATTTGATCAGCATCAGCACCAATCGCGTATATCGCCCGTAAAAGCGGCTGGTCAGGTTCGGAAAGATAAACGGCGCTCGTTTGAGCTCTTAATAGATTTTGAGCATATTTTGTAATGCGCTCGAGTACAAGATCGATCTGAAGCGTGCCGGAGATATCACGTCCAACCTCTGCAATAGCGGTTGCTTCTTGTGCGCGGCGTGAGTTTTCCTGAAATAATCGCAGCGACTCTATCGAGATGGAGGCTTGATGCGCAATGCTTACAAGGAAATTTAACTCAGATCTATCGAAGAAGCCGTTTGTTTTTAATCTCCAGGCGTTAATGGCTCCTATGGATTTTCCGTGCAGAATCAATGGAGCAGACATCATGGTGTCGAGTCGCGCGTCTTCCTCTGGCGTGCCCGGCACAGTTTTTTTGCGTGGGTCTTGTGTAATATCATCTACAATTTCTGATTTGCCTGCCGCGATAACATTGCCAGTGATGCCTTCGCCGATCTTAAGGGTGTGCGACATCATTTCTTTTTGATACGAGCCTTGCGCTGTAACAATTTTTATGGTTTCGCCATCATCCTGAAGTAGATAGAACGCCACAGTATTCGCGTTTAGAAGTGAAAGCGCGCGTTCTCCGATCTTATCAAGCGCCGGTATAACCTCCCGTGTGGTTGCAATTTCATTGGCAATATCCGCAAGCGCCTCGATGATTTGAGAGCGGCGGTATTCCTCATGGAACAGACGCGCGTTTACCAAGGCAACTGCGGCTTGATTGCCAAAGGTCTGAGCGATGGCGGCGTGTTCCAGGTTGAAAGCGCTTACTTGTCGGCTATCAACATTTATGAAACCAATTAGATTTTCCTGCGAAAATAATGGTATGCCCATCCAGCCATGGATATATTCTGAGCCATTAAGTTTTTCAAAGCGATTGTCAACTTGTACGTCTGAAATGATCAGACACTGGCGTATTCTTTCAGAGTCTCCCCATTTTCCAATTTCAGTTGGGAATTTTTTGCCAATAAATGATTTGGAAATACCGCGGCCTGCCACGATTTCGAAGACTCCATGATTTATTAATTCAATGGATGAGCTATCGTAGGGTATCAGTTCTGCCAGCGAATCAAAAATGATGTCAAAAAGTTTTTCCAACTCAATGGAGGTGGTTAATGCTTCTGTTGCTTTTCGAAGAATTTCCGCCTGTTTGCGGCGACGTTGTTCGGCGTCAAACAAGCGCGCGTTTTCAATGGCAATTGAGGCATGGTTGGCAATGGCAAGCCCAAGTTCAGCATCCTGTTTGGAGAAATAACTCGTTTGATAGCTGTCAAGTGTGAACATGCCGATAATTTTTTCTTTCGCAATCAAAGGAATTCCAAGGAATGAGCGTATATTTATTTTCTCTCCTTCGACTGATGGTTGATAGCGCTCATCAATCAGCGTATCATCCACGCGAATGGTTTTCTTCTCTTTGATCACGTAATTATTAAGCGGAAATTCGTTCAACTTAATTTGGCCGCGTTTTGAAAAATTAATTGCTTCTATTCCAACGGCGGCAAATACTTCTAAGTTATCTCCATCCAATAGTTGGATGGTGCCTGAATCTGACGGGATCACTCTGACAAGTTGATCAAGTATAGATTGCAGAACCTGATTCAGTTCCAGAGATGAAGCGGCTGTCCGCATTAGGTCGAGCATCGCTACTTCACGCCGTCTTTGATTTTGTTCGGCCTTATAAAGGCGCAGTTTCTCGATTGCAGTTCCCAGCCCCGCCGCAATTGTGTTTAATAAACGTTCATCTTTTTCATCGAAGGCATTTTCCAGTTTGCTTTCAACGTCAAATACTCCGATAATATGGTCTTGTGCCCAAATTGGAATGCAAAGTTCCGATTTTATTCCTGATGTTATTTCTTTATAGCTTGGATCGTTTGTTATATCATCGACTCGTATCGCTCTTCCTAATTGTACGGCTCGGCCGGTGATGCCTTTTGTGATCGGGTAGCCTTCCTGCCAGTTTTCTTCCTTTGGCCCAATGCAGGCTGGGTGCGGAATTAACATATCGCCATTGGCATTCAAGAGCAATACACCGCAAACTTCTGTATAAATACTGGCTGTAATTTGAAGGGTCTGTTCAATTAATTCATCTTCGGTGACGCTCCTGGTCCCAGCCATTAAAGTGGCATGCAGAATCTTTAATTCTAATAACTGCCGCTCCATATTTTGATCCGCAAGCTTACGCTCGGTAATATCTTGCGCAATGGCAATGATCACTTCTTGTCCAAAGTAGGTGCCTTTGGTTAAGGAAACTACTTTTGGAAATACCTGACCATTTCTCCTAATTCCCCAAAACTCGAATTCCTGCGGTTCCCCCTTAAAGGCGAGTTCGATTATTTTATTTAGTTTGTTTAGATCGTTTTTATCCGGTGCGCTTATGACTTCCGGTGTTTTTCCAATAAAAAATTCCCGTGGATAGCCGTACATTTTTATTGCGCCGTCGTTTATGTCAAGAAATCGCCCCTCTTTATCTTGGATGTAAATTGCCTGTGTAACGCTATTGAACAATCCGCGATAACTGTCCTCGTTGGCTTTAATTGCTTCTTGAGCTTCTACTTGCGCTGTAATGTCGAGCATGATTCCGTGCCAATAATTTGGGATACCAGCCTGGTCGTGAACCAGGTATGCATCTTCTTTGATCCAAATATAAACGCCATCTTTTCTTTGTATGCGATATTCAACCTGGAATGGCTCTTTGGTTATATTGGTGCGTTTATCCTCCGCAAGAATTCGGTCACGATCCTCAGCATGGAGGCTATTTTCCCATATGTTGTTTCCCGCCGCCCATTCTTCAGCTGTATAGCCGAGTACATCTTTTATCCGCGGGCTCATATAACGGCTGATTCTTTCGTCTTGAAAATCATCCAGAAACACTACGCCTGGCAAACTCTCTATGAGGGTTTTATATTTATTTTCGCTTTTGACGATAGCCAATTCTGAGAGTTTTCGTTCTGTAATTTCAGTCAAGAATCCTTCAAAATACAGGATTTCACCGTTTTCATTTTTTACCGAGCGGGCATTGGTTGAGACCCATATCGTGGATCCGTCTTTACGGAGAGTTTCAGTTTCAAATTTTACAACCGATCTCTTTGACCTTAACTCCTCGGAAAATCTTTTGCGAGACTCTGTGCTGATATCCAATACAGTATTGATCATATCTTTGGGGGAATCGTAGCCGTAAATTTTTGCCATGGCTGGATTTACGCTAAGATATTTTCCATCCAGGGTCGATTGAAATATCCCCTCTACAGTGTTTTCAAAAATATTGAAATACCTGTATTCACTTTCGCGCAAGGCTATTTTTTGTTTCTGAAGGTCTGTTTGCGATTGGGCATTTTGTAGAATAACCGGTAGTCTGTGGAGATAATCGTTTTGCTTAACTACATAATCTGACGCTCCAGCTTTCAATGCCGCGACAGCGTTTTGAGTATCCACTTCATTTGCAATAAGGACGATCGCAGACAATATTCCCCATTCACGCGCCTGTTTGATCACATCCAATCCGGAGCCGTCTGGCAGACGATGATCACATAAGATTACGTCATATTCTGTTGTTTTGAGGAGGGAAAAAGCTTCTTGTATAGTAGAGGCAGTTTGTATGTCGAATTCAGGCCCGCGAATTTTTAGCGAGCGGTAGGTTAATTCGAGAAGCGCAGGGTCGTTTTCGATATAAAGGATTTTCATAGCTCAAGTTTTCTGAGTATAGGATATTCTGCTTAAAGTTGTATTGCAATTATAAAGTCTCTTGTGCCACAGAGACCACTGAGAATAAAAGAGGTTTTAGAATCTTATCTCAAAGATCTCTGTGCGCTTATTACCCTGTGGGCTGTGGCTACTTGGGCAAGAGCCCTAATATTTATTTAGTAGAGCTGCGTCTTCAGGAAGGAAAAAATAAGAGCGAGTCCTTGAGACCCGCTCTTGTTTTGAGGCGTCGGCGAGATTCGAACCCGCGATGAGGATTTTGCAGACCCTTGCCTTACCACTTGGCCACGACGCCTTATTTATATTACTAAAAAAGATTGTAGATTGAATATTAATCCAATCCGTAATCCTTTTTGAGCGGGCGATGGGATTCGAACCCACGACCTTCTCCTTGGCAAGGAGACGTACTACCACTGTACTACGCCCGCAGATTACGGCCTTCTTGCTGACCGGGAGTGCCGAGACCCAGGATCGGACTGGGGACACCGCGATTTTCAGTCGCGTGCTCTACCAACTGAGCTATCTCGGCTTATGTATTTTTTTGTTAAGCGTGCGTGATTTTACTAGCACTTATATAGATTGTCAAGAAACCCTCTGCCAATGTTTTGTTCAATCTGGAAACTCCGCTATTGACAAAGTCGAAAAAAGATAACAGAAAGAACGGAGGAATATATCAGCCCCGAAGATTTGATTTTGGGTTTTCCCCCTCCTGTAAAATTCAAGTTGCCGAACTTGACACATTGTTTAGCATGTCCTAAAATAGTCGAGAGAATAAGAGATATTCGTCCTGGAGAATATTGGGCGTTTGCTTCCCCTAAGGAGGGTTGTTTGACAAAGAATCGTGCGCAACAAATGGTGGATCGCTTGCGGGAGTTGCAAGCGTCATCACCTGATATTGAAGCATCCGCAGTAGTCAGCGTTGATGGTCTTGGCATTGCCTCGGCGCTTCCCCAGGGTGTGGAGGAAGATCGCGTATCAGCCATGTCAGCTGCAATGCTTTCTCTGGGTGAACGCATTGCCAGTGAATTAGGCCGCGGCACCCTTGAGCAGGTTTACATTAAGGGTCAGAAAGGATATGTTGTTTTAATGTCGGTCGGCGATGAGGCTGTGCTTACCGCGCTCGCAAGAGAACAGGCAAAGCTTGGTTTGATTTTCCTTGATATGCGCCGCGCCGCCGAAGATTTAGCAAAGTTGATTTAGTGGAGTTGCCATGAACCCCATTCAAAACAGTGGTTTGTATTACCCTAATAAATTTGGACTGATTACCCTCAAATCTTTGGAAGAAGTGATGGGCAAAAACGGATTGAACGCCATCCTGAATCTGGCTGGTTTGAATCATTATGTCGAAAATTATCCCCCAGATAACCTCGATAAAGGTTTTGATTTTGCCGAACTTTCTGGAATCGGTTCTGCTCTGGAGGAAATGTACGGCCCGCGTGGTGGACGCGGCCTCGCTCTTCGGGCAGGGCGTGCTACATTCTCGGATGCACTCAGAAATTTTGGGGCGTTGGCCGGTGCAGCGGATCTGGCTTTTGTTGTCCTTCCGCAACAATCCAAGTTGAGAATTGGTCTGCCTGCCATGGCGAAAATCTTCAGCCAGCTAAGCGATCAACATTCAACAGTGGAAGAGAAAGACACTGAATGGATATGGACGATTCATAAATGCCCCTGTTGTTGGGGGCGGACCGGTTTGGATAAACCGGTATGTTTCATCTCGACTGGCCTTCTACAAGAATCGCTTAAATGGGTTTCCGGCGGAAACGAATTCCGCGTGAATGAATCCAAATGCGTTGCAATCGGCGATACTGTTTGTGAATTCATCATACAAAAAGAACCAATTTCATAACAATTTTGAAATTTAGCATGACTGAGATCAGGCAAAAAATACTTATCATTGAAGACGATATTGATGTGTCTGAAATGCTAAATGCTTATTTTCGAGTTCAGGGCTACGAAGTGTTCACTGTCAATTGGGGCGAGGATGGCGTGCGCTCCTGTCAGACTGTTCGCCCAGATATCGTCATTCTCGATATTCGTCTTCCAGATATTGACGGCTTTGAAGTTGCTCGTCGCTTGCGCGCTGACCGTCGTACGGCTGAAATCCCAATTATTTTTCTTACTGAAAAGCGCGAACGCGGAGACCGCTTGCAGGGTCTTGAACTAGGTGCTGATGACTACATAACCAAACCTTTTGATGTGCAAGAATTGCGTTTGCGTGTACGCAACTCGCTCAAACGGGTGAGTCAAGGGCCATTGACCAACCCTGTTACTGGTTTGCCTGGACGCGTATTAGTGGATGAAAAATTAACAGAATTAATTAACAGTGACGATAAGGCAGTTTTATTCGTTTCCATCGAAAACCTGGACGCATTTCGAGAAGCGTATGGTTTTGTCGCATCAGACGATGTTTTGCGTGCCATCAGTTTTATGATCATCAATACCATGGGCGAATTTGGCCACCCTGACAATTTTCTCGGTCAATTGAACGATTCTGATTTCATCCTTGTTATTCCACCTTCTGATCTTCCTGTAACGAGGGAAAAACTTCACTTACGGCTTGAACAATCAATGGAGTATTTTTACCCGATCAAGGATCGGGTGGAAATGGGCAAGCATAATAAACCCCTGAACTCAAAATTCGCAGAGGCAGTTTCGATCAAAAATAAATATACAGATGTGGATCAACTCAAAGCGGAATTGTTGCGCTTGAAAACATAGGAGTCGGGCTTGCAAATTGGAATTGTCACCCCTACATATAACGAAGCGGAGAACCTTCCCAAATTGGTCTCCGCTTTATTTTCGCTCCCACTCAATTTGACGGTTTTGATCGTGGATGATAACAGCCCGGATGGTACCGGACAATTAGCAGATCAGCTAAAGGAAACGTACCCAGGCCGCGTGGATGTACTACATCGCCCGGGCAAGATGGGTTTGCGTTCGGCGTATCTAAACGGGTTCCAGAAAGTTTTTGATGGCGGAGCTCAAGCTGTTGTTCAGATGGATGCAGATTTTTCCCACGATCCCGCTGCATTGGTTGGCATGGCTAAACTTCTTGAGAATAACGATGTTGTACTTGGCTCCCGTTATGTGACCGGTGGTTCAGTCGATGAGCGCTGGTCAACTGGACGGAAACGACTCTCTGCATTCGGTAATTTTTACGCGCGCACAATTTTGGGGCTGCCGTTGCACGACGTGACCACAGGCTTTCGTATGTGGCGGCGTGAAACCTTACAGAGTATGCCGCTGGAGCGTATTCAATCAAACGGCTATGTTTTTCTTGTGGAAATGGCTTACCTGGCGCATTGCCTTGAATATAAGATCGCCGAAGCGCCAATTTATTTTGCAGATCGTCAATGGGGAAAATCGAAAATGTCGATCAAGATCCAAATGGAAGCCGCGTTTCGTATTTGGCAGGTGAGGTGGCATTATCGGGATTTGAAGATCGCCGGTAAAAAAGGCAGGTTGTAAACAATACTTGATAAGAATCAAAAAGGGCATGATCTTCATGCCCTTTTTGATTCTTATCGCGAGCGGGCGCGTGCCAGCAGATCATCTAGCAAGGGACGCAGAGCCTGTGGAAAATTTGCATCGCTGGCTTGGATGGTGTGTTGGATCGTACCGGTTTCCACTGTGATGGAATATGCGAATCCATCCGGCGCTGAGACATTTGTTGGAAGTGCTGTCAGATTTAAGAAATCTGATTCGGCAACGAGCAGTTTCACGGCGTCGGCTTGATCGGGCGGCAGGGTGGCGAGGTCAAGATCCAGGCTGACTTTACGTCCCATGAATCCGCCGCTACGTTCGAAAATGATCCGCATCATTTGGCTAACCCTACGGACCGCAGGAGTCCCTTTAAACATCCATCGCCGCCAGGAATTGGGATGGGGGGTATTCCGCCGCCTGAATCTACAACTGCGATACCGACTTCAGTCCAGCCTGTTTTGACACCGATCTGCTCCAAACTTCCCACGCCGAAAATTTCGCCGGCGGTTTGGAAAGTGAGGTCGGCCACATTTTGGAAATTGGAGTTGCTATTCAATTTTTCTGTGAGAGTTTTGTACCAGATCTGTCCCGCTTTCGCCCAGGCATATCCGCCGATCTCGATTGCTGAGATGTAAAAAGCATGGTTGATAATGCCAGAGTTAATGTGGACTCCGCCGTTATCCTGGCCGGTGGTGAGATAGTCTTTCATGTGCGCAGGCTGCGGGTCTTTGCCAAGCACGGGGTCGTTATAGGCGGTACCGGGCGCCTTCATCGAGCGGATGCCTGCGCCATTGATATTGGCCGTGAACAATCCTTCCCCGATAATCCAATCGGCAGCGTCGGCGGTTTGATCGCGTTGATATTGTTTGACCAGTGAACCAAAAATATCCGAGATGGCTTCGTTGAGCGCGCCCTGTTGATTTTTATAAACAAGGTTGGCTTCGTATTGAGTGACACCGTGAGTCAGTTCGTGGCCGATCACATCCAACGAAATGGTGAAGCGATTGAACAATCGCTCGGATGCGGGCAGGTCTTCATCGCCGTCGCCATAAACCATTTGTTGCCCATCCCAAAAAGCATTATCGTAGCCTTTATCATAATGGACAGTTGAATTGAGATTCATTCCATGATTGTCAATCGAGTTTCGACCGAACGCAACCGAGTATAGATCATGAGTCGCGCCGCTGCCATCATAGGCTTCGTTTACGGCTACATCTGCGACTGGAGCGTCGCCTTCTTTTCGCGCAATGGAGCCGGGTAGATTGGTACCAAATTTTGCATCATACACAGTTCGTTGCGCTGTTCCTGTGGCGGTAATGGATCCCCTCATCACTGAGGTGGTAATGCTTCCCCGTCTATCGCGGATCTGTCTGGAAGCGGCCAGGGTTCGCGCCGCCATATCGCGCTGAGCGGTTGTTCCGCTTTGCGCCACCTGGTCGAGCATATGTGGTGGAAGGATACAGAATATTGAATGATGATGCGACATACTACCTCCTGGGATAATTTTGCTGTTATTTAATACGAGTATACAACTCCGAATTCGACTTTGCAAGGCCCAAATCTTGTGGATTTTTTAACCGTTGAGACATACACCGGCTTATATCCGCTTATATCACCAATAGAATTGTTTTACTTCACCAATCTAGGCGGATGAGCTAAGCAGCCAATACGGGTTAATCAGGGATTAATGAATTGTTCAAAAAAATAATCCTTTTCCCATCCTTTTAGATAGTTGTAAGCCACTAGGAGTCATGATATTCTAGGCCAACTTACATTAATGCAAACTTGATGAGAAAGTGAAGTTTTTCCATTCAAAAAGTTCACTCAAGTCAATTGTTGATAATTTTGGGTAAGATAACCTATTTGGCAAATATACTCCTTTTTATGTGATAAATGACACTTGTTGTTATTTCAAATTTACTTAAAATATTATTGAAATTTCAAAAATGCAAACTTTGGCAGGCGAAATCAAAAATTTTTTATATTTAGTAGTTTGCATTGAAATACTTTCAAAATCGAAAGGAGGTTCCTGGAAAATTTATAAGTCAATCGTTTGGCCGCAAAAATATCCTCAAGTTCACCTTTAATTAAGATCGCCACCCTTTTTTTTATTTTTACAATGGAGAAATTTATGATCAGCAGAAGAGATTTTCTAAAACTTGGCGCAGCCAGCATTACTGGATTATGGTTTTTAGCAAATAGCGTACAGAAACTGGCGGTGAAAGCCTTTTCTAAAAGCAACGCTTTGACAAAATTCGTTCAACCCTTGCGCGGGGTATATCCATTGGATCCCAACGGAATCCCGGTGGCTGTACCAGATGGCAAACGACTCTGGAAAGTCGATGATATCAAAGCCCAGCATTATACAATTGATGTTAACCAGTACACGGATTACCTGCATCCTGATTTAGCTAAACTTGACAATCCCACCACCTTGCGTGGATATCATTCTCGAACCAATCTAGGCGACACTCCGACTCAAAAAGTGCCACAAAGGCATCTGGGCGGAATCATTATCGCCCAAAAAGGCACACCAGTTCAAATCACTTTCCAAAACAATCTGACTGGCTCGCATCCTCTAATGGTGGATACCACCGTTATGGGTGCGGAACTTGGTGAGAATCGGATTTCAACCCATCTGCATGGCGGCGAAGTCCCCTGGATCAGCGACGGCGGACCATTTGCCTGGTCTGACAGCACTGGCGGTTATGGAACCAGCGCGCAGAGCGGCGCAATGAATATCTACAAGACGATCAACAAGAATTTACTGCCCGGGCAGTCTGAAGTTTACTATCCCAACAATCAGAGCGCTCGCATGATGTGGTATCACGATCACGCAGTGGGCATCACACGGTTGAACGCCTACGCGGGAATCGCATCAGCATACATTCTCCGCGATAAGTTTGAAGCAAGCCTAAAAGCGCTTGGTCTGCCTGAATTCATCGAAAACGGCGGACGCGAAATCCCGCTCATTTTCCAGGATAAGATATTTGTGGATGGCACGGATCTCACCTGGACTGGCAAATCAACCCCGGGCAGTTTGTGGTACCCGCATGAATATGATCTTTGGGATAGCGCACCTCCGCTCACCACTCCGTTCACTCCGCCGGCAAGTTCCGTAGTTCCGGAGATGTTCGGTGATACGATGCTGGTCAATGGCGTGGTACATCCATTCGCAGCGCTGGAGCCAGCCCGATATCGCTTGCGCATTCTTAATGCCTGCCAGGCACGTTTCTTCAACCTGCAGCTTTATGAAGATAAAGGCAGCGGCATGCCGGATTTCACAAAACCCGGACCCAACTTCCTTGTGATCGGTACCGAGGGCGGCTTCCTTGCGAATCCTGTGGATGTTCCATCCAATCGCCCGATGAATTTCCTGCCATATGATAATACAACGGTTGATCTTGCCAACCCTGGCGGAAGCCTGCTCACTGCTCCCGGCGAACGCTGGGATGTGATCGTGGATTTCGCAGGGTTTGCCGGCAAGAGTTTCATCCTCTATACCGACGCGCCCGCGCCCTTCCCTGGCGGCGACCCCACCTTTGACCAGAACGAAGTAGCCGGTCTTAATACACGCAACATCATGCGCTTTGATATTGGGCCGACCGTGACCGGCAAGGCGGATGTTCCCATGGCGATTACGCCTGCCTTGCCTTTAGCCACAAACAAGGCTTCAGGGATCGATCCCTTCCTCGTCCCGCTTGGCGCTTCCATTGTCACCGGCGCAGTAAAACTTCCGAAGCGCGCGACTGTTCGCCAGTTGACTCTCAATGAGGTATTCGACGAGCACGGCCGTCTGGCGCAATTGCTCGGGACCAATGTTCCGGCTCCATTACCAATGGATTATTACATAGACCCTTTGAACCCGGATAATGGCACCAATTACGCGCGCGCATACGATGCCGCCGCCACTGAGACCCCAATTGCCGGTTCTACCGAAGTCTGGCAGATCGCCAACCTGACCATGGACACGCACCCGATCCACTTCCACCTTGTTAATGCGCAGATATTGGCGCGCCAATCCTTCACGGACGCGGCTGGTAACATGCAATACACCAATGGCGTGCCGACCTACACCGGCCCGGCCCGCGGACCGGATGCGACTGAGTTGGGTTGGAAGGAAACCATCAAGATGAATCCGGGTGAGGTGACCACGGTCATCATGAAGTTCAAATTGCCCAAGGTTCCCTTTGTAGTTCCAGCCAGCCCGCGCACCGGCGGCAACGAGTACGTTTGGCATTGTCATATCCTCGACCACGAAGAACATGATATGATGCGCCCTCTGATCGTAAAGTAGAAAAAGAAAATTTCATCCCGACACAGCCAGAATTCAAAGTTCTGGCTGTTTTTTTGTGCGCCATCTGTGCCGTATAAAATAAGCTTGCAGCAATACTGATAGAACTTGCACCGACTCAAATATGTTTGATTCACAATCTACTGAAATCTATGCTAAAATTTCGAGCCTTTCAAAAAGGCTTGGAGAAAAACGAATGCAAGCTGAAAGTCCATTACTCTATACCACTCAGAATATTTCCCTGAATGAATCGATAGCCGCCCGGCGCACCTTCGCCATTATTTCACACCCAGATGCGGGCAAAACTACTCTGACCGAAAAACTGCTTTTATATGGAAACGCCATTGAACTGGCTGGGAATGTCCGTGCCCGAAAGAATCAACGCGCCACCACTTCCGACTGGATGGCGATGGAACGTGAGAGAGGCATTTCAATTACCTCCACGATCCTGCAATTCCCCTATCAAGATCACGTGATCAATCTGCTGGATACCCCCGGACATCAGGATTTTTCCGAGGATACTTATCGCACGCTATCTGCAGTGGACAGCGCTGTAATGGTGATAGACGCGGCCAAAGGCATTGAACCGCAGACGCTTAAATTATTTGATGTTTGCCGCAAGCGTGGAATTCCCATCTTTACATTCATCAACAAAATGGATCGGCCTGCGCGTGACCCGCTGGAGTTGCTCGACGAGATCAAAAAAGTTTTGGGGATGGAGCCGATCCCAATGAATTGGCCGATCGGGGATGGACCGGATTTTAGCGGAGTTTACGATCGTGCCTCGCAGGATGTCCATTTGTTTGAACGCACCGAGCGCAATGAACGCATGGCTCCTGAAGTAATTGTGCCCCTCGAATATCTTGAACAAAATAAAATTTTATCCAAAACCCGTCTTGAACACCTCATGGAGAGCATTCATCTTTTGGATGAAGTAGGAATTCTCTTCGATCAGGAGAGTGTGCTAAACGAAATACAAACGCCTGTCTTTTTCGGCAGTGCGGTCACTAATTTTGGCGTACGTTTATTCCTGGATGCTTTCGTAAAAATTGCTCCTCAGCCTCAACCATACCAGAGTGATGCTGGGATGATCCTGCCAGACGCGCAGAATTTCTCTGGATTTGTTTTTAAGATCCAGGCCAACATGAATCCCAAACATCGTGACAGTGTTGCCTTTTTACGGATCTGTTCCGGGCGGTTTGAACGCGGGATGGATCTTGTCCACGCTCAATCCGGTAAAACGATCCGCTTGCTGCGGCCGTATAAACTTTTTGCCAGCGAGCGCGAGATCATTGATGAAGCTTTCCCCGGTGATGTGCTGGGGCTTCCCAACAATGGAGAGTTTGCGATCGGAGATACGCTGTGTTCCGGCGCTCCGTTTCACTTTGCGTCGATTCCGCGTTTTCAACCCGAGCATTTTGCCTTGCTGCGGAATACTGATCTGAACAAACAAAAACAATTTGCCAAGGGTTTGAGTCAACTGGAAAGCGAGGGCGCGGTTCAGGTTCTATATAATCTGAATGCCTTCAAGCGCGAGCCGATCCTGGCGGTGGTTGGACAATTGCAATTTGATGTGGTGCAAGCCAGATTGAAAGCAGAGTATAACGTCCCGACCGATCTGGAAAGATTGCCTCACATTTTGATGCGCTGGATCAAAGGCGCGGATGATGTCATTGAAAAACTTCCCAACCGCGGCGAAGTGATGATTGCACGTGACGCGCGTGATGAATGGGTCGCGCTTTTTAGCTCCACATTTTTCTTGAAACATTACACTGAGAAAAATCCAGAATTACGTTTTGTGGAGATCAACGCGGCCTGAACAATGAAGTGATTCAGAAACTGATCGTTTTGGATGTAAGAATTTTCGTTCTGCGCTAATCTTTATATCAAGGAGAAAATAAATATGACAACGGTTCGTACAGATGTGTTTAAACTCGGTGACAAGTTCGCAACAATGCTTGGTGATGAAGTAAAAGTCGGTCAAGCCGCGCCTGATTTTAGTTGTGTGGTTACGGGCTGGGCAGGCGTCAACCCTTTGTTGGAATCAAAAGGCAAGGTCATCATTTTATCGGCAGTGCCTTCGCTGGATACTGATGTGTGTGACCGCGAGACACGCCGCTTTAATGTAGAGGCTTCCAGCCTGGGCGATGATATTATCATCTACACCATCAGCACTGATTTTCCGATGGCGCAAAAACGCTGGTGCGGCGCAGCGGGCGTAGACAAAGTGAAAGTTGTATCGGATGTAATTGAAACTGATTTTGGGCTGAAGTATGGCGTGCTCATTAAAGACCGCCGTTACCTGCGTCGTTCGGTCTTTATCGTCGGGCGCGATGGAAATTTGGTGTATGTCAATTATCTGCCGACGCTTGGTGAAGAGCCAAATTATGATGAAGTCATCGCCGCCGCCCAAGCTGCGTTGACGTAAGCGAAACAGAAAAAATAAAACAGGCAGGTCGATTATTTGTCGACCCGCCTGTTTTATTTTAAGAATGTGATTTTATTTGTGCCACGGTAAATTTTCCAGATCTACATTGCCGCCGCTCAAAATGACTCCAATCTTGAGTCCGTTGAGATCAATTTTCTTTTCCCACAACACGCCGATTGCCACAGCCGATGATGGTTCAATAATAATTTTCGCACGCTCCCAGATAAATTTCATCGAAGCGATAATTCCCATTTCGCTAACTGTGACGATTTGTTTAACGCGATCTTGAATGATCGGAAATGTGAGCGTGCCAAGTGACGTCAGCAAACCATCCGCAATTGTTTTTGGATCATTTGATGGAATGATGTTGCCAGCTTTTATCGAACGAAAAGCATCGTCTGCCATTTCAGGTTCGCCCGCGATCACACGAATTCCATTTTTGAGTTCCGTCGCCGCGATGGCCGTGCCGCTCAACAATCCGCCGCCACCGACAGGCGCGATGATCACATCCAGATCAGGGATATCTTCCAGCAATTCCAAAGCCGCTGTCCCTTGACCAGTTATCACACGTTCATCATTATATGGATGAACAACATTCGCGCCCGTATCAAGGCTGATCCGTTCCAACGTGTTTTCCCTGGCTGCAAGTGTCGGCTCACAAAATGTGATCAAACCGCCGTATCCAGCCACGGCATTTTTCTTTACCGATGGCGCATTGTTCGGCATCACGATATAAGCAGGAATTCCGCGCATTCTTGCCGCGAGCGCCAGGGCCGCCGCGTGATTGCCCGATGAATGCGTGCAGACTCCGCGCGCGGCTTCATCGGCGGTTAAGGAATAAACCGCATTGCACGCTCCGCGAAATTTAAATGCGCCCACTTTTTGCAGGTTCTCACATTTTAGAAATACCTGTGCGCCAACTTGCTGATTCAAACTTTCATTGGTCATCACGGGTGTGCGGTGCGCGTACGGCTTGATCCTTTGCGCAGCCGCGCGGATGTCAATTAGTGAGGGTGTCATAAATTCCCTTTATTTTGAGTGAGGTTCTGCGGGTCTTTCATTTGCGAAATGAAGAACAGGCTCAGGATCAAAAAGGCCGCCGCCATTAATAAGGCTGGTGTGAACGAACCATCCGAGCTTTTCAGCGCTTCCATTAAGAAAACGAAAACCACCGAAGCCTGTCCGAAGAGTTGGATCAATCCATTGGATGTGCCTTCCGGTGTGGGATGCGTCACCTCGGCAGTGTATTGCATGATGACAGGCATGGCGCTCGTCAGGAAAAATCCCAGCACAAATGCGGATATGAACAGGAGGATGCCGCTGCTGGCGAATGTCAATCCGATCAGACCTGGGATCGCGCCGATGAATGATATAAAAAGGAACAGCTGACGTTTGCGAAATTTATCGGAAAGCGCGGGGATGACCACCGCGCCGATCACGCCGCCGACGATCATCAACGCGCCGAGTGTGCCCGCATCTGTGGGAGTAAATCCTCGTGGACGGATGATGTTCTCGATCCAGGTGGTTATACCGTTGAATATTCCGAGCCCGATAAATGAAATTGCCAGGCCGAACCAAAATACTTTCACGGTTAATGCGTGTTTCAAACCGTCCAACATCAGCGCGCGGACTTCCATTCCTGGAGGGCAGGGCGGAGTGGGAGGAGTCTCACGGGATAATGCCACAAATAAAATTGCTGAAACTGCGGCAATGCCGCCATAATAAAGTTGAATGGTTGAAATGGATATGCTTTCCATCAAGATCGGCGTCAGTACCATTCCTAACGCGGTACCGACGAGACTCGCCAGTGTTACCAGGCCGACAGCGGTGGCGCGTTCTTCAAGCGCGAACCAGTTGGCAGGGACTTTTGTCCATGTGTTGAGCAGGAACGGCTGCGCGGCGGCGATTCCAAAGGTGCTCCACAAGACTAGTGTGTAATTCGTGCCAGCCATCCCACGCAGAATTCCAAAAATTCCCATCATGACCGCGCCAATGCTGACGGCCAGCCGAAATCCGTATGTGTCAATGACCCACGAAACGGGAATGGACAGCGGAATGAATGCGATCATGAACGACATAGACAGGAATCCAATTTGCAAATCATCCACCCCGTAAAACCTGGCGGCGGGACCCGTGATCGGCGCATATGAGATCCACAGGATCTGGATGGTGATATTGACGAACATGAAAACGGTCAGCACCATCCAGCGGTATGGATAAATTTTATATTGTGTTGTCATGTATGCTCCTGTTATTAGTTTATGTCAATGCTTTACCGGGGAGATGACCCTTCCCGCAACGAGATTAATAGCCGCGCTTAAAATCCACTTGATATTTCAAGGACTTACCTTCGTTGAACAACCTATAATTTTCAATAAATAATTTCGTTATATCTTCCGCCAGGCTTGGCGCGGCGGTGTGGAAGGTCATCCGCAGGTTTGGTATTGTCCAAAATGGATGATCTTTTGGAAGCGGTTCCTGTTCAAATACATCTAACACCGCACCCGCGATTCTGTTGTGATTCAAGGCTTCGGTCAGCGTGGATTCGTCCACTGCGGAGCCGCGGCCAACGTTGATGAAGAGCGCGTGCGGGGGCAGGCTGTTCAGTAGATTGGCGTTGATGATCTTGCGCGTCTCGTTTGTATTGGGCAGGATGTTGACGAGATAATCGAGTCCAGTTGAAAATTTTAATAGATCATTTCCATGATAGTACATATCTACGTGCGTACTTGCCTCGCTGCTGATCGTGTAGCCGCGAACGGTCATGCCGAAAAACTTCGCGGTCCGCGCAACTTCCGCGCCGATCGAACCAACGCCCAGCAACCCGATCATTTTTCCGCGCAGCGTGCCTGTATCAGAGTCTTCCCAATGTTTGTTTTTTTGCGCTTCGATTCGTTGGAACATTTTGCGTTCATGTGCCAGCAGATAGCCAACGATATATTCAGACATGAGTTTGCCGAAGACGCCGCGCGCGTTGGTGAGGATGTAATCACGGCGGGCAGCGGGATCCAGCAACGGCTCCACACCAGCCCAAATAGACTGCGCCCAGCTCAAGGCGGAGAGAGACTCGAGAGCGACTTTGATCAGGCTAGGTTCGCCCAAAACGATATCCACATCTGCGGCGGGTTGAGTCGCAAATTCCAAATGATCGAGCCGCGCTTCTTCGATCAGTGCGCGGTATTTATTTCCATCTTGCGCGAGAATTAAGAGTTTATGCATCATGAAATAATTATCCACTGATTAAATGCGCGGGCAAATGGCGGGTCTGATTGATATAAGAAATCATGATCTCGCCATCGCGAATATCAAAGCGGCTGATCGAGCTATTGTTGAGCAGGAACCATGATTTCATATCAAATGCCGCCTGACGCCAGGGAAGTTTTAACATGGACGAAATCAGCCGCACGAAAAATCCGCCGTGACTGACGATGGCGATGCGCTCTTCGGGCTGACCTTGCCTGTCAGCATGCCGGGCGATCAGTTCGGCGAAGAAATTATCCGCGCGGGGTTGGCGTTCTTCATCGCTTTCAAATGGGCGATTCCACCAGCCTGATTCATCCAAATTGTTTGGGAGTTTTAACTCGGGGAAGTTTTTCTCAAAGAAGGAACGCGGTTTTCCTGGAAGGCCGCTGAATTTATCTTCATTTGCCACAGCGCGTTCCATCAGGCTGGTGTAGATGTGGGTGAAGCCAAATCCAAATTGGTTTTGGTTATTCCAAACCCTGTCGTTGGTGATGTGTTGTTTTTCCTTGAGATATTTTGCAAGATATTTCGCCTGTTCAATTCCCATCTCTGTCAAATATGGATCTGGATGTTCCTTGTACTCGGGGTTATTCGAGCCTGCGTTGTTGACCGATTGTCCGTGACGGATAAAATAAAGTTCCATGTTTTGTTTGACCACCTTATGTTTAATAACGTGACAGTCATCTTTGCGAAGCGGATGACTGTCACGTGGTGAATTATTCTTCCTTCGGCCAAGTTTTTCTGATTTTGCCGTCAAGATTCCATCTTTGATATTTTAAATGTCAATCCATCTTGGACAGATTCATTATCAGTATACTCGTTCAGATAATAAATCCCGTTTCGGATTAATGCGTGAATTTCAGCAATTCTACTCACGAATATATCCTCAATAAAAGACCTTTGGATTATAAACCTGAAAGCTATCTTCTGATCGTCGCTTCCCTCTGCGGGCCGACTCCGATCCATTTGACGGGCGCGCCTGCTGATTCTTCGATCATCGTCACATAGTCTTTGGCTGTTTGTGGTAATTCTTCAAATGTCCGCACCTGAGTAATATCCTGCTGCCAGCCTTTGACTTTTTTATAAGTCAATTCCACCTTATCCAAGCCGTATGCGTCCACATCTGCATAGCGGATATTATTGCCGTTTAATTTATACCCCATGCAAACTTGAATTTCTTCCAGTCCGCTAAGGGTGTCTAACTTGGTCAGGCATAATTCGGTGACGCCGCTTAAGTCGACAGCGGTGCGCACGATTTCAAGATCCAGCCAGCCGACTCTGCGAACGCGTCCTGTGGTGGCGGCGACTTCACCAAATTTTTTGTAGACTTCACTATCAGTATCGTTGATTTCGGTGGGCAGCGGCCCTCCTCCAACGCGGGTGGTGTAGGCTTTTGTCACACCGATCACGTTGGTGATATAGCGCGGTGGAATTCCCAGCCCTGCTGAAGCGGCGGAAGGGATGGTGGTCGAAGCGGTCACGAACGGATATGTGCCCCAATCGGTATCTAGGAATGTGCCCATCGCTTGTTCAAGTAAAAAGTTTTTGCCGGCTTTCAAGCCATCCTGCACCAACGAAAATAATTCCTTGATATACGGTTTCAATTTCGAATAATAATCGCGGTAGGTATTGCGTACTTCTTCATACTTCAATGCTTCGCCGCCCAAGGCGATAATTATTTTATTCTTCAATTGCAATTGCACCTGCAGACGCTGCTCGAACATGTCGCTTGTAAAATCTGTCCAGCGGATTCCGTTGTAGCTGACTTTATCTGCAAACACCGGCCCAATACCGCGTCGTGTCGTTCCTGTCGCGCCGGCGCTGACTTTATCTGCAAACACCGGCCCAATACCGCGTCGTGTCGTTCCTGTCGCGCCGGCGCCTTTGGCTTCTTCGTAGAGTCCATCTAAAATCTTATGGTACGGCATGATCAAATGTGAACGCGGCGAAACCCACAACCTATCATCTACGCCAACGCCGGTTTTGTTGAGCATCTCAATTTCATCGATCAAAACCTGCGGGTCGATCACGACGCCGCCGCCGATCAGGCCGGTTGTATTTTGCGCGAAGATTCCCGAAGGTACTAAATGGATCTTGAATGTGCCATACTCATTGATCACGGTGTGTCCTGCATTGTTCCCGCCATTGAACCGCGCCACGTAATCCATGCTCCCAGCCAGAAAATCCACTGCCTTACCTTTTCCCTCGTCACCCCATTGCGAACCGATCACTGCTGTTACTGTCATAAAGCCTCCTTGTTCGATATTTGCGGGTCGGGAATTGGTTTCCCGACCCGCAACCCCGACTCCCAATTTTGGTTTCTGCGAATCTCATCCTCTGATCAAACCCGTCCTGGCAAGATCAGATCGACACTTAAGTCAGCTGCAGATTCTGTCGCGTAATTTTTCGAATTAAATAAATTACTTTACTTAATTTTATTATACACTCTTGTTTTCAGTCGTCCAATATGCCCAAACGAAGACGATTGACAATGGATATTACGGAACTCGCGATTGTTGTTAACATGGATATGATAACCAGTTTGGCGATGGAGATGATTTCTGTAATTTCTGGCTGAACGCCAAAAATGGGAGTGCATGAAAACTTTTGTAAGATCACCAAAGAGTCTACTGAAAAAAAGGCATTTAGCCACAGAGCGCACAGAGTTCACTGAGATTTTTTGAGGATTCGGTAGCATCGAGGCGATTTCTTTGCCGACCTTTCATTTTTGTCTCTTTTTTTCTCGGTGTTCTCTGTGGCTTTGAGTTTTTGCAGTGGAGTCACCAAATCATTTCAAAGTTCGTTCTGAAAATTATAGCTAAATGGCACGCGATATATTATTAGATAATTTTGTTTTTTTCGCTTGGCCCTACCCAAAACCGTTACTATCTGATAATATACATCCCGCACGCCGAACCACTGACTTCAAGCCCTCGGCTTTCCCGTCGGGGGTTTTTGTGTGTAATATCATGGTGTATCAGCGTGAGAGTGTAACGGGACGATTGTTCGTCACGATCGGCTCTCTCCGTTTTGCCACTACCTAAGGAACAATATGCTAATCGAAAGAACTGACCTTCGTAACATCGCCATTATCGCGCACGTTGATCATGGCAAGACCACCCTGGTGGATGGTTTGCTTGGCCAATCTCACACTTTCCGCGAACATCAACATGTCGAAGAACGTGTCATGGATTCAAATGACCTTGAACGTGAGCGCGGCATTACCATTCTCGCCAAGAACACCGCCATTTCGCTGATTGACCCCGTCACAAAAAAACCCATCAAGATCAATATTGTGGATACGCCCGGTCATGCCGATTTCGGCGGGGAAGTGGAACGCGTCATGAACATGGTGGACGGCGTTCTTTTGTTGGTGGATGCCGCTGAAGGCCCAATGCCTCAGACTCGTTTCGTATTAAAGAAAGCACTTTCGATGGGACATAAAGCCATCGTGGTGATCAACAAAGTAGATCGCAAAGATGCCGAGCCTGCGCGCGTGCTCAATGAGACTTTTGATCTGTTCATCGAACTGGGCGCCACTGAAGACCAGGCGGATTTTCCTGTCGTCTATGCTCAAGCGACAGCTGGGAAAGCGGGATTTACTCCCGACCTCGGAGATGATCTCCAGCCATTGTTTGACGTGATCCTCAAGCATATCCCCGCTCCCAAAGTGGATCCTGAAGCGCCTCTGCAATTACTCGTCACCATGCTTGGTTATGATGATTATCGCGGAGTGACTGCCATCGGCCGCGTCTTCGCAGGTACGATCAAAGCCGGACAAAAACTGGCGCGCATGAAACTGGATGGAACCATCCTTCCTGAAAGCGCGCGTTATTTGTACACCTTTAAAGGTTTAAATAAAGTTGATATTGACGAAGTGATCGCGGGCGATATTATTTCACTGGCAGGTCTCGAAGGAATTGCAATCGGTGAAACACTTGCTGATCCCGCCAACCCGATTGCATTGCCAACCATCAAAGTGGAAGAGCCAACTGTCCGCATGACCTTTGGCGTGAACACTTCTCCTTTCACCGGCAAGGAAGGCACGTGGGGCACATCGCGCAAATTGCGTGAACGTTTATTTGAAGAACTTCGCACCAATGTTTCTTTGCGCGTGGAAGAAACCGAATCGGCTGAGAACTTTTTAGTGTCTGGCCGCGGCGAATTGCATTTGGGAATTCTCATCGAAACCATGCGCCGTGAAGGATATGAATTTCAGGTATCACGCCCCGAAGTTATTTATCACAAAGCAGATGACGGTGCGTTGCTTGAACCGTTTGAAGAAGTGCACGTTGAGACCAGCAATGAAACTGTCGGCGTTGTCGTGGAAATGCTCGGGAGTAGACGCGGCAAAATGATGGATATGCAGGATGCGGGTCAGGGCATGACGCGCATTGTGTACATCGTCCCAACGCGCGGATTGCTTGGCTTCCGTTATCAATTCCTGACCTCCACGCGTGGTGAAGGTGTCATGCACACGATCTTTAATGGATATGATGAATTGGCCGGGCCGATGTCGTCACGCACGAAAGGATCCATCGTCGCCTGGGAAGCCGGCACAACCACTGCTTATGCGCTGAAGACCGCGGAAGATCGTGGACAGTTATTTACAGGCCCTGGCGTTGCCGTTTATGAAGGCATGGTGATCGGCGAGAACGCCCGCGGAGGCGATCTATCCGTCAACGTCTGCAAAAAGAAACATCTGACGAACATGCGCGCATCCGGCGGCGATATGGAAATCCGCCTTGTGCCGCCCCGACAAATGTCTCTCGATGAAGCGATCGAATATCTCTCTGACGATGAATTGCTAGAAATTACACCTGAGTCATATCGAATTCGAAAGCGCGTTTTGTCAACAGATGAACGCGGCAGGCAAACCAAGAAAGCAAAAGAGCAACTCGAAACATAATGAGAATTCCCGATGTCTTATGACATCGGGAATTTTTGATTATCAAGGGAATTATTGTGATTCTCTTTTTATGGACAGGTAATACTCGCCACAGAGCTCAGCGTCTCGCCCATCTGGTTATAAGCCTGGATTTGATAAGCCACAGTCTGGCCTGTATTCAAAGCGATCGTCTCGCTAAAATTTGTAGAGTTGGCAGGCATGTCGATTACAAGTTCACTGTTTCGAAATACACGATACCCACTTTCGTTGTTTGCTTTATCATTCCATGTCAGAGTAATATCCGCCGACCCTGGACCGTAGCAGTAAAATGTCCAGCCGTTTTTTGGAAAGGACGGCGCCTCTGGTTTGTTCCCTTGCGGCGTGGGCGGCGCAGTGACAGTTGGCACAGCCGCAAAATTTCCTGACGGTGTGGCAAATTCACCGGATAACCAGCATTCGCCCAATTGTGAATTGACCAGCCAATAATTTGGAGGCAGAAATCCGATGATCTGGGTTTGTGTGCCGGGCATTAATTGTGTAACCACTTTATTCGATTTGTTCGGGCCGCTTCGGCAGTTGATCACATCTCCAACACTGACCATCGGCGTTGAAAGGGAGGATGGCGTTGGTGAAGCTGGAACGATCGTAGTGCCAAGCGCCTGCGTTGCGTCTTCAACAACGATAATTGGGGTGCTTGAAGTAGGGCTAGTTTGAGGCGTGGTGAGCGCAGATTGAACGGTCATTGCGGCGGCGGTCATGATCCCTTCCTGCGATGATGCCTTGTCTTCTGGAAGATTGCAGGAGGTTAGGATCAAACCCACCGCAAGCAGATAAACAAAAAAGGATTTTTTCACTTCTCCCCCCCGATAATATTTTTTGGACGTTCGATTTCAATGATATCGGTGACGCGGCAATAACCGCTTCCCATCAGACGACCGATGGGCTTGAGCGCTGTCAAATCGATTTTATCTTCCCCAAACATGACGCCATCATCCACGTGGATGTGGACGATGCTGCCGATCACAATCGAAGCCCCACCCGGCTGATCACTTATATCAATGATCTGTTTTACCCTACATTCGTAATGTATGGGACTTTCTTTTACACGCGGTGGCTTTATCATCACCGAAGGTGCAAGAGTTAAGCCTGCATAATTAAATTCATCGAAGTCTGGCGGCGCTTCAATGGATGATGCGTTCATGGCTTGTAGCAATTCTTCTGTTACGATATTCACCACGAATTCATTTGTCGCGCGGACGTTGTTCAACGTGTCTTTTGTTTTTCCGTCTGACCCGCGAATGGAGGCACAGAATAAGACAGTCGGTGGGTTGGAACAGACCGCGTTGAAGAATGAGAAAGGAGCGAGATTCGGCCGCCCACTACTGTCAATCGACGAGATCCAACCGATCGGTCGCGGAAGAATCGAGCCGGTTATGATCTTGTAAACGGATTTGTACGAAATAGTTGTCGGGTCGATTTCCATAGTTTAATTTTCCACAGGATGAGTTTATTCGCCGTCGCCTTCAAGCCAGGTGGACATGTACCCGGGTTTTTCCATTTCAACGGCTTGCTTTGTCAGATTTAATGGATGGAATGTATCGACCATCACGGCCAGTTCTTTTGTTTCCAACTTGCCGATGCTGGCTTCCGTCATGCCGGGCTGTGGGCCGTGAGACAAGCCAAACGGATGCAGACTGATATCGCTGCGGTCAATCCCTTTGCGGCTCATAAAGTTTCCTTCAGCGTAATATAGAACTTCATCCGATTGAATGTTGGAATGATTATACGGCGCGGGGATGCCCTCCGGATGATAATCAAATAGCCGCGGCACGAAAGAACACACCACAAAATTGTGCGCTTCAAAAGTTTGATGAATGGGCGGCGGCATGTGCAATCTTCCGGTGATGGGTTCAAAATCTTCGATGTTGAATATCCATGGATAGAGATATCCGTCCCAGCCGACCACGTCATGTGGATGATAGTCCAAAATATGGCGGGACAATCTGTCACGCACCTTGATGCGGACTTCGAACTCGCCGCGTTCCGTGTGAGTTTCCAATTCCTGCGGGACTCGAATATCACGCTCGCAGTACGGCGAGTGCTCCAGGAGTTGACCATAATCATTGCGGTAGCGTTTGGGTGGTTCTATTTGACTCGGATTTTCAATGGTGAAGAATTTACATTCTTCGCTTAATTTCATTTGCCATGTCACACCAAAGGGAATCACAATGTAATCACCGTTGCGAAATGGTAGATTCCCAAATTGAGATTTGAGAATTCCGCTGCCTTCATGCACGAACCAGGTTTCATACGCTTGTGAGTTGCGGTAGAAATAGTCCATGCTGTTTTTGGAACGGGATACGCCCAGGATGACATCGCTGTTGCCGAGCAGTGGAATCCGCGCGGAAACAGGATCAACCCCGAGCGGAGTCTGATCCGTTTTGAAGGCGCGGTGACGGATCGGGCCATAGTCCACATAGTCAGGTTTGGCGGGGCCAATGTCCTCAATCCTCTTTACACGGGGCGGCAGGAATTGGTGATAGAGAATGGATTGGATCGAAGAGAAGCCTTCCAACCCCATGACTTCTTCACGATAAAGTTTTCCATCCTGCTTTTTGAATTGGATGTGACGTTTGTGGGGAATAGCGCCAAGCTTATAATAAAAAGGCATCGCCTCTCCTTATTTTTCAATGACCACAAATGAAATGTGCCGGATTAGCCTGGCGCATGTGATCTCCTTCAAAATTAAAGTTATTCCAGCAGGTTAAGAAAATACGTAGGTATTTGGCCCTTTGAGCTTGGATTCCTTGAGAGCCATTTCAGCATAAAGAAAAAGACCTTCGGATGTAAGAGATGGGCCGCCATTGTGGCTGGTGGCTCCGATGTGAATGGAAAAGGCCACTGTGCCAAATTCGGTTTCGAATTTGTTCTTGAAGACCGAGATCAATCTATCGCAAACAGTTTGGGTGCCTGTTGAATTTGTCGAAGGCAGCAGTATTCTGTATTCACTTCCTGCAGCGGATGTTATGTCGACTGAACGGAGATGTGCATTGAGGGCAGATTTGAAAACACCTGAAGCAGCGCGCAAAGCATCTTCGTTCGAAGCGATGGGTGCCATGTCAATATGTAGCAATCCCAACGGATTGGGGTATCGTGCTGAACGCGAAATTTCATAATCCGCCAAAACGCGGAAGACATCACTGCTGTATACTTCTTCATCGTGTGAAGCCATTTTTCTCATTTGCGCCTCCAAATATTTTTTAGTTGTTGGTACATTTATTTGTGATCAAGATTCTCTTTATGGCGAATTGATAATGATGGATTGTATCAGTCCATCCAGTTTTGCCAGAGTGGGTGAAAACGCATTTGGGTCAGTGCTGGATATTTTTTGCGTGACCGCGTTCAAGTAGACCGGGAAGTTTTCATAATTATTCCAATCCATTGGGATTCCATCAGCAGGCGTGGGGGAATTTTGAGATCCGTCTGCGGGCAGGAATGCAGCGTTTAAAGGAAGCGTGGCGGAAATGAAATACTTTCCATCTTTACTTAAGCCCTGGAAAGTATAGAACATTTCCTGATTATTGATCGGTATTGGCGCTTGATCAAATTGTGTGAGATATCGAATTCCAGATCCGTTGTTAAAATATATCACTTGCATTTGCCCATAAAATACCAGGGCGGCGTTGATGAAAGGCAGGAATGGTAAATTCTTTGGCAGCGGACCGCTCGGGTTGGATACGATGGATGTTATTTCATTCATCCTGTCGCCCACGATTGAGTCAATCTGACGGAATTCATCCGCAGGGTAAATGCGGATTTCAGGCTGCCACATCGTTCCCTGCAATGGATACGAGCTGAGCGTAATCTTCATATAAGCCGGTCCAACCTCCCACGGTGCTCCGGTTTCCGCGCTAACTGCAGGAATTTTTTCGCTTGATCCGCCGTTGGCGAGTCCCTCGGGAATAATAAAACTGATATTGTCAAAGCTAATTGAAATTCCATTTGTTTGGGAAATTGCAGTGGGAGGCGTTTCTGTTGCAACGGTTGGGCTGGCTGCTGCTTCTGCGGGTGTTAATGCCTGAAAAGTTGCGGCGACGATGGTGCCTACTCCATTGAGATCTAATGGAGGGTTCGGCGCTTGATTGATTAATCCACATGCGAGCGTGGCAAGCACCAGGGTTGCCGCAAAGCCCAAAAAGCTTCCTTTCATTTTGTCTTCCCTCCGATGGTATTTTTCAAAATTCCAATCCTCTCAATTTCAAGCTCCACAACATCGCCCTCGTTCAGCCATGGGCCTTGTGTCCTGGTCAATTCCAACAAACAGCCCGTGCCGACCGTTCCCGACCCGATCACATCTCCCACCTGCAATTCCGTTGTGTCTGATGCTCTCGCGATGATCTCTCCGAATGACCAAAATATATCTTTAAAATTTCCTCTGGACATTTCAATACCGTTAACTTTTGCAGACATCTTGAGATCGTACACGCCCGGTCTGTTTACTGATCTATCTGCAAGCGCTTCGCTCGTCACGATGACTGGTCCTAAAGACGAGGCGAAATCTTTTCCCTTGGCAGGCCCCAAACCAACTTTCATTTCCTCGCGTTGAATATCTCTGGCTGACCAGTCGTTGAAGATCGTGTACCCAAAAATATATTCAGGCGCATCCTCGGCTTTGATGTTGATGCCAGCCTTGCCGATCACGATGGCGATTTCCAATTCATAGTCTAAGGCGTTTGTAAAGTGTGGGTATGGAATTTTATCACCCGTCCCGAAGATGCTGTTTGGATTGGTGTAATAGAAAACAGGAAATTTATACCATTCCGCGGGCACTTCGCGTCCGCGGTTTTGATTGGCGGTTTTTACATGCTGCTCAAATGCGTACGCATCTCGTAATGTGTTTGGGCGAAGCGGTGCGTGAAATTTCACCTCGTCTAATGCGAAGGATGTTTCTGAAATATTAATTTTATCCACGCCAGCTTGGATGACGGCGCGCATGTCGGCAAAGGGCAGCGGATAGACTCTGCCATTTGAAACAAGAGCAGGTTGAGGCGGCGAGTGAAGCGTGCTGATCGTGGCGAATATCATCTTGCTTTTACAAATTCCCGCGACGTTCCTGTTCCAATTCCAGTGACTCGAACAAGGCTTTGAAATTCCCTTTTCCGAATCCCTGCGCGCCGTGTCTTTGGATGATCTCAATGAACATGGTCGGGCGGTCTTGAATGGGTTTTGTGAAAATTTGTAAGAGGTAGCCTTCGTCGTCTTTGTCTACAAGGATGCCGAGTTCCTGGATGTCTTTGTAATCTTCCTTGATACTGCCGATGCGGTCTGGCAGAGTTTCGTAATATGCATTCGGCACGCGCAGGAATTCAACGCCGTTCATGCGGAGTTGTTCAACGCTGTCGAGAATATCACCGGTAATGATGGCGATGTGCTGGGCGCCGGGTGTGAGATAGTAATCGAGATATTCTTCGATCTGACTCTTGCGTTTTCCTTCCGCGGGTTCATTGATCGGAAATTTTACACGCCCATTTCCATTTTGCATCACCTTCGACATAAGCGCGGAATATTCGGTTGAAATATCCTTATCATCAAAATGCATCAGTTGACGGAATCCCAGCACCTGATGATAAAAGTTGACCCACTGATTCATTTTGCCGAGTTGAACGTTTCCAACAATATGGTCAATGGCGGCCAGCCCGGCGGATTGAGTTCCGTTGTCTTTGATGGGGCGGTAGGTGGGCGCAAAGACTCCCTTGTAATTAGAGCGGTCTACAAAGACATGCAGGGTTTCACCATACGTATAAATTGCGGAGGTGCGATAGATGCCGAAATCATCCCGCTCTTCGCGCAGGCTCCACGCGGATTTTGCACCGCGTGAGGTGGTGGCCTGCCAGGCTTTTTCGGCATCCTCTACTTCCAAGGCGATGACCTTGACCCCGTCACCATGCAACATGTGATGTGACGCGAGCGGGCTGGATGGACTGTATGGCGCAGATACCACAAAGCGCGCATTTCCAGATTCAAGAACATAAGACGCAAATTCGCGATTGCCTGTTTCGAGCCCTGAATACGCCACGGGTTTAAATCCAAAAGCCTTCCACCAATAATACATGGCTTGTTTTGCATTGCCCACATAAAAGTGAACATGGTTGATGGATTTGATCTGTAGAAAATCCGCTTCCTCGGTCATGGGGCGCGATTCATCTTTTTCTTTTGTGCTCATGAATTCTCCTTTGATAGAAATCGGATTTTACGACAAGGAAGGATAGTTTGCAATAAAAAAATATAGCTCGAATAGAGGTGGGCTTTACGAATATTTTGCTCAAACTTTAATCACTTTTTTTGCGCGCCAATCCTTGATTAGGAATGGAACATAAAGCACAAAGAAGATCGCGAACGCAACGGCTTCCGCTTCAAGGATGTACCACGGCCAGGGAGCCAGCATATCCAGCAGGGTGGGGAATTCTGGTTTATGCGCGACGAAAAGATAATTACTGCCGATGGCCAGGTTGACGAAGAAGATGACCACCATGTAGATATTCGTCCAAATAAAAACACGTTTGAAGGATTGCAAGGTCGGACGGAATCCTTCGACGACCGTCATGTAGATGGCGATGTTGATCAACAGCCCGTGCGCGATGAAGGTTTGCATGATACGAAAATGCGGGAAGTTGTATGCGGCTGCATCGGCAGGAGTGAGCACCGCCTGCATGGCTCCGCCGAGCCCCATGAAGTAAACGAATTCATAGATCGAGTAATTTTTTGTAACGAGCATGTACGAGGACAGCCAGATCAAGACTGCGCACATGTGAAGCGGGAGCATCGTTTGAATATCCCAGATTCCCCAATACAAAGACCAGATGTGCAGCGCTGATTCATTTACAACAATTGCAATTGCAAATACCCAGCGTACAATATTCCTTTCCTTCTCGCCCCATATTTTGCGAAAGTATAAATATGAAAAACAACAGAGAGTGATGATGGTGAGCGCGAGCAGATGCGCTGTCCCGAAGAGTTTAAAAGGCGTTCCCTGATAGACCAGGTCAAAATATTTTTCCATGTCTAACTCCTTCGAAGAAAATTTGAATATTAAAACTCCGTCACAGGGACGGCGTTACTACAAAATTGAAACTCAAATTTATTTCACTCGCAGGTTTTTCCCACCCGTTATTTTTTGCAGGTCTGTCGGGGTCAATTCAAAGATGGCGTTAGGAGTCCCAGCCGCCGCCCAGACGACCAGATATTGTTGAAGATCTTCGTCGAGGTAGGTTTCCATTTTTTCAGTATATCCAATGGGGGGAACGCCGCCTATCGCGTAGCCGGTAATTGTGCGCACGAAATCGGCATCTGCGCGGCTAATGGTTTCTCCCGCATATCCGCTGATTCGTTTTTCATCCACCCGATTTGAGCCGCTGGTTAATACCAAGATCGGTTTGCCACTGACTTTGCCGCGAAAAATAAGCGACTTGACGATCTGTCCCAATTCACAGCCCGCGCGGTCTGCGGCCTCCTGGGCGGTGCGTGTAGACTCGGCATGTTCGATGACGGTGTAATTCAACCCGATCGAGTTGAGCAAGTCTTGTATCTTTTGTGCAGAAGTGGATAGCGGCATAAGGTTTATCCTGTTTTCAGTGTTATGATTTATGGAGTATATCAAACTCAAAAAGGATTTGGGATGCCTTCTCAGGAACAAATTTATCAAACTGAAGCAGAACAATACGAAGCGCTGGTTTCTCGTGAAGATTATCGATCAAATATTCCGCGTGCTTTGGATGAGATCGTAAACGCGGATGGATTGGATGTGCTCGATCTCGGCGCAGGGACAGGCCGTTTGGCAGGGATGCTGGCTCCGCGCGTTATGTCGATGCGTGCGTTTGATCTATCGCTGAATATGCTGCGGGTTACAAGAAATAAATTGATCAAATTTGATCTAAAGAATAGCGTGACTTCTGCTGCCGATCATCGCGCCTTGCCGATCCGATCGCACAGCGCGGACTTGGTGGTCTCTGGCTGGAGTGTCAGTTATCTTGCTGTTTGGAATCCAAGTTCGTGGCGATCTGAGTTATTCAAATGGCTGGATGAAATGAAACGCGTCCTAAGACCCAATAGTCATATTGTACTGTTTGAATCATTGGGTACGGGGAATGAGTCGCCCATCATGTTGGAACATCTCAAGGATTTTTATCCGTGGCTGGATAAAGTAGGATTCCAGAATAAATGGATCCGGACCGATTACAAATTTGATTCCATCGAACAATCTTTGGAAATCGCAGGTTTCTTTTTTGGCGATGAGATGGCTGACAAGATTAAAAAAAATAACTGGGTGATCCTGCCTGAGTGTACGGGCGTATGGTGGAAGCAAATATAATGTTGAAGGATAAGTATTATCGTATCAAAGTTTCTCCGCCGAGCAATGCATCTTCCACGCGGCTTTTGTGATTTCCGTGCATTGGCATGGATTCCATTTCGGCGAGAGTGAAATATCCAACATCTGTTGTTTCGTCGCTCAGCCCCAGCACGCCGTCAATGATATCCACTTCGAAACCTAAAACCACGAGAAATACTTTATTTCCGTCGGGATAAATGACCAGTTGATCAGGATCGCTGTAGACGCCGATCAAGCGCTTCACGCGCACTCTCAGGCCTGTTTCCTCCCATACTTCTCTTTCACACGCTTCAGCCGCAGACTCGCCTGATTCCATGCGGCCGCCGGGCAGGCACCAGCGTCCGTTGTCAGTGCGTTGGGTGAGTAAAATTTTCCCGCGATTTTCATCGAAGATCGTTGCTGAACATCCAACCCGTAATTCGCCTTGTTTTCCAAATCGATCACCGTACAGTATTTGTGTATGTGTCATGATGGCTCCATGTACGCCAGTCAACGGACCAGCATCTTATTAAATAAAAGAGATCATCAGATTATATCTGGTGATCTCTTTGACCGCCGCTAAAATAAATCTTACTTGACGAATGTCCCATTTCTTAAATCTTGAATCGCTTGTTGAATTTCTTCAGCCGTGTTCATGACGAATGGCCCGTAGGGGACGATCGGCTCCCCGAACGGTGCGCCAGAGATGAGCATGAACTGCACGCCCGTTGCGCTTTTAAAATCGATCTGGCCGCCGTCATCGTTGAAGACAACCATGCTGACGGATTCTACGATCTGACCGCCAAACTCCGCTGCGCCTTCGAAGACATAAGCCAGTGTGGTGTGGCCGCTTGGGATGGGATAAATGAATCTCGAAGCTGGATCCAGTTTCACATCCATGTAAAGAGGCGCGGCCGCGATCTCAGTCACAGGGCCGTTGACCCCGTCCAATTCTCCAGCCACAAGCCGAATGGTGGCTCCATCCTTTTTGATAATGGGAATGGATGAAGAATTTACTTCCTGATAGCGCGGCTGATCCATTTTTTGCGCGGCGGGCAGGTTGACCCAAAGTTGAAAGCCGTAGATGTTTCCGCTTTCACCGCGCCGCGGCATTTCCTCGTGCATGATACCGCGCCCGGATGTCATCCATTGCACATCGCCAGCGCCGATGACGCCGGCGTTGCCGAGGCTGTCGCGGTGACTGACGGAGCCATCCAGCATGTAGGTGACGGTTTCAATTCCGCGGTGTGGATGCATGGGGAATCCCCGAATGGGGCCTTCCTGCGGATTGTTGAACGCGAAGTGGTCGAAGAGCAGGAAGGGATCGTATTCATTGCTCGCGCGCGGAGAGACGGAGCGCCTTAATAAAACGCCCGCGCCTTCGATGACGAGTTGTGGTTTTATAATGTGGGAGATGGTTCTGTTATTCATGTGGATAAGATGAGTTGGGAATAAAATATATTACTTTTGAAGTGCCGTGCACGGGAGGCTCACGATCTACAAATATCTCAGATAGGCTTCGGGGTCCTTCAGAAATTCTCTTGTCAACGTGACATGCTCCAATTCATCATAGTTCACTCCGCGGATTTGCCCACCGTCAAAACATAATATCTCAGCGTCCGGGAATGCCATGATGATGGGTGAGTGCGTAGCGATGATGAACTGCGAATCTTGCGCAACCATTTGTTTGAGTGCAGAAAGAAATGCCAATTGACGAATGGGCGAAAGCGGCGCTTCGGGTTCATCCAAAAGATATAATCCGCCCGGAACAAAACGCGATTGGAATAAAGCCAGAAAACTTTCACCATGCGAGCGGGTGTCCAATCCTTCACCGTAGCGGCTCTTGATCGCGTCGAGTTCGTTCGCGTGCGGCAGCTTTGCGAGATCTTTGGCAAGTTTTGAACGCCCTGTATATTCACGATCCACTTTTTTTAAATCACCTTCCAATTCCAGTCGAGTGCGCGCCATTTGTTTGGCATAACCGAAGAAATCCTCCGCGCGCAAAAAGAAACCTTTGTGCGTGCGTTTTGTCCATGTGAGGCGCAGTCGTTGAGCAAGCCTGCGCACATGCGCCAGCGACGGGTCTGTTTTTACGCTCTCGCTTCCAACGGTCACCGACACTGCCGCGCACGCGATAGTTTCCATTAGCGTAGATTTACCCGATCCATTTTCGCCGACGAAAAAAGTTACAGGCGCGTGGAACTCGATCTCTTTTAAAGCGCGAATGACAGGAACGTTGAATGGAAATTCCTCTTTTTCATTCGTCTCTTTTTGTGTGATGGAACGTAAGTGGATCATGATTTAATTTTATCGAGGATGATGGGCACACTGTCGGTGTAATTTATATTTTCCTGGGTGATGTCGAGCCTGATGATCTTTTCTTGTGAAATTGATTCCAGCCACTCGTTCATGAATCTGCTCACAGTCTGCGAGTCATCACTCGACGCGATGTTGATCCTGTTTCGAGCGGCAAGCCTGTCGTTGATGGTTTTTGCTGACGCGCTCAAGGCGATGATCAAATCAGGGGGCGGTAGCAGGCTGCGGGTTAAAGAATAGAAGCGTTGACATAACTTGAATTCGTCATCGCTCAGCCATCCGCGCAAGTGGAAGAGGCGGGTGAATCCGTGAAAATCCAGATCGAGACCGCCATCCATTAGAACGGGCCTATCGTGATTTCGTAATTCGTTTTCCTGCTCTGCGCGGAATAGTAAATAATCCAGTTGATTCGCGAGCGCGTATTTTACGTCCTGCTTGAAGAGCGTTTGGAATGGTCTTTCGTTGTGCTGTTCGTAGGCAATCGCGAAATCCTGCTTTGCACATAAAGCGCGCGCGAGTGTGGTCTTTCCAACCCCGCTTGGGCCGATAATGATGATCAGTTTATTCATGCATCTTGTATTGTCTTAACCACCAGGCGCTGCCGGGTAAATCACTTTCGGAAACCAGTTTAAGCAATTCGGTTGTATCAAAATAGACGCGGCGCAGATCTACATCCAGTGTGTTCCCGCTCTGACCGAGGATCGTATATTCTGCCCACGGCAGCAGGCTGGGAGCATTCCCAGCAGAGAAAGTGAATTCGAATGCGTTTCCGACACTACCGGAATTTAAGATAAGTTTTTCTCCGTAGCGGCGGTACATTTGAACATGTGAATGTCCGCCGATAAAGACTGTCGCTTTTTGTGATTCAAAATATTTATCCAGCAGAGCGGGTTCTGTGGTCGCTTGAATGATATCAGTGCTCGCGAGGGGTGACCCGTGAAAGAAAAGAATGGTGACACCATTTGGAAGAATGAACTCGCGACTTGGTTCGAATGACTGAATGAAGTTTAGATCAGACATTGTTAATTTTTCTCTGCACCAGTACAAGTCAGGGATCAGATATTCGGTGATCTCAAAATCCCCGGCTCGCTCAGGGTCAAGTATTGCTGAGTCATGATTTCCTCTGATAAGAATGCAGTTCAATTCCCGCAATGCGTCCAGCACTTCTTTAGGTTGTGGGCCAAGGGTGACAGTATCTCCGAGACAAACGATCTTATCTACATTTTGTGTTTTTACATCCGCAAGAACGGCTTGCAGGGCTGTGTAATTTCCGTGGATATCCGAGATGATCGCAATGCGCATTTTATGACTTCTCCGTAAATGACTTAACCTAATTGTACACGAATGTTTTAGACATTATCGGAAATTATTCAGGGAGTTTTCAAGATTGTACAGATTGGAGAATTTTCAAAAGAAAACCTTGAGAGACCTGTGGATAAACTGGAGAGTCAACTATTACCATTTGAGGGATTATCCACCATTTTAGATATTGCTCAATATTGGCCAGTTTCACCCGTAACTATTTCCCTCAATAAGCGACAATTAGCATATAACATATCCTAATTATTTTAATGAGGTGAAAAATGAATAAGATTTCCCGTTACGTTTTAGTGGTTTTTGTTTTTGCAAGCATGATCTTGAGCGCTTGCTCTGGGGCGGCGTCATCTGTGGCGTCTGATGGTGGAAAAGTTCAAGCTTCTTCCATCGCTTATACTGGGACGATCGAAAGCATCAATGGCAACCAATGGGTTGTAAATGGTCAGACGATCACCGTAGATCCTTCAGTAGTCAACGATGGCCCGTTCAACGTTGGCGATATGGTAAAGGTTGAAGTGCAGATCGCTCAAGACGGTTCGGTCACAGTGACGCGCGTGGAAGTTCCCTCGCAGGTTGACCTGTCGATGTTGCCCGGGCTTGGCGATGATAATTCCAATAGCGCCAACAGCAATGATGATAATTCCAACGCAGTCAATGGCAACGATGACAACTCCAACTCTGTCAACGGTACCAAATCTAATGACAATAATGGGAACGACGACAACTCCAATGTCAGCAATGGGAATGATGATAATTCCAATGACAGCAATGAGGTTTTCGGATTGGTCGAAGCAATTTCCCCCACATCCATAACAATTGATGGCCAGACCTATGACATTCAACCTGGCGGAGAAGTGAAAGGAACCATTCAAGTCGGGGATTTCGTAAAGCTCCACCTTGTACAAAATGCTGATGGAACCTTCTCAGTTCGCGAATTAGGATTATCGGTCTCTTCTCAGAACGGCAATGATGATAATGGAAATGATAGCAATTCCAATAGCGTAAATGGGAACGACGACAACAGTGGTAAAGCCAGCCATAGCGTTGGCAGCAACGACAACAGCGGTAGTTGCAGCCATGGTGGCAGCAACGACAATCGCGGCGGCAGCAACGACAATAGCGGCGGCAGCAACGACAATAGCGGCGGCAGCAACGACAACGGCGGTAATGGCAACGGTTAGTTTCCCTGCTAGTGGATAAGGAAAATGTTCAGGCTCGTCTGGGAAATATTCCAGGCGAGCCTGATCTAATTTTAGGTGATAACTTCAACTGAAATTCCAGTAATCTTCAGACGAGCTACACTTTTCCGCTATGGCAATTATCATCTTTGCTGGAAGAATTAACGAGATAAAATCTTAGTTCTGCCTTTTTATTGCGCCGTACTCTGTAACCTGAAATGGAAACCCCAATGCGAAAAAACATCCCGCTCAATTTTTTGCCTTTGATCTTGTTTCTCCTGTTTTTTTTGGGAATGGCTGTCATCCAATTTGCCAGCCCCGATATGCCCGACAACGATGGTTTTTACCACATCAAATTGGCATATCTCATGCGCACAGAGGGGCTAAAGCCGAATTTTTCATATCTGCCTCTAAGCATTCTCAACCAGGATGAATTTTACGATCATCATTTTCTTTTTCATGTTGCACTTATCCCATTTACATTTGGCGATCTGCGAGTAGGTGCAAAGTGGGCCGCAGTCGTATTTTCAGCGCTGGCTTTTCTGGCTGTCTGGTTTTTGTTCCATCGTCAGCGCGTGCCATTTTCATGGCTGTGGGCGCTTGCACTGCTTGGAATATCAGATGCATTTTTATATAGCATGAGCATCACGCGCGCGCAATCCCTTTCTCTGGGAGTGCTTGCCCTCGGATTTTTATGGTTGCTGGAAGGAAAATATTGGCGGCTGGCCATTTTGTCTTTTCTCTATGTTTGGATGTACGACGCGTTTCCACTATTGGCTGCGCTGGGCGTTTTGCACTTTGCCGCAATAGCAATGACCGAACGCCGCCTCGAATACCGTCCCCTGATTTTTATTGGCGGGGGCATCATCCTGGGAATGCTCATCAACCCTTACTTTCCTGTCAATATTACTTTCTCAATTCAGCACATGCTGCCCAAACTGACGAACGCCACTTCAGTGCGGGTTGGCAATGAATGGTATCCATATGACACGGGGCAAATACTAAAAAATTCATTACCAGCTCTTGTGGCTTTTGCAAGCGGAATATTTGCCCTGGGACTCGCAGGTCGTAAAATGACAGTGCGTACTGCGCTGGCTTTGTTGACGGCCCTCTTGTTTGGGCTAATGCTTTTTCAGGCGCGCCGATTTGTGGAATATTTCCCGCCATTTGCCTTGATCTTTGCCGCCTTTGCCTGGACTCCACTCATTTCGGATGTACAACCGGAGGATCAGACAGAGGAATTGGTTGATCCAACCCGGCAGACATTACTTTCCCGTATAAGTTACCCTGCCATCCTGCTTGCGGCATTCGTTCTGTTGACAGCATTCAAATCCATTCCCGCTGCTCAAAAAAGTATTCAAGATTCGAAATCTTATACCCTGTATGCAAATGCTTCCACCTGGCTTAAGGAAAACAGCCCTGCAGGTTCACGCGTCTTTCAAACGGATTGGGATGATTTCCCCCGCTTGTTTTTCTACAATACCCATAATAGCTATCTCGCAGGGCTTGATCCGACCTATATGCAATTATTTAATCCAAAACTATATGATCTTTGGGTCAAAATTTCACGCGGTGAAGTCGATAAACCATCGCGATATATTTCGAAGAGTTTTGGCGCAAGCTATGTTCATACAGATCTGAGCCATGTTGATTTCCTTGATATGGCAAAAAATGATCCTGGCTTGAAGGAAGTCTTTCGCGATAGTCAAGCAGTGATCTTTGAAGTGCTCGTCCCGTGATCATCCCTTTGGATATGGCAATACATAAAAGAACATCACCAAAAACATAAAGGTGTTGCCAGCCAAAACGCAGACATGCCATATTTCATGGTTGCCAAAGTATGGTGGAAATGGATTCGGTTTTCCATTCGCAAAGATCAATGCGCCGATCGTATATGATAATCCGCCAGCTACGAGTAATGTCATCGCCCCCGTTCCAAGTTGAGTGTAGATGGGGCCGATCAGAAAAATTATGATCCAACCCATCAGTAAAAAACTGGCGTTAGACATCCATATGGAGATTTTTGCAAAGAAAATGGATTTGAGCGTAATAAAGAGAATCGCCAAACTCCAAATGATACCGAACAGGACCCAGCCCTTAGCTCCACTGAAGATCGTCAAACAAAATGGAGTGTACGTCCCTGCGATGAGAAGATAAATGGCGTTGTGATCGAGAATGCCGAAGACGCGCAGGTATTTCCCAAATAGCAGGAAGAAATGTAAAAGACAACTGAATAGCAAGGATAGGAACAGGCTTGTTCCATAAATCGCAAAGCCGATCACGTGCGCAGACTTATGAACCATGGCGGCCAAAGTCACCAGCACTGCCAGTGCCGAAATGGATAATATCGCCCCGATCAAATGGCTGATAGAGTTGAAATACTCATTGCTATCTGGCGATGAGATCAATGGGTCAAGCGGTGATTTTTTCGGATTCATATGGGCGAGTATAACTTGATATCTGTATTCGGCTTGAGCCGGTTTGAAAGGAGGAGGCCATTCCAAGGCATGCTCCTTATGAGTCGATCCTGAAGCCTCGGCGTCGAGCGCTGGCCCAGTGGGTGCGGGTAAATTATTTTGAACCAGGAAATAGTTATATCGAGGTCGAACCACGGATCTGAGTGTGGGAAAAATATCAAAGGTATAATCGCGTGGAAATAAAATTGTCAGTTAGGCGGTTAATAAATATCTTTACGGAGAACATGAATGGAACGTGGAAGAATTGGTTACCTTAAATTATTGATCCTTGCTCCGATCGGAATTGTCCTGGCTTTGTATGCATACATAGGAAGTTTCAACCGCCTGCTGGGCGATAGCTTTTGTTCCTATGCCACGGCAGAAAGATTAGGATTGCTTCGGTCAATTTGGTTTTGGAGAATCAGCTGGAGTGGACGATATACCGCTTATGCAGTTGATTGGGTTGCCATGAAGTTTTTCGGTGCTGCATACGTTCCCTTTTTCATTCCTGTAATCCTGATCCTCTGGGTTACCATCAACGTTGGAACAGTTTATCTCCTGATAAAACCCAATTCGATCAGCAAAAATAATTTTCAATTGGCATTGATTCTCGGAATCACATCCGTTTTCCTCATACTCACAAACAGCCCATTCATCGAACAATCTTTTTTTTGGCTGGATGGCTTTCGCGCTTATACACTGCCGATCATGCTCCTGCCGGCATATCTTAGCTTATACATTATTTGTTCAAACAGGATTCGATCCAAAATATCGTTGATAATTTCATCGATGACCGTATTTACCCTGTTCTTTATAAACGGTGGACTGAGCGAAACAATTTCAATTTTTCAGTTCATGGTGCTTTTATTTCTGATCGCCTATATCTGGATAATCGAACGATCCGCCGCTTTTGAAAAGAATTCCATTACTCTGATCGCTGGTTTGTTAGGGGCCATTACATCCATACTGGTTATCATAACTGCTCCAGGCAATCATATTCGGCAGAGCTTTTTCCCGCCCCCTCCAGCTATGTTTGATCTTCTTCGCATCTCCTTTTCTGGATACTTAATCTTCCTAAACGGTATTATCGAAACCCCTGAAAAAGTGTTGGGAATTATCGGGGGAGTGCTTGTTTCGATTTGGGCGGGGAACGCTTACAATGCTCAAATTAAGCAAACAGGAAAGAAAGTCCTGCTTTTTATCCTTGGCGCTTTTCTATTGTCTTTTTCATGTTTTCCACCTGGAGTATATGGTTACGGCGAGCCCCCGCCAGATCGCGTTTTGATCATCTCAGTGTTTGCGATCGTTGCGTCTTTTATGTTAACCGGTTTCGTTGCAGGAAACGCAATGAGGCAAATGATCATTAACACAAATAATGCTGGAAACGTATTGTTCATAACAGCGGTATTGCTTGTAGCAATTTCCGCCTGGGCCAACGCGGCTGATCTATATAACAGCCGCTCAGTCTACATTGATTTCGCAAAAAAATGGGATGCCGTAGACGCTCTTATACTTCAGGCAAAAAGTGAAGGGAAGAAAGTGGTAAACATCCCTGATATGTCTAATTGGGCAGCGCTCGATCAGCCAAGCCAAAACCCAAGACATTACATGACTGAATGTTACTCGGGGTTTTATGGGATCCAGGTTTTCGGCCCGCCTTGATAAAACTATTTTTCAAAGTTGCGATGAGACGATTCCGTTTACCAGCTGTGTGAGCACTTCCAATAATTTTACAGTCCAGACTTCCTCTTTGGCAACCGCCACCCAATAAGCGGATTTACCGCCTCTGATGCCGTTTCCAATATCCGGCAGACGCGTCGATTCAGACCCGTCAGCGCGCGCGGCATACTTGAGCAGAATCTGCCCTGACGATTCCATGTTCACCGAAGTCAGCCCCGCTTTCTCGGCGCGCAGTTTTACGCGCATCTGATACAAAAGATTTTGTGTCATCTCGGGCAGTTGACCAAAACGGTCGCGGAATTCAGAGCCAAGCGCATCAAGTTCGGTTTCATCGCGCAGATCAGCGATACGGCGATACAAGCGTAGACGTAAGTCCTGGTCGGAAATGTATTCGCTTGGAATGCCAACGGCGAGGGGCAGCTCGACATTGACAGGAATTGCGATCGGCAAGTTAAAACTCGAGAAGGCGTTTTCCATTTGTGAAGTATCCATTTTCAGTTGGTCGCCAGCGAGTCTTCGCAATCTTCGGACTGCATCTGAAAGCATTCTTGTGTATAAGTGAAATCCAACGGATTGAATAAAGCCATGCTGTCTTATGCCGAGCAGATCTCCCGCGCCGCGAATTTCAAGGTCGCGCATCGCAATGGAATAACCCGCGCCAAGTTGGGTATTCTCGGCAATGACTTCAAGTCTTTGCTGCCCATCCTGGGTTGGTGACATTTTATTATGACGGAAGAAATACGCATAAGCGCGCATCGCGCCGCGCCCTACACGTCCGCGTAGTTGATAGAGTTGCGCCAGCCCGAAAGTATCGGCGCGGTCCACGATGAGGGTGTTGGCGTTTGGAATATCCAAACCAGATTCGATGATGGTGGTGCAAAGCAAAATATCTATTTCGCCCATGTTGAAACGATGCATGACGCTGGCAAGCTGCCCCTCGGCCATTTGACCGTGCCCCACTTCGACGCGCGCCTCAGGGACCAGTTTGTTGAGATGAGCCCTCATCGCTTCGATCGTGTTGACCCTATTGTGAACAAAAAATATCTGCCCGCCGCGTTCGAGTTCGCGAAGAATGGACTGCCGCACGAGCCGCGGTGAATAGGGACCAACGTGGGTAACGATCGGCAGGCGTTCCTCGGGCGGAGTGTTCAAATTGGAAATATCACGCACGCCCGTCAGCGCCATGTACAGCGTACGCGGGATCGGAGTTGCAGTCAGCGTAAGCACATCCACTTCGGTACGAAGTTTTTTTAGATGTTCCTTGTGCGTTACGCCAAAACGTTGTTCTTCGTCAATTACAACCAAACCCAGATCCTTAAATTGAACATCAGCTGAGATTAAGCGATGCGTGCCGATGACAATATCCACCTCGCCCAATGCGAGTTGATGTAAAATTTCAGTTTGTTCGCGCGGGGTACGGAAGCGTGAAAGCATTTCCACCTTCACCGGGAATGCCGCGAGCCGTTGCGAGAAAGTCTCAAAATGTTGTTGAGCCAAAACCGTAGTAGGAACCAGCACAGCCGCCTGCTTGCCGCTCATCACTGACTTGAAAGCGGCGCGCAATGCGACCTCTGTCTTTCCATAACCTACATCACCGCACAGCAATCGATCCATTGGACGGGCGCGTTCCATGTCACGTTTGATATCTGTAATGGCTCGCTTTTGATCATCCGTTTCAATATAAGGGAAACTGTCTTCAAGTTCCTTCTGCCACTGTGTATCAACGGAAAAAGAAAAGCCTTCCACCACCTGCCGCCGCGCATAAAGATCGAGCAGATCTTCAGCGACTCTTTGAACTGCTTCCTTGACGCGTGACTTCGCCTCACCCCAGCCAGTTCCGCCGAGATGATCCAGCGACGGTTTGCCGCCGTCTGCGCCGACATAGCGTGTAAGGCGATCTGCCTGATGAACAGGCACGTAGAGTGTATCGGCATGATCGTATTCAACAGCGAGATACTCTTTTTCGTGACCATCCAATTGCCGCTGAGTTAGACCGGCAAATTTTCCGACACCGTGATCGATGTGGACCACATAGTCGCCGATCAACAAATCTGCATAAAGCGCTTCAGGTGTTTCTGCGGCCTGTCTCTGTTTGATGCGCGGCTGCGGCCGTTCCCATCCAAAGATTTCAGAGTCAGTGATTAAGTGTGTCGTCGAATCAAGTATCGGGGAATTAGGGAGTAGTGTGAAACCTTCCGATAATGAGGCTTCGATAAATATCAGATTCGTGTTTTCAGAATCTGGATACTGTTCTTTCCACAATTCAAGCAAACGGGGAGACTGCCGCGAGACGATAATGACCCGTTCGTCTTTTTCCATGATCGGCGCAAGATAATCAATAAATGGTTTCAGCCTGCCCCCAAATCTTTCATCGTGGCCAAAATGAGCAGCAAGATCTATAGTTGACTCGGGTTCTGTATGCGTGGCGTAGCCCAATTCGATGGATGAAAGAGCGCTCAGGCTGTCGTTCAATTCAGACCAGGGAATATATGGAATGGGAAAATCCGCGGGCAGCGTTCCTTCTTCGATGCTTTCGCGCCTGAATTTTACGGCCTGCTCCTCCACCTCATTGGCGAGTATCTCAACGAGATTCAGATCGTCAACAAATATCAAAGTTTTCGGGGGCAGGTAATCGAGCAGTGAAGCGGGAATAGGATGAAGAAGCGGAATTTGGAATTCGGAGAATTGTATTTGCGCGTCTAAAGTTTCTGCTAAAAATTCACGCGCGGGGGTAATTAAAATACTCTTTAGCTTCTCAAGCGTTCTTTGCGTGGCCGGGTCAAACTGACGAATGGTTTCTATTTCGTCACCAAAAAAATCAAGACGAACCGGATTCGATAGCGTCGAGGGCCAAACATCAAGTAGACCTCCGCGATGTGAGAATTGACCGGGCTCAAGCACCGTATTGACTCGCTGGTAGCCGATCCGCGCCCATTCACGGATCAACGCGTCAGGTTGCATGGTCTGGCTTTCTGACAATTTTTTACACGCTTTAAGAAAATCGCGGCGCGGAAGTGTGCGAGTCATCAACGACCGTGCCGAGGTGACGATCAGCGCTGGCAGAGCAGGCTTTTGTGCAAAAGGCAAATGATAGGCGGAGAGCGCGGTTAGTACCTGCAAACGTTCGCGGCGGGTTGAAATTCCCCAGGCAGCTTCTTCGTAGAAGAGCGGATTTGGTTCGGCAAATAAATAACGCGGCGCCTTTACCCAAAAGCCAAGCTCGTCGAATAACGAGAGAGCGTGGTCGGCACGATCAGTTATGAGCAGGATGGGCTGCTGCAGATCAGCTTGCAATGCGGCGAGGATGGGCAGGCGCGCAGAACGAGGCAGACCCAATCCGTGGATCGTTTTTCCGGCTTGAATTTGTGTCAGCAGCTGTTGATATGGCTCAAGCTGACGGATCTTCTTTTGTAGAATTTCCATTATGATTCTTTTATATCGCCATTATATTTATTCATCGCAGCATTCAAGCCTTTCAATACAAATTCAAGCGCGGCATCTGCGGCGCGGTCTAATACTTCAGGCAGGAGTTTGAGATCTTCCCTGGAGAAATCCTGCAAGACATAATCTTTTGGATCCATGCGCCCGGGCGGACGCCCAATGCCCAGACGCAGGCGCGGGAAATCTTTTGTGCCGAGTTGTTCGATGGTGGAAGCCATGCCGCGTTGCCCGCCGGGACCTCCACCGGGGCGGATGCGGATCGTCCCAAATGGAAGGTCAAGATCATCGTGAGCGACCAGCAGGTTTTCCACGGGCAGTTTGTAGAAGTGCAGGAGTCCCTGGACAGATTGCCCGGAAAGATTCATGTAGGTCTGCGGCTTGGCGAGGATTATTTTGCGCTCCTCAAAAAGCGTGGACATAACAATGGCTTTGGCTTGCAATTTCATCCCGTGCGCGTTTAGCCGCACGGCAATACGGTCTATGAGCATGAAGCCAATATTATGGCGGGTTTCTTTGTATTCACGGCCCGGGTTGCCGAAGCCGATCAGAAGGAATGTATTATCTGTCATAGTTGGTTTTCAAGTTGCCAGAATAAGGTTTTAGTTTTTACGAAGCCGAAGTAACAGGGAAAAGATGATAAATAAAACCAGGGTGATCAACGCTCCGCGGCCAAAGGTTGAATAAATGGAAAGCGTTGTCACGGATGCCGGATTAACGGGCGAAGGAGTAGCTGTGGAAAATTTCTTCGGGATGGCTGTGGCAGGTCGAGCGGTCGGCGTGGGGGGCGGGGGAATGAAAGTGGCTGTTGCGGTGGGGGGAATGTTGGTCGGAGTGGGCAGATCGTTGCCGATCTTAAGATTCGCAACAACCACATCTTGAAACGAACCATCCAATAAAAAAACGCGCAGGCGCAGTGTGTAATCTCCATCTGTCAGCAGCGTGGTATCCCAAACGGCGAGGACTGCATCCTTTACAGGCTGGGAAAATGTTTGAATGGCGAACCAATTCTCGGCGGGGATGGATGCATCGCCTGTTGAATTAGAATATGTAAAAGCCAATTGCGCCGATGAGAAATTGGGAACATCCATGCTCCCAACGATTTCCACCTTCCCAAGCAATGTTTGGCCTGTCTTTGGCGAGGAAATGGAAAGCTCCGCTGTTTGGGCGAATAAAACCAGGAGTAGAGAAAAAAGGGTTGGGAACATGGCAATCGACAAGTTTAACATGAAGGGGTGGCAGGGTCAAATTGGAAATAAAATAAATTGAGTAGTGGATGAAAAGTAAGTGACAGTTTTGACCGTGTTCCAATAAAGGGTTTTCTCTCCTGTCTGGAATGTGACTTTGCGGGATCATGTAATTTTTTTATGCAGCAATTACCAGAGAGCCGAAAATAATTAACTCAGAAAGAAGAAAAAGATGGTAAAATAACCGCCGTCTTGGGGAATCGTACAACGGCAGTACACGTCCCTCTGGAGGATGGTATCTTGGTTCGAATCCAGGTTCCCCAGCTTGGCCCGCTAGAAATAGCGGGTTTTTGCTTTAAGCGGATCATCGTTCGAGCAAAGTTCGGCGGGTCAAATAGCGCTTATAAGGTTTTCCTCCCGCAAAGGCGCAAAGAACGCTGAGAAAATATTCTGAATGCTCTGTGAACTCTTCGGTGAAAATTTCTTATCGATCGATCGTTTGTATACGGTATATCGAAACAGTCCCGCCCGCCTGGGTTGACAGGAATTTATCTGATTTATACGCCTGCAGAGCGTATAATCAAGTTGATCGATATGTTCATAACTTGCAATTTTATATCACGTATTTGCACGCCAGGATTTGAATTATGACCAAGCCAGAACCTGAACCCAAAGCAACCTCGCCAGTCCGCGTAGTGGATTCAACAACGCGTAATTTTAGGATCGCATTAAGCCTGCTGATAGCCAGCTTTTTCGTCACCATACTCGCTACTCTTTATTTCAAAGCGGACGTGGAAGCAACTGCACAGCGCGAGTTCGACTTTATTTGCGAAGAGATCCAGCTCCATATCGCCAACAGACTGGCTGCCAGCTCCCAGCTCCTGCACGGCGGCGCGGGATTATTTGACGCTTCGGAGACAGTCACGCGCGAGGAATGGCGGTTATTCACAGAGAAGCTCCAATTTGAACAGCAGCTGCCCGGCATTCAGGGTGTCGGATTTGCGCTCTTGATCCCGCCGGAGCAATTGGATCAGCACATTGAGGAAATTCGCAGTGAAGGCTTTCCGGATTACACGGTTAGCCCTGCAGGCAAACGGGATGTCTACTCTTCCATCATATACATCGAACCTTTTTCAGATCGCAACCATCGCGCTTTTGGTTATGATATGTTCTCAGAGCCCGTACGCCGCGCTGCGATGGAGAAGGCTCGTGATGAGAATAAAGCCGTACTTTCTGGAAAAGTTATTCTTGTACAGGAGACCAGCCAGGATGTTCAAGCCGGTGCTTTGATGTATCTACCGGTCTATCGTCGCGGACTGCCGATCGACACAGTCGAACAACGGCGCGCCGCCATCCTCGGCTGGGTATACAGCCCATACCGCATGACCGATATGCTGAATGGCACCCTGGATGACTTGGATGTGAGACAGAAGGAAAGACAAATTTCATTGCAAGTCTACGATGGCGATCTGATCACTACTGATACATTGATGTATGACAATCAGAGTAACGCGGATAAAACCCCTGCTTCTAAAGCAATGATCTCCAAAACCATTCCTGTGGATTTCGCCGGG
>JAPLGS010000061.1 GCA_026390015.1 Chloroflexota bacterium | reverse complement strand
CTGGGGGATCTTGAAATATATTATTGTTTACCATATTGTTTCTATTTTACCAAATGTTCCGTAAAGCTCCCTGCTTTAGCAGTGGAGATGTAAGGAACGGTTTTGCTTGTAATATACTAAACATAGAAGCTCTCGGACTAGAGAGCCTGGGCTTTGCCCTAGAAGCCCCCGCCTTTAGGCGTGGGGAGTAGTCACAACAGATTCCCCGTTTGACATCCTGCCTGGCCACGCACCTTCCCATATTAAGCTAATATTTACGCTGGGATTATTCTGTGGTTCACGATATAAAATACGCAAGACCGATGAACATCTGCCATGTTATTTTTTTATCCCCAAATTTTCCGCGCGCCATTTGAGGGATGCGATCAAACTGGAATAAACGTGCTCCTTATGTTCATCGTCCCCAAAATAATCCACGTATTGATATTTCAACAACATCTCCGGGACGGTACACTCATTAATGCGAATCGGGATGATAAAGATCGTCCCTTCGGGCTTTTCAGCGGCAGTATCCAGCGCGAGTTTTAATTCCTTTTGGAAGGATCCTTCAGATGCAACTGCCTCACCTGAAAGAAAAATAATCACCGCGTGAGAATTCCGCACTACATGGCTACACTCTCCTGCCAGATCTGACCGGGCAAAATATCATCCTCATCAAACCACGGATCTATCCAGCCTTTGGATATTAACCGTTGACTGAATTCGCGCACAACAATTTGATTCTCTTTGGCAAAGCAAAGAAAAGGAATAAGTTTAGCCCCGACAGGTTTGGGATTTTCGCTTGGGTCTTGCGGCATCAAGTTTGCTCCATCATATAAGTGACTCTACTACAAAAAGATCATTTAGCCACAGAGGAGCACAGAGTTTTTTAATTTTTCTCTCTTGTTTTCTCTGTGCGCTCTGTGGCAGAACTAATTTTTGCTGTGAGCTCATAAGTTAACAAGATTATATCTCACTCGCCTTCAAACTCCTTTGACCCTTGGGTATGAACTCTGCTCATAAATTCGGCAAAATATAAAATGCGATTATACTTATTGCCATAAATAATACCGCGATATTCTTCTCTTCATCGCGATACGAATCATTAACCCCAGGAGTAAAAAATGGACACTACGATCGAAAGTATTTCCGCGCTTGAAATTCTCGATTCACGCGGCAACCCCACAGTGGAAGTGGAGGTGGTATTAATGGATGGCGCATGGGGACGCGCCGCGGTTCCCTCAGGCGCATCCACCGGCATTCACGAAGCGCTGGAAATGCGCGATGGCGATAAGAAACGGTATCTCGGCAAGGGCGTTGCAAAAGCTGTTGCAAATGTGAACGGCCAGATCTCAGACGCACTCTTCGGCTGGGACGCATCCGAACAAAAAGATATTGATGCAGAATTACTCACCTTGGATGGCACAAAAAATAAATCCAAACTCGGCGCGAATGCGATTTTGGGCGTCAGCCTCGCGGTTGCAAAGGCCGCAGCAAATTCATTTGGAATGCCGCTCTATCGTTATCTTGGCGGAGTCTATGCTCATGTGCTGCCCGTGCCCATGATGAACATCATGAACGGCGGCGCACACACGAACTGGCAAAGCACCGACATGCAGGAATTCATGGTGATGCCTTTCGGCGCGCCATCATTCGCTGAAGGGGTACGCTGGGGCGCGGAAATCTATCACGCGCTCAAATCTGTCTTGAAGGAAAAAGGATACGGCACACTCGTCGGCGACGAAGGCGGATACGCGCCCGCCCTCAAAGCCAACAGCGAAGCCATTGAGCTGATCCTCGAAGCGATCAAGAAAGCTGGCTTCAAAACGGGTCGCGGCAAAGATGTTGCCATTGCGCTTGATCCCGCCGCATCAGAATTCTATGATGAGAAAACAAAAAAATATAACCTTCGCAAAGAAGGCAAGGTATTCACTGGCGAACAAATGGTGGAATTCTGGACGAAGTGGGTCAATGATTATCCGATCGTTTCCATTGAAGATGGCCTCGCTCAAAATGACTGGACTTCATGGAGTCTGATGACAAAAAATTTAGGCGACAAGATCCAGATCGTTGGCGATGATCTACTCGTTACGAATCCAGAACGGGTCCGCAGAGGAATTGCAGAGAAAGCCGCGAATGCATTGCTCGTAAAAGTAAATCAGATCGGCACGCTGACAGAAACCATCGAAGCCGTGGATCTATGTCAACGCGCAGGCTGGCGCGCGGTCACCTCACACCGTTCAGGCGAAACCGAAGATGCCACTATTGCCGATATCGCCGTAGCCCTCAACACAGGTCAGATCAAGACCGGAGCGCCCGCCCGTTCAGATCGGGTTGCAAAATATAATCAACTTTTGCGCATCGAAGCGGAGTTGGGCGATTCTGCATCTTACGCCGGTTGGGACGCTTTGAGAAGTTAATCACCAAATCTCCGACGGGAAAGTTGCCCCGTCGGAGATTTATATTTTCGGGAGGAAACATGTCAAATCAAAAAGATGCGGAAAGATATTTGGCCAACCGACAAAAAGAAATTGACGGAGCGGCGTTATATCTGGCGTTGGCCCATTCAGAGAAACAGCCGCAATTGGCTGAAGTTTATAAGCGGCTTGCCGCCAGTGAAGAAAAACACGCAGCCGGGTGGGAGAAAAAACTGGATGCGCTGAAAGTGACATTCCCTGCGCGAACACCGAGTCAACGCGCGCGGATATTGATCTGGCTGGCAAAAAGATTCGGCCCGCAATTTGTTCTGCCGACGATCGCCAACAACGAAAAAGCTGACAGCAATGCGTACGATGGACAACCCGAATCAGAAGCGCGGGAATTTTCGCGTGATGAAAAATCTCATGCGCGCATGTTATCCATGGCATCCAAATCAACGGGCGGATTGCCCGGCGGAAGCGTGGCGCAAATGGAAGGACGTCATCGCGGCGGCGGCGGCAACGCATTGCGCGCGGCAGTGCTGGGAGCAAACGATGGATTGGTTTCGATCTTGAGTTTGGTGATGGGCGTAGCAGGCGCGACAAACGACAACGGCGCGGTCTTGATCGCAGGGATGGCTGGTCTGCTTGCTGGAGCAGGGTCAATGGCTTTAGGAGAATGGCTGTCGGTGCAAAGCTCGCGCGAGTTGTACGAGAATCAGATCAAGATAGAAGCGGAAGAGATCGCCAATAGTCCCGAAGAAGAACAGGAAGAACTCGCGCTCATCTATCAATCAAAGGGTTTACCCGAAGACCGCGCGCGCGAATTGGCCGCGCACATGATGGCTGATAAAGACAGCATTTTGGATACTCTTGCACGCGAAGAGCTTGGCATCGACCCGGAAGAATTAGGCGGGTCTGCATATGAAGCGGCATTCACATCATTTATCTTATTTGCAGTCGGTGCTGTCTTCCCCATCTTCCCATTCTTCTTTTGGAGCGGGAGCCTTGCAATTTACTTGAGCATGGCCATCAGCGGTGTAGGCTTATTTATCATTGGTGCGGCAATCACATTAATGACCGGGCGCGGCATCTTATTTTCAGGGACGCGTCAGGTGCTGGTAGGGTTGATCGCTGCAGTCTTGACGTATGGTATTGGAAGGTTGATCGGGGTTTCGCTGGCGTAGAATAAAAAAAATTAAACTCTCGATGACTTTTGTTTCCGCTAAAGATTAGGTAGCGGTCGATACCGGGAGATGCTCGCTTCAAAGATGCTTTGACCGTCGCCGTCCATGATGTTCAGATCCTGATCACCCAAGGTGTCAAAGTCATCATTCTGATCCTGCAATTACTGCCGCCAGTAATTTCACAGGCTTGAATGTGAAAAGTTCCATTAGACAATACAGGAATAGTGATAGACTCAATCACCACTATTCCTGTATAATTGAATTAATAAGAAGTAATGTCCCGCAGGTTGGATTCAGTCAAATTTGACGATTGTAAAATAACTTGCGGGAATTTTTTTATCTGCTTATATGTTTCTTAGGAGTGAGCCGCTCATGAATACTCCCATACTCGAGATGAAAAACATCATCAAAGAATTCCCTGGTGTGAAAGCTTTAAATAACGTCAGCTTTCAAGTTAAAGAAGGTGAGATACACTGCCTGGTAGGGGAAAACGGCGCGGGGAAATCCACGTTAATGAAAGTGCTAAGCGGGGTGTATCCGCATGGACAATATACCGGAGAAATCATCTTTGGCGGAAATGTTCAAAATTTCAAGGGGATTAGCGACAGCGAGAAAACAGGAATCGCCATTATCTATCAGGAGTTGGCGCTTATCCCTGAAATGACCGTTTATGAAAACATCTTTCTTGGCCATGAGATTAAAAATGGCGCGATCATTGATTGGAATGAAACCATTAAACGCGCAGCTGAAATGTTGAAGAAAGTAAGGCTCAACGTAAACCTGGCTGCAAAAGTAAAAGAGCTGGGGGTTGGCAAACAGCAATTAGTTGAAATCGCTAAAGCGCTCAGCAAAGATGTTAAATTATTAATCCTAGACGAACCCACTGCCGCGCTAAATGAGGACGATAGCGAAAATCTTTTAAATTTATTGCGTGACCTAAAAAATCACGGCGTTACCTGCGTATTAATTTCTCATAAATTAAAAGAAGTTATAGAGATCGCAGATTCTGTTACGGTCTTGCGTGACGGGCAGACAATATGCACCCTGGAGACCCAAAAAGGTGAAGTATCTGAAACTGCATTGATTAAGTATATGGTGGGACGCGAGATTGACAATATTTATCCAAAAAGAGAAAATCGGCAATTCGGGGAAGTTGTGCTTAATATTGAAAATTGGAGCGCATACGATCCTGCGCTAGGCAGAAGCATTCTCAAGGATATTAATTTTCATGTAAAAAAAGGCGAGATCGTTGGGTTTGCAGGTCTGATGGGCTCAGGGCGTACAGAGTTGGCTTTGAGCATATTTGGCAACCCAGATGGATACAACATCACCGGCGAAATATTCATAATGGGAAACAAGAAGCACTTCAGGCGCCCACAAGATGCGATTAACGCAGGCGTAGCCTATGTCACTGAAGACAGAAAAGGCGACGGTTTGATCCTGATCCAGGATGTAAAACAAAACATCACTATCGCGAATTTAAAGGAAATCGCAAATCGAGGCGTGGTCAACGATAATACAGAAGTCAATGTCGCGAACGAATACAAGGATTCCTTAAATATTAAAACACCAAGCATTGAGCAGAAAATTTCAAATCTGAGCGGCGGCAACCAACAAAAAGTATCCCTGGCTAAATGGCTGTTCGTTAAACCAAACTTATTAATTCTTGACGAACCAACGCGGGGAATCGACGTCGGCGCAAAATTTGAAATTTATACGATTATGACAAGGCTGGTGGAACAGGGTATGAGCATTATTATGATCTCATCCGAACTGCCAGAGGTTCTGGGAATGAGCGACAGAGTCTACGTCGTTTCAGGCGGGAAAATTGCAGGTGAACTAGCAATAAAGGATGCAACTCAGGAAAAAATCATGCAATTGGCGACTAATTACTAAGGAGTCTTCAAATGTCATTTATACAAAATGCCCGAAAATTATTACAACAAAATATCCGCGAATACGGCATGTATATCGCCCTTTTCGTAATCATGACAATTTTTACGATCACGACCAAGGGTATTTTTATTTCGTCAAGAAACATCGTCAATCTGGTGAATCAGACGGGCTACATAGCAGTTTTGGCTGTCGGTATGACACTCGTCATCGTGATCAGACATATTGATCTATCGGTCGGTTTTCTCGGAGGTTTTCTTGGCGCCATAGCCGCCATAGCTATGGTACAGTGGCATCTGCCCGTATATTTGGCAATCCCTCTCACTTTGGCACTCGGAGTCCTGGCTGGGACAATCACCGCTTTTCTGGTGGCGCAAATGAAAATTCCAGCCTTTGTTGCAACGCTAGCTGGATGGTTGATTTACAGAGGCGCCATCCTAGTTGTGACTGAAAGCACCGGCACGATCATCATTCCCGACAAAACTTTTAACGCCATTGGAAACGGTTTTATCCCCGATATTCCGGGCATTGAATTTTTACCAGGCGTACATAAACTGACTCTTATTATCGGAGTATTAGCCATAGTTTTACTTATCATCAACGAAATAAATAGCCGCAAAAAGAAACAAGCCTATAATTTTGAAGTGTTGCCAATGGAAATGTTCATCATTAAATTGGTATTCACATCAGCTTTGATCGGCGGTATCACCTGGCTGCTCGCAGGCTATCAAGGTCTCTCCTGGACGGCAGTAGTTGTATTGGTAGTGGTTTTAATTTATCATTTCATTACAACACAAACGGTGCTCGGCAGACATATTTACGCTGTCGGCGGAAATCCAGAAGCGGCTGAATTGAGCGGCATCAATGTAAAGAAAATTACCTATATCGTTTTCGGTTCGATGGGCATGTTGTCGGCGTTGTCGGGCATTTTGTTCGCCTCCCGCTTGCAATCCGCCACAACAACTGCAGGTTCTCTTTGGGAACTAGATGCTATCGCAGCGGCTTTTATCGGCGGAGTGTCTCCCGCTGGCGGTATAGGCAAGGTTGTCGGGTCAATCATCGGCGCTTTGGTTATGTTGTCATTGACAAGCGGCATGAACTTAATGGGCATCGGCATATCGTACCAATACATGGCGAGAGGCGCCGTGCTTGCCGCCGCAGTGATCTTCGATGTAGCCACGCGCAACAGAGCACAATAATTTTTCATTTACATTTTTTATAAAACTAAATTAACGGGTTTGGCTTAATACGTAGCCAGACCCGTTATAATTTCCTTCATCATGCAAACTAAATCCACCAAAACTACCATCCTCCTGCTAACAGCCGGCTGCTTCCTATCCTTCTTCGTCTTCGGATTCACAGACAACCTCAAAGGCCCTACTCTGCCTGCCATGCTCGCCGAGTTACATATCAACTACGGCACAGGCGGAAATATTTTCTTCGGCGAATATTTTGGGTTTCTGATTGCTACGCTGATTACTGGAATTCTAGCAGACCGTTTTGGATTAAAAAGCGTAATTCTGCTGGCAGGCGTACTTCTCGGAATCGGCGTCGGTGGATATAGTTTTTTCCAATCTGCAATATTGCTTGCGGGCTCGCTCTTCGTGCTGGGGCTTGGACTCGGCGCACTCGAACTTGGCCCCAACGCGATCATCGTCAGCCTGCATCACGAACGCAAAGGACTTTACCTCAACTTGATGGCAGTCCTCCACGGATTAGGATCATTAGTCGCACCGCTCTTCGCAGGCTGGTTATTAAGTCAAAGCATATCCTGGCGTGCGATCTATCGGTGGGATATCCTGTTGATCGCCATGTTCGTATTTATTTTTATCTTTCTTCGTTTTCCCAAAGCAGAGGAAAAAACACAGCTCGACTTCCGCCATATTCCGAAAATCGCATTCAAAGGACAACTCCCCTGGTTCTATGTCGCCATCGCTTTTTATGTCGCGGCAGAGATCGGTTTTGCATCCTGGCTGGTTACCTTCCTCCAACAAATCCGCAACATGCCAGTAACGCAAAGCAATCAAGCGCTCTCGTTATTTTTTGCCCTGATGATGCTCGGGCGATTGATCGGCGGATTCTTTGTTCATCGCATCGGCTATTTACGCTCGATCCTTTTTATGAGCACAGGCGGCATATTCTGCATCTGCGCCGGCTTGTTCGGCCCAAAAGAAATTTTTTTTCTTTTGCCAACCACAGGCCTCTTCCTTTCGATCATCTTCCCCACTCTCACAGCCGCGGTTTCAGACATGCACACAGAAAACGCCAACACCATTCTCGGCGTACTCTTTACCTTTGCAGGCGTCGGCGGAGTTATTGGCCCGTGGGTAATTGCATGGAGCAGTGACTTATTTGGTTTGCAAATTGGATTCTCGATCATCGCTGTCTTTATGATGATATTACTTATATCGGTCACCATACTTTTGAACAGGATTTCAAATGGACAAAATACTTAACTGGGGACTGCTCTCGACTGCCAAAATAAACCGCGCATTGATCAAACCCCTACGCGCCTCAAAACAGACCCGCTTGCTGGCCATTGCTTCGAGAAACATTTCCTCCGCTGAAAGTTACGCGCGCGAGTGGAATATTCCGCGCGCGCACGGGAGTTATGAGGCATTACTCGCCGACCCTGATGTTGACGTGATCTACAATTCATTGCCCAATCATCTTCACGCAGAATGGACGATCAAAGCCCTGCGCGCAGGCAAACATGTCTTATGTGAAAAACCAATCGCATTAACTCTTGAAGAATTAGACGCAATGACTCTAGCCGCAAAAGAATCAGGGAAGATCCTGGCCGAAGCATTCATGTATCGCCATCATGCCCAGACGTTGAAAGTAAAAGAGATCGTGGATAGCGGTGTCTTGGGAAAACTTCAACTCATCAAAGGCGCGTTCACTTTCACACTGACTCGCGAAGGAAATTTCCGCTGGATGGAAGAAATGGGCGGCGGCAGTATCTGGGATGTAGGCTGTTATCCCATCTCGTACGCGCGTATGATCGTCGGCGCTGAGCCTGTTGACGTGTTTGGCTGGCAGTCCACAATTGCAAGCGGCAGCGATGATTCGTTCATCGGGCAGATGCGATTCAAGGATGGAATCCACATGCAATTTGACAGCGGATTCAAATCCCCATCGCGTTCGTTCATCGAAATTGTTGGAACAGAAGCCACGTTGAAAATTCCCAATCCTTTCAAACCCGGTCTCAAAAACGAAATTTATATTAATCGCAACGATGAATTACAAACGATAAAAATAAATGGCGGCGAGCTATATCTTGGCGAAGTAGAAGATATGTGCGACGCGATCTTGAATCACCAGCCGCCGCGAATTTCATTATCTGACAGCCGTGCAAACACAGCCGCGATCCTGGCCTTGCTCCAAGCTGCTGAAAGCGAAAAACCTGTTAGCCTCTAATACGATTTTGTGATTATAATTACATCACTATATTCTAAAAACTGGAGGAACTTATGGCAAGCGTTACATTTCAGAACGTCGAGAAGAAATTTGGTGATCTTACGATCATCAAAGGCCTCAACATTAATGTTCAGGACAAAGAATTTCTTGTTTTAGTCGGGCCGTCGGGCTGTGGCAAAACCACTGCCTTACGATTGCTGGCAGGCTTGGAAGAGATCACAAGTGGCGAGATCAAAATTGGCGAGCGCACAGTTAATGATGTGGCGCCAAAAGATCGCGACATTGCCATGGTGTTCCAGTCTTACGCTTTGTACCCGCATCTATCTGTTTATGACAACATGGCTTTTGGTCTCAAGCTTCGCAAGACACCCAAGGAAGATATCAAGCGCCGTGTAAATGAAGCAGCAGATATTTTGGGCATCCAGGAACTTCTTCAACGCAAACCGCGCCAACTTTCCGGCGGTCAACGTCAGCGTGTAGCGGTTGGTCGCGCCATTGTGCGCGAACCAAAAGTTTTCTTGTTTGATGAACCACTATCAAACCTTGATGCGAAATTGCGCGTGCAAATGCGTGCCGAGATCAGCAAGCTACATCAGCGCCTTAAGACCACCTTCATCTACGTCACGCATGATCAGACCGAAGCGATGACCATGGCGACACGCATCGCGGTCATCAACAAGGGAAATTTACAACAACTGGATACACCGCAAAATTTGTATGACCATCCCAACAATTTATTTGTGGCGGGTTTCATCGGCTCACCTGCCATGAACTTCTTCCCATCCAAGATCGTAAAAAACGGCGACAAAATATTCGTAGACTCTGGCGATTTCAAAGTTCAAATTCCGAATGATCTGGCTGGCCCCTATAAAGGCATGGATGGCAAGAATGTGATCTTCGGTATTCGTCCTGAGAATATCCATGACCCTGAATTCGCTCCGTCAAATATTTACGGTGAAAAAGTTACAGCAAAAGTTGACGTGACCGAGTTGATGGGAAATGAAACTTTGCTCTATCTGGTGAGCGGCAAGAATATATTTGTCGGCCGTGTTGACCCACGCTCACACTTACGGGTTGGCCATGAAACCGATGTGATCTTTGATATGGGCAAGTTCCACATCTTTGACGCGACCACTGAAGAAGCAGTTCGATAGCTAAAGAATTAACAAGGTTTTTTAAGCCGATGCGCAGAGTTTGTTGCGTATCGGCTTATTTATTTAATGGAGGCGAGATAATAGATTTTTATTTGTTAATACACTTGAAAAAATATAGAACTGTGCTATTATTAGGAAGTCAAACCTTTCTATTATTAGTATCTAAGGCGCAGTAAGTATGTTTTATTGGGTTTCCCAGAATCAAAATATTAAGAATTTTAACAAACACTCCGCAGTTGACTTGATCCGCTTTGCCGCAACAGGCATTTCAAGGACAGATCTGGCGGAGGAAATGGGTTTAACCCGCGCCGCGGTAACTTTGATCATTAACGATCTGATCGAGAATGGTGTTATTTTGGAAGCGGAAAGCCGCGCCATTCCCAACGGACGACCGCCTGTCGTTTTGGAGATCAACCCAAAGCGTGGTTTGGTTGCGGCAGTGGATATGGGGGCTACACACATAAACATAGCAATCGCAGATTTTTCAGCGAAAATTATTGAGGAAATTTCCCTGCCTTTTGATATTAAACAAGGTCCACAAATTTGTCTCGCAGAAGCAAGCCGAATTATGCAGGAACTTCTGGATCGTTCCGGGATCAATATTTCTGAGATCATGGCAGTCGGCGTTGGCGTTCCTGGCCCGGTAGTCAAAGATGCGGGCATGGTCATGTCGCCACCCATCATGCCAGGCTGGGATAGATTTCCTATCCGCAAAACTCTGGAAAAAGAATGGGGATGTCCTGTGTCACTTAATAACGATGCTGAACTTGGCGCATTAGGTGAATGGGCGTATGGCGCAGGACGCGGGGAAAAAAATCTCGCCTTTATCAAAGTAGGAAGTGGCATCGGCGCAGGCCTGATCATTAATCAACAAATTTACGGGGGGACGACAGGTTCTGCCGGTGAAATCGGGCACATCACAATTGAAGAAAACGGCCCGCTTTGCACTTGTGGAAACCACGGCTGTATGGAAGCCTTCGCGGGAGGCAATGCAATTGCGCTTCAAGCGAGAAAAATGGTAGAATCTGGCAAGCGTACCTTATTATCCAAAATCCCTATCGAAAACATAACCGCGCAGGAAGTAGCGGAATCTGCGCGGCGCGGTGATTTACCTTCGCAGGAAATTATTATGCGCGCAGGTACCTTTATCGGAATTGCAATTGCGGGTCTGGTCAATTTATTCAACCCAGGCGCAGTGATCATCGGCGGTGGAGTCGCGCAAGCCGGTGACCTGTTAACCACATCCATTCGTCAGGCTGTTCGCGAACGTTCGCTACATGCATCCGAGCAAAGTGTCCATATTACTACAGCCATGCTTGGGCAACGTTCCTCATTGATAGGCGCTACCGTGCAGGCAATCAATATTGCCATCCACGATGCTATAGAAAGAAAAAGCCCTGTTTCAAAGGAAATTCTATCGGCTAAAATAAAACAGGCAGCCCCAACTGAATAAAAGGAGGTGATGGATAATTTACCCGATACATCATGATAAAATATTATAGAAAGTGTCGTCGAACTCAATCAAAACTATATATTTGTAAGGAGAAGAATAATGAAAAAGTTAAGTTTGTTATTTAGTTTGTTAGTAGTTGCCAGCATGATACTCACGGCTTGTGGTGGTGGCGGCCCATCATCTACAAAAGGTGAGGTGACTTTTTGGCACGCATATGGTACAGGCTCTGCTGAAGAAACTGCATTGACCACGATCCTCGCAAATGCAGCAAAAGACCTACCCAATATCAAGATCAACGTTCTTCAAGTCCCCTTCAACGACATATTCACCAAGTACGAGACTGATGTCGCTGCTGGCGGCGGACCTGATATGTTCATCGCCCCGAATGATAACCTCGGCGCCGAAGTCCGTGGTGGTTTGATCATGGACATCACCGACCTAGCCGCTGGCAAACTCGGCGATTACAGCAAACTCTCCCAGGGTGGCATGATGTACGATGGCAAGTTGTATGGTCTTCCTGAATCCTTGAAGGCAATGGCGTTTTGGTACAACAAGGATCTTATCAAAACTCCTCCAGCCACCACTGACGAACTCAAGGCTCTGATGGAAGGTGGTACAGAAGTTGTCTTTAACGTTGGCTGCTACCAGGGATTTGGTTTCTTCGGCTCCTTCGGCGGCAAAATCTTTGATGATAGCTTCAACTTCGTCTCGGCTGCTGACAATCAATCCAAAGTCGCCGCTGCAGTTTCATATCAAAATGATCTGTGGCAGGTCGCCAAGACAAACGGCTGGCCCAAGAATGATGCTGATGGCCTCGCTCCCTTCACTGAAGGTAAAGCTGCCGCCATCCTCAATGGTAACTGGGCTATGGGTGATTATCGCAAGGCTCTCGGTGACAAACTCGGCGTAGCCCCGATTCCCGCCGGCCCAGGTGGCTCATCCAACCCACTCCTTGGTGTTGATGGTTTTTACTTCAACCCGAATGGCGCCAACCCCGCAGCTGCCCTTGAAGTGGCAATGTACTTGACCAACACTGCTGCTCAGACCGCTATGATGAACGATGCTGGCCATGTTCCTGCCAACACCACCGTCAAAGTAACTGACCCGCTAATCCAGGGCTTGCTCGACGCTTTCTCCACCGCCTACTTCCGCCCTCAAGTTGAAAACATGGGCAAGTATTGGGGCAACTTCTGCGGAACAGATTCAGTCTATGAAAAAGGCACACTTGCCGCTGACTGGGTCAAAGCTGGTTTTGAAGGCGCTACCAAATAATTATAGATCGTAGCATTGCAATACAAGGAGCGGACGGGTTCCCCCCGTCCGCTCCTACTCAAAATGATTATTCTTATCAGGAGAAACGATCATGGAATTAGCAAATAAAAAAATCAGTGGGACGAAAATCAAACGTAATTTGCTGCCCTATTATTATCTAGTGCCGGCATTCCTGATCATGGGGGTCATCACATTCTATCCATTAATTTATCAAGTTATCATATCATTTACGAACTTTGAAACCAAACATCTTCTGCTTGGTTTGAACTCTCCGGAATTAAAATTTGTCGGATTAAAAAATTATATAGATATTTTCACAGGCGCACTGCCGGTGGAAAATTTCAACTTCTTTCGTGTGCTTGAGTTCAACTTTTGGTGGGCGCTTAGTAACGTGTTTCTACATGTGCCTGCCGGAGTCTTGATCGCCGTTATGCTCAACACGGAAGGCCTGTGGCTCAAGAAGCTTTATCGCGCACTATACATTCTGCCGGTAGTTGTTCCACCCATCGTCGTTGCAACCGTCTGGCGCAATATTTTCGATGAGCAATACGGCGCGATGAATCAACTTCTAACTTCTATCTCCATTCTTTTTGGGCATCTGGATCCTGTTCATCTACGCTGGCTGACCGAATACACACCACCCATCCCCGGCTTTCTGCCCGGCGCACCGTTGACGCTCGCCTACTATGCCATGATGATCGCAAATTTCTGGCTGGGCTGGCCGCTGATGTCTGTCATCGCCACAGGCGCACTGCAAAGTATTCCCAGAGACTTATACGAAGCTGCAGCAATTGACGGCGCAACAAGCTTCCAACAATTTCGAAACATAACCATACCACTACTGACGCCCGCCATGATGCCAGCCGCGGTATATGGCTTTACCATTACCTTCAATCTTTTCGGTTTGGTCTTCTTTATGACAGGCGGCGGACCCGCCCGCTCCACTGAATTGCTTGTGACATTTGCTTATAACCTTGTCCGAAATTTGCGCTGGTTCGGCGTCGCCGCCGCCTTCGCGGTCATCATCTTCTTCGTGGCATTGGTTGTACTGTTGATCACCAATCGCATCACTCGCGCCACCCAAAGCTACTCGGAGGCATAACATGAGCGCAAATTCTCAGACTCCCAAGAAAAACCTGCTCGTCCGTTTTCTGACCATGAACACATCCGGACAAACCAGTGGACGTGACCTGCCCCTTTGGCGGCAGCTGCTCACGCAAATACTGTGTCTCTTCATTTTATTTTCCGTGATGTTCCCTATCATGTATATCGTGACTTTATCACTGAGTTCAAAAACCACGCGCCCATCTTCGCTACAATTGATCCCAACGGAAATATCCTTCGTCGCATATAAACAAGTACTTGATCACCCAACTGGAAACCCGGTCTCCTTTATCCAACTTCTGCGCAATAGCATCGGGCTTTCTGTAGGAGTAGGTCTAGTTGCATTACTCGTCGCAGTGACAGCCGCGTACTCTTTTTCACGCTTCAATTTCAAAATGCGCGAAGTGCTGATGGTTTTAGTTTTTATTCCACTCCTCATGCCGGGCGTAGGCTTGGCAACACCGCTTTACTTATTACTAAACCAATTGAAAATAGTTGACTGCGGTCAAGGTGTGACAGCACTATTGCCATGGTTTGCCTGTGACGGAGGATTAAAAGGAAGACTGATATTCAACCTGCGCGACTCACTCCTCGGAGTAGGCATTGCCATCACAGCCGGCGCCCTACCTTTCGCGATCTGGAATCTCAAAGGCTATCTCGACACCATTCCAAAAGAACTTGAAGAAGCCGCCGCCATTGACGGCGCAGATACCAACCAAACTTTCTGGAAGATCATCCTACCGCTCGCAATGCCGCAACTGGCCGTGACCTTCTTCATCGGCTTCATTGGCAACTGGCAGGAATTCGTCACCTCGTGGCTTTTCCTCTCCCAGCCCAAAGACTACACCCTCGCCATGACCCTCTACAACATGACCGGCCAATACGCCTCCAGCATCCCATGGAATCGATTCGCGGCCATGGCGGTAATCGTGGCTCTCCCTGTCGCAGTGGTATATATCTTCCTGCAAAAGCAGATCGTCGGCGGTCTCACCACGGGCGGCGTCAAAGGTTAATCAATTTTCTTTTTCTCATCAATTTCCTCTCTCTTATTTTTTGGGGAGAGGAAATTTTTTCGCCCGGATAATCCCCTTGCTAAAACGGATTCTCTCCACACTGTTGCTTTTTTCTTTTCTATCGGCATGCGTTCCCACCGCGCCGACAGTTGCTGCTGTACCTAAATCAGCACCAGCCAACTGGTGGAACAAAGCGGTCTTCTATGAAATATTCGTCCGCTCTTTTTACGACACCGATGGAAATGGGATCGGCGATTTCAATGGCATCGCCCAAAAATTGGATTACATCCAAACGCTTGGAGTCAATGCCATCTGGTTGATGCCCATTCACCCATCCCCTTCTTATCACGGCTACGATGTTACAGATTATTATGAAGTCAATCCGCAATATGGAACCATGGAAGATTTCAAAAGCCTTGTAGCGGAAGCCCACAAACGAGACATTCGCATCATCATAGACCTCGTCCTCAACCACACTTCCAGTCAACACCCGTGGTTCAAGAGCGCCAACAGCGACATAAATTCGCCCTACCGTGATTACTACGTTTGGTCTGAAACAAGCAAGGGCGGCAAATGGTACGCAGGCAATCAGGGATATTATTTCGGACTATTTTGTGGCTGTATGCCCGACTTGAATTACACCAACCCTCAAGTAACCGATGACATGTTAAAAGTAACTGACTTCTGGCTAAACGACATCGGCATTGACGGCTTTCGTGTTGATGCAGCAAAACATCTCATCGAAGATGGCGAAAAAGTTGAGAACACACCAGCCACGCATCAATGGCTTAAAACTTTCTACACGAAATATAAAAGACAAAACCCGCAAGCCTATGCGGTCGGAGAAGTTTTTGGCGCTGGCTCATCGGTGATCAAATCTTACACGGGCAATCAGCTCGATCAAATCTTCAGTTTCGAAATGTCCAGCGGATTTGTGAACAGTACGAATGGCGGCGCAAGCTCAGGCATCATCAGCGCATTCAAATTTGCATTACAGGATATGCCAGATTTTAACTTCGCCACTTTTTTGACCAATCACGACCAGACCCGCGTTATATCTGTTTTTAATGGCAATATAGATAAAGCAAAACTCGCATCATTCTTAATGCTCACGTCACCCGGCACACCATTTATTTACTATGGTGAAGAAATTGGAATGCAAGGACAAAAGCCGGATGAAGACCTGCGCCTGCCGATGCAATGGAGTGCGAAAAAGTATGCAGGCTTTTCCGTTACAGATCCATGGCGTGCGCCGAGAAATGATTACGAACAAGTCAATGTTGCGCTACAATCGGGCGATCCAAATTCACTGCTTGAACATTACAGGGCACTGATCCAAATCCGCAAGGAACATTCTGCATTACAATCTGGCAATGCCATTCTGCTTGAAACAGGCAACCCGGCAGTATTTGCACTCCTACGAATCAGCGGCACTGAAAGAATTCTGGTGCTTGTCAATTTGGGGAAAACGCAAATTTCAGATTACAAATTGAGTCTGGGAGAAAGCGCGCTGGCAGATGGCACGTTCACTCCTTTATCCATATTTGGTACAGCACAAGCCCAGTCGCTGGAAATCAAAAGCGGAGAATTTAGTGGATACAAACCGCTTAACGAACTACCTCCCTACCAGACCTATCTCTTTAATCTCAAATGAACAGTTAAATGTTTTATTTACCCACGCTTTCCAAATGACTAAAACTTTTCGCGTACTCTTTTACACAATTTCCGTCCTTCTGGTTGTTGCAATCGCTTTTGGATTGCGCGCCCGCGCCGTATCCATGCTTCCAATTGACTTTGATGAAGATGACTATTTGCGCGCGGGACAGGAATACGCGCATCTGATCCGCACCTCGAACTTGTCTGGCTTTCTGGAAACGAATTATCGTCCTGAGCATCCACCGTTGGCAAAGATCATCATCGGCCTCAGTATCTTATCTGCGCCGGAAAAGCCACTCACCCCCGAAGCGTCTACCTCTGCAGAACCAAACAAATATCTGCCGCGGACCCTTGTCAAACCTGCGCGCACTATCAACGCTATCATTGGAACCATCACCGTAGCCATCGTCGCATTGATCAATCCAGTAGCTGGACTATTCCTCGCTATTCACACCTTCACTATTAAATATGTTTCGCAGATCATGGTGGAAGCCGTCCCTGCCTTGTTGAGTCTCGTCGCGGCAATCAGTTATTTGAAATGGAAGCAGTCTAAACAGTCAGGGTGGAACCGCTGGTTGATTCTCTCCGCTACCTCACTTGGATTAACTGCGGCGTCCAAGTATCTCTACTGCGTTGTCGGCATCGCCATTCTCGTAGATTGGATTCTGGATGCCAAAGATAAAGACTTTCTCAAAATATCGCTTCGCACCGCCGCACTTTGGGGAGTGCTGACTGTTGTGATTTTTTTTATATTCGATCCATATCTTTGGCCAAACCCGATCGGGCGACTTAGCGGATCTATTTTTTATCATACTGGTTATTCAACCTCAGCAACAGAGGTACAGAAAGCGGGCTACCCAATGTGGCAGCCAATTTTCTGGTTGTTCTTCTCTCCAACCGTGTGGCATAAAGGCGTCTTTCCATTCCCATTCGATCCATTCATTACGATCCTGGCACTATTTGGTCTAAAACGATTATGGAACAAAGAACGCCTCTACGTACTCTGGCTTGGAATTGCCATTGCCTTTTTATTGATCTGGCCCACCAAATGGCCGCAATACATTGTCACGCTGACGGTGCCACTTTCCTTTGCCGCCGCAGAAGGGGTTTTCTTTTTTAGGGATAATGTTCTGAACGTTAAAACAGAGACACGCCGCGCGCTCCCCTGGCTTGTGCCCGGGCTAATCGTCTTCGCTATCCTAACTATCTTTCCGTTGATCTTTCAATTTGGTGTCTCGTTGACCAATTTCAATACTGCATCCATCCGCGATGGATTTAATGGCGGCATCTGGCGCTCAATCTCACAAGGAATCACCGGTCAACTTCCCACCATGCCAGCGGGTGAGATTGGAACACGTTCAGATAAAGTCAATTTTGTAGGTCTGAACCTGTATCCAAATGTATTAAGTTTCATCACATACTCAAATGGCTGGAGTGTTCTCTTCTTCAATATCCTGTGGACTGTGCTATCTGTTCTGCTTCAATGCGGTCTTGGCTTGGGAGTAGCGCTCCTACTCTGGCAACATGGCGTAAGGCTTGGAAAGTTTTGGCAGGCATTATTCATTCTGCCCTGGGCAATTCCAGAAATGATCGGGGCGATGATGTGGGTTAATATCTTCCAACGGGATTGGGGCTGGCTGTATCTGGCCGCAGATAAATTTGGAAAAGATTCCTTCTTTGCAGTTTTTGCCAATGGGCTGGATAAGAGTCCCAGTATGTGGCTTATCGTTTTCCTTCTGCCTGCAATTTGGTACGGCTTCCCATTCATGATGCTGGCCGCCAGTATCGGGTTGAAGACAATTTCCCGAGAAGTACTGGACGCCGCCACAATTGACGGAGCCAGTATCTGGCAGACGTTTAAGTATGTGACTTGGCCGCTTCTTCTGCCATTGCTCATCCCTGCCTTTATTGTGCGCGGCATCTTTGCCTTTAATCAATTCTATTTATTTCAAGCCTTCGGTTTTTCAGATTCTACTCTGGCAACCTTATCCTACAATATCTTCAATCCCTCTAACGGATTTGGGGGCTACGGAGGTCAGTTCGCTGTGTCGGCCACGATCAACATCATCACCGTCATCCTTCTGATGTTCTTTGTGATGGTCTTCAATCGTTGGAGCAAGGCGGGCGAAGGAGTCACATATGCGTAAAATATCCTTCCTGCAACAACTCGCCACGCAACTATCATTGACCCTCGTTGGATTATTCGTGATACTGCCCGTATGGGGAATGGTGCGGTTGGCATTCGACGGCACACTTAAAGGACGCCCTACTGAATTCCGATTGCTGCCCAAGATATGGTCCTTCGATGCTTTTATGCAAGTTCTTGATAAACCATATCAGTCTGTAGATTTTCAAATATTGCTCAAGAACAGTCTGTTCGTTTCCTTCAGTGCGGCATTGATCGCCATCGTGCTTGGCATGAGTCTGGCTTATGCATTTGCACGCTTCCGATTCCCAGGCCGCCAGACGGGGTTGTTCGCATTATTGCTGACAGCCGTTCTTCCACCAGTGGCATTCATGACACCGCTTTATATCATCCTCAGCCTGATACACATCCGCACCACGCTGCTGGCGCTGATCATTACGTACGCAACCTTTGCAATGCCCTTCTGCATCTGGAATATGCGCTCCGCTTTTCAAGCCATTCCCAAAGAAATAGAAGAAGCTGCATTTCTTGATGGTGCAAGCGATCTAACATCCTTTCTCCTAGTCACCCTACCGCTAGCACTGCCTTCCATCGCGGTGGCAGGTTTGATCGCTTTTCTGATGGCTTATTCCGAATTCACCATCGGCTGGTTATTTGTTGAAAAAGCAGATACCGTCACACTCGCCATGTCCATCTATGCCATGGTGCAAAGCCAGTATACTGGCGGTGCGCAGCCATGGAGCTTTCTGGGTTCACTTACCATTATCATGTCCATTCCTGTAGTGATCATCTTCCTCATCTTCCAGCGTACTCTGCTCGAGCGCATGATGTTCGGTTCATTAGGTGATTAAGCCCAATCAAACATCCAGATTCTTCAACGACGCATTACAATCAAACATGGATAGTTAAGAGCATCCGCATTTTTCCAACTGAATAAAATAGATACACACAACAAAATTTATGAACAAGGAAAAAACATGACAACACCAGATTGGGTACAAGACGCAATTTTCTATCAAATTTTTCCAGACCGTTTCGCAAAGAGCGGACGCAACCCTTCTGGTTCATTGCCCTTTGAGCCCTGGGACTCTGCGCCAACTACCCACGGATTCAAAGGCGGCGATCTATACGGTGTGATCGAGAAATTAGATTATTTGCAAGAATTGGGAATCACTGCGATCTATTTCACCCCGATCTTTTCTTCGGCTTCCAATCATCGTTATCACACGTATGATTATTACAACGTGGATCCCTTACTTGGCGGCAATGAGGCGTTGAGAAAATTATTGGATGAGGCTCACAAGCGTAAGATGCGCGTGGTACTGGATGGCGTGTTCAATCATGCCAGCCGCGGCTTCTGGCAATTTCACCACGTGCTGGAAACAGGCCATTGCTCTCCCTACAAAGATTGGTTCTACTTCGATCAAGATCGTCTGCACGAAAGACGACATTGGGGAGCTTACCCAACCCCGGAAGAGCAACACGCCATCAAACAGGAAGGCAGTTTACGGGCGATCGGTTATCAAGGCTGGTGGAATCTGCCCGCCCTGCCAAAATTTCGTATTGAAACACCAGCCGTTCGCGAATTCCTCCTCGAGGTTGCCGAATACTGGATTAATTTTGGCATTGACGGTTGGCGGCTGGATGTGCCCGGTGAAATTAACGATGATGCATTCTGGCAGGAATTCCGCCGCCGCGTGCGAGCCATCAATCCAGAAGCATATATTGTTGGCGAGATCTGGCACGAGGCGCAAAGGTGGCTGCAAGGAGATCAGTTCGACGCTGTCATGAATTATCTTGTGACAGCCGCTGCGATGGGATTTTTTGGCGGCCCACATTTAAATATGGGGGTTTTAAATCAAGCGGGCGGGTTGCAGAATCGGATTCGGGAAACAAAAGCGGAAAACTTCGCCAATGAGATCGACCGCCTCTTCAACCTGTATAGCCCTGAGATCACACGCTCACAACTCAACCTGCTGGACAGCCACGATATGCCGCGCTTTCTTTCCTGCGTCAACGGAGACAAAGATTCACTCAAACTGGCGTGGCTCTTTTTGTTTAGCATGGACGGCGCACCGTGCCTATTCTATGGTGACGAGATCGGTGTGGATGGCAGTCATGATCCATATTGCCGAAAATCCTTCCCATGGGATGAAAATAGATGGGACAAAGATCTGTTGGATTACGCCAAATCATGCATTAGCTTGCGGAAGGAGCATACCGCGTTACGCCGCGGAGAGTATAAGCGTATCCACGCCGAAGGAAACGTGATGGCATACTCACGCTCTGACAGCAAAGAGAACATCATCGTTGCATTCAACGTTTCAAATGAAGAACAGGTAATTGAATTACCACTCAGCAAAAAACCAAATATTCTATTTGGCAAACCTATGATCGCAGGCAATCAAATCACAATCCCCCCACGAAGCGGAATTGTGGTGAAGTAAGTCATGAAACAGGTCACGCATAACCGTGACCTGTTTCTTAGCTGCTAATAATCATTGGCTACCCCTATGTAACCAACCCCGTCAATACGACTGATCTTTCTTGAAAAGAATCAAGCCAGGAGAAAAATCTATCATGGCTTTAATACTGTTGGCGTTGGAGTCACCGCCGGAGTTGGCGTTGGGCTGCAGTCCAACAAGGTCAGCGCTTCGCTGATAATGGCAGTCCGTCCGATCTCGCGGGATCTGGATGTATTTACCACAAATTGATACTGCACCCAGGCATTCTGGAAAGACGCGATGCCTTTCAATTCTTCAGGCACCAGATCATGCGTGAACGTGCCCGCGCCGATAGTTTGCATGGTGATGCGCGTCCACTCACCTGTCGTTCCAGTGCGCTTGCTCTTGAACCGCACGAACAGATCCACGATTGCCGAATTGACAGGGTCTGCAACCTGCGCGACAAATTTAATCGTAACCGGCAGACACTGATTCCCTTTATAAAATTCATTTTCTGAAATTGAGACGGAAACGAATCCTTTCATCTGCAAAGTTGGCGTGGCAGTATTAGGAGTGATCAGCGCGAGCGGAGTGATACTAACCACAGGCGAGGCTGAAATCTCCTGCGTTAGAGTTGGAGATTTTAACCCGCTCAGCGTGGGCGTCAATGTAAATGTCAGAGTAGGCGTAATTGGAGTAACCGTTGGAATGGGAGTGTAGGTGTTCGTGGATGTGAATAGCGGAGTGGGAGTCCCAGCCGAATTCAGAGAAAGATCTTCCAATGAACATGAGAAGGATAAGACAGCACAGGCAAGGTAGATGTATATTTTTTTCATGGTTTTACTGGTGTTTCGATCGGGCAGCCCTTTAAAGGCTCAAGACACATGCAAGGCGACATTGCTGCCACATCGGTAAAAATTTTTGTGCGGCCCACTTCCAACCCTGCGTCGTTGATCGCCACCAACTGCATCCTGACCCACGAATTTCTATAGTTATTATGTCCCTCGATCTCAGTTGCTTGAAGGATGTAGGTGAATGTGCCATCGCGGTTATTGAACATAACATCGCCAGTAGTCCAGGGTGTATAGTCTTCCTCTTTTGCCGATTTCACCTGCACAAAAATGACCACGCTCGCTACATGCTTTGGATTATCCACTTTCGCAACAACTTTTGATTTATTGGGTATGCAATTTCCCCAAAAGATTTTTCTTTCAGAGATTTCCACTAAAATAAACCCGGGGCCAGGTCCAAAGGATGTAGCTGTCGCAACGGGAGTAATTGTATTCTGTCCTGAAAAAATGGAAATTGGAGCAACGGTGACAGTCGATAAATTTGGATCCTGTGTTGGGAAGTGCACAATTGTTGGCGAAGGTGTAATACTCGGAGTGATCGTGGCGGTTGGGATGATACTAGGCGTGAATATCAATGTCGCAGTCTCTGTGGGCAAAGGTATGTTTGTGGGTTGAGACAAAGGAATGCCTGAACATGCCTGTAAAAAAAACACCAACACCATCATCATATAAAACCTGCGCATACGAAACCTCTTTTACGCTCTAAAATTTCGAACTCTATCCACCCATTTTACAACATCATAACAGCAATTGAAGTAGTTAACCTGTAAAAGATATTTTCCAGTGTGATTACACAGAGGTGAAAATCACCTGTACTTTGACCGTCACCTTAAGTTCAGGAAGATGCGCCAGAATAGTTGCTTAAACCAAGACGCCAAAGTCCGCGTGAAAGGACAACAAAAAGGAGCGTCATTCCGAGGGCGATCAGCAGACTTGTGCCAGTAAGCCGATTTGTCAATGCTTCGGCTGGGATGGTAACTGCAAAGGCGACGGGAACTAAAAAGGTCAATCCTGTGCGTAGCCAGCTGGGATAAATCCCAACAGGCCATCGGCCAGCCGCATATAAACCTTCGAAAAGATTGCTGATCTCTTGAACACGAATTACCCAGAACGAAATAGAGGTGACCATAAGCCAGACACTATACAACATAATTCCGCCCATGATCAAGGCTGATAGAAAACCAAAAAATTGTAAAATGCCCAGTGTGCCATTAAGTTGAATAAAGGCTATGCTGATCACAACAATCCCAACAATGACATCCACCAACTGCCAGAAACGGAACTCACGCACACTGACAAGAATTTGCGCGTCGGCGGGTTTGGTAAGAGCGAAATCCAGAGTGCCGTTACGAACATCATCCATGAGACGTTCCATGTTTGGCTGAATGATGGAACGAATTACACCACCCATTAGCAAATGGACACCCATCACGGCAAGCAATTCAGGGCGAGACCAACCCGCGAGCGTTTCCACCTGTCCAAAAACAAGCGAGAGGCCGATAAGTCCAGTAGCAACAGAAATAAAAGATTGAAGAAGTTGAATAAAAAAGTTGATGCGATATTGCATCTCATTTAAAACACCGATACGCAGATAAGTTAAAGCAAGTTTTATCGGGTTCATAAATTTATCCTCCCACCGCGGAATATTGCTTGATGGCGAAATTCCAGATGATATTTAGAAGGAATATGCCTGTAGCGATCCATAGCAACTGCATCCCAAAACCTGACCAGAGTTGGACATCCGTCAGATTGCCAACCAGCGCTTCAATGGGAAAGAAGAATGTCCATTTGAATGGCAGGTAGTTCGAAAGGTTCTGAATCCAAACAGGCATAAGCGTCATTGGTACGAGGCGCCCAGAGAGGATCAGCTCAAAACCAAAATATAGCTCAAAGATGGCGCTGACACGCGTTGTCCAGAATGTGATCATACCCAGTAGAGAGAGCAGCATGGTGCGAATCAGATACGCTCCCCAGATGGCGAGGGAGAAGACAATGACTTCCATCCACCGAATATCGAAAGTCGGTTTGAATATCCACGAAAGGATGGCGGCCAATGGAAGCCAAAGCAAGATGACCACAAACTTCCAGCCTGCAAAGAAAGCCACGTCGCTATGAATAGGGTGGATTGGACGCATTAACATCATCGAGAGTTGCCCTTCGCGAATGCGCCATTCCCATCCAAAAGGAGTGAATACGATATTCATATTGCGCACTAAAGTCCAGATGATGTAGTAAGCCGCAAATGCACCAACGGTGTATCCGCCAGTTGTGCCGCCTTGCTGCCTTGCGATGGTAGTCCACACAACCAGATATATGACCGGCTCTGTAATCATACCGATCATATAAAAGTAGTTTGCCACGCTGTACTGAATCTGCTCCAGAATGGATATCCTCATGGTGGCTAAATAGAAGTCAATATATCGCCTCATTTTGCTTCCTTCGTGGAAGTGAAAACACTGTCGATGACATCGTCAATAGGAGTATCTTCGACGGTCAGGTCATCAACCTGCAGGTCAGAGAGCAGATTCGCTGTTACCTGTGATGTCTTTGCTTTGGGAACTCGCAAGGTGACCCGAGCACCGTCACGGGTAAGCACTTCTCCATATTGCGACAGATCAATTTCCGGGTCCGGTAGAGTGACGCCAAGAGTCTTGAAAGAGGAAAATTGAGTCACAAGTTGATTCAATTCTCCATCAAATAGTGTGTGTCCATGATGAATAACTATTACCCGTTTGCATAACGCTTCCACGTCCGCCATGTAATGACTGGTGAGCAGGACAGTCGCACCCCAACGCTGGTTATATTCCTTGATAAACGTGCGGATTCGGCGCTGCATGGTGACATCCAGGCCAATGGTCGGCTCGTCGAGGAAGAGCACTTTGGGGCGATGAAGCAGTGCGCCGACGATCTCCATCTTCATCCTCTCACCAAGGGAAAGGTTTCGAATAGGTTTGTTCACCAGATCTTTTAATTCCAACAGGTCAATAAAATCATCACGAGTCTTTTTAAATTCATTCAGAGGGATGCTGTAAATCGCCCGCTGCAATTCAAATGAGTCGATAGCGGGCAGGTCCCAGGATAATTGGTTGCGGTTCCCCATCACCAATGCCACCTGACGCAGATAATCATGGGAGCGTTTGGTTGGCTCGTAGCCTAAAACATTCACCATGCCTGAGGTTGGATGAAGAAGTCCACTTAAGACTTTGAGAGTTGTGGTTTTTCCCGCGCCGTTCGGACCAAGGAAGCCGACCACTTCGCCCGCCTCGATGTTGAACGAGACATCATCCACAGCTTTGACGGTGCGGTATTTACGGTTGAACAAGCTGATCACGGCTGCTTTCATCCCGCCATCACGCTCGGGGACTTTGTAATGTTTTGATAAATTGGAAACTGAAATAGTAGGTGTCACTAAAATTCTCCTAATTTTTTAAATCTATTGTCATTGCTGTCATTAAATTAAAACCGCAGGGCGGCCGCACCTGCGGTAAAACCATACAAAAGAACATGAGGATTCTAAAACAAACCACACACAGGCATAAAACATGCAATATTTATGATAAATTGAATTTTCATCAAGGCGATCCCCTTTCAAAACTGATTAACTTTCATAAGTTTAGCACAAATGGAATTTGGGGGCAAGATTTTTCTGGTATAATCTCGGCCGTGACTGGTCCTGCCCTACGGTTAAAAGCTGTGGACACGGAGACCTGCGTAGCGCGGCGTTCTTGCCGCCAAAAATCTAAAAGAAAGGAAGCACACGTCATGCCACTTGCAAAAGAAGTTAAGACCAAGGCGATCGAAGATTTTCATCGCCACGACACGGATACCGGTTCCCCTGAAGTACAGATCGCAATCCTGACCAACCGCATTTCTCAACTCACCGAGCATTTGCGAGCCAACAAACAGGATCAATCCTGCCGCCGTGGATTACTAAGAATGGTCGGTCAACGCCGCCGCTTACTCACGTACTTGCGGTCAAGCAATTACCAGAACTATCTGAACGTGACCGAACGATTGTCACTCCGCCGTAAGTAAGTTTGTTAGACCCTAAAGGTCGCGAGACTTTTAGGGTCTTTTTAATCAGTGCGCGAGTGCGTCGCACAAAAAGGGTCGGATTTTCAAATTAATAAAGAGATCCTACTCTAGAAATATTACCCATTCAGTAAGGTGTGACGCACCCGCCCTTACCCAAGCGACCCGCAGTCAGGAATTGAATAGCGCGAACAACAGAGGTTGTTCCCACTCTTCAGTCCCTGACCCTTGGCGGGAAAGTATTGGCAGGTCTGAGACCTGCCCCAACAGGAGACAAATTTATATGAAACCCGAACTAAAACGCTATTCAGCCGTTGTTGGCACGCGCACCTTTACCTTTGAGACTGGCACATTAGCCGCTCAAGCTGGCGGCGCGGTCACTTTCGGCGTCGAAGATTCCATCGTATTCGCAGCAGCCACCATGGGCGGCGTACGTGAAGGAATTGACTTCTTCCCACTTTCCGTTGATTTCGAAGAACGCATGTATGCCGGCGGAAAGATTCCCGGCTCCTTCTTCCGACGAGAAGGCCGCGCCTCCACAGATTCCATTCTTGTGTCGCGCCTGACAGACCGTCCATTGCGCCCGCTCTTCGCAAATGGCATGCGTAATGAAGTGCAAGTCATCATGTACACATTCTCAGCCGACAGCATCAATCCATTGGATATTCTTGCGATCAACGCCGCCTCGGCCGCGATCATGATCTCGGATATTCCATGGGCTGGGCCTGTGGGAGCTGTAAGAGTTGGACGCGTGAACGGCGAGTTCGTGCTCAACCCAACTTTTGAGGAAATGAACGCATCCGATCTTGACCTGAGAATTGCCGGCACCAAAGATGCGATCCTCATGGTGGAATGCGGCGCCAGCGAAATCCCTGAAGATGTTATGGTAGCCGCACTCGAATTGGGACATCAGTCGATGCAGCCGATCATTGAACTGCAACTTAAGATGCAAGCTGAAATTGGCAAGCCCAAACGCGAAGTGGCAATCAGCACGGCCAACGAAGAATTACAAAAGAAAGTATTTAATTCTGTTGATGCAAAGATGAATGAACTACTCGATAAGCCGTTGAGCAAAAATGAATTCTACGGCGGTATGGATGAATTACAAGCCGCGGTTGTTGCTGAATTATGCGTCGAAGGTGACACAGCCGCGCCATCATCCAAAGATGTGAAATCAGCGTTCAGCGAAGCCGAGCACAAGATCGTACGCGAAAGAATCTTGAGCATGGGCAAGCGTCCCGATGGCCGCACTCCCACCGAAATCCGCCCGATCTGGTGCGAAGTGGGACTCTCCCCGCGAGCGCACGGTACCGGACTTTTCACACGCGGCGAGACACAGGTGCTATCCTTTGCGACACTCGGCACATTGGGTGAAGCGCAGGAACTCGACAATTTATCTCCCAACAAAAACAAACGCTACATGCACCACTACAGTTTCCCGCCATTCTCCACAGGCGAGGTGAAAATGCTTCGTGGACAGAGCAGGCGCGAGGTCGGGCATGGAGCGTTGGCAGAGCGTGCGCTCGAACCAGTCCTCCCAGCCGAAGAATCCTTCCCCTACGCCATCCGTGTCGTGTCTGAAGCGTTATCATCCAACGGCTCGACCTCCATGGGTTCAGTCTGCGGCTCGACCTTGGCATTGATGGACGCTGGCGTGCCGATCAAGGCTCCCGTATCCGGCGTGGCGATGGGACTCATCACCGACGCTACTGGCCGTTATAAAATTTTGACCGACATTCAAGGCACCGAAGATCACCTCGGCGATATGGATTTCAAAGTGGCTGGTACCGCCGCTGGAATCACCGCTTTACAAATGGATATCAAAATCAGCGGCTTGAGCACGCAGATGATGAAGGAAGCATTGGCACAGGCGAACATTGCGCGCATGTCCATTATGGAAAAGATGCTCGAAGCCCTGCCCGAAGCGCGTGCTGAACTAAAACCACACGCCCCGCGCATCATCACCGTGAAGATACCGATCGACAAGATCGGCGCACTCATCGGACCTGGCGGCAAGAATATCCGCGCCTTGCAGGAAGAGACTCATACAAAGATCGACATTCAGGAAGACGGTACAGTCTACATCGCATCCACTGACAGTGTCGGTGCGAAGATCGCCGAAGAACGCGTGAAGGGACTGACTGAATCTGTAACCATCGGAAATATCTACACAGGCAAAGTTGTCCGCATTGAAGCCTTCGGCGCATTTGTGAACCTGCTGCCCGGTATGGACGGACTCGTACACATCTCACAACTGGCGAGCGAGCGCGTAAACTCCGTTGAAGACGTTTGTGTTTTGGGCGATGAATTGACCGTGATGGTTACAGATGTTGACCCGCAAGGCAAGATTCGACTTTCACGTCAGGCTGTGCTCGAAGGCTGGTCTGCTGAGGAAGCCCGCGAGAAAGACGCCCGCAAGAGCGGACCTCGCCCCGGTGGCGGTGGCCGAAGCGGTGGCGGCGACCGCAATGGCTCTCGCGGCAATGATCGTGGTGGACCGCGCAGCGGCGGCGGGGATCGCGGCGGAAATAGAAGATAGTCAGTGAAAATTTATCAGTAAACAGTGGTCAGTTGAAACCTCCGAGTTCTAAAAGAACTCGGAGGTTTTTGAATGTATAATCCCACCTATGTCAAAATATATCGCATTCCTGCGCGCCATTAACGTGGGCGGTCACAACGTCAAGATGGAGTATCTGCGCCAGCTATTTGAGTCGATTGGGTTTTCCAATGTGGAAACTTTTATCGCCAGCG
>JAPLGS010000012.1 GCA_026390015.1 Chloroflexota bacterium | reverse complement strand
CTTCATACGGGAAAAACAGCGACACATTCAACTACAGCCTGCTGCCCGGGAAGTCGCTCTGGCTGCTGCGAAGATACCTGAACCTGCCGCAAAACCAGGCGATGTATGAAGAATTAAAAAAGGCGATGGTCTGGCTGAAGGGCAGGAGCAACATGGGCTTGATCATGCTGCGCGATACCATCTGCGGCATTCTATGGGACACCTTTTTGAAGCAGCACAAACTGGCGATGGGCGGCAATTTGAGGGTCACTCTTGAAGTCCCAGATTACGTTAATCAAAACTCAACTTTTGAAGTCAAAGTTATGTTTTGGGAAGCGAACGATGAAATGAAAAACGAAGAATATACCAAAGCGCTGGCATGGGTGATGACAACTTTCCTTTGGTATTCGGAATATTTGGAAACCGGTGAACAGCCATGGAAGAAGAAAAACAAAAAGTGAAACATCCACTCCCCATTATTTAGGTGATCAATGTTAAGTATTTTGAACAATGGACTGACGATCGATAACGGTGACCTGCGCTACGCGTGGTTTGAGCTGCAAAAAGATACACGGCACTTTTTCCGCTGTGTGGCTTTGCGCGAGTTGAAAGTGATCCCCGTCAGCGTGCGCGAGGACTATGACCTGCTTGGAAAACAATGGGCGGCGGTGCGCGGCTTGCACAACGCGGGCGTTAATTTTGTATACACCGCCATGGGTATCTACGCCCCCGATCACATCGGAATTGTTCAACTCTTTGGCGCGGCGGGCGAAGCAGACAGTCTGGAAAAAGCAGCGGAGCAAGCCTTGATCGGCGCCTCCACGGTTGAGGCGGTACTTGCCAACTTTCCACAATCCCAATTGGGATATCCAAATCCTGATTGGATGCAGTGGTATCTCGACTTCATCACTTCGCGCGGCTGCAACATTGCCGCGGTGCTTGGACATCCCGACCCGCGCCAGGGGAAACGCGGGACAGATAGCGAAGGCACGATCGGCGATGACTCCGATGAAGATCTGGCTGAGGAACAAAACGAGATCCTCTTTCGCGGTCTCTCCAAGCTGCGCGAGAATTTTGTCTTTCAAGTCCTCGCCGAACATATCGCGAGATCGCGCATGACACAAACCCTGATGCGTATCAGCGAAGCGGCTTCCAACGTTGGCTCGCGTCGCAAAGGCGCGATCGGCATTGGCTTCAATCTTGGCATTCCGATCATGGCCGCACTCTCGCAAAGTAACGCCAGCGGCATTGGTGTCGGACAGGGATCGGCGCAAAGTTCACAGGATGGCGTTTCGCAAGGATGGGGCAACAGCCATACCGTTGGACAATCCCACTCGCAGGGGACAACCGTATCTGATGGATATTCCGACTCGGTGGGCACCAGTCACGGAGTTTCAAGTGGCAGCAGTCATGGAGTTTCAGATGGAACATCGCATGGCACGATGAGTTCTGAATCAAGCGGAACGATGTCTTCCCGTGGAAGTTCATCGGGCGGCGGCTGGTCGAAAAGCTCTGGCATGGCTGTGAATGCGGATCTT
>JAPLGS010000070.1 GCA_026390015.1 Chloroflexota bacterium | reverse complement strand
TATACCAGACTGGACGCAAGGCGGCTGATGATTTCAAGGAGACGATGCGTATTTTATTTGATCGCCATCTGGGACAGTGGAACTATAGAGCAGTGCCTTTGTTCCCAGCAATAAGGTAAGTTATTTTTCAGCCATTACTAATTGAATCAAAGACAACTTTCCGCCCGAAGGGCGGACGAATTAAAATATTTTTCAGAGCTTTGATTTGTTATTCATCCTTTATCCTTACAGGAGTTTCCCATGTTAAACAAAACCATTGCATTCATCGGTCCCGGTGTTATGGCAGAAGCCATGATCGCAGGCTTGTTACGCCAGAAACTGGCCAGCCCGAAGAATATTATCGCATCGGGTCCACGCGAGGAACGCGGCGAAGAGTTACGAAAAAAATATGGGATCAAAGCCACAACAGACAACGCATCCGCAGTGCATGAAGCGGATGTGGTGGTGCTGTCGGTCAAGCCGCAGAGACTCAGTGAAGTGATGAAAGGACTCAAAGGCATCCGCGCTGACGCGCTGGTTCTGTCCATTATTGCGGGCGCGACCATCAAAAAGATCGGCGGCGGTTTGAAACATAAATCCATTGTGCGCTCCATGCCAAATACGCCGGGACAGATCGGCGAGGGCATCACGGTTTGGGCGGCCTCAAAAGATGTCAGCGAGGAACAACAAGTTATGACGCGTTCCATTCTCAGCGCGATGGGCGAGGAAGTTTTTGTGGAAGATGAAAGTTATCTCGATATGGCAACCGCGCTCTCAGGCTCCGGTCCCGCGTATGTTTTCCTCTTCACTGAAGCATTGATCGACGCCGGCGTCCACATGGGATTCCCGCGCCGCATCGCCGAGCAATTGGTTTTGCAGACCATCAAAGGTTCTGCATCCTATTACGAAGGCGCGAGCAGGCATCCCGCCACGTTACGGAATCAAGTCACATCCCCAGGCGGGACATCTGCCGAGGCGTTATATTATCTGGAGAAGGCAGGTTTCCGCACAGCCATCTCACGCGCGGTTTGGGCGGCATATCAACGCTCGTTGGAATTGGGCAAGGAAAAGCCCGGGCATATTGCGGAGGTGAATGATGAAGAAGAGAAATGAAACCACCTGAACAGATCGAAACCGAACGCCTCATCCTGCGCAAGCCGCGCATGGACGATGCGCCCGCTGTCTTTTTGGGTTGGGTGCAAGACCCCGAAGTGACACATTTCCTCACCTGGCGTCCGCATGAAAATATTAGTCAGACCGAATCCATGCTGGCAAAGGCGATTACTGAATGGGACGGAGATGCACGTTTTCATTTCATGATCACATTAAAAAATGGTGACTTGATCGGAAGGATCCAGTTGCACATTGAAGGTCACAGGGCAGAACTGGGATATGTGATGAATAAGTCATTTCAAGGCAGGGGCTACATGATCGAAACCGTCAGGGCCATTATTGATTGGGCTTTCCAACAACCTAACATTTACAGAGTTTATGCCACAACAAGTGTGGACAATATCGCATCCCAGCGCGTGATGGAAAAAGTTGGGATGCTGCGTGAAGGGCTGTTACGAAAGTACATTATTCATCCCAATATCAGCGATGAGCCAAGAGACAGTTATATTTATGCAATTGTGAAGTAATTTGGAGCGCAGACTTTAGTCTGCGCTTTTTCAGTACGCGGACTAAAGTCTGCAATCCTTAAAGGGCAACAACCAATCCCTTTCGCTTATAATACGGGGCGTTCAAATCTAGCAATTGGAAAATCATGTCACTCATTACAGTAAGCTCACTCGCAAAATCATACGGTCCCACTGATATTTTCAGCGGAGTATCTTTCTCTGTCGTCAAAGGCGCGCGCATGGCCATTGTCGGCCCCAACGGAATCGGCAAGACCTCGCTCATGCGAATCCTCGTCGGCGTGGATGAACCCACCTCGGGAACAGTATCCCGCACACGCGGAGTCCGAATTGGATATTTGTCTCAGGAAGCAGATTTCCAAATGACGGGAACCATCTGGACGGCGTGTGAATCCGTCTTCGCTCATTTCAAAGATGAACAGGAGGAATTACATCGCCTTGAAGGTTTGATGTCTGACCCCGCGCAGCTTGAAGAAGTGATGGATCGCTACGGCAAATTACAGGAAGAATTTGAGCGGCGCGGCGGCTATACCTACATGACAAAAATTCGCCAGGTGTTGACAGGTTTGGGATTCAGCGAAGCTGATTATCAACTCGACCTCGACCATCTTTCCGGCGGTCAGCGCACACGCGGGTTTTTGGCGCGCCTGCTGCTCGAAGACCCAGACCTGCTGCTGCTCGATGAGCCGACCAACCATCTCGACATCGCCGCCGTCGAATGGCTCGAAGGATATTTGAGTCAATGGGAAGGCGCGGCCATCATCATTTCACATGACCGTTTCTTTTTGGATAAAGCCAGCAACGCAATTTTGGAAATGTTCCCCGGCGCAACAGAAAACTATCGCGGCAATTACAGCGCGTATTTAAAACAGCGCGTCGAACGCATGGCGCGCCGTCAGGAAGTTTTTGACAGCGAAAAAGAAAAACTGCAAAAAGAAATGGAATACATCCGCAAAAATGTGGCGGGGCAAAATGTGCTGCAAGCCAAAGGCAAACTCAAACGCCTCTCGCGCATTATTCAAGCCATCGAACAGATCGGCATGGAAGCCGCGCTCAAACAAAAGTGGAGCGAGACCGCGGGCGAAATTTCCGTCACCACTTCCATCCTCGGCGTGGACGAAGCCGGCCGCCGCATCAACGCCTTGCAGTCGCCTGTGCGCCAGCTACCCAATTTGCATTTGCGTCTCAACCAGGCCGCGCGTTCAGGAGATATGGTCATCCGCACCGAAAAGCTCAAAGTGGGATTCTCTGACAAATTTTTATTCCGCTCACCAAATATAGATTTACGACGCGGCGACTGTGCCGCATTAATTGGACCGAACGGCGCTGGTAAATCTACTTTTCTAAAAACGATTCTCGGTCAGATCCCGCCTTTGGCTGGTGAGGTGACTCTGGGAGAGAGTCTGCACATTGGGTATTTTGCCCAGGCGCACGAAAGCCTTGATCCAAATAAAAGTGTGATCGACGAGATCATGTACACGACCGGCTGGCTGCCGCAAAAGGCGCGCGAGTATCTCGGCAAATATCTATTCTCCGGCGATGATGCCTTCAAGATGGTATCGATGCTATCCGGTGGTGAACGCGGACGTTTGGCATTAGCGAAACTCGCTTTGCAGGATACCAATTTACTTCTGTTGGATGAACCCACGAATCATTTGGATATTCCCTCGCAGGAAATTCTCGAAGCTGTGCTGGATGACTATCAGGGTACGATCCTGCTCGTCACTCATGACCGCTATCTGGTGGATGCCATCGCCACCCAAATTTGGGAAATTGATATCGACGAATCGCATCTGATCATCTTCAAGGGTATCTATTCTGAATTGAGGGAAGAACGGGAAAAAGATCTGGCGCGGCGCAGTACTGTCCAGGTGGAGCGTGAAGCGGCTGTTGTTAAACCTCAAAAAAATGAAGCTCCCAAAGTAAAATCAGCGAATACAAAGGAAGAAAAGCAAAGAATCACCAAAATGCAGAAAGTGGAAAAAAAGATCGCCGAGCTTGAATCTCAGCTTGCTGAAGTCGGCGAGAAACTGGCGCATCCATCCAAAGATGCTGGGGAAGTTATCAAGCTGGCGAAGGATTATGATCGCGTGCAAAAAGAAATGGATATCATATTGGCGGAGTGGGAAACCTTGCAGGGGTGACGAAGCACTCAGTCAGATCTGTGCAGGAAATCCAGGTACTAGGAAAATGTGTGAACCAGTCTATTGAGGGAAATATTTGTCAACAATACAAAGGCGTATTGTCGACTAAATTTATGATGATTGTCATATTTACATATCTGACAGAGGTGATAAACTTTCTTTAGTAAATCATTCAGATCCAAAGGAGCAAAAATGAAAAAATCTTTTACTGGTATGGTTCTTGTTTTGGCACTTTCACTGATCTTGACAGCCTGCGGCTCCAAAAAAGCCACCCTTAATGTTACAGCAACCGATAAAGGCTATGATTCGCCGACCTATACTGTCCCTGCTGGCGCGGAAGTCACCTTGAATATGACCAATAATGGTGCAGTTGAACATGAATATGCCATTCTAAAACTAGGTCAACATGTTACGCCTCCCTTTGGCGACAAAGATGAAGACAAAATATTCTGGGAACTTGATGGCGTTGATGTTGGAGAGACTAAATCTGATACGTTCACTGCGCCAACCGAACCTGGTGAATACGATATCATCTGCGGAATTCCAGGTCATATAGAATTGGGCATGATAGCAAAACTTATTGTAAAATAAAAGAAAACAAAATACAAAATCCCGTCCATTTGGACGGGATTTTGTATTTCATGGGATATGCAGTTTGAATCAGAGGATCAAACAGCAGTTCAACTATTTATCGTGAACATCAATGATGGAGATTTCATCATCGATCGGTTCAATGTGAGTATGAACGATCGCATCTGTTAATTGAGCACGCACATCGCCTTCAAAATCTTCGGCAACATGATGCGCATCATGGACGGTCCATTCTCCGGGCACAAGCATGTGCACTGAAACAAATCGCCTGGCCGCAGATTGGCGCGTGCGTAAAGCGTGAAATTGTACGCCGCGTTCCTGATATTTCGCGATCACTTTTTCCACGAGTTGCTGTTCATCCGCTGGAAGTGAGGCATCCATAAATCCCGCAACGGAACGCTGCAATAGTTTTATACCGGTCCAAATAATGTTGAGCGCCACCAAAATGGCAAGGATCGGGTCGAGAATGTACCAGTTTGTGTATGCAACGATCCCGATGCCGCCGATCACAACGACTGAAGTCCATACATCGGTCATGAGATGCTGACCGTCCGCTTCAAGTGTGATGGAGTTGCGCTTCTTGCCAGTGGCGATCAGGATGCGTGCGGCGCCAAGATTCACCAGCGCCGCCAATGTGGATATCGCCAGGCCCAGCCCAAGTTGTTCCAATGGACGGGGCGAAATGAGTCTTTCAATGGCGGTCCACAGGATTCCGCCCGCCGCGAATAAGATTAGCAAGCCTTCGGCGGTGCTGGCAAAATATTCCGCCTTGCTATGCCCATACATATGACTATCATCCGGCGGGCGCGCGGCGATGATCAACATACTGAGCGCGATCACAGCACCAACCAGGTTCACGATGGCCTCGAGCGCATCTGATAACAAGCCGACGGAGCCTGTCATTCGATAGGCAATTGTTTTTAATACAATAGTAATCAACGCGGCGCTGATCGAGAGCCACGCATAACGGGTAAGAGCTACAGCTTTATTATCGTTTTGTGTTTGGGTAGCAGACATGCTTTCCTCAATTTCTAATGAGGCTGCCTGTCGTAATTTCAATTGGACCGCTTTTTGGGATTACCGCTAATTACATAGATTACTAAACTTTCTGGAAACTCAAATGAGTAAATAGCTCATATCTAGTTTAGTTATTTTGCGGCAAGTTGCAGTTGCGGATACGACTTTGGGATTCTGGCGCCGAGAATAAAATAATACCCTCATATTCAAAAATTTATAAGGGATGAATGTCACAAAATTAGCTTCCTAAGATTTATAATGCAGAGCATGGATTGTTGATAAAATAACCCATCTCAATTTGCGCGGAGGCGCCTGTGAAAAAAATACTTTCTGTTAGTGTGGGCTCATCGTCACGAGACCATACCACTCGTTACACCTTTCTTGGGCAGGAATGTGAAATCTCAAGACAGGGCACGAATGGTGATTTCAACAAAGCCATTCAACGCTTTCGAGAAATGGATGGCAAAGTGGATGCCTTCGGCGCTGGCGGAGTTGAGTTCTACCTGGGAGTTGAAGGCCGCCGCTATTACTTTCGCGACGTGAAGCGCATTCGCAACGCGATCAAGATCAGCAAAGTGGGGGATGGCAATGGCGTCAAAGGCTTACTGGAAAAACGCGCTTTTGAATATCTTGAAAAATATTTAATTGAAAAGGAAGGCAAAACCCTCAAAGGCTTGCCAGCCTTAATCACAACAGTAGTGGAAAGATACAGCATGGGCAAAGCCATGGTGGACGCGGGCTTGAATGTCACTTTTGGTGATTTTATGTTTGCTCTCGGCCTGCCCATTGCGATCAGAAAGATCGGGGCGGCGCGTTTGCTCGCGGCTGTGTTGCTGCCAGTTGTGACACAACTGCCATTCGCATGGCTGTATCCGCTTGGGTCGGAGCAGGACAAAGCGCCCCAGCCTAAATGGACGAAATACTATCAGCGTTCACAAGTCATCGCGGGTGATTTTTTACAGATCCGCCAATACATGCCCGATGATCTGACAGGGAAGATCATTGTTACGAATACAACCACCGCCAGAAATGTGGAAGAATTGCAAAAACGAAATTTGCATATTCTTGTCACAGTCACACCGCGGTTGGAAGGCCGAAGTTTTGGCACCAATGTGATGGAGGCAACTTTACTGGCGTTGATGGACAAGCCTCAATCTGAAATAACACAAGCTGATTTTCAAGATCTGATCCACCGCATTCCAATGGAACCGAATATCGAAGTGCTCAACTAATATTCATCATCAACTCAAGGTTGAAAGTAAAAATAATTACGAGTCAAATGAACGTCACTCGAAAGCGAGGTAAAAATAAATAGAAAACGAATTCTCATTCTTTCAGGAATCCTGCTGATGTCTTTGCTGGTGATCTCACTGGTGATCTTAAGGATGCGCAGAACAATCCCAGTTGCAGCGGCGAATATCACTTTGTGTGACGTGGATTCCAGTGAGTTGTGTGTTGTCACTTTTGGTACTGATCTCCTTGACAATATGATCATCAACTTTCAGCTGCCTGACGCTGACTATCCCATGTTCCGCGTTAGGGCCGCCAACAGGGGAAATATCAACGACTATCCATGCGAGGTTGTTACAGCCGTCTCAACAAGCGTCTATTGCAGCGGCGCACGCACTCCTTTGGGTGAATATATTGACATAGAGATTTACGCCATTAAAGGAGATGCGCTGATCGCACGAGGGAGGTTCGTGGTCTCAGCTCTGGTACGAATCACGCCTCCAGTAGAATTGGCCGTGACTCTGACCCCCACCCCTGAAACCACTTTTACGAACCTGACGGGAACCCCGCCCATCCCGTGAACAAAATGATCTGACGGTTAATTGCGCACTCACCGTGCAGATATAAGACAGCGGAGATCAATAAAAAAAAGATGAAGGTAATGTATCTTGTGATGCAATACCTTCATCTTTTTTTCGTCTGAAAAGCTGCACGGTTATGGGAAAAAGAAATCCACAGCCAGCGGCGAATGATCGGATGTTTTCCGCAAAAAATTCTTTGAAACAAGAGGTTCCTTATTTGGGTTGGGAAGTACATACGATTGCTTTGCCAACATCGCCTGCGTGGCCCATACATGATCAACCCGGCTGACATCGGTGAAAAATGACCAGCCTGCAGCTTCGAGTAAAGGTGGACATTCCACCTGGTTTATCGGGTAACCTAATATGATGCCGGGTGGGGGAATGGTCATATCGCCCAATAAGATAGCGGCGCCTGCTGCAAAAGGTTGAATCACCTTGGCTAAATTTTCGACATTTTGGCAGCCTACCGCGTCAAAATTTGGATTGATCTGCGTGGCAAAGACTTGAAGCGTGCTTCCATCCAGGGTGGAAATTTCAGCGCGAATCAGGCAATTTTGCACATCGCTGTAAGTCTCAGAATTTTTGATCTCAAGCCTGCTCATCAAGACCATGTCAAACGTGTTGCCGTTTTTATCGAGTGTGTTTGAGGCTGAAGAGCAATATATATATTCCATTCCAAGATCGGCGGCGACTTGCTTGGTGATTGCAAAATCATCCAATTGCCAGCCATTGGTCTCTTCGATCGCAAGCACATCCGCGTTGTAGGCTTGTAAAACGGAGGTGATCGCGGGTAATTTTTCCAACCCGCCTTGTTCAATGTTGTAACTCATAAAACGAACAGCCCCTGCATGTGTTTGGAGCGCGGCTGCCGTGGCTGTGAGAAAATCTGAACTGGGTATGGTTGGGGTGACATAAGGCGTCTTGGTCGGAATATATCTTGTAGGAGTGTCTTCAATGATCTTTGCCCCCTCGGGAATTTTCGAGGTGCCGCAAGCTTGCAGAATCATCATGGTCAGCACGATGAAAAAGCACAATAAAGCCAGCTTCTTTGTTTGATTTATCTTGTTAGTATTATTAGCGATCATATAATATCTCCTCGATTGGTTTGCCTACACATTATTCACCTTCATTCAAAAAAAGATCACTGCGAAAATTCATTAAAAGAAAAATTCTGAAAAACGGACATGCTCAATCTCATATCCGAAAGTTATCATTAAAACCAAAAAAATGCCAGCGCATAATGCCTTTGCTGCCAAGGTTCATAAAACCGCATGATATTTTTTTCGCTTGATAACGTTAATAATAGAATTCCGAGATTTTTGACATCTCGGAATTCTGTTTATACTTCGGTAAACTTACGCTTCGTAATCGCCTGGGTTTTCATCCACAGCCATCATGGGTTCTTCCGTAGGCCGCTTATCGAGGAATTCGAGGCTTTGCGCCACTACTTTGGTAAAGTATTTTGTCTCGCCCTTATCCTCATATTTATCTGTCTTCAAGCGGCCTTCAAGGAAAATGAGACTGCCTTTCTTGAGATATTCCTGGCAGACTTCGCCGAGGCGGTCCCAAGCTTCAATGTTAACCCACTCAGTGGATTCTTTTGCCTCGCCGCTTTTGTCTTTCCAGCGGTTGCTGACAGCAAGGCTAAAATGTGTCACTTTTTTGCCTGTGGGAGTAAACTTGCTTTCGGGGTCTTTACCCAAACGGCCGATCAATTGAACGCGGTTTAGTGTAGGCATGTCACCCTCACTTTTGTTTCATAACTTTTAGATGCTCGTGTACGTGTCATTTTGGTCTCCTTTTTATCTAAAAGAACAATGGGGTTGTGTCGAACAAGGTTATACTTTACGAAGCTGTTTCTGTGGTCTCCGCGGGCTTGGCTTCGCCTTCCACTGGAACATTCTTTAAGACCAACATGCCAGTCTTCATTTCAACAACGATCTTGCCCGCAGGAATAGCATCAAGAGCGCCTTCTTTAATTTCTCTTGAGAAAAAAAACATCCTGCCATTGGTGTGCAGATAGTAGGTGGTGCCTTTTGAGTTTGTATGTGAATAAGCCATTATTTTCTCCTTATGTCTAATTTGGTAATCAGAGTGTAGAACAAAATTTCTAGCCTGTCAAGTGGAAAAGTATATGAAAACTATAATTAGTCTAGACGACTTGATAGCCGCTCGCGCTGCTCTCTCAGGGACGGTGGGTTTGGTGCCGACTATGGGATACCTGCACGAGGGGCATTTATCTCTGATCCGCCTCGCAAAGGTTGAGTGTGAAAGTGTGATCGTGAGCATCTTCGTCAACCCGACTCAGTTCGGAGCGAATGAAGATCTCTCGAAATATCCGCGAGACTTGCAGCGTGACTTGAGCCTGATCGAACCGCTCGGCGTGGATGTGGTCTGGGCTCCCACCCCTGAGACCATGTATCCGACTGGCTACCAGACTTGGGTGGAGGTGGATGCGATCACTCATCCGCTGGAAGGCTCGATCAGGCCGAATCATTTCAAAGGAGTGACGACTGTCGTAGCGAAGCTATTCAACACGGTCCAGCCGAACAAGGCGTATTTCGGACAGAAGGATGCGCAACAGGCGGCGGTCATCCGCCAGATGACGCGCGACTTGAACTTCCCCGTGGATGTAACCGTCTGCCCCACCGTGCGCGAGGCGGACGGGCTGGCGATGTCGAGCCGCAATAAATATTTGGAAGGCGCTGACCGTAAAGCCGCGACGGTTTTGTTCCACGCGTTGAGTGCGGCGAAAGAACTATATGAGGGCGGAGAGCGGAAAGCGGATGCGCTAAGAGGGGAGATGAAAGAAGTGCTGGCGAGTGAGCCGCGCGCGACGGTGCAATACGTCTCCTGCGCTGATTATGACTCGCTTGAAGAGTTGGATTTGATCAAAGGAAAAACACTGCTTTCGATGGCGGTGATATTGGGAAAGACAAGGTTGATCGATAATTTTGTGCTGGGGTAAATAATTATTCAGTAGCGGTATTGCCGCTTTTTGGAACGACTGAAGTCGTTCCTACAGTCGTTACTACGTTTTTCACCAACTCTTCAACCGACTTCCCTTCCCCATGCAGGTCCAGCCAGACTAAAAATTCTGCGTTTCCCTTTGGGCCTAATAACGGCGATTTGATCAGCCCCAATAATCCAAAGCCTTCTTTCTGTGCGAATGAAAGTATATCCAGCAATACTTGCCGATGGATCTGAGGGTCGCGGATCACACCGTCGCCGCGTGCGACATCTTTTTTACCCGCTTCAAATTGCGGTTTGATGAGGCAAAGAAGCTGGGCGTTTTCAGTGAGCCAATTTTTCGTTACTGGCAATAAAATCTTTAAAGAAATAAAAGATGCATCAATGGTTACGAACGAAACCTTCTCAGGCAGCGACTCTACATGGCGTGCATTGGTCTCTTCCATTACGATGACGCGCGCGTAATTTCTAAGTTTCCAATGCAAAATCCCCTTGCCGACATCGATCGCGTAGATCTTTGTCGCACCGCGCTGTAACATGCAGTCGGTGAATCCGCCGGTGGATGCGCCGACATCGGCGCACACCAGATCTTTGACGTCGATCCCAAACGCCTCCAGCGCCGCATCCAGTTTTTCGCCGCCACGAGAGACAAAGCGTGGGCCGTGGTCAACTGTCAGCGTGGATTTTGGATCGATCGCGGTGGCAGGTTTGAGCGCCACTTGATCGTTCACTCGCACTTGTCCCGCCATCACCAAAGCATGCGCCTTCGCGCGCGATTCTGCCAATCCGCGTTCCATCAGTAAAACATCCAGTCGAAATTTGGGCATGAAAATATTGTATCAGGTAAAATAGATGCATGTTAAAAGCCCTGCTAAAAACCATGCGTCCGCGCCAATGGACAAAGAACGTTTTCATCTTTGCCGCGCTTGTTTTCGACAAACAACTTTTACACGCCGAATCTTTTTTGCGGACGCTGGCAGGCTTTGCGTTATTTTGCCTGATCTCTTCCAGCGTTTATATCTTCAACGATCTGGCGGATGTGGAAGCCGATCGTCAGCATCCTGAAAAGAAAAATCGTCCCATTGCTTCGGGGAAATTATCTGTCAACGCGGCATGGATCGCGGGCGTTGTGCTGGTCATCATCACACTGGGTCTTTCATTTTTTCTTACACGCGGATTTGAAACAGTTCTTGTCATTTATTTTCTCATCAACATGGCGTATTCAAAATGGCTCAAACATATTCCCATCGTGGATGTGCTTGTCATCGCGGCAGGATTTGTCCTGCGAGTCCACGCGGGAGTTACGCTGATTCAAGTCCAAAGATTTTCGCCGTGGCTGTATGTGGTAATGACTTTACTCGCGCTCTTCCTTGGCTTTGGAAAACGCCGCGCCGAACTGGCACTGCTCGCGCAAGGCGCAGGCTCGCATCGCAAAGTATTGGATGGTTACACACTTCCGCTGCTCGATCAATACATCATGATCGTTTCAGGCACGACCATCGTCGCCTATTCACTTTACACATTCTCCGCGCCCAACGTCCCAGAAAATCATAGCATGATGTTAACCATTCCATTCGTGGTTTACACCATCTTCCGTTATTTGTATCTGATCGAAGTGAAACATGCGGGCGGCGCGCCGGAAGAAATATTATTATCAGACCGTCCGTTTCAAGCTGCGATGTTTCTGTGGGGAGTCGTGGTACTCGCAATCTTTTATCTCTCGTGAAAGCATCCGCACCCGGCAAGATCATTTTATTCGGCGAACATGCGGTGGTATATAACCGTCCCGCGCTCGCTGTTCCCGTCACACAAGTTCATGTGGATGTTGAAGTTTTGGATTCGCCCCGCAAAGGGGTTTTCATCCATGCCCCCGGCATTGACCTGCACGCCGAACTTAATTCGCTTCCAGCCAACCATCCAGTTGCTTCGGTTATTCTGAAAGTTTTCAAACTCTGTGGCATTTCCCAAACACCTGATCTCGAAATAAATATTTTATCCACCATCCCAGTTGCATCTGGACTTGGCTCCGGAGCGGCCGTTTCTGTCGCATTGATCCGCGCTCTTTCTTCTTATTACCTTCATTCCCTTTCAGACAATGAAACCGATGAACTCGCTTTTGAAGTTGAAAAACTTCATCACGGCACGCCCTCAGGAATTGACAATACCGTTATAACTTATAACAAACCTGTTTATTTTATTAAGGGACAGCCAATGGAAATATTTAAAGTAGGCAGACCATTTACCATCGTCATTGGTGATACGGGCATCTCTGCACTCACAAAAGAATCTGTCGGTGACGTGCGCAGTTTATGGTTAAGAGATACTGTCAATTTTGAAAATTACTTTAATGAGATCGCGCAGATCGCGCTCATCGCGCGCCGCTCCATCGAAAGTGGGAGACCAGAATTAATCGGCGAACTCATGGATCAAAACCATGCACTGCTACAAAACCTGACAGTATCCTCTCCTGAATTGGACAGATTAGTGGAAGCCGCAAGAAGCGCCGGCGCACTCGGCGCAAAACTGAGCGGCGGCGGACGGGGCGGCAATATGATCGCTTTAGTGGAGCAGCCCAAAGCTGAGTCTGTGGCGGATGCATTAATTTCCACAGGCGCAAAACGGGCGATCATCACAGAAATCAGTCAAGAGAGTGCGCCGCAGGAGTAATCCTATTTTTAATTTGATCGCGGAGAACAAAAGATGAATTGTCCAAAGTGCAATACTGATCTGGTAAAAAAATATTACAAGGGCATGATCGAAATTGACTCCTGCCCCAACTGCCGCGGGATGTGGCTGGATTCAACCGAGCTGGATAAATTGGAAGACATGGTTTTTGACAATGATGAACGCAAAGGTTCGCTCATTCATTTCCAATCAAAGACAAATTATCCCTGTCCACACTGCGGCACGGGCTTGCATGAATTCCAATATCGTTTATATGATCTAAAGTTGGATTATTGCGCCGAGAACGCTCACGGCTTTTGGCTGGATGCCGGAGAAGATGAGCGTGTGATGGCATTCATGAATCAGCGCGCAGGGGAGATACAACGCAAAGTGGATGCCGAATCCATGTGGAAACTTACGCTAAAAGAAATGCATTCATTCTTAAGAAAAAAATAAGACATGCTGCAAGCATGTCCTATTCCTCACTCGTAATATTCAGGTTGATAGGGCGAGGCGTTCTTTTGCGACTCTTCCAGAATATCTTCGATCGTCATATTCTGATGGCGTCTGGTTGCGGGGTGATAATGGACATGCACCCGTCTTAGATTCGGAATGGAGTGGAGTAACTTTGATTCCACGCGGCTGGCGATGAGATTGCCTTTTTGTACACTCAAAGCGCCGTCAATGCCGATCGTCACATTGATCACGATATGAGGTCCGAAACGATGCGCTTGTAATTCCTCCAATTGTTTTACGCCGTGCACGCTTTTCAATAGAAATGAAATTCGTTCAGCAAGGTCACGATTGGGTACAACGCCCATTAGATCGCTGGATGATTCACGTAAAACAAAAATACCTGTACGCAGGATGAGGAACGCAACGAACGCGCCCGCCAGCGGATCCACCCACGGCAATCCGCGTTGACCGAGGAAGATGCCTATCGAAGCGGCTAGAGCAGAAAATATGTCATTACGATGATCGTATGCAAGGGCATCCACTACGGGGTTTTGAGTCTCTCTCCCAAGATTACGAATGTAATAAGTTAGGAAAATTTTTATGATGACCGTCACAAGCGCAACCCACAGCGCAAATGGATGCGCGCCGCGGGAGCTGACTAGTCCATCCGCCAGATCCCAGACCTTATCCACCGCATCCCAAAAAACTGCAACCGCCGTGGCGACAATGAATGAACCGATCACGACCGAAGCGATGCTTTCCATTTGCCGATGCCCATACGGATGCTCACGATCGGCGGGTTTGTTGGCGAGGCGCACGAAGATGCTGGCTGCGATATAGTACGCGACGTCAGAGGTTGAGTTGATCCCTTCCGCCAGCAACGCAGGGCTGTGCCCCAGAATACCAAAGATCGTTTTGACAAAGGCAAGAATAATATTAATGCCCAAGCCAAGATTGATCGCCAACAGACTTTTACGGTCGCGTTCATTGGTCATGAGTTAAATTATATTGGTTATTGATTTCAGGCGCAACTGACAAAACTCCTGATTTAAACTACGACTGGCTTCTTCGCAAAAAGAATTTTGTGATCTCTTCGGCTATGGCGGGCGTGAAGGCTAACCCGAGCACCACGCCCCATTCACGACCTGTCAGGAAATGCGTGTTGAAGATCGGCTGCAGGAACGGCACGGCGCACACAAGCAACAGCAGCGTAATTGAAATCCCAACCGCATACTGCATATATTTATTCGAGAAGATGCCGATCGAAAACAGCGAAGCGCGCTCCGAGCGGACGGTGTAGGCGCGGAATAATTCAGCGAGGGATAACGTGACGAAGGCCATCGTCTCCGCAGATTGGACATCTATGCCGCGCCAATCATGCGCGAGGATGAAGGACAGCGCGTTCGTTCCCGGCGGGATGATTGCTCCTGCTTCGAGATGCCAGATCAAACCCATGACGAACGCTCCCAAGACCGCGCTTGTTTGTACAATAGTTTGGACAACAATTCCAACACCCATCGAACGATTCACGATCGGTTCAGATTTGGCGCGCGGCTTTTGATCCATGATATCGGGATCGCCTTTCTCCATGGCGAGAGCCAGCGCAGGCGCTCCATCAGTAATGAGATTTAGCCATAGAAGTTGAATGGCTGTCAACGGAGCCGGCAAACCTGCCAGCGTGGCAAGGAAGATGATCATAATTTCTGCAATATTCGAAGAAAGCAGGAAGAATACAAACTTGCGGATGTTGCTGTAAATAATGCGACCTTGTTCAACCGCCGCAACGATGCTCGCGTAATTATCGTCCGTGAGAACCATGTCCGCTGTTTCCTTGGCGACATCTGTACCGGTGATCCCCATGGATATGCCAATGTCGGCGCGTTTGATGGCGGGGGCGTCGTTCACGCCATCGCCCGTCATTGCGACAATTTCATCATTGGCTTGCAGCGCATCCACGATCCGCATTTTATGTTCAGGCGATACGCGGGCAAAGACATCCGTGTCTTCGATTATTTTCTTTAATTCTTCGTCGTCCATATCATCCAACGCCGCACCTGTCAGTACTTTCTTTCCAGGCCGCAAAAGACCGATCGACTCGGCGATGGCTTTGGCAGTATTGGGGAAGTCACCTGTGATCATGACAGTGCGGATACCTGCGTGGCGCGCATGTTCGAGCGCGGGTTTCACTTCGATACGCGGCGGGTCGATCATGCCAGTCAACCCCACAAAGACAAGATTCTTTTCCAGCTCGTCCGCTTTTATTTTTTCAGGGTCATCAGGGACATCTTTTTCCAAACGATAAGCAAGGCCGATCACGCGCAGCGCATCTTTGGTCATCGAGTCGTTGGCGGCGAGGATGCGTTCTTTTGCTTCCTGGGTCATAGGCCGCGCTTTGTCGTTCATTTCTTGATACTGCGTGCAAAGATCAAGCACAATATCGGGCGCGCCTTTAACCGCGATCACATTCCAATCTTTATGCTTCTCATCATGAAATGGAGAAAGATCATGTGACTTTGGATCAAGCACATTATGAATGGTGACCATGCGCTTGCGTTCCGAGTCGAACGGCACTTCATTCTCGCGCGGATAGGCTTCATCAATTTCAACGTGGATGGCTCCAGCTTTGGAAGCTGCTACTAACAGCGCACCCTCGGTCGGGTCGCCCACGATTCGATAAGTCTGCTGTGATTCGTTTTCGCCGGTCGTTTCGATTGTGGCGTCATTATTTATTAATCCAAGCCAAAGTGTGGAAAGGATCGCGGGATAATTTTTTACAGCCACTTTCGCGCCATCACTTTGAAATTCTCCGTTGGGTGTGTAGCCTGTCCCGGTCACGTTGATGAATTGTCCATCAGCCCAGATGCGGGTCACGGTCATTTCGTTTTGGGTCAAAGTTCCAGTTTTATCGGAACAAATTACAGTGGCCGAACCAAGTGTTTCAACCGAAGACAGCTTGCGGATGAGGGCGTGGCGCTGGATCATTTCGCGCATTCCGAGCGCAAGCGCAATCGTCACAACCGCGGGCAATCCTTCTGGAACTGCGGCAATCGCGAGGCTGATGGCGATGATAAATACTTCAGTAATTTGCTCTGCGAATTCCGCGAAATAGCCCAGCGGATTTGTGAACAGGTCGCTGATATTCGTTTGGTTGATCAGTGCAACAATAAAAACTAGCGCGACCAGAATCAACGAACCAATGCTGAGTGATCTGCCAAGTTGGTCTAGCCTTCTTTGCAAGGGGGTTACTTCAGCCTCAACATTTTGGAGCATCGTGGCAATAAGGCCAAGTTGTGTATGCATACCTGTGCTGGTTACTACGCCGCGTCCGCGCCCATAATTTACGAGCGTGCCCATAAAGGCGGTATTTTTTCGATCGCCAAGCGGGACGTTTTTTTCAAGGACGCTGGCTGCGTTCTTTTGCACTGGAAGTGATTCTCCAGTAAGCGAGGCTTCTTCAACCCGTAAATTTATCGCTTCGAGTAAACGCAGGTCAGCGGGAATAAAATTGCCTGCTTCAAGAAAAACGATATCGCCAGGCACAAGATTGTAGGCTGGGACAGAACAGCGCGCGCCATCGCGTAATACTTGCGCGTCAGGTGCCGCGAGTTTTTTTAGCGCGGCTAAGGCTTGTTCGGCGCGTTGCTCCTGTACAATTCCCAAAACAGAATTTAGCACGACAATGGCCATGATCGCGGCGGCTTCGACATAATCACCGAGTAAGGCAGAGATCACAGAGGCCGCGATCAGTAGAATGACAACAAAGTTATTCAGCTGCGCCCATAATAAAGCCATGAAGCCCGGCCGCGGCGCTTCTTTTAATTGGTTCTGACCATAATGCTGTAAACGCTTTTTAACTTCTTCAGATGATAAGCCTTCATTTTTTACTTCAAGGTGTTTCAGAACCTCTTCCGCTTTTATGGCGTGCCAATCACGGGCGCGGTGTTCTTCTTCGACTCTGGGTACGTTCATGCGTGTTCTCCAAAAAAATCCATTTTATAAAAAAAGACCACCACGTTCTACGTGGTGGTCTTGCCAACGCTGGTAAGCGCACGAATCGCCGATGGCTTTTCAACCAATGGTATGACGACGATCCATCCTGTGGGAGACAGGCAGCTACTCCCCAACCAAGGGTAGTGTACTCGAGTGTTAAAGTCACTGTCAAGGAGAAGGCGGGTAACAATTCTGTTCAGAAGTATAATATTGAATAAATTAATTGTGGAGGAAACATGCCTGTTATAAAATCTCCAACGACACGGGAAGAATTCAAAGCGTATTACGCACTTCGATATAAAGTTTTACGCGAGCCATGGGGGCATCCAAAAGGAACTGAAAAAGATGACTATGAACCGATCAGCGAACACTTCATGGCTGTCGATGAACAAACAGGTGAAGTATTGGGCGTGATTAAATTATTTGAAAAAACACCCGGCGTGGGAAATATTTCACATCTGGCAGTTGCGACAGCGCATCAACACAAGGGGATTGGAACTTTATTGGTCGAATCTGTGGAAAAGCGCGCGCGTGGACGCGGCTTCAAAACTTTAGGGGCTATGTCGCGCGTTACTGCTACAGCGTATTTTGAAAAGCATGGGTATCATATAGCAGGTATTCCTGCTCCGCATTTGGGAACCATTCATGTTGTTTGGATGGAAAAAAATTTGGGAACTTAATAAATTTCCACGCAAGTTATTTTGCTGATTGTGGTTTGGGCAAATGAACGAATAATCCAGCAATGAAGTTGAAAGCTGCCTTGAAAGGGAGAAACAACCAATCTACAAACTCGTTGACGATGCCGATCCCCTGTGTGACCCACACCAGTACAAACCGAAACTTTTGCAAAAAGAGACTGTGCGCATAAGCCAGGGAAAGGGCTATCGTCGCGATGGAGATCCCAAATCGCAGGAGATCAGGAATTTCAACATGCCAAACTTGATCGAGGATCAACTCCACGCCAATATTCAAAACCAAAATATAGGCAGCCTGTTTTAAGATCGGCTCGCGTTCCACTGCGTAACTGAATATTCCCGCCGCGTAGCGCATCGTTAAAATGCCGATGCCAACACCCAGCATCACCACCCAGACCATGCTGGATAGCGACACAGCCGCAACAACATTATCTATACTAAAGATAAGATCCATGATCTCCACAGTTAGAACGGTCGCCCAAAATGACTGTACCTTGATCGGCTTGATTTCGCCATTTTCATCACTGTCGCCGCTGGTCATGTCTTCAAGATTATCAAAGGCAAGGTGAATTAAATAAACTGCTCCGATCAACTTGACCCACGAGTTGTGAATTAGGAAACTTGTTAAAAACAACATTGCGCCGCGTCCGACATAAGCGCCCAATAAGCCGACGCGTAACGCCGCCATTCTTTGATATCCAAGAAAAGGATGTAATATTTTTCCCAGCTTTTGTAAGGCTCCCGGCCAGGGTACATCCTGATCATTGGGCAGTGGCGCCACAAGTGCGCCGATCACGGCCGCGTTATCAATGGATAATATCCCTTCCAGAAAGATCAACTGCAAAACAATAACTACGATCGGCCAATATTCGTTCATATACTTCTCCGCAGCGCCGCAACCAATTAATCGATTCCCAAATACTGCGCTTATTTTAAATCCATGTTTTCAACAAACGAGGCCGCCGCATATCCTGGTGGCCTCGTTTAATGGTAGTGATTGTTTTCCAGCTTGACATTAATAAAACATAGGCGGTTACGCCCCGAACGCTTTTAGTGTATCCACATGCAAATGGATTGTCAAGCAACATACAGCTTTTCAAAAATCAAGCCCGTCGGCTGTTTTAGGTGTTATTATCACGGACAGTTGCAGACAAAAAAACCATTGACACGAATTCGATCAGGAGGCGCAGATGAAAAAAATACTTTCGATCAGCATAGGGTCATCGTCACGGGATCATACGACTCGTCATATTTTTCTGGGACAGGAATGTGAGATCACCAGGCAGGGGACGAATGGCGACGTCCACAAAGCCGCGCAACTCTACCGTGAAATGGATGGCAAAGTGGATGCCTTCGGCGTGGGTGGAGCTGGTTTCTATTTGCAGGTTGCAGATCATCGTTATTATTTCCGTGAGCCAAAAATGTTTCGCAAAGCGATCAAGATCAGCAAGGTTGGAGATGGCAGCCGTGTGAAAGGTTTGCTAGAAAAACGAGCATTCGTGGCGCTTGAAAAATATTTAAACGAGAAGGAGGGCAAATCTCTTAAAGGAATGCCCGCTTTGCAAACATGCGTCATGGAGCGTTACGGCATGGGCAAAGCCATGGTGGAGGCGGGGCTTGATGTTACCTTCGGTGACTTCATGTTCGCGCTGGGTTTACCCTTCCCAATAAAAACACTTGGCCAGGCACGGGTGCTTGCGGCTGTCTTTCTGCCCCCGGTCTCGCTGATGCCGTTCGCGTGGTTGTATCCGCTGGGATCGGAGCAGGACAAACCGCCCCAGCCCAAATGGACAAAATATTACATGCAATCACAGGTTATCGCGGGCGACTTTTTGCAGATCCGTCAGAACATGCCCGATGACCTGACAGGAAAAATTATTGTTACGAATACGACTACCTCCAGGAATGTTGAGGAATTAAAACAGCGCAATTTGCATATTCTTGTCACTGTCACGCCGCGCTTGGAAGGCCGCAGTTTCGGCACAAATGTAATGGAGGCGACCCTGCTGGCGTTGATGGACAGGTACGAATCTGAAGTAACAGAGGCGGATTTTCTGGAATTGATAGAACGTATCCCACTTGAACCGAATATCGAGGTTCTAAATTAATTTCGACAATCCGTATTTCATGAGCGATAGGTTTTAAAAAAAGATCATGCAGAATAAAATTCTGCATGATCTTTTTATTTTGGATTATTGTCGGCGGGGGTTTCAAGGTTGGGCTGCTCTGCGCGCATCAGCTCAAAAACCTGCAGACAGCCGCGACAGCAAAAGTTCAATACCTTGCCGTCGAACTCTTTTGTGATCACATACTTTGCATTTGCTTCCGCGCCGCAATGGTCGCATTGGATCGTTTTTTCTACCATAACATCACCTGTCCATAAGAAAATGATGGGATGAGATTTGCAACCGCCAGCCCGCGTAAAACGGTTTGAACGGCGAACAGCATAAGCAGAATCGCCGCAAGAGATTGTAACCGTCCGCGCAGTTTGGGACTGAGCAAATTCGCAGCGAGACCAAACCCAAGCAGGGTCGGCACAGTTCCCAATCCGAATGCAAGCATGGTCAGAGCACCGCCCCACAGAGTTCCAGCCCGCGCGGCCAGAACCAGCATCGCGAACACCAATCCGCAGGGAAGAAATCCCCACAAGATCCCGAGGGTTAGTGTTGCCAGAAAACTGCGCTTACCAAAAAGTCCGCGCATACGTGTCATTGGAGAATTTCCTTTTGTCATTGAAACAAGCGTCGCTTCAATGGGTGGGAGGATGCCCATTAAACTGAGCGAAACCAACAACATCAGAATGCCAACAAGGATCGAAAACATACCCTGCCAGCCCATCATTCCACCAGCTTTATCGAGGAGCGAACCTGCCAGCCCAATCAATGCGCCGAACAAGGTGTAGGTTGTGATGCGGCCAAGATGCAGGGGTAGAAAACTAGCAATTCGTGCTAGCAGGCCCGGACGAGATCCGTCCGAGGCAGTTTGCGCCGCCTGACGTGCAGAATAGATCGCAACGATTCCGCCGCACATGCCGAGGCAGTGTCCGAAACTGCTGATAATTCCTGTAACAAATGCGAGCGCCAAATTGCTAAACAGCATGTTCATTACAAGCCCACGTCAAAGAAGACGGATTGCTTTTCATTGCCACGTGTGATGACCACTTCAATACGCCATGCACCACGCATGGTGAAGGGGGCAGTTGCGCGATATTTTCCGTCTGACGTGAATTCTGCTGCGGGTTGATTCGGCGGCATCCACATTGAAGGCATCGTCAGGTTTAGGCTGATGGCTGCGTCGTCAATTGTCTGCCCGTTGACATCGGTCAGCGTGACATCAAACTCGCTAGCCTGGCCCGCTCTCGGCGGGTATGGATTCAGGGTTAGTAAAACGATCATGTCACCTGATTTTTGCGCCGCTGAATTATTCGGCAATTCGCCCGTGACCGAGGTCACTTCTGCTGAGGGGGAGATCTGTGCGCCATCTGCCGAGACAGCCACCAGATCCAGTTGTACGCCCGCACCGCCCATCATGTGAGAGCGCATTCTCCTCATTGCAAATATTCCAAATATCGTCAACCCAACCAAGACGGCGATGGCGATCATTCCTATTTTCTTCGACATTTGATAATCTCCTTTTTTTTATAATTCCGAAGCATATCATAGACTTATTAAACTTTATGTAAAGATGAATTAAAGATGCGATAAAGGTTTCAAAGTTACAAAACTGCGGGATACGCTAAACAAGACATGGTCAGGTTCAAGATATCTTGAATATAAGATAGAATGACTATAGCTTACTCAGTCTTTGCCGACGGTTTAAGTCAGACCCCTGTTTTTGCCTCGCCGCTGGACAGGGGTCGATTTTTTAACTCCGCATCAATTGGGCATCGATACCAGAAACAGCCCGCTCTCTGATAAAATCACTTCACTATGGCAAATGAATCTCTTGTAATTTACTCCATGAGCAAAGTGGGACGACTCGTCCCATCCAGTAACAAAATGATCCTGCGCGATATTTCGCTCGGGTTTTATTATGGTGCGAAGATCGGAGTGCTCGGTCTGAATGGCGCGGGCAAATCCACGCTGCTGCGCATTATGGCGGGCATCGATAATGAATACATTGGCGAGATCTCCGCGGCGAAAGGCTACACGGTTGGGTTTCTTGAACAGGAACCAAAACTCGATGAAACAAAAACTGTCATTGAGGTTGTGAAAGAAGCGGTCACTCCCATCGTTGAAATGCTGGCGCGCTTCGATGAGGTCAACGCAAAATTCGCCGAGCCCGACGCCGATTTCGATGCGCTGGTTACCGAGCAATCCAAATTGCAGGAAGAACTCGATAAGCACGACGCCTGGAATCTTGATTCGCATCTCGATGTGGCGATGGATGCGCTGCGCTGCCCCGCAGGGGATACGCCCGTCAAGATTTTATCTGGCGGAGAAAGACGCCGCGTCGCGCTGACCCGCCTGCTGCTCAGCGAACCAGACATTCTTCTGCTCGACGAACCCACCAACCACCTCGATGCCGAATCTGTGGCGTGGCTCGAACATCATCTGCGCGAATACAAAGGCACCGTCATCGCGGTTACGCATGATCGTTATTTTCTTGATAACGTGGCTGGCTGGATCCTTGAGTTGGATCGCGGTTATGGAATTCCGTGGAAAGGTAATTACTCTTCGTGGCTTGAACAAAAGGAAACCCGACTCGCGAACGAAGAGAAGGCTGAAAGTCAGCGCCAAAAGACTCTCATGCGTGAACTGGAATGGATCCGCATGTCGCCCAAGGCGCGTCAATCAAAAGGCAAGGCGCGCGTCACTTCCTATGAACAACTGCTCGGACAGGAAGCCGAGAAGCGCCGCGAGGAATTGGAAATCTACATCCCGCCCGGTCCACGGCTTGGTGATTTGGTTTTTGAATTCGATAAAGTCACCAAGTCTTATGATGACCGCCTCATTCTCGACGGATTTTCTGCGTCCATTCTCCCGGGCAGTATCGTCGGGATCATCGGTCCCAACGGCGCAGGCAAGACCACGCTGCTGAGAATGATCACTGGCACAGAAAAACCAGACAGTGGCACGATCAAGATCGGCGAGACTGTGAAGCTCGCTTATGCTGATCAATCACGCACACTTGATTCAGAAAAAACTGTCTACGAAGAAATCTCAGGTGGCGCAGACTTTTTGGAACTCGGCAAGCGCAAAGTCAACGCGCGCGGATATTGTTCCTCGTTCAACTTCGCTGGTGCAGATCAGCAAAAGAAAGTCGGCGTTTTATCTGGTGGCGAACGTAACCGCGTGCATCTCGCAAAAACATTAACCGAAGGCGCGAATGTGTTACTGCTCGATGAGCCTACCAATGATCTGGATGTGAATACACTGCGCGCATTGGAAGAATCCATTGAGGAATACGCAGGCGTGGCCGTCGTCGTCAGCCATGACCGTTGGTTCCTCGACCGTATCTGCACGCACATCATCGCCTTCGAAGGAGAGTCCATTGCGAAGATGTACGTCGGCAATTGGTCTGATTATGAAGAGATGATGATGGAAAAATTCGGCAAGGATCTACAGCCGCATAGAGTCAAGTATCGTCAGCTGAAACGATAAACCTTCCCGCTGTGAGGAGGGCGCCCTCGGAATGACGAAATGTATAGATGGAGGCTCAATGAAACGTATTTTTTTTATCACGTTAGTTTTAATATTTCTACTTTCAGCTTGTGGCAGCGCTCCGGACTTGCAAGTCAGCGATTCGCAGAAAGTTATCGAGGTTAATGCGGGGAAGGAATTTAACATTGTGCTCGAAGCGAATCCGACAACGGGTTATCACTGGGCGATCGTGGGTGAGTTGGATCCGAACGTGGTTGGGTTTGTCAAAAACGAATACACATCCACTAGTGACCCAAATCTGGTTGGCGGCGGCGGTGTGGATATTTGGACATTCAAAGCCTTGAGCGCAGGCGAGACTCAAATCACTCTCGGATACTATCCGCCCTCAAATGAGCCTGTGGATCCGCAACAAACGGTGACTTTCACTATTTCAGTAAAGTAGATGATTAAGGCGGCCGAAATATGGGCCGTCTTTTATTTCTAGGAGGAGATATTGAAACACCTGGTCCCATTTATTGGTATGCTCTCTATCGTTTTGACGGCGTGTTCCATCATAATGGCAGCGCCGCCCGTTACACCTGCTCCGACAACTGCTTCGCAAACGCCAACTCTTGCGCCAACGGCCACAGCGGATCTGCCTAAAATAATCTATCGTGTAAAGGATGAACTTGTCAATTGTAGGTTTGGGCCGGGCATCGGCTATGTAACGGTAAAGGAACTTCATCGGGGAGAAACCGCGCGCGTGATCGGTAGGAATGATGCGTCCAGCTGGTTATTTATTCGCGACCCCGGCAATCCCGGCGGATTCTGCTGGCTGTCTGCGGCTGTGATCGAAATCGAAGGGCCGGTGGATCAACTGCCAGTGATGCCGCCCCCGTTCGTGACTGTAACAGATGTCAGCTTGCGAGCAGACCCGACTCGTATTCTGGTGAATTGCTCTCAATTCCCACAGACTGTTTTCTTCGAGGCAAAGGTCACCGCGAATGGCCCGACCTTATTAACCTGGAGTTGGGAAGCGAGCACGGGCGTGAGATCGGATGTTGGTACTATGGTTTTTGAAGAAGCAGGGACGCAGATCATCAATGAGTTTTATCCGATCAGCGGGCCGAATGAATATTGGGTAAAGTTGCACATCCTCACTCCGAATGTTTTGGAAGAGCAGGTGAGTTTCCCTGTGAGTTGTACGCCGTAATTTTCTGAAAATAAATTTCTAATGATCGAACAGTACTATCTTATATCCCAGCGCGGTAAAGAATTTAAGCAAATAATTTTCCGCGTTGGTTTGTCCTTGAATAAGAATACCATCTTCGAGTGCGGCTTTGCGGATCTCATCTTCCGCGGTCTGGCGGGCGAGTGTTTCAAGGTCCGTAAAGCCCTTGGTCAACAAGCCGGTCTCACGATCATAAACATAGGATTTTTCATTGTCGAGCGTTGCTATAAAAATTTCAGTGGGCGGCAGCTTTACATACAAGATACCGTTATCCAAATGCATATCGCCGGGTTGTAATTTCTCCATATCAATACCCGCGATCACGATGCCGTGCGCCACGAATAACAACTTATCGCCAAACGCAAACCCAAATGTGCCCTGTCCAACTTCAGCCGTGATTACCTTTTCAATGCTGTATTGGATGGTTTCAAGCCGCGCAATTGCGCGAATTTCGTTGATATAAGTCACGGGGTCGGGTATGATTGTGGGTGTAGGATTTAACAATTGTGAGACCTGAGTCTGCATGGAAGCATTGGCTTGTTGCAGGCTTTCAAAAGGAGCGGTGGCCGCATTCGTAGCAGCGGCCGCACTCTCGCGCACGGTTTGTACGATAAAATATACACCTGCCGCCAAAACAGCAAGAATCAGGATGGACATAAATGTGTTGAGACTATTTTTCATAGACCTCCTTTCTTTATCTGTCTGATTATAGCAACATAACATAATTGTGCAACTACAAACTTGAAAGATGAAAAAACTCTTTTTGCTGCTCTCCCTCGCAATTCTTGGATGTTCCTTCCCTGTTAAATTGAATCTGGGATCTTCCATATCGACGCCAACGCCTGTTGCGCTGTCGCCTACTTCTACGCAAGTACCCGTCGCTCCGTCTAAGCTTGGTACTGAAAAAAATCCGTTGATAATCGCCCTGGCACCTTCAGAAAAACCCAGCGCTGAGTTGATCGCGGCAGGAAATGTCATCGCGGCTTTTATCGAAAAGCGCACTGGTTATAAAGTGGTGACCAACATTCCTGCCACCCAAAACGATCTCGTGGCAGCATTGGACAAAGGTAACGCGCACGTTGCCTCGCTTTCACCGTTCGCATATCTGCTCGCCCGCGAGAATAACTCGGTCACTGCCATGCTGGCCAGTACGCACGAAAGCCAAATGTTTTATGGCGCGCAATTTATCGCCAATCGCGATAGTAATTTCATTTCCTATTACAATGCCGCGCTGGATGAAAACACTGCCGAAGCCGCCGAAGCGCTGGCTCAATTCTTCGACAAAAAACCCTGTTGGAGCGACGCCACCTCTCCATCAGGCTATGTTGTGCCGCTCGGATTGCTGAATCAGGCCAAAGTCCAAATAAGAAGCTCGGCTTTCCTCGAAGGGCATCCAAGTGTAGTCCGCGCCGTCTACGCGGAGAATATCTGTGACTTCGGTGCTACATTCATTGACGCGCGTCAGTCCGCCACACTTGAAGCCAAGTATCCGGATGTTATGGAAAAAATTGTCGTCATCTGGCGCGTGCCAAAAATGATACCGTATGAAAATATTTCACTATCAAAACTGGTACCGATCGAGATGCGCCGCGTGATCCAGCGCGCCTTCATTGATTTGATGATCACGCCTGAAGGCAAGACCGCCATTCAAACTGCGTATGGTATGGATGAAATACAGATTGCCGAAGATGCGTTGTATGATGACTTTGCTTTATATGTGAAGGACTCGGGGCTGAACTTGACGGATCTGATTAAATAAAAATTCATGCTCAAAAAAACATTTAAATTCATCTTGCGCCTCGCGCGGATTCTTGGTCTGGCTGCGCTGGTGATTTTATCCCTGTGCAAGTTGATCATCCTGATTTACGAATCAGCGCACATTTTCACTGTCGAGAATGTCCCAACTGACCGTATCGCGATCGTCTTTGGCGCAGGCCTGCGCTACGACGGAACTCCCACCGCGATCTTGAGAGACCGCGTAGAGACTGCCGTGCAACTTTATCAACAAGGCAAAGTGAGTAAGCTGTTGATGAGCGGTGACAACAGCTTTGTTGATTACAATGAGCCCGAAGGTATGCGCCAATACGCGCTCAGCCTTGGCGTCCCGGATGAAGCTATCGTATTAGATTACGCCGGTCGCCGCACATACGACACTTGTTACCGCGCCAACGCAATCTTTCAAGTACAGTCCGCGATCCTTGTGACGCAAAGTTTTCATCTGCCGCGCGCCTTGTTTTTGTGTAACTCATTCGGCGTTGAATCTGATGGAGTGGCGGCAAACAATATTTACTTCCGAAAGACGTCGCGTTTTATTTGGAATACAAGAGAATTATTTGCCACCACGCAGGCAGTTTGGGATGTGTACTTATCCAAGCCGCTGCCTGTGCTTGGCGAGCCTGAGCCGATCAAGTAGGAGAAGAATCGATGACCCGTGATGAAGCCCTTAGCCTTGTGCGTGAATTTGTAAAAAATGAAGGACTTGTGCGCCACATGCTTTCAGTGGAAGCTGCCATGCGTTTCTACGCTGAAAAATATGGCGAGGATATAGAATTGTGGGGTCAGATCGGTCTGCTGCATGATTTTGATTGGGAGATTCACCCGACGCTTGAGGAACATCCACTAGCCGGCTCAGCTATTCTTCGTGAACGCGGTGTGAGTGAAGAGATCATTCAGGATATTCTCAGTCATGCAGATCATTCTGGTGTGCCGCGTGACACTGTGCGGCGCAAGTCACTATCAGCTTGTGATGAAGTGACCGGGTTGATCACCGCTGTTGCGCTTGTGCGTCCATCACGTTCATTATTTGATCTTGAAGCCGGCTCTGTCAAAAAGAAGTGGAAAGACAAAGCCTTCGCCGCAGGCACAGACCGCGCTGAAATGGAACATGCCGCACACGAACTCGGCGTGGATATCTGGGAACATGTCGGCAATGTGATTCTCGCCATGCGCAAGATCGCGCCAGAGTTGGGTCTGGTGGGGAACGTTCAATAAGTTTGGGATTATTCGCTTCGATAACATTAAGGGTGTGGTCTAAAGTTTCGGAAGATCCTTGCGTTGGTAAAGGGACTTGCCGAATTTGAAATTTCTCCAAGGATTGGGTTTTGGCTTTTTAGGATCCAAAGCAGCATCCAGTAAATGATCACCTGAATTCAATTTCTCCTGAAT
>JAPLGS010000132.1 GCA_026390015.1 Chloroflexota bacterium | reverse complement strand
GCGCGCCTGCTTTTCGAATTTTGAGAGAATTTTTAGATGAAACACGCCTACTCACGTCGCTTTTACCGAATTCCAAAACCTCTTATGACTGTTTTTGCTTTTTGTTTCGCAGAAACTCTACTCTCTCCGACAGACTGCTAGAGCGTACAGAAGAAAAGAAAGCTGCGCCTTCCATGTTGGAACGCATGGAAACATCCATTGATCATTTCGAGGTTACACACCCCGAGCTTACCTCGGCGCTGTCCAGCTTATTCACGATCTTAAGCAACGCCGGGATATAAAAGACAATCTCTGAATACTTGTATTTCAAGTGATGATTTAAAATGAGAAGTCCTTTGAGTTGGTTTAGCAACTATAAACCAACTCAAAGGACTTCTTGCTATGGATAAAAAAACTTCCGCGGCATTCAACAGGATAATTTCACAGCTGCACCCACTGCCGAAAGATATCCTTATCAGCGATCTGAATACGGCGATCCTCGATCTTGATCGCCCCGCTTCTCTCCAACTCCTTTAATGAACGCGCCACCACCTCGCGCACCGTTCCCAGCCGCGCTGCGAGTTGTTCCTGAGTCCACTGAGGGATATTTTTTTCCTGGGGCAAATCTTCCTCGATCAAGCGTGCCAGGCGATGAGTTACCTGATAGAACGCCATCTCGCTCACCATTCGTACCATGCCGCGCAGCATTTTCCCAAAATTATCCAGAACCTTTTTCGAAAACTCCGGATGTGCCAACACCAATCCGCGTAGCATTTCACTATTGATCACCCAAACACGGCAAACTTCAAGAGCTTCCACGTTAACTGGGCTATTTCCGCCATCAAATGCGGGTACTTCTGCAAACGTGTCACCCTCTTGAAGAATACGGACAATGTACTGGCGCCCCTGTGGCGAAATACGGAAAATTTTCGCGCTCCCCTGCTCTAGGATACATAGCCCCTCGCATGCATCACCTTCCCAAAGGATCACGTCACCGCGCTGATAAACATCCAAAGACATTTGTTCTGATATTTCTTTTAAAAGCTTATCAGGAAGATCATCAAAATATTGATTTGATTTCAAAATCTTGATACGTTCTTCAGAACCTACCATTATGGTTTTCATGGGGTAAATTATATCTCACCAAGCAAAACCTGATCTGTGCCGCGATCCACTTCCCATGGATATACAATGAACGAGTCTGTTATCGCCGCGTAATAGTCAGGACGGACGCTTCCAAACAAATTGCGGTATGGATTGAAATGCAGAACACAGGTCTCAGGAAATCCGCCGGCTGCCGAGACGCGATTTTTTACGGCTGTGATCGTGCGTCCCGCTGCCCAGACATCATCTACGATCAAGGTTGGGCGGCCGCGCAATTTATCGTCAGCGGGGAATTGAATAAATGCGGGCCACATCATCAGCGCAGATCGCTGGTTTTCCATTTGCGCAGGAAAATCTACGGCGGCGGTTAGGATGTGCGTAATATTCATCGCTTCGGCCAGCATCCCGCCGGGGATAATTCCGCCGCGCGTGATCATTACCATCGCGGTAAATTCGCGATGAAATTGGGGAAGCAGATAATCAATGAGACGGTCTATCTCATCCCATGTGATCATTTCACGGCGCGGTTCAGATTCCATAAAAATCCTTTTTCAAATAGTGAAGCTTGTTAGATTTAAGCCAGGGCCGCCGCTAATGGAGCGGGAGCCAGCACTGGAACAGAACTGCCTTGCGCTTTGGCTGTTTCAACTTCACGCGCCCAGATATACAGGCAGGTGTGATAAGCGGTATTGGTGTAGGAACTGAAAATACTTGCCACCATCGCGAACGCGAAAAAAATAAACGCGCCGATGACAATCCCAACTAATGAGATTGCTGTGCTGCCGCCGGAGATAAAAGACAAACCGCCGCCGATCGCAAACCCAAGGACAAGTCCGGTTGCGCTAAATAAAAAGCTAATCAATCCAGTCACCCAGCGCACGCCCACCGTGCTAATACCAACCAGTAGAAGGTTTTCCTTTGTGATCTTCAAAATACGCTGCATGCTATCTTTAAGATTTAGATTATCGATCACCATGGCGGGCAAGATCAGATACGCGGCTTCCGTCCATAAAGTTTCGAGTAAACCGGTCGCCGAGCGCATCAGCCCTGAAACAATACTATTCTTTCGGTTACGCTGCGCCGCGCTCTTCAACATGTTGACCACTGTCGAAACCGCCGCCAGTGTGAGAATGTCAAAGAAGTCACGTTTTACGATCGCCCAGGCTTTGTCCATGCGGCCATCGCCTTCAGAGAGATAACCGTAAATCAAATAAACGGTCATTCCAGAAAACATATAAGTCACAACGAATTGGACAAATATCAATATTCCACCCATTATCGCGAGAGCGAAATTTCCGATGCTGCTACCACTAAAAACAAAATACGCGATGGCCAATGGAATGATCCCGATCACAGAAACGATCATCCCGACGACCAGCGCATAGACTGACGGCTTGAGCAAATCTTTATCCTTAAAAGCCATACTCCAGGCTTGCTTCAAGAATGACCAACCTCGCGAAAAACTTTGCATAGTGCACACTCCTTTAGAAAGATAAATTGATTATAGCAAACTTATCGGGTCAATTTCAATTCGCCAGTCAGTTAGTTTTATATCGCGCAGCAAAGAAACGGGATCAGGTCCACGCACGATGATCTGCCAGCGATAGACATCATCCATTTTTGAGAAGAATGATGGAACTGGGCCAATCAATTCTGTTTGATGACGACCCTCCACTTCCATCTTGAGCTTGAGTCTGGCCGCTGTTTTCTGTGACTCTTCTTCCGCTTTGAGAGGATCCGCATGGCGATATTCCAACCGCGCAAGTTTTGCGTACGGCGGATATCCCAGCAGTTTGCGATACTCCAACTCGCGCAGATAAAATCCATTGACGTCATGCTGTGACGCGAATTGAATTGCATAGTGTTCAGGCATGAAGGTTTGCAAAACTACTTTGCCTCCCAAGGCAGAACGCCCCGTGCGGCCCGCAACCTGAGTCAGAGTTTGAAATACTCTTTCGTTCGCGAACGGATCTGGCAGAGTCAGTCCTACATCTGCAAGAACGATGCCAACCAGAGTGACCAGCGGCAGATCGAGTCCTTTGGCGAGCATCTGAGTTCCCACCAACACATCCGCCTGATGATTGGAAAAATGCGTCAGGATCATTTCGTGTGAATCTTTTTTGCGCGTGGTTTCCCAATCCCAGCGCAAAGTTCGAGCCTGCGGAAACATAGCTTGCACTTCAGCTTCCACTTTTTCACTACCCAGCCCATAAGCGCGGATCTGTGCGCTTTTGCAATTGGGACAGGTCTTGGGTACCTGACGTTTGTAATTACAGCGATGGCATAATAACGTTTGAGTATTAGAACGTTCCAACGTTTCAACATGCAAAGTCAGCGGCGTTTCGCATTGCGGACATTTCATCACATGTCCGCAATCTCTGCAAAAAACGTAGGTTGCTGTACCGCGGCGGTTGAGAAAGAGGATGGCTTGTTCACCGCGTGAAATGGTTTCAGCCAAAGACTCAGCCAGCACACGCGAAAAAATTCCGCGATGGCCTGTCTTAAGTTCTTCGCGCATATCTACAACCTGCACGGGCGGAAGAATTCGTTCCACCACACGGCGCGGTAATTCTAATTTTGTGGTTTGTTTAATTTCTGATTTGAATCTTTGTTCGATCGTTGGAGTGGCGGAACCGAGCACACAAACCGCGCCGCACAAACGCGCGTACTCTTGCGCGGCGGTGACCGCGTGATAAAACGGCGGCTCAGATTGATAGTAGGAACCGTCGTGACATTCATCCACGACGATCAAGCCAATATTTGGGAGCGGAGCAAACAATGCAGAGCGCGCGCCAATGATGATCTTAAGTTTCCCCGTCCGCGCGCGGCGCCAGGTATCGTATCTTTCGCCTTCAGATAATTTTGAATGAACCAGCCCCACCTGGCCTGGAAAACGCGCAAGAAATCTACGAACTGTTTGCGGGGTCAGCGCAATTTCTGGAATTAATACAATCACTTGTTTGCCGCGCCTGATCGCCTCTTCAGTGGCGCGTAAATAAATTTCAGTTTTGCCAGAGCCAGTGACGCCATTTAAAAGAAAGGCTGAAGGCTGAAGGTCAAAGCTCATTGCGCGATTAATTTCTTCAAGCGCAAATTTTTGTTCAGGCGTGAGTTCAAGTACCTGATTGCCTGTTTCCTTGTTTACCTGCCTGCCTATTCCTTCCAGCGAATCTCTAAAAATCTCACTCTCAAACAAGCGGATCAATCCGCGCTCTTCGAGTTCCTGCAAGTCTGCGAGGATGCAGCCTGTTTCGGCATAGACCCATGAAAGATTGATGGCTTCAGGTTGATTAATGAGAAAGGTCAATGCGGATTGGCGGCGCGCCAGAGTCTGTTTGGTGCCAAGGTTTGGCATTTGCTCCAGCGCTTCTTCAGGCGGAACTGCAAGCTGAGCAACACGAATATATTTTGGTCTGACCCTCGGCGGAGGAAGAACATGCTTCGTCGAAAGTATCCCTTTTTTTACAAGCACCTGCGCAGTTTTGCGCCAATCAATTTTTCCGAAGTGGGAATCAATTTGGCGGCCGCGCAAAACACCGCGTTCTTTTAATAAATTTAGCAGACGTGTCGTGATGACGAATGCCTTATCTTCGTAATTCGGATCGCGTAATTCGTAAGTTATATCTGCTTGTTGTGATAAGCCTGTCGGAAGCATGAGACTGACGATTGAGGCGAGGGGATTCAGCGTAGTGTTTGCCAAGAGCATCGCAAGCGCAAGCTGGGGTTGAGTCAGAACGGGTGCAGGATCGAGCAGATCAATGATCGATTTGGGATTCTCCACCGAGGGAGAATCCAGCAGTTCCAGGATCACGCCCTGCACGATTTGATTCCCAAATGGCGCGGTAACGAGACAACCCGTTTTAAGATGCGCGAGTTCAGCGGGGATTGAGTAGTCGTATAAGTTTGTAATGGTGGGAACGTTAACTGCGAGGCGGGCAAACATGAGCTGATTATAAATGCTTCACATCCAAAGTCACGAAACTTTGAACTCTCTGGTTACCACGGCCGCGCCATAACCAACAACAGATTTGTGATCGCCTGTGATGTCGCCAGAGGTGGCGTGTTTTAGCGTTTGCACTTTGTCTGCGCCGAGTGATTTCGCCGCCCACAACATGGACGCGACTGCGGCGTGACCGCAGGCAAAACCCTTTTCAGAATGTTCCGCTTCAAAAATTAAATCTGGATCGAAGGATTCAAATCGTTTCAACATTTCATGATCGAGATCGTTTGCAATTTTCGAATCGTAAAAATGGGAGAGATCAGTAGATGCGACCATGAGCGCATTTTTATTCTTGAGGATCCTTGCAAGCGCATCTCCCAGTTTTTTTGCCGCAACTGATCTCTGTACGCGCACCATGATGGGTAGAATCTTGAATTTGTTTTTTAGTACGCGCTGTAAAAACGGAAGCTCGATCTCGAGCGAGTGTTCCCTGTCGTTGGCGATGGGGATAATGGGAAGGTCAAGTTCGGCTTGTAATTCTGCAAGCGCGCTTTGATCTACAATAATCTTCCCCAGAGGAGTCTCATAAGCCTGGTGCGCTGTGACGAGTAATTGATGAGGCGAGTAGTCGTGATAAGGTGATAGGATGACAACCAAATTTGGATCTAATTCAGCGAGTATTTTAAATGCATATCCAGCCACATGCCCCGAGTAGCGGTGCCCGGCGTGTGGAGCGATGACAGCGATAATCTCTCCGCTAAGTTCGGGGAGCTGCGCGTTATTAAGATACGAATCAATGTGTGCGGCGAGGGTTTTGGGATCAGCTTCGTACCATGTACCAGCGATAGGGGAGGGACGAATATCAAGCATAAAAATATTGTAGCATAAACGACACTACTGCAAAACTTGAATAAAAAAGAGGCGTTGATCAGGAAATCTGCGCTAATATTTTTTGAGTTGCCTTGAAAGCCAGCGGAGGCAGATCATTCCGCGCAAACCAATCTGCGGCATCGGCATCATCGGCGGCGGACAACTCACCGCCGGTCACCTCTGCGAGATAGACGATGATAAAGTCTGCGCCGCGATTGTGCTCACGCCCGGCGATCACATCCAACACCCGTGTTATGTGAACGCTCAAGCCCGTCTCTTCCAAACATTCACGTGCGGCGGCATCGGCAGGGTCTTCGCCTCCGTTCACAAAACCTGCGGGCAAAGTCCACAAGCCTCGAAAAGGTTCATTCGCGCGCCGCACAAGCAGAACGCGGCCATCCTGTTCAACGAGGACAGCCGCGGCAACTTTCGGGTCTACAAAATAAATCCATCCGCATTGCGGGCAAACCGGGCGCACCATTCCAAACTTATCTTCGTGCGCCACATCCGCCCCACAACGCGGACAAAATTTTACATCAACATCTCTCGCCATTTTTTTTCTGGGATTATTTCCACTTTCGAATTGCAAATTGACGCAACGCGAACATAAACACCGCGCTAAGCAATCCGATGATCAATAAACCGATCTGCCATGAGGAAGGGATGATCGCTTCGCTCTGAACTTGGGACTGATCTTGCGCTGCTGATAAATTCCCAGCCTCTTTGGCTGCTGGAGTTTCTGCAACACGGGCAGTATCTTCACTAGTCTCTGTGGGCGCGGCAGCTAATTCCATGGAAGGCACGACAGGAGCTTCGGTCGCAGCCGCCATAGCGGACGGGGAACACGGCTCATCACATCCGCTGATGCCATATGCTTCCTGAGCTACCATAGGTGCGCCTGCGCCAAAACTCATACGAGGCAATATCGAATTTGCCGCGAATGTCAGCATTAAAAGAAATGTTGCGAATGCGGTTGAAAAACGGAAGAATGAAAAGGTGCGCGGCAATGGCGGTTTAAGGCCAACCATCTTGCGAGTCAACGTGAAGTTGCGAGGCGCTTTGCGCGCGGGCAATTTTCGGAGAATCCCCCGGGCTAAGCGAAGATCACTTAAAACAGAATCAAGCTCGGGGTCGGCAAAGATGCGTGACTCGAGACGCGCAGAATCGGATGGACTGAGTTGTCCATCCAAATAAGCGGAGAGTTGTTCGATGTCGCGGAATTTTTTCATGAATTGCCTTCCTCTTGCAGACGAAAGGATGAAGGCAAAAGTTCCTCGAAGCCGCGCAAACATTCACGTAATCGCAAACGCGCGCGCGCAATCCGACTCTTAACGGTGCCAAGCGGAACTTTCGAAGCGGCTGCCACTTCGCTGTAATCCATACCTTGAATATCAGCCAGCACAACGACTGTGCGGAAATCAGTTGGCAGGGCATCGAGGCAATGTTGAATGGCGTGTTCCAATTCATCGGCCTCGGATCTTTCGGCGGGAGTCATGTTTGGGTCTGCCAGCCAGCGTGGAGATTCCATTTCTTCGCCGTCTGCTTGCTTCGCATCAGGTTCAAGCGGAGTCGTCGGGCGACGCTTCTGCCGTCGGAATTCATCGTAGCAGGCATTCGTCACCATGCGCATCAGCCAGGCTTTGAAGGATCCGCCGCGAAAAGCAGAAATATTTCTAAACGCAGAGATGAATGCTTCCTGCGCCGCATCCTGGGCAAGATCTTCATCGCCGATGACACGCAGCGCGGTATGAAAAACAGAATCTTGATAATGCAAGATGAGCGTATTGAAAGCGTCGAGATCGCCGTTTTGTGCAGAATGTATGAGCGCAGTTTCATCCATAGAAGTCTATTTTACCCGTTTTATTAAATTGTCATCCGTGCAAGTAGGTCACAGGTTCTCGTGATTCCGGGTCACGAAAGTCTTAACGCGAAGTGACCAAATTTTCGCGAGCGCTATTAAATTATTCGTGTCATTCGCCTTATTGCGGAAGAGCTGCCTTGCAAAAGCCATATGACAATTCCCACTAAACCTGAAATTAGAAATGATTAAGGTTTATACTCTATGGTATATTTTGACAAGGAGCACAGCCATGAACGAGCGAATCCTAATTATCGAAGATGACCAGGCCATTCTCAAGTTATTGCAACGGGGTTTGGTTTATGAAGGCTATACCGTAGATACCGCCATAGACGGCCGCATGGGTTTGATCGCCGCCCGCGACCACACACCCGATCTGGTTGTTCTGGATTGGATGTTGCCCGGCATGGATGGTCTGGAAGTATGCCATCGCCTACGAACCGGCGGATCGATTCCGATCATGATGTTGACCGCGAAGGACACCGTGCAAGACCGCATTCAGGGGTTGGATGCCGGCGCAGATGATTACATGGTCAAGCCGTTCAATCTGGATGAATTGCTGGCACGCGTGCGCGCCCTGTTGCGCCGTACACAACCAGAGCGAATCCCCATATTAAAATTTGCAGACCTGTCTCTGGATACAGGTTCACGTCAAGCCGCACGCGGAACTAGAATGGTGTCGCTGACAGCCAAGGAATATGAATTACTCGAATTATTTCTCCGCCACCCGAAACAAGTGTTGACCCGCGAAGTGATCTTTGACCGCGTCTGGGGCTATGATTTCGGCGGCGAGAGCAACGTGCTCGAAGTCTACATTCGTTATCTGCGCCAAAAACTCGAAGGCGAAGGCGAGATCAGGCTTATTCATACCGTGCGCGGTGTGGGATATGTCATGCGAGAAAATCCGTAGGAAATGATGAAGGACGATTCACAAATCTAAAATAAAAAAAATGTAACTCGAATGTCATTACGCCTGCGCTTTACTTTATTGTATTCAATTTTCATGGGTGGAATTCTGCTCATCTTCGGCGCGGCGGTGTATATTCTTGTCAACGTGATTTTGCTCAATCAAGTTGACAGCATGCTGGCCGTTGTTGTGCGCGACATTGCCCAGGTGACCAAGGTCAACGCGATGGGCGAGCTGAATTTGATCAGCTTGCCGCCGCTGGATATGACATCAAATGCTTATGTGCAAGTCTGGGGACAAGACGGAAAACTCATCGCGACATCTCCCAGTATTGCATCATTAACCCAATCCCTCGATCCCGCAGGATTGGATGCTGGCCTGTCTATCTATCAAGATTCCTACCTCAACGGAGCGCACTTGCGCGTTTTGAGCGTTCCTCTTCAGGTAAACACGCGGCCCATAGGAGCACTGCAGGTTGGCGCAAGCCTAAGCGTAGTGGATGCAACCCGCGGAAACCTGCTTTCGATGATGACGATCATTGCCGTGATCGCAGTTTTATTAGCCGGCCTTGGCTCCTGGATAATCCTTGGACGCGCCCTTTCGCCGCTTGAAGCCATCGCCGAAACTGTAGATCAGATCAACCGAGCAGATGATCTCTCACGCAGAATCCCCTATCAGGAACGGGCAGAAAAAGATGACGAGATCGGCGATCTGATCGTCTCATTTAACCAAACCCTTGAACGATTGGAATCCCTCTTTACGTCACAACAACGTTTTCTGGCGGATGTAAGTCACGAACTGCGCACGCCGCTGACAGTTATCAAAGGCAACGTGGATCTCATCCGCCGCATGAAACAAGCTGACGAAGAATCATTAAGCAGTATTGATCAAGAAGCTGGCCGGCTTACCCGATTGGTTGGCGGCTTGCTCATGCTCGCTCAAGCTGAATCAGGCAAGTTGACCCTTGTGCTCGCTCCCGTTGAATTGGATCTTCTATTAACTGAAGTCTTCATTGAAATGCGCGTTCTCGCCGGCAATAAAATCCATGTGCATCTGAATGAAATTGATCAAGTCATGGTCAACGGAGATCGCGACCGTTTGAAACAAGTGATATTAAACCTGGCGTCCAACGCGATCCAGTACACTCCGCAAAATGGAGATGTGTATTTAAGCCTGGCAAAGATCGGCGACCAGGCGCGCATTATTATCCGCGACACTGGCCCGGGCATTCCAGCCGAAGACCTGCCTCACATCTTTGACCGCTTTTATCGTGCCGAGAAATCACGCACCCGTTCAACCACCAGCGGATTTGGCTTGGGTTTATCCATCGCGCATTGGATCGTTGAACATCATGGCGGGCAGATCCAAGTTGAATCAAAAGAGGGAAAAGGAACAACCTTCGTGATCTGGTTGGGGATCATTAAGTAGTCTCATCTGGTTAAGGCAAGCCCAAACGTTGACTTGCCTGTCGACATAAACTTAACCCATAACTTTCATACCAATCATTCAAGGCTATGCTGGGATTAATTCCATTTTGCGCGTCTTCATAGATCGGCGCGCCATATTGAACATATCTTTTCGTTTGAGCAGACCAACTCCATTCTGAGCGGCCAATGACTCCGATGCCGCCGTTATAGCCAGCCATTGCCAACCGCGCATCTCCTCCGCCAGTTGCAAGTGATTTGGCAAGATAGGCGAGTCCACGCTCAGCGTTGGTATCTGGGTCGTATGGATCATCCACCGCGTAAAAATGAAAAGGCATCACCTGGAAGAGTCCCATGGCGCCCGCGCTAGACCTTGCGCGCGGGTCCCCGCAGGATTCGATCTGCATAATGGTGGCAACCAGATTTGGGTCCAGTTGCGAAGCGGCCGCCCATCTTAAGATAGAGTCAGCCCAATAGTGTATTTCAATTCTAAAGATGGGAGAAATACTTTTCAACGCGGCAGGCGGCACATCCACCAAAGATGGAATTGCGGATGGACTTATCTTCCAGGCCAATGAACCAAGCACGGCGCTGATGAAAATCACAGCGAGCGGCATGATCGTAAAACCAGACAAACAGCCGCTCCTCTGTTCCTGTGAGGCGGCGGCTGTTTGCGGGTAATTTTTTATACGGTGATCCATAACTCTCTATTTTGGTCATTCAGACCCGGCTCGAAATACATTAAGCGTCGTAGTGACTGGCACTTTCAGAAGCACGTGAGTTATAAGCGACAGCGTGATAAGTGGGCTCAGGTGGCACGAATGAACTTTGCTGAGAAGTTGTGGCTGGCTTGGGCGCAGGCCGAAACCCTGCATTACTGGAAGCATTTACAGGCCGATTGATCTGAGATGCGGGTCGCAAGATGGGTTGGTTGACAGGCTGATTGACCGAGCTTTGAGCTTGATATGTAGATTGGCGCGGCTGCGGATTATTATTGTACGAACGTTGAGTCTGGTTTTGAGTAGCGGCAGGCGCCGTGGTGAATAAACGGTCACCCGCGAGTGAGAAGGTTCCAATGATCAGAAGGCGTATAAGCCAAACCATTGCGGCAATAAAGATCGGCACCACTTTGGTAAGAGTTGTGGCGCTCATCACCGCGCTGCTTTGCAAATTAGCGTTATTTGAAATAGCGACTGCTACTCCCCACCAAGTGAGCGTGGCATTGAATCCGGCGGCCAACACCCACGCGCCAAAGAGATAATATACTTCGGCGGGTTCATCGCGGCCTTGTTCGGGAGTGAAGATGCGGGCGATGCCGGCGAAGTCTATCCCGCAGAAGGCGATCGCAAGAACTGTCGCCCAACGCATACCCGCGAAAGTCAGGTCACCGAGCATATCGTGCAAGGCAAACTGAGTTGTGCTAAAGTTGAATATCTCGAAAGACAATAATGCACCAAGGATCATCACTCCCCACGCGGCGCCGCGATTAAATTTTAGGTTGTGTGTTATTTTATACCAGAGCATTTTCAAACCATCTATCAGAGGATTGCGTAAATTAGCCATTTTGATCTCCTTATCTATTGAGTTGCGACATTTTAGAACATGTGTTCTAAAATGTCAAGGGTTTTAGACAACCAAAATAATAAGTGGAATCAACACTTCATTATTTATTGACTCATCCTCCCATTCGCAATTACACTTATAAAATATTATTAGCCGAAGCCACCTCCCTCAAATACGACATGTATACTATTATGCTTTCAGTTCTCGTATTTGGGAGAAGACCGGTGGATGCCGAAAACTGGAGCCCCAATGATTTTCTCGAACACTCCGCACCCTGACACTTTAAAATCTCTGGCAGATGTAAAACTCATGCCTTTCTGGTTGGACGACCCGGCCAGGCCCGAGCCTGCTTCTGGGTTAACCGAATACATCAAAGCGGATTTAGTTGTCATCGGCGCAGGCTTCACTGGTTTATGGACAGCGCTGACCGCTAAACAAGCTGACCCTGCGCGGGATGTGGTTCTGCTCGAAGCGGGAGAAACGGGTTGCGGCGCAAGCGGACGCAATGGCGGATTCGTTGCATCGTCGCTGACCCATTCATTTCAAAATGGATTAAACCGCTGGCCGAAGGAACTTAGGAAACTTGTCGAGTTGGGGCATAAGAATTTAGAAGGCATCGAAGAAACGATCAAGCAATTTAACATTGACTGCGACTTCATCCGCTCAGGCGAGATCAATGTGGCCAATGAAGAATATCAAATTGAGGAATTGCGCGAAGAAGCTGAACACTCCGCTCAATATGGGGAGCATATTCAATTTCTAGATCAGCAACAAATGCGGGCGATTGCCAACTCACCCACCTATCTGGCAGGGATTCACGATCACTCTGTCGCCATGGTCAACCCCGCGCAGTTGGCGTGGGGATTGAGAAGAGCCTGCCTGGAAGTTGGCGTCCGCTTTTTTGAGGGCACGCAGGTTATAGAGTTGGAAGAGAAGCGAGATTCCGTCGTTATCAAAACGAGTTATGGGCAAGTCGAATCCAAAAAAGTTGCACTCGCCACAAATGCTTTCCCTCCTTTGCTCAAACATCTTTCGTTTTATGTCGTGCCCGTTTATGATTACGTCTTGATGACCGAGCCGCTTTCCATAGAACAGCGCGCCGCGATCGGCTGGGATGGGCGGGAGGGATTGAGCGACAACGGGAATCAATTTCACTACTATCGCACTTCTGCGGATGGACGGATTCTATGGGGCGGATTCGACGCCATCTATTATCGAAATAATGAAGTGGCATCGCATCTGGAGAATCGCCCCGAATCCTTCGCCCGATTGGCTGAGCACTTCTTCCAAACATTTCCCCAGCTGATGGGATTGCGCTTCACGCATGCCTGGGGTGGCGTGATCGATACCTGCTCACGCTACACCGCCTTTTGGGGCAAAGCCTATCATGGCAAAGTTGTATACGCCATGGGATACACTGGTCTCGGCGTCGGCGCATCCCGTTTCGGCGCACAAGTGATGTTGGATTTACTTGACGATAAAACAACCGAACGCACCGAATTGCAAATGGTGAAATCAAAACCATTCCCATTCCCGCCAGAACCATTTCGCTCGCCAATTGTCAACTTCACAAGATGGTCGCTTAACAGAGCGGATGATAATGGGGGAAAAAGAAATTTATGGCTGAAGATTTTAGACGCGCTGGGTTTGGGATTCGATTCCTAAGTAAAGAGACCTCCGAGTTCTTCAACAACTCGGAGGCCTATTTACATTTACTTCTTCACAGGCTTCGACATCTCATCTCTAACCGTATTATACAAACTTTCCGCTTTTAGATCACTCAGCGAATAGCACGGCGCTTTGAGATGGTCGGCGAGTTGCTGCGCGAGCCCCTGATCAAAGGCGGCGTGTACATTACTTCGTCTCAAAAAGTAAACGGGGCAACTCTGATTGTCTGATAACGCCCAGCAACGTGCCCGTTTTCAATTCGTCAAGGTCAGGCACGGGAATGGTAATTGTTGTATGCCCCTGTTGTTTTTGCATAATGGTGTGACTGCCCTTTTGGCGCACTTTTTCAATTCCATTCTGTGCCAGAATTTTGCACACACCTTTGCCTGAAAGCACGCGTAATTTTGGCATTACACTCTCGCAGTTGGCTTATTTTTCAGGCTTGGGATAACAGGCATAAGCGGCATAACATAAGTCTCTTTCTTTAATCGCCGTTTAATTTCAGAAGGCGATGCTGCTTCAAAAAACAATTCCACTGCTTCAAGCAAGTTGGAGCGCGCGTCTTCAATTGTTTTACCCTGGCTAACCACATCCACTTCGGGGCAGGTTGCAACAAACCAGTCATCTTCGCGCTCAATTACAGCGGTAAATTGAAAAGATTTTGTGCTCATAAAATTTCTCCTTTCGCCATGAAAGATAATACGTCAAAACCCAAGCGCCTCTATCACTTCTTCACGGGCTTCGACATCTCATCTCTAACCGTGTTATATAAACTCTCCGCTTTCAGATCACTCAGCGAATAACACGGCGCTTTGAGATGGTCGGCGAGTTGCTGCGCAAGGCCCTGGTCAAAGGCGGCGTGTTCCATGTTGATCACTACGGAGCGTGTTTTTTCCATCGCGATCATTTCTGCGAATTTGAAACCTTCCTCTTGCGGCGGCAATGTCCCAATGGACACATTGCCTGCGCCGTCGGTTAGCACGATCAGGAGCGGTTCCACATCGGGATGAATATGTTTTTCATGCGTCAGCACATCATGCGCCATGAACAACCCCGCCGAAAGCGGAGTCTTGCCACCGACGGGAATATCCATCAATGCACGTTGTGCAAGTTGAATTGAGTTGGTAGGGGATAATACTAAAGTGGCGCGATCTTTCTGGAAGACTATCAGTCCCACGCGGTCACGGCGTTGATAGGCATCGGTCAACAACGAGAGGATCGCGCCCTTCGTGGCATTCATCCGTTCGGCGACTGCCATCGACCATGAAGCATCCACAAGGAATAAAACAAGATTCGCAACACGCTTCACGCGGATCTTGCGCTGCAAATCACTTCTCTTGATCGAGAAAGCGAGTTTCTTACGTTCCTCCACGCGTTGAATTTGAAAAGGCGCAGCGGCACGAAATGAGGCGTCAAAAGCAATGTCCGTCAGGTTATCCCCTGCAGGACGCGACTTAATATAGCGGCCATGTTTGCGATCCGTTTTTGTGAGTGAACGTCGCCCTGATTTATGACGGGTTAATTTATCGAGCGGGGTATTTAGTTTACGCGGCTGGAAGGTCTCGCCTGCTTTTACTTTTTGTCCGCCGTCCCACCAATTCGCATTGGAGCTTGCGAAAACTTCCTGCTGCTGCATCGGCTCGGGGTTGCCCTGCTGCGGACCTTCCTGCTGTTCATCTTCGAGTTTTAAGTTTTTTTTTCCTCGCCTTCGCCATCCTGCTTGCTTTCGGAATCATCATCCGATTCACTTGGCATGGATTGACCAGCCAGCTGCTCGATGCGTTCCTGCAACTGTTCAGTGGTCATCTCGGCTTGCTGGAAGGGCGTGCGTTTGATGCGGTGCGGAAGCGCCAACTCTGCGGCCAGCGCGATATCGTGATCGTTGATCTTGGTGCGGCCTTCGAAGGCAGCTTCGGCGCGAGCGGCTTTTAAGATAACCAGATCTGCGCGGTGACCGTCTACATTAAGGGATGAAGTCAACGCGGCGATGGAGAGCAAGTCACGAGTGGTGTGTGTGACCTGGTCAACCAGTTCACGTCCACGCGCGATCTGCTGCGAAAGTTCATCTTCTTTGACAAGCCACAGTTTTCGAAAGGCTTCAGAGTCGCGTTCATATAAAAGGTTGCGCTCCATGATGGTCACGCGTTGGCGCGCATCACGGATGCCAACAATGTCCACAGATAACGCGAAGCGATCCAGCAATTGGGGGCGGAGATCTCCTTCTTCAGGATTCATCGTCCCAACGAGAATGAAGCGGGCGGGGTGGGCAAACGAAATCCCCTCGCGTTCGACCGTGTTGACGCCCATCGCCGCTGAGTCGAGCAAAATATCCACAACGTGATCGTCGAGCAGATTCACTTCGTCAATGTATAGCAATCCGCGATTGGCGCTGGCGAGCACGCCAGGTTCAAAATGACGTTCGCCTTTTTGAATGGCTTTTTCAATATCGAGTGTACCGACTACACGGTCTTCAGTTGCAGAGACAGGAAGATTAATGAACGGTGTTGCGCGTTCTGCGGTGGGAAGATTCTTCGCGGCAGCAAAGCGTTCTTTGCATTCGGTACACCACGTACCTGATTTATCCGGATCGCATCCGAAGCGGCAATCCTGAACGATCTTGACGTGAGGCAATAATGCGGCCAAAGAACGGGCGGCAGTTGATTTTGCTGTACCGCGTTCGCCGCGGATCAATACGCCGCCGATACGGGTATCAACGGCATTGAGAATGAGTGCGCGTTTCATGCGCTCTTGTCCAACGATGGCTGTAAAAGGAAATATGGCTGGCATTTGGTTACTCCAAGCCGTGATTATACCGCCTGTTGCATAATTTACAAATCTGGTTAGTCACGTTTCAAGAAGGCCGCTTCATTGTCAATCAATAAAAAGTCCTTTAGTATCAGGGTTGTCAACTTTAGCATTCACTTGTATAATCTCGCATACAATTCTGTAAGTTGGAGTCACGCGTGATAGATGAAAATGAAACCCTTAGCGGGCAAGAGGCTGAGAACACCCAGGGAGAACACCCTAACAATCAAACAATGGAATCACTGCTTGAATCAGAATCTTTAAGCGTTGAATTGCCGCAGGTTGGCGAGATTCGCAAAGGTATGATCGCAAGTATTGGCGCAAGTCAGATTCTGATCAGCGTCGGCGCAAAGTCTGAAGGCGTTGTTGCTGGCCGTGAGTTGGAACAACTCACAGCCGAGGAACGTGCCGAACTTAAAGTTGGGCAGGAAGTTAGTGTTTTTGTGCTCAACCCTGAAGATCAAAACGGCAATGTCGTTTTGTCTTTCAAACGCGCGCAGGAAGAAATGTCGTGGGAAAACGTTGAGAAGATGATCACCGAAGAGAGCGTGATCGACACCAAGATCATCGGCTTCAACAAAGGTGGGTTAATTGTCGCCGTAGGGAATCTGCGCGGCTTCGTCCCTTCATCTCAGATCAGCGCAACACGCCGCGCACAATCTTCAGGTGACACACCTGAACAGCGCTGGCAAAAAATGGTTGGGCAGGCGATCTCAGTCCGCATTATTGAAGTGGATCGTGAACGCCGCCGACTCATTCTTACGGAGCGCTCCACCAACACAGAATCCCGTTCCTCCATGAAAGACCGTGTCATCAGCGAATTGGAAGAAGGCAAAACCTATACTGGTAAAGTCACGAGCCTGGCTGAGTTTGGCGCTTTCGTAAATATCAACGGCGCAGATGGTCTTGTTCATCTTTCCGAACTTTCATGGGATCGCCTCGCTCATCCCAAGGATTTGCTTGAAGTAGGTCAAGAAGTCAAAGTTAAAGTCATCAACATAGACCGCGAGAAGAAACGCATCGGGCTTTCCATGCGCGCCTTGCAGGATGATCCCTGGAAGAATCGCGTAGAGAAATTTAGTGTGGGTCAACTCGTCGAAGGCATGATAACCCGCCTGACGAAGTTTGGCGCATTTGCCCGTCTCGAAGGCGATATCGAAGGCCTCATTCACATCTCTGAATTAAGCGAGAATCGTGTTGAGCATCCGAAGGAAGTTCTCAGAGAAGGCGAAACCAAAACCTTGCGCGTCATCCGCATTGACGGCGAACAACACCGCATTGGACTCAGCCTACGCAAAGTGGATTCCGCCGCCTTCGCCGACAAAGACTTCAAAATGCTTACGCAGGAATTTGGCGGGCAAGATGAAGAAATTGTAGACAATCCAGTAATCCCAGCCGACCCAGAAATCCCATCGGTCTCAGACTCTGAAGAAGAGAAGAAAGCAGAATAAAATCAACCAGAGCGCACCGAAAGGTGCGCTCTTCAATAATCCCCATGCCAATCCTAGTTGACGGTCACGCAGACATTGCCTATAACATGCTGAAATACAGGCGCGACTACACGCGGTCCGCCGCAGAAACACGCCAACTCGAAATCGGTAGCGCAACCGTGTTAGATAATGAAGATGCGCTCCTCGGCTGGCCTGATTACCAGCGCGGACAAGTGGCGGTGATCTTCTCAACCATATACGCCACTCCCGCGCGCTGGAGCACCGGCAAAAACAAATCACAAGTTTATAAAACATTTGACGAAGCCCATCAGTTGTATATGGAACAATTGATGACGTACCATCGCATGACTGATTCCACGCCGGATAAATTTCGACTGATCACATCTTCCCGCGACTTGAACCTGATCCTCGAACATTGGAATTCTCCCAACTCTGACGGAAGCGGACATCCCGTCGGTATGGTGGTGCTCATGGAAGGCGCAGAGTGCATCCGCCGCCCATCCGAACTGGAAGAGTGGCATGAACTTGGCGTACGATTGATCGGCCCGGCCTGGGTCGGCACACGCTATTGCGGCGGCTGGAAAGAACCCGGCCCACTCACAAAAGAGGGACGCGAGCTTTTATCAGCAATGGCCAATTACAATTTTACGCTTGACCTCAGTCACATGGATGAGCAAGCCGCAGTGGAAGCGCTCGATATTTATCGCGGACCGATCGTCGGCACACACGCTAATTGCCTCGCCCTGATGCCGAGCTCAAATTCAAACCGGCATTTTTCCGACCGCATCATCGAAGGCATAATAGAGCGCGATGGAGTTGTGGGCGTAGTTCCGTTTAACAGCTATCTAAAAGTGGGTTGGACGGTCGGCAAAAATGAACGAGCCGAAGTACCGCTAAGTTATGTTGCAGATCACATTGACCACATCTGCCAGATCGCAGGGGATGCGCTCCACGCAGGTATCGGCTCAGATTTTGACGGCGGCTTTGGCGTACAGTCCATTCCGCCGGAAATTGACACAGTTGCCGATCTGCAAAATCTGGGCTCCTTATTACAAACGCGCGGTTATTCTGAAACAGATATCGCAAATATATTCAGCGGGAATTGGCTGACTCGCCTGCAAAGGGATCTGCCTTCCTCATGAAACCCACTCCCGCTATTCCCGCATCTACACCACTGGAAACTTCACCCCGCATTGCAGGTTCAGCAACACCGCGCGTCCGTCTGAGCGTCACGATCACCCTTCTAGGTCTATTAACTTTTGCGGTCGGTGCCAAACCAGATTGGTTTAATTTGGACCGCAGCCCTGTGGTTGGGTTTGTGCAGATCGCAGTTTTTCTCATTGGCCTTGCGATCATTTGTATGGGCGGATATATCGGTCTGCTCACCTTGTGGTGGGGTTATGAACGCACGATCATTTCCGACATCGGCGCAAGGCTGATCGGCACAGGTTATGTCTTTGCTGTTTTTTCCGGGATGGCAGATATTTTTGGGATGGGTTCACAGCCCCCACCGCAAGTCCCCTATTTTGGGCCGTGGCAGGCTTCAGGAGTCTTGATCGGTCAGGGTATCATCGCGCTGGGATTTCTGCTCTTAATTCCATTTCACGCTCATAAAAGTTCGGCTAAATAAAATCTTTTCAAAGATTATATCGGGTAGTGAAAGGCGGCTAACCGCTCCCTCTGAACCACCGGTGTTCGGGATATTCACCAATTCCCGGAAGCGTGATAGCAGATTTTAGTATTTTGGCCGCAGGTAAATAATACACACTGATAGGGTTCACTGATTTTCTCAAAGGCTCGACTAATAAAGCATTACCTGTTTCTTCAAGAGTTGCGCCCAAAAATGCACGCGTGGAGCCAATCAGTTCATCATAAATCCATATCCCCGATTGGCAGCAGGCGAAAAATAAGCCCCAAGCTTAGCGTAGTATTGATCGGGTTCGCTGGAACCAGTCGAATCGCCGTAATAAGTATATTCAACTTCATCAATGGGGATTGTGATCTTGCTGTCTTTAATATCCGCCTTGACTACGGCGAGGATGCTGGACGGCAAAACAGGATGGCATATTCAAATGCAGGGACGCCTTTGAATTTCAGTTCGGCGGGTTCTTCTTTGGACAGCAGATCGGGGGACAAGAAAGGTTTTATCGGCCTGGATGATTTTATATCAGCCCTGAAAAATCAACTGCCTTATCTGACCATTCCTTCGCCTGCACAGAAAGAAGGACACGTTGTTTTGAATTCTGACTTGCTTCACTCCAGGTGCGTTGCCAAAGGGAGATCATAGTTTGCATATGGACAAGTTCTGCGGCAGTTTCAGGTGATGTTTCAGCAGCAGTCCATTCGATGAAATGTTTGGCTTCATCCAACAAATTAGACACAATAATTGGATCACTTGATTTTCTGGCGGAAGACGAGATGCGCCCAAGTGTGGCAGCAAGGCCTCCAAGTCGTCGCGATAGGGGGTCACGCAGAAAACGCTCGCGAAGTTTTTCCTTATCTTTCATTTGACACCTCCGAGAATTTCACGCGTCACTTTTTCTACCTGCGTACGAAGGTTTTCATCCTGGATCACAATACTTCTATTCCCCAGGCGCGGTCGAATATTGATCAGGGATTCGAAATCTATACGCTGTTCGTCTGGGTACCAGTTTGCACCCCAAAGATCATCCTGTTCGCTACCATTTTCCAGTAAAACAGATTCGCAATCTGCATGCATTTCTCCGCCGCCCGACAGAAGATGTTTTCGAATGTCCACAACGACTTTGATCATGGTCTCATATTCTTGAAGCATTTCCTGAACTTGAGCAGGCGTAACAGTTTCTTTAAGTAGGTGAATCATGGTTTCTCCAACGTACTTGTTTAGAACTATTTGGATTTTTGTGCGAGCTTATTCGCAGTTGAATTATACAATGCTCTACATCGCAGCGCTTATCAACGCTCCAGTTCGAGGTGGTAAACGCCTTTCTTCATGTCGCCATTATTCAAAACGGGAAGCGGCAAGCATAAGTGTTCACACCATAAGACAAGGCGAAAATTTCGGTAGTGTCTGTGTAATGAGTGATGACAAAAAAAACGATGTACGTGTTAGATCTGATATCCATTATGCTCGAAGCCATCACAGTTTTCGAGGAGCAACAGAATGGATTATACGACATGCTATTGTCAGCCATAGCGATTTACTATATTTGGGAAAACAGGATTATCGGCTCAACTCAAACTGCATGATTGGCAACATGGGCAGCCGCGATTTCGGTGCCAATTATGTGACCCATTATTTCAGCCAGTAGTGGCACAGCTTATGCGGGTATTCGCACAAATTTAGAAATCTATCGGCATGGAATAAAACGCTGGCAGAAGTAGATAAAGATACAGTCAATCACTGACTGCCGACTTTAGGATTACATAATCAAGGAGTAATGAATTACTTTTTCCGAAATTCGCATTTGGGAGATTGTCAATTGGATGAGTTGTGGACGTTTATCCATAAAAAAGAAAAGCAACTGACTGCATTGGAAAAATTAGCCGATGTATATGGCGGCGCTTGTATATGGATTGCCTTCACCCCCATTTGTAAGCTGGTGCCTGTCTGGGTAGTAGGAAAACGCACCTTAGGAACGCTCGAAAAATAAGTTACCCTATTCCAACAGTCCAATTTTGAGTATCCTTGCCTCACTTTATTTGAGGATGATAACAAAATGGACCAACCGTACTCTGAAGCCACTGAGCAAGCGATGAAATACTTTTTCAG
>JAPLGS010000106.1 GCA_026390015.1 Chloroflexota bacterium | reverse complement strand
CCACAGACAACATGCTCGAGCTGACCTATCCCGAACGCCGCCGTGTACACAACTTAAAATACTACACTTGGGTTGAACAGCAAGGCAAGACCTACGCGGAAATTCAGGAACAATGGTACCAACCAAACTATTGGACGGATGTCCAAAAGCAAGCTGATGAAATTGACGAATTGATCGTCGAGTTCAATAAGGAAGTTGGATTGTCTTGATACATAAACCTCCGAGGTCTTGAAAACCTCGGAGGTTTTATTACCAGACATTATAATAACGCCATGCTCAAACCAACGGATTTAATCCTTGTCTGTTTATTGCCCACACCTCGGGATTTGGAAATCGCGCGGCTCCTGGGATGGTACCGCATCCCGCTTCGCAGCGCGCCGAAAGTTGTCGCCGTGGACTATTTGGCTTTTTATCAACCCTCGGCATTCGCTGCACGCGGTGGACAGATCGAGTTCATTGCAAAAGTAAACGGCCACGAATTAACCACACGCAGCGATCTACTGCGTGATGAAGCAGACCACGCGCACGCGAAGGAAGAATATTTCAAGATCCAAATTGACAGCCTGGAAAAATTGTCCCAGCCGATCGCCACCGACAAATGGAAGCGATTAACATTTCTGTATTCCACTGGCGAATACCTGCTGAACGCAAAAACAATTAATGACCTGGTCGTAAGCGGTGATGAGCGGCAACTACTCTGGCGCTCTTTGCGTGAACGCGCAGAGAATGAGCAACTCTACAAAGTGGATCTGCCCGAAGCGGATATTCCGCCTGAAGTGCTGATGGCGTTATTGGGAATTAAAGAATTGCAAGGTGATTTTGATGATTCAGGGAAGAATTCAAGCATAATTTGACTTTTTCCAAAAACAGCCATTAGCTGCGGCTTGATTCTGTCCCTTAGAAGTGATAAACTGCATACAAATGCCAGCGGATGTTCTTGTAGTCACCCCTTCTGCCAACCTTGGAGAAACGATCCGTCGCACATTGGAAGAGACGGCGATTTATCGTGTCCATGTGGTCACAAACAAATCGACCGCTGTGGTGCGAGCTGATGAAATTGGTGTTCCGCTTGCCTTGCTCGATATGGCTCTTGGCGAAGACATGGTGAGCGAAACAGGTCACGCACTGCGTACCATTCGTGCAGGAATAAATATTGTCATCCTTTGTGAAGACAGTGCACCAGCTCCACTTTTTGATCATTTACGTCCCTGGATCCTTGTTCGCAAACCATTTAGAATGGCGGATTTTATGAACGCAATCAGTCAACCCCAACCTACACCGGCCTCAACGAATGTAAACACGGCTACTCCGTGGCTAAATGATGTTTCCAAAGCAGCACAGCATCTCACGCGCATCACACTGGAATCATCCGCTCAAGCCGCACTGATCACCCGCAAGAATGATCTTTGGGCATACGCAGGCGGACTCTCACAAAACGCGGCAAAAGAAGTAGCTCAAACTGTCACTCGTAATTGGGATGGACAAAAAGGCTCGGATCTCTTGCGATTTATCCGCCTGGAAAGCACAAAAGCCGAGCACATGTTGTACGCCACCCGCCTGACAACCGACACCGTGCTTGCTCTTGTTTTCGACGCAGAGACACCCTTTAGCACGATCCGCGGCCAGGCCAATCAGCTCGTTAACGATTTTGGTACTGAACAACCTGAACCCCAAAGACAGATCAAAGCCTCATCAAAATCGACGGCGAAATTTCCGTCAGATTTTGATGACGAGGGCGAGGATATTAATATCGCTCCCATTTCACAAATTCTCACGGATATACCTTCGCCAAACCCGGAACCAACTTCGACCCGCGAAGGGAAATTTGATTCCAACGAAACACGGATTTCATCGTCGCTTTCAAATTCAACTGTTTTCAACCGCGAACCGTCGCCCTCCATTCGATTGGATAAATTGGTTGTGAATGATCAGGCGCAGATCCCGGAGCAACCGCTAACGCCGTTAGATAAAATTGATGTAACTGCACGTTCTAATCAGAGACCCGAAACACCAGTCGCGAGGCCAACTGACGGTGGAACAGATATGACGCGCGAAAGCCCAACTACAGAAGCCGTGCGTAAACTTGTTCTGGAACCGACTTCGGCAGGCTTATATCATCTCACTTATGCCTGTTTGCTTTTGCCGCGTTTTTCATCACATTACATCACCGGCGATCTGGCAGAACGCATCGGTGAATGGCTGCCAAATATTTGCATCGCCTTTGGCTGGCGTCTGGAATATCTTGCAGTGCGCCCCGAGTATTTACAATGGGTGGCGAACGTACAACCGAACACATCGCCGGGTTATCTCATGCGCATTATGCGCCAGCAAACTTCTGAAAAAATTTTTAGCGAGATCATTCGCTTAAAGAAAGAGAATCCATCTGGCGATTTTTGGGCGCCCGGTTATCTCATTATGGGTGGAACACAGCCTCATCCGCCGCAACTGGTTCGAGATTACATTCATCAAACACGCCAGCGGCAGGGACAGGGTGCCCCACCACCCCAGCGCGCACGCAACTAAAGCAGAATAAGCGCAGAGTATGCTCAACTCTGCGCTTTATTTTTTATCATATTCCAGCCATTTCTACTTTCCTATAAAACCTATGCCGCCTACACTTTACTTAATTGATGGACATGCGCTTGCGTATCGTATGTATTTTGCGCTGACCGCAGGCGCAAGCAGTCAACGCTGGCAAAATTCCAAAGGCGAACCTACTGCGGGGATCTATGGTTTCGCGCGCGAACTCTTTCGGGTTTTGGAACAGGAAAAACCAGAATATCTTGCGGTGGCTTTTGATGTGGGGAAAACCTTCCGCGATGAAATATTCCCAGAATATAAAGGCACGCGCGAAAAAATGCCCGATGACCTGCGCCCACAGATCGAACGCATCCGCGAGATGGTGGATGCATTTAATATTCCGCGCCTTGAAATGGAAGGCTTCGAAGCGGATGATGTACTCGGCTCTGCCGCAAAGATCGCCGCGGAACAAGGCTTGGGCGTAAAGATCATCACCGGTGACAGAGACCTGCTTCAGCTAGTCAATGAACGCACGTCCGTTTATCTCGCAGGGGACAACCAGACCTATATCACAGACGCGGACGTCATCAAAAAATTAGGCGTCCGCGCGAATCAAGTAGTGGATTACAAAGCCATCGTCGGGGATGCTTCTGATAATATTCCTGGTGTAAAAGGTGTGGGGGAAAAAACCGCGATTACCTTGCTTGAAAAATTTGGGGCATTGGATGCGATCTACGCCAACCTCGACCAAGTGGAAAATCGTTGGAGAGGCAAACTCGAGTCAAGCAAAGAATCCGCGTACATGAGTTATAACCTCGCGCGCATTCACACCGACTTGAAAATTGATCTCGACCTTGAACATGCAAAGGTCGCATCGTTCGACCCGGCCGCGTTGGAAGAATTTTTCAAAGAGATGGAATTCAAAACACTGCTGGCAAAAGTTCAAGCCATTAGTGGAGGAGTCTCTTCTTCCGCGCCGTCTGGAATCGCTGTCAAATCAGTGAAAACCAAAAGCGGACAACTCTCGATGTTCGTGAATGAACCGCAAGCTGCGCGAGCCGTGTCGCCGCAGTCGTCAAACATCGAAGTCATCATTGTGGATTCGCAGGATAAACTAACTGAGCTAACAAAAGAACTCGCACAGTCAAGCATCATTTCATTCGACACAGAGACCACCTCCACGGAAGAAATGCGGGCCGAGCTCGTGGGAATTTCATTGGCGGTCAAGGCCGGCCGGGCTTATTACATTCCGATTGGGCATACATCTGGAAACAACCTGCCCATTGAAAAAGTGATTGCCGCGCTTACGCCGACCATGACGGATGCGAAGATCGCGAAAGTGGCGCATAACGCCAAATATGATTTCATCATCCTTGCGCGGCACGGGCTTACGATCGCGCCTATTTCATTCGATACGATGCTGGCGGAATTTATAGTTGACCCATCCTCCCGTCATTTGGGATTGAAGAATCTTTCCGTAGCAAGACTCGGCGAAGAGATGACTCACATCGAAGAGTTGATCGGCAAAGGCAAGAAGCAGATCAGCATGGCGGATGTGTCCATTGAAACCGCGGCGCCGTATGCCGCCGCAGACGCAGAAACCACCCTGCGCCTTATGCCTATTTTGCAAAAAGAATTGGAAAGAGTGAACGGCACAAAACTGCTTGCAGAAATAGACATGCCGCTCACACCTGTGCTGGCCGAGATGGAAATGAGAGGCGCCTTGATCGACACAAAATTCTTCAGCAAACTGTCAGTGGAATTGGCGCTTCGTTTGGCAGAGATCGAGAAGGAAATTTTCCAACTGGCAGGCAAGACTTTTAACATCAACTCGCCGCAGCAACTTTCAGATGTGCTGTTCAATCATCTGAGGCTCGATCCGCCAGATAAAGGTAAAAAAACCGCGACCGGATTTTATTCCACTTCAGCAGATGTACTGGAAATGCTGAGAGACAAACATCCAATATTGGAATGGATCCTTGAAAATCGTGAGTTATCCAAACTGAAATCAACGTACGTAGATGCTTTGCCAGCCGCAATGAATTCAAACACGGGGCGGGTGCACACATCGTACAGTCAGATCGGCGCGGTGACTGGACGCCTGTCATCGAATAATCCTAACTTGCAAAACATTCCCATCCGCACTGAAACAGGACGACGCGTGCGAAATGGATTTATCGCCGATGAAGGCAATCTTTTGCTTTCAGTGGATTATTCGCAAATAGAATTACGCATCGTGGCACACATGGCGGAAGATGAAGCCATGCTGAAGGCCTTCCACGCGGGCGAAGATATCCACGCTACAACAGCCGCCGCCATCTACGATATTGATCTGGATAAAGTGACCAAGGAAATGCGCCGCCACGCCAAGGCGATCAACTTCGGTCTTATCTATGGCATGTCTGCATTCGGACTTGCGCGTTCGACAGAATTGACTCTGGCTGAGGCTGAAGCTTTCGTCAAAGCTTATTTCACAAAGTTTCCTGGTGTCAAAAATTATTTGGACGGCATCCGCAGGCAGGCGGCGGAGATCGGTTATGTGGAAACATTGCTCGGGCGAAAAAGATATTTTCCAGCACTGCAAGGCAAGATCAATGTCCAGATGAAGAACCGCGAAGAACGCGAAGCCATCAACGCGCCCATTCAAGGGACAGCGGCGGATATAATGAAGCTCGCCATGTTGAAGATCCCATCCGAGATCGAGGCGGCGGGATTAAAAGCCAAAATGCTTTTGCAAGTCCACGATGAATTGGTGCTGGAATGTCCGCAGAATGAATTGGAAAAGACGGCCAGGCTCGTGCAGGAAACAATGGCAAATGCCTACCCGCTGAGCATCCCTCTTGAAACAGAAGCAAAAGCGGGCGTGAGTTGGGGTGAGATGACGGTACTTAAGTCATAAGCGGCTTTCTCCTTTCCCCAATCAGACAAGGTTATAATACCGTCACAGACAGCAAATCATCGCACGCACGAAAGTGGATCAAAACATATGCCCGGACGAGAAGATGTTTTTCAAAAAGCAATGAACGACGGCCACTCTGCGGCCTGGGATCGGGAATGGGATAAAGCCTGCGCCTCGTATCGCCGCGCATTGGAGGAATTACCTGATAACCCAAAGGCGCTTAATAGCCTCGGCCTCGCACTCTATCAACTTGGCAACATTGAAGAAGCTTTACAAATATACATGAACGTGGCCAAACATTCTCCCGATGATCCGCTGCCGATGGAAAAAGTTGCACAAATCTCGGAGCGCCTCGGTGATTTAAAAACCGCAGTCGATGCAGCAATGCGTTCGGGTGACCTTTTCTTCAAACAACGCGATACCGATAAAGCGCTCGAGAATTGGGTGCGTGTCACGAACCTAAGCCCTGAACATGCAATCGCGCACTCGCGTCTTGCTCAAGTCCATGAAAGACTCGGACACACCCAACAGGCGGTCATAGAATATCTCGCGATCGCCAGCATCGTTCAACGTTCAGGCAACGCTGAAAAATCTAAAGAGATGGTGAATAAAGCGCTTTCTCTTTTGCCCAACAGCCTCGAGGCAAAACAAGCGCAAACTTTACTAAATACAGGTCAGCTTCTTCCCAAGCCGATGCGCGGCAAAGGCGGGACCGGGCCGATTCGCATGTCACAAGTGAAACAGCTACAACAGCCGAACGCGCGGGCCTCCTCCGGACTGGACCCGGTGACCGAGGCGCGCCAAAAGGCATTGACTCAACTGGCAGAGCTTCTCTTTGAATATTCCGACGACAGCCCCACCACGGTGGAACGACGCGGACTCGCGGCTATTATGAAAGGTACGGGCCAAATTTCCTTGCAGCAAGCCGAGCAGGTCAAGGTGGTTTTGCATCTCAGCCAGGCAATAGACTCCCAAAGCAAAGGCAACGAAACCCAGGCCGTAGAGGAATTGGAAGGCGCATTGGAGGCAGGCTTTAAACATCCAAGCCTGTATTTCATGATCGGCCTTTTGCGTTTCAATGGCGACCGTCTTGAAAGCGCACAACGCTTTTTACAAAATGCAGTCAAGCATAATGATTACGCCCTCGGCACGCGCCTTTTACTCGGACAGTTGCTGGTAAAGAAATCCCATTTCCCTGAAGCCGCTCTTGAATATCTCGAGGCGTTGAAGCTTGCTGATTCGATCACTGTACCAGCCGAAAAAGCAGATGAGATCCGCCAGCAGTATGAACCCTTGATAGATGCTCACCAAAATCAAAAGGATGAAACCGTCCTGCGAAAAGTTTGTGAGAACATCAAAGGCCTGCTCATGCGCCCCGATTGGCGCGAACAACTGCATAAGACCCGTGATCAAATGCCAAAACAGGATGGTGAGCTGATCGCCACTCTTGCCGATGTGATCTTGCAGGCGCAATCCAGTTCAGTCATCGAATCGATGAACCGCATTAATCAACTCGCGCGCATGGGAGCTTTACGTTCCGCAATGGACGAAGCCTTTTATGCAGTGCAATACGCGCCTACGTATCTGCCGCTTCATACACTCATGGGTGACCTGCTCGTGCAGGAAGATCGAACCGCGGATGCCATAGCAAAATTCAGTGTTGTGGCTCATTCCTACAGTGCGCGCGGTGAAGTGCTGCAAGCCACAAAGCTTTTGCGACGGGTCATTCAACTCTCTCCAATTGACACTAGTGCACGCAACCGTCTGATCGATCAACTCATCGCACGCGGACAGATCGACGACGCGATCCATGAATATCTTGAATTAGCCGCGATCTATAATCGGCTGGCCGAACTAGATATGGCGCGTAAAACCTTTACCAGGGCATTGCGTGTTGCTCAACAAGGCAAAACCAGCCAGGAATGGAACGTGCATATCCTGCAACGCATGGCGGATATTGACCTGCAACGGCTCGACTGGAAGCAGGCTCTGCGCGTCTATGAGCAGATCCGCACGCTCAAGCCGGACGACGAAACCGCGCGCAAGCAGCTGGTTGAACTCAACCTGCGCATGGCGCAAACCGAGAAAGCCATGAGCGAACTCGAAAACTACACATCGCATCTTGAAAGCCAGCATAAGAACGATATCGCCATCTTGTTCATTGAAGATCTAATTAAAGAACATAACAATCAACCGCTGCTCCAGCGTGCCCTGGCGGCGCGGCTTCATCATGCGGGCCGCAGTGATGAGGCCGTTTCGATACTGGATCTATTAGCCGATAAACTGGTACAGCTGGGTGATAAACAAAACGCGCTCGAAGCGATCAATCAAATTATTTTGATGAATCCACCCAAAGTGGAAGAATACCGTCAAATGCTCAGGCAATTACAAAATCGTTGATTTTTGGATAAGGATATCGAATGCTCATCGCCGCGCGGTGAGCATTTTTCGTCTTACTCTTGGACATGTTTCTGTGCCTTTCAAATATTTCCAGCCGAACATTACCACGTGCTATAATCTTGAAAATTTCAAATTTGGAGAAACAATATGCCAAAAACAATAAATACCGCTGTGATGAAGTGGCTTTTCGTTTTCACTTTTATCGTGGCATTCCTCGTCGTCTTCGGGGGATTCGTTCGACTCACTCGCTCAGGTCTTTCCATCGTAGAGTGGAATCCCATCAGCGGAGTCATGCCGCCCATTGGAGAGCAGGCCTGGGTGGAGGAATTCGCCAAATATCAAAAAACACCCGAGTTTGTGGAGATCAATTCAGGAATGACCCTGCCTGAATACAAGTTCATCTTCTACATGGAATGGTTCCATCGTCTCATCGCCCGCCTTGCCGGAATGGTGTACGCCATTCCAGTTTTCTATTTCCTCATCAAAAAGAGAATCCCATTCAAGGAATTCGGTATTTATTTTGTGATGGGATTGCTCTTCATTAGTCAGGCAGTCATGGGATGGATCATGGTTTCCAGCGGATTAGTGAGCCGCCCGGAAGTCAGCCATATCGCATTGACAGCGCACCTGCTGCTTGCTACAACTCTGATCGGCTTCGGTTTATGGACTGCGCTCGGCCATAAATTCGGGTTCCCCGATTCGAGTATAAAGTCAAAATGGTCTCTGCCTTCAAAATTAACCGCTTGGTCGATCGTTTTGCTCATCCTACAAATCTCCTATGGCGGCATGACGGCGGGTCTCAAGGCCGGCCATGTTTCAAGCACCTGGCCGCTGATGTTGGGAAAGTTAATCCCTGCCAATCTTTTCAGCTCGTGGATCAACCTCATTGAATCGCCATTTACGATTGTCTTTATTCATCGTTGGCTGGCATGGTTGGGATTAATCGCCGTGCCACTTGTATATTATTTTGTGAAGAAACAGAATTACCCGCAGGATATACAAAAAGGATTGTTATGGTTATTCGGTGTGGTCGCGTTGCAGATCACGCTTGGGGTTTTGACAATTCTTTCGTATGTTAACATTGTCATTGCGCTCTCCCATCAGGCCAATGCATTGCTGTTATTTTCGCTGGCGATATATTTCATCCACAGATTTAGGGCGTTGGATCGCGCGTAATAAAAGTTACTGAATTAAATTAAAAAAGGGACACGGCAAAACGCCGTGTCCCTTTTTGATAATCGAATATTTCTATTTTGTAGAAGCTGCTTCGACTGCCTTGAGAACATCATCATACGATGGAATGAATCCGGGCGTAATGAAGGTTCCATTGACAAAAATGCTCGGCGTGCCTTGCACGCCAAGTTTATTTCCGCCATCGAAATCTGCCTGAATTTCAGCCTTATATTTATTAGCTTTGAAGCAGGTGTTAAAGGCGGTCATATCCAATCCGGCTTTATCTGCAAAAGCAGTTAGACGATTATCTGCATAAGCGCCCTGGCCTTCGCCATTCCAGTTGGCAAAAATCGTGCCGTGCATTTCCCAGAACTTTCCTTGTTCGGAAGCACACATGGAAGCATTAGCCGCTTGATCTGACTCGCCGCCGTTGCCCGCGCCGGCTCCATCAATGAACGGGTAATTATGGAAAACGTAATAAACTTTTCCGGTAGCAATTAAATTTGTGATAATTTGTGATTCAGTTTCCTTGGTATATTTTTGACAGGCTGGACACTGAAAATCCTCATAGGCATCAATTCTGATGAGCGCATTGGGGTTTCCCATGCTGGTCTTGTCAGCCTGTGGATAGGTTTGCGGTTCCGCTGGTATGACTTCGGCAACCGGTCTTACATTAGGCCAAATGATCAGAAACGCAACGAATAAAGCGCCCAAGGTAATTAGGCCGATCCCAATCCAACGCCCACGTTGTTCTTTACGGCGTATCTGCTCACGGCGTAATTGCCGTTTGCTCAGTTCATTTTGTTGATTACTCATACTGACTCCTGTGATTTAAATAAGATAAGCGCAGATTGTCCCATGTGGAATTGGATTTGTCCAGTAAAGAGTTAAGATGCTCTTATTTAGAGCTGCTCCAAAAACACAAGGTTCAATGGAAATATTTTGAGATTGGGTGGTCGTTATTTTCGAATCGCCTCGCATCATTCACGCAGGCGCGCATCCATCCAAAGCGTCATGGTCTTGAATACATCTTCTTTCTCGGGTTCATTATGAAGTTCATGGTAGGCATCATCCCATAAAACAATCGTACATTTTTCCTTCAAAGGGGCCGCAAATTCTGTGCTACTGGAAGGAAAAGCCAGCACATCAGCCTTGCCATGCAAAAGCAGCAGGGGCAGCGAAAATTCTCCAGCGTGCGCCAGCGTCCAGGCATTCACACCGAGGATCACTTTCCCAAAGCCGAGCGTCATCTTATCATGGACAAGTGGGTCGTTGATGTACGCCTGCACCACCTTTTCGTCACGTGAGATGGTTTTTGGATCCAAGCCACTCGCCATGGAAACGGTCGGCATAAGCGAACCAAGCACCTTGGCCATCATTACTTTCACAGACTGCTTTTCGATGGCTGTGTGAAAACCCGAACTGGTTGCAATGACGCCCTTGACATTTGGTTTACGAAGCAAGCCATAATGCAAAACCTGAATGCCCCCGATACTGTGTCCATATAGAAAGAGCGGCAACCCCGGATAGCGCGCGCGCGCCTGTTCAAGCAAAACATCAATATCCTGCATAAAATCTTCGATCGAGGACATATGTCCGCGCGCACCGCCTGAACGGCCATGACCCCGCAGATCTGCGCCGAAGAGAACAAAACCTTCCTTCCCAAATGCTTCAGCAACGTGGGCATACCGTGAAGTATGTTCGCCCCAGCCATGTACAAGACAAACTACCGCTTTGGGAAGTATGACGGTCGGCTCCCAGGCTTCGGCAAAAATATCCAAACCATCGCGTGCTTTCCAGCTTGTTTCTATGTGCTGCATTTTATCCTCCAATAATGATCTTGAATTCACATTGTCCCGCGCCATTAGCCAGACAGGCGCGTTCTTCAATATCGTGTTCTTGTCCATCTGCCCAGTATAAACACTCACGGATCAAGCCCAGAGTCACAAAACAGATCGGAGCGTCGTCAGATTGATCCAGGGTGGTAGGCGATGTTTGGTCAACGAGCAGCAAGTCAAGGTCGAGGGTGTGAACCGTTACAGTTCCCTCGATGGTGCTCAAGATGCGCGCAAGCAATTCCAACGCAGGTTTGCGGCGCAATGATTTTGGAAGTCCGCGAATCAGCATGGCTTGAGTTTTAATCCCAAATGAAGAATCGTCCAATACATGTTGCCAGAGCTTTGATCCGATGCGGATCAAGATGCCGCGCGCGCCGCGCCCATAATAGGTTCGCAATGCATTTTGCAGGCGCGCATAAGCCTGTGCGGTATGTACCTCATCCAATGCTACAAAGTGCTCTGGATGAGTCCATTTTTCGGGCAGGCCCGCCTTTGAAAGCACGGCAGAAAATGTTTCGTGACCGATCTCGGAAGAAAGCGTCTCGACAAATCTCCGCATGACGCGCACAGGGAAAGCAGCTTCTGTCATTGAATGTTCATCGGGTAAACAAACACAGGGTAATGTTCACCCGTTTGGAGAAAACCAAATTTTTTATATAACGCCAAGGAGGCGGCATTATCAGCCTGTGTATTGACAGACAGCCGCCCCAACTGCCTGCCGCCAAGGCGTTGGATGAGATCACTGACCAGCGCAGTCCCTACGCCTCTGCCTTGCGCTTCAGGCTGAACGCCAAGCCGGGCAAGGTGCGCGCCCAGTGAATTCCCGGTGCTGATCTGGTAACCGATCACGCCCGAAGGATCTTCCGCGACTGTGGCAACAACTGCTTGTGAGCGCGCTCTTGAAAGTACATCGAATGTGTTATGCCAAAAATAGCCAAAGGCTTGAAGGTCTATTTTTTCTATGCTGGGCATATCCGCTTCCCGCATGAGGCGGATATGAATCTGAGATCGCATTGCGAAAGAGCTAATATTTTCTTGCGGCAGTTGCAGCAGTACAATGTTTTGTTTTAATTCAAAGCCACTGGATAAAAGGATTTTTTGAAACCATTGTTTTCCGATGATGGCGGCGATCTGAGTGTCTTTGCTGTTGTTTAAAATTTCTTCATAAGCAACATTCCAAAGAAGCGACCAGGCTTCGGCTCCAGAGAGTTGTGAATGATATCCAAAGAGTCTAATCCATGCTACTCGAGGCGGTTCTTCCGGACAGGCAAGTGCGGCAATAATTAGTCCATCTTGTTCCAATACCCAATAATTAGGAAAGCCGATCCAATCCAGTGGAGAGCGCCAGTCTAAATGGCGGTGTGTGTTGGATTCATAAGTGCCCAAGGCGGCGATCTGCGAATGATCTTCAGAGATCGCGCGGCGAACCTGCATGCTAACATTGATCATTTGATGAAGCGGAGGAAAAATTTTAGAATGCGTTCAAGGAAACTCGGGTTGTCTTTGACGTCCAGTGAACCCATCATCTTGAACGCTGAGTCGGTGAGTTTGCCCATTTTGAGTTTTATGGCGGCGGCAGATTTCATGACCATTGCCCGCAAGTCGCCTTCGCCCGCCTGGGCAAATAGATCAGCAGATCGTTCGTAGGCGGCAATGGCTTCATCGTAACGATTCAATCCCTCAAGCGCGGCGGCTTGATTGCCGACCGCCATTCCCTGACGTTTTATATCTTTTGCATCTTCAAATAATTGATCCGTGCCGAGCGCGGCATCCAGGGCTGACTGGGCATTGCCTGATTGCAACAAGGCCACACTCATGTTGTTCTTCATCTCTGCGGCCATTAATCCAACGCCGCTTAAGGTATACCCATCTGCGGCTTGACGAAAGTATTCGGCGGCTTCAATAAATTTTTTATTTTCAAAAGCCAGCTTACCTTGCGCGGCGATCTGATCGGGTTCGAGCGTCATGATTCTGTTACCAAATCCAGTTAAAAATTAAAGTGTAATATCAAGCAAGCCTTCAGCGACAGCACGTAATTTTTCCTTGGACATGTCGCTGAGTTTCATTGCCAATTCGATGTAAGGTCGATTGACCGGCTGACAGACAAATTTCTGCATTTCCTCAGAAAGTTCCAAAAATTTTTCAAGACCGCGCTGGCTGTTCATCCACTGTCCCACCGGTCCGCTTTGATCAAAAAATGTTTCAATGCGGCTTCCCATCACGGTCAGAATACTTTCCAATTCCGATACAGGAATGGCGCGCTCGCCCAACTCAAACGCATTAAGGCGCCCGGGCGCGATCCCTGTTTGAATTGAAAGCTGGCGAACGGTCATGTTTATATTGTTGCGTTCCTGTCGCAGCAGAGCGCCGATCATGCGTTGGCGCAATGAGATTAATCGCGCCATATCCATTTCAGCCATGGGAACGGTTGAATCTGATTTGATTTGCTTACCCCAAAATTGTGCGATCGGCAGCTTGAGGTAATAGACAAGCGTTTCAAGTTCCGGTAACGAAGGGGCGCGGCGGCCTTCTTCATAGGCACGGAATAACCCTGATTTTACGCCGATCGCATCAGCACAATCCTTAATGCTGCGGCGTTCAGATAAACGTGCATCTCGAATTAGCAAACCAAGTTTCTTTTCTCGTATGGTGATCTGGGCGTTGTTCATGTTTCCTCTAGATAAGTTGGTTGAATAGATTATAGCAGAGTGTTTCAGCGTCGCGCATTCTGATTCGCTGATGATTTCGGGGCGAAAATATCCGCGGTCAGTTTGAAACCGGCAGCCTCAAGCCGTGGTGTGAAATTAGGACGAATACCCGTGGCACTCACTTCACCGAGTACTTGTCCCTCAGAAGAAACCCCCGTCTGAATATATTTGAAGATGTCAGATAGAATAATAATATCGCCTTCCATACCCGCAACTTCTGTCACCGCAGTCACTTTGCGCTGGCCATCTTTTAAACGAGTCTGCTGTACGATCAGGTCGACTGCCGATGAGATCTGCTGGCGTACCACTTTGAGTGGCAAGTCCATGCCTGCCATAAGCACAAGTGTTTCAATACGAGAGATGGCGTCACGCGGGGTGTTGGCATGCACGGTGGTTAGTGAACCGTCGTGGCCGGTATTCATGGCTTGAAGCATATCGAGCGCTTCACCGCCGCGAACCTCGCCCACCACAATTCGGTCAGGGCGCATGCGAAGCGAATTTCTGACAAGTTCACGAATGTTGACCGCATGGAGTCCTTCTGCGTTGGCAGACTTGGTCTCCATGCGCATCACATGGTCCTGTTGAAGCTGCAATTCAGCGGCATCTTCAATGGTAATGATCCGCTCATTTTCAGGGATATATCCAGACAATACATTGAGCAGGGTTGTCTTTCCTGAACCAGTACCACCGGAGATAATAATATTAAAACGCGCCTTTACACAGGCTTCCAGGAAACCTGCCATTTGTTGAGTCAGTGAACCGAACGCGATCAGATCTTCGGGTTTCAACTTATCTTTGCGAAACTTACGAATGGTAATGGAGGGCCCATCGATGGCAACAGGGCGCACGACAGCGTTCACGCGCGAACCATCCGGCAGACGCGCATCCACCGTTGGAGAATCAGCGTCGGCATGGCGGCCTAACGGCAGAATGATGCGGTCAATGATCCGCAGAACATGGTCATCATCGTCAAAAGTGACATTGCTCTTGGTAAGTTTTCCGCCTTTTTCAATAAAAACTTTTTTGGGTCCGTTGACCATGATCTCCGTAACCTCATCATCATCCAGCAAAGGCTGGAGCGGGCCATAGCCGAGCAGATCATTCAACACTTGATCAAAAATTTGTTTACGCAGATCAGCGGGTAGTTTCAACTTGGTCTGTTCATATACCTGGATGATGTTTTCCCGGACAAAGCTGCTGCGCTGGGCGGCTTGTATTCCCTCATTTTCCACACCACGCATAAGATTATCGGCTAGATATTTTTTTAATCGAGCCAGATCTTCCCCAGTAAACTTTGTTGAAGCAGACAGGTTGGGTGATGTCATTCCCTCATATCCTCTAATTTATCATCAACAGGCATGACCCAAACGATCTGAGATCGTTTGACCGCCAAAAATGGCACTGAAAATAAAATTTTATCATCCGCCCCGATAACACTCGCCTCGGTCACGGCGAGAAATCCTTCATCGCGCTCGAGCTCATTCTTTAATCGTTCCCCGTGTCTTACGTGAACAAAACCGCGCACCAAATGCGTGCAGGTTTGTATCACAACCGCCACAGGCTGTTTTGTAACAATATCAGTGTAATACTTGCCTTTTTCATCAAACTCAATTGACATGGGTATACTCCCTTATGATCTACCTTTATGGTTATCCACGACCGCAGGCGAATTTATTGATCTCGTAATTTACGTGCCAGAGAAATCATTTCTTTTGCCACCTCCACGAAAATAAATGTGGCAGAGTCCCTGGGAAATTTTAAAGTGAATGGCTGATGATTGCTGTTGGCAAACGCAAAATTACTGCTGAGATATGGCAAGGTAGCCATAACAGGTATGCCCAGTGTTTTCTCCACATCCACTTTGCTTAGACCTTCCAACCCCACTGCTCGATTGAGGATCGTATAAACCGAAGATGCCTCAACACCTTTTGTAAGAAGGTATTCCCACAGGGTCTTGGTCAGGGAGATTGCGCTGATATCTGTGCTGATGATCAAAGCGACAACATCTGCTTTTTGAAGCAGCGGAAAAGTGATCTTGGAAAGTGAACGGCCAATATCGATCAGAACATAATCATAGGATTTTTTCAGAGCTATAACAATTTCCCAGATGCGCCCTGCTTTAATCTGATTACTGCTCTCGGGGTCAGGCGAACCAGCCAACAAATGGAACCCCCAAATATTCATATCGGGCAACTCGTCTTTGAAGAATTTGGGGGTGGTAATTCCGGGCGGCAGGTCTGTGATCGTGACTATATTTTGAGTCCCCTCATACCCGACAATTGACGCGATGGAACCAATAGGCAAAACCAGGTCAACAACAACCACGCGCGCATCAGGCTGATCTTTTGAAATATTCATGGCGGTATTCGCGCAAATGGAGGAGGTACCGGTTCCGCCTTTTGCGCTTAAGAACATCATCAACGTTCCGCCTTTTTTCTCGGATACTGCTGCCAAGCCCAGAAAACGAGATATTGTTTCATTGAGCGTTTGGACAGCCTGACCGGATTTGGTTATATATTCACTATATCCCGCATCAAGACAGGATTTGATGCGGGATATACTAGGATCGCTGCTCAAAGCAATGAGGGGCATATTGGCAGTGCGCACATCACGTCTCAATTTAATGGCGATGTCTTCTCCTTTGAGATCCGTCAAATTGGGATCAAGGATCGCGAGGTCTGGGTGGTCACGCCAGGCACAGATCAAACCTTCCTTGCCAGAGCCAGCCTGAATGACATCAAATTGTTGATCGATCAGGATACGCGTGATAAAGTTGCGACTGGCTACATCCGCATCAACAATGAGGATTTTCTTTTCAGGCATGCTGATATTCCTATCGGTTACACCAGGGTTTGCAATGTCTCAAAAATCACGCTTCACGCGGCGGCATTAAGTAGCCCAGTCCGGAACGCGTAACAATATGTTGTGGATTATGAGCATCCTCCTCCAGTTTTTGGCGCAGACGGGCAATACTCACCCATAAGATCTCTTTATCAGTCTTGTATTCTGCTCCCCAGACACTGGTTAACAAATCCTCTGAGGTAAGGATCTTGCCAATGTTGTGGGCGAACTGGAGTAGGAGGCGATACTCTGTGGCAGAAAGCGAAATTGGCTCTTCTCCACGCCACACTTCTGCCCGCGCGAAGTCGATCTTAAGATTATCATGTGTGAAAAAACGAGTCTGACTCGTTTCTGTTGGAGCCTGCGCGCGACGCAAGACGGCCCTGACGCGAGCCAATAGCTCAGTTGCAGAAAATGGTTTGACCAAATAATCGTCTGCGCCGAGGTCGAGGCCGCGTACCCGGTCTTGTTCTTCTCCACGCGCAGTCAGGATAACGATCGGCACGATGGAAAATTCACGCAGGCGCTGGCAGACGCCGAATCCGTCCAAACGCGGCATCATCACATCCAGCAAGACGAGGTCTATTGGCTGCGCTGAGAACACATCCAGCGCTTGCACGCCATCTTGGGCAGTAGCCACCTCGTAGCCTTCTGTACGCAAATTTGCTTCCAAAAGACGCAGGTATCGAGGTTCATCATCCACGATCAATATACGTTTAGCCATACGATCTCCTTAAAAAGAGCCTATAAAATCGATTAAAACTATAGCGAATTGGACAACTCAATAATAAACGTTGTCCCTGTACCCATGACCGACTCTACCCAAATGTTACCATGATGTGCCATAATAATTTGCTTGCAAATATATAACCCAAGGCCTGTACCAGGAACGGTACGCTCCCCGGGCACACGATAGAAACGTTCAAAGATGAAGGGCAGATAAGCCTCCGCGATGCCCTCTCCCTTATCGGCTATGGCGATGCGGATTCTATCTCCGATCGAGCGTACGTTTATACTGATGTCCGAGCCGGGGGCGTACTTAATCGCATTGGTAAATAAATTATCAAAGACTTGTGAAAGGCGCATGGCGTCGCCACGGACGGGCGGGAGGGACTGGATGTCAAGCAATATATTTATTTCAGGATGAAGTGTGTTCATGCGGACCGTTACATCCCTCAATAGCGCATCAATTCGTATGGCGGAGAATTTGAATTGCAGAGTGTTACTTTGGAGGCGCGCTGATTCAAGCATATCTTCGATCAGTCTTGCCAGCCGATCGGCTTCTTCATCAATGATGTTTAGGAATTCGCGCTGGGTGGCTTCATCCCATATTGTATCCTGTCGTAAAAGGCTGGTGCTGTATCCTTTAATAAATCCAAGCGGGGTGCGAAGTTCATGCGAAATGGTGGAGACAAAATCATCCTGCAGGCGCATTTGTCGTTGTACTGAATCCAATTCGATCCGCGCCTCCTGTAAATCTCTGCGTTCGATCAGCGCCGCGGCCCAGAACGCCTGCAGCGCGGCGATTTGAATGTGCAATTCGGAATAGGCCGGCCCGCCAAAGCGGACAAAAACCAGCGCACCACTCAACTTTGAACCAATGTATAACGGAAACCCCACTAAATTTGCGGAGGTCATTCGTCCCAGCTGGCGCAAATCTACTTTTGACTCCATTAAGACCATTTCCCCTTTTCCGATGACCTCATGCGAAAGCGATTCCCCCCAGACAGCCTCAGCCTCGGCGGTTTTTCCACGTCCAACAGCGCGCGCGTATACAACTTCCGATGTTTTGGTATTCGGCTCTGCAAGATAGATCGCCACATTATCAAAAATAAAAGAGCCGCGCAGGGATACAAAAAGAGTATCCAGCGCGGTTTTCCAATCTTGCTTTTGCTGAACTTCCTGAAAGATCTTGTGCAAAAAAGTAAGCGTTGATGTGTCCATGTTATTCATACACGGCCATTAATGGAAATTTAAAGGTTGAACCTTTTCCTTCCGCTGATTGTACATCCATTATTGAGCCGTGCGCTTCCACAATTTGGCGAACCAGGGCAAGCCCCATACCTATTCCGCCATAATGACGTGTCGATGAACCGTCCAATTGGTGGAATGGTTCGAATATTTCATTTAAACGTCCCGTCGGAATCCCAATGCCTGTATCTGTCACCGAGACCTGGATAAGATTGTTCCCGTCTTTTTTGAGAGTAACCACAATACTACCGCCCGGCGGGGTGAATTTGATCCCGTTATCGAGGAGTTGACTCATCACCCAACCGATCTTCTCAGAGTCCGCTTGCACCAGTGGAATATTTTCAGGAATGGCCGCGAAAACCTGTACGCCGCGAGCTTCAGCTTTATTAAGAGCAGACCTGACAGCCAGCGAGGTAATTCGGCCAATATCCGCTTTATCCAACTTCATGGCCATCTCGCCGCGTGAGGCAAGCGAGAACATGATCAGATCTTCGATTATGCTTTCAAGTTTTGTTGTGGCACGCTGACTTACCAGCAAAGCATTACGTTGCTCTTCTGAAATGCCCCCCAGCGATTCTGTTACTAATAATTCAAGATACCCTTTGACATGCGTGAGCGGCGTCCGCAATTCGTGCGAGATGTTCGCAACGAAGTTTGCTTTCATTTGATTCAATTCCGAAAGCCTTTGAAGTGCTTCGTTCAGATCCGCCGTGCGTTCTTTTACGCGTTGCTCAAGGTTACGATTGGATGCCTGTAAAGCGTTGCGCAGCTGCAGGATTTGTTCAGTGATGACCTGATCAAGCGTATCCTGATCGAGCAGATTCAAATCCATCAATGCCTGACCCAATAAATAGTGATTGCCTTTTTCTATTTGTGCCTGCTGATAGGCGAGCGCTTTCTTGAGATCATCTTCGCTAATTAATCCTTTCTGGACGATGGAATCGCCCAGACGGGGGATCAGCATTTCAGGGGTAAGTTTTGGTATGGGTTGCGGCATAGGTCACTCAAATGTTCTTTATTGTAAGACCCATTCGCCATTGATCATCGTTGCGGCGGCGGACATGGTTAAGAGATCATCAGGGTTGATGGAGAAAATATCCTGTTCCAATACGATCAGATCAGCGAGGTAATTTTCAGTTAGTTTGCCAAGGCGCTGCTCTGCGTTGGCGGCGTAAGCGGCTCCAATAGTGTATGCGGATAATGCCTCAGAGACAGTCAATTTTTGTTCCGGGTACCAGCCGTCGGCGGAGGGTGAGCCGTCTGCTCTTCGTCGGGTGACTGCGGCGTGTAATCCTAAAAATGGGTTGGGTGATTCTACCGGCGCGTCTGATCCAAAAGCTAGATGCGCGCTGTGATTCAATTGAGTCCGCCAGGCATAAGCAAGAGCGGAGCGCTCTCCCCAAAAACGATCTGCGGCAAACATGTCGGATGGCGCGTGAATAGGCTGCATGGATGCAATCACATTAAGTTGCGCAAAACGCGGCGCATCATCGGGATGCAAAACCTGAACGTGTTCAATACGATGGCGCATGTGCGGCAAGTTTTTTTCTGTTTCATATTTACGAAGTTGTTCATACGCGTTTAATACTTCATGGTTGGCGCGGTCACCGATAGCGTGAACGGTCATGCTCAATCCCACATCTGCGGCGCGGCGGCAGTGTTCAAATAATTCTTCGCCGTCCATGTTGAGAATGCCGCGATTTTCTGCGTCACCATTGTAAGGCTGGAACATTGCGGCAGTATGCGGACCAAGCGCGCCGTCCATAAAGCCTTTGATGGAACCGACCCACAACATGTCATCGCCGAAGCCTGTGCGTAAGCCGAGTTCAAAAGCATGTTCCAGGCTGTCTAAAGGCAGATTCTTGTTTACGCGTAATTTTAGCTTTTTCTGGTTATGCAATTGTTGCAATGCCATAAAAGATTCACGGCGATCAAAATCATGAATGCTGGTCAATCCCATTTTCCATAAAATCGGTTGGGCAATTTCAATCGCGTTTGCAATCTCTTGAATGGAGGCTTCGGGAATAATATTTTCGACCCGCATCATTGCTGATTCAAGCAGCGCGCCTGTTGCGCGGCCACTGTCATCGCGTTGGATCACTCCATTTTTTGGATCGGGTGTGTCGCTGGTGATGTTGGCAAGATTCAACGCGGCGGTGTTCACCCACGCGGCATGTAATGATTTGGCTGTGAGATAGACCGGGTTGTTCGGCGCGAGCAAATCCAATTCAGCGGCAGTCGGCAGGTTGCCGTCATTTGACCATTCATTATGATTCCAGCCGTGACCGAGAATCCACTCACCAGGCTTTGCTTTCATTACACGCTCAGACACACGTCGCAAACATTCATCTTTTGTTTTTGTTTCGCAATCTATTTTTTCAAGCCCCAGCGCATAATATTGGATGTGAATATGCGCGTCGGTCAGACCGGGCAAAATAGTTCTACCTTGCATATCCTGCTTTTCAACTTTGCCATGCGCAAAAGATTCGAGAGCGGCCTTCTCACCCACAGCGATAACCCGCCCGCCGGCAATTAATATGGCCGATGCTTTTGGCTGGGATTCTTCTAGCGTGTAAATATTTGCGTTGTAAAGGAGTTTCATAATTTTATTATGTCAATTTTTCGAGAAGCGCGTCCAACTCTTCGCCAGAATAATAATAGATGGTGACAGTGCCGCCTTTTTTGCCGTGCTTCAATGCGACCTTTGTGCCGAGGCTGTTTTGCAGACGTTTCTCTACATCGTTCACATCCGCGCTTCGGATTGGTTTCTTCGGCTTGATCGGTTTCTGCCCCGAGAGTTTTCTGACGTACTCTTCGGTTTGCCGCACATTGAAGGATAAATTTACAACTGTCTGCAACGCGGCAGCTTGCGCCTTTTGCGTGGATAAGGCCAGCAATGCGCGCGCATGACCTTCGGTAATATTTCCATCCACCAAAGATTGCTTGACTACATCAGCCAGACCGAGCAAGCGGATCGTATTCGTAACAGTCACGCGGTTTTTACCAACGCGTTTCGCGACCGCTTCGTGAGAGAGTCCAAATTCTTCCACTAGCTGACGATATGCTTCGGCTTCTTCCATTGAGTTCAAGTCAGCGCGTTGAACATTTTCGATCAACGCGAGCTCAAGCAATTCCTGATTGCTCGCCTGCCTCGTGATCACAGGGACTGTCCGCAAGCCTGCTTTTTTTGAAGCCTGCCAGCGGCGTTCGCCCGCTATCAGAATAAATGTCCCATCAGATTTTGGCGTGACGATCAGCGGCTGGATGACTCCATGCTCACGAATAGACGCGGCCAACTCTGCCAGATCTTCTTCCTTAAAATGGATTCGCGGCTGACGCGGGTTGGGTTGAATGGCTTCCACCGCCACCTGCTGAACACCACCCACTGACGCGCCTGTTGAGGGGGGCGGAGTTTTCCCGCCAGTAGGAATCAGTGATTCCAATCCTTTGCCGAGTCCGGTTCGTTGAGCCATAGTTTTACCTTTATGTTTCTTAGAGACACTTTGTGGTTAGTTCTGATCACTCTTCAATAACTCGTTCGCAAGCGCATCATATGCCTGAGCGCCGACGGAACTTGGCGCGTACACCGATATTGGCAGTCCATACGAGGGGGCCTCGGCAATACGAATACTTCGCGGAATGATGCTCTTGAACACCTGATCGGGAAAATGTTTGCCTACTTCGGCAACCACATCATTGGCAAGATTGGTACGGCTGTCAAACATAGTCAACACCACGCCGCGTACACGTAACTCAGGAAATAAGAGCGAACGTACACGCTCAATGGTTTGAGTCAGTTGACCGAGGCCTTCCAGCGCAAGATATTCACATTGGACAGGTACGATGACTCCATCTATGGCCGCCATCAAACCATTCAGGGTCAGCAGACCAAGTGACGGCGGACAATCTATCAAAATATAATCATATTTATCTGCGAGCGGTCCGATCGCGTTTCGCAGGCGTAATTCACGCGCAGTCTCATCCACTAATTCCACTTCCGCGCCAGCTAGTGAAGGCGAAGAAGGAAGCAGCGATAACTTAAGTCGTTCGTTGAATAAAACATAGGAAATGATATTCGAATCGCCAAGCAAAGCCTCGTAGGTTCCGCCCTGTACACTGAGTTTATCCACACCAAGGCAGGAGGTTGCGTTCGCCTGCGGATCCAGATCCACAACCAAAACACGCTGACCCTTCTGGGCGAGATATGCGCCAAGATTAATAGTGGTCGTGGTTTTCCCCACACCGCCTTTTTGATTCACGAGCGTATAAATACGCGTCACAATAATACCTCCATCAAACTTTCTTCAATTTCTCTTGCGGTGGGAATTCCATCTAAACCCACTCGCGTTACAGAGCGCGCCGCGATTTGTGTGGCAAAGCGGGCGGCTTCCCATGGGTCACGTGTGGAATATAAACGCACAAAAAACGCCGCAGCAAAAATATCACCTGCACCCGTTCCATCCACCTCTTCCACAACAAGCGGACGAAAGCGACGGCGATCTCCATTCCAGTGCAAGAGCGCGCCTGCCTCTCCTTCTGTAAGGCAGAGGATTCTTGTTCGATGCGCCATCT
>JAPLGS010000126.1 GCA_026390015.1 Chloroflexota bacterium | reverse complement strand
TATATCGCATTCCTGCGCGCCATTAACGTGGGCGGTCACAACGTCAAGATGGAGTATCTGCGCCAGCTATTTGAGTCGATTGGGTTTTCCAATGTGGAAACTTTTATCGCCAGCGGAAATGTCATCTTTGACGTGAAAGCGAGGAATGTCAAAACTCTTGAAAAGAAAATTGAGGCGTTACTGCACGAATCCCTCGGCTATGAAGTTGCGACCTTTATCCGAACCGATGCGGAAGTAGCCGAGATCGCAAAATATAAGCCATTCCCACAATCTCAACTTGATACAGCAAAGGCGCTTAATATCGGCTTCCTGGCTGATGCACTCGACAACTCCGCAAAACAAAAGTTGATGTCCATGCAAACTGACATTGACGACTTCCACGTCCACCGACGGGAGATTTACTGGCTGTGCAAAATAAAGCAAAGCGATTCTAAAATTTCAAATGTGGTCATTGAAAAAACGCTAGGAATAAAATCAACTTTGCGCGGGGTGAATACGATCAACAAGCTGGCTGAGAAACATTGCTAAGAACCGCGAATTGCTTGACTAAGAGACCTTACGTAGAAGTCCCCCTCATCCCCAACCCTTCCCCCGAAAAAGAATACGGTGAGGGTGCATTAGGTAAGATAACTTATTCGAGGCAATTCTTGTGCTCTTATGTAATCCCTACCACTTCGACTCGGGAGGAGGATTGCTTTGCGCACAGACGGTTATAGATTTTTAAGTGAATCACAATAAAACTAAAGAAACATCAGCGTTTTCAACATTCATCTGCGCCCAATTTTCCCCTCGCGCCTTTGCGTTAAGGCTTTATGTTTTTGAATTAGAGTCACAACTACTTTTTCTCCACTATTTAAAATATTATCATGAAGTTATACTTGGCGTTAAGAAAAATAGCCTCACATAAATTGGTGACAGCTCCCATGAACAAACACCATAATTTTATTCTCGCCTTCGCCCTGACCTTCCTCTTCTTCCTTCAGATGATGGGTATTCTTGTCGAGTCCATTTACATTCTGGACTTGATGAATACCTCCCTCGATGCAAAAGTATTGGGGTTATTGTTTTTCTTCTCGCCTGTTCTGCTTATCCCGTTTCGCAAAAGAACTCCCCACTGGGCGCTTTGGCTGGTCTTCGGCTTGTTGTTTATTACGCGCGGCATCGTTCCCTATGTAGATACCTTCGGAAAATTTTTGGCGTCTGGTTTTGGGACAGGCTCCGCGCTTCTTCTGCTTATTTTTTTGATGACCGCCAGGCAAAAGGACGACTCGCGTCCGCATCTCGCACTTGCCGCTTCAACAGGGCTGGCACTTGCGGTGGCATTTTCAGTATTACTGCGCACGCTTAATTACAGCCTCGACTATTCGCTTGCGCCTTCAGGTGGATGGCTCGGCTGGGGACTTGCTCTACTTCTTGGCTGGACTCTGACTCGATTGACCTTGGAAGACAAACCCGCAGTTCCTCGATCCGACAACAGGGGAGTTGTCTCTGCGCTTCTTGGTATCTTTCTTACCATTACTTTAGTCTACTTCGCCTTCTCAGCCCCGTCAGTCATTGCCCGCTGGACTCAGGGCAATTATTTTTTGATCGTGATGACAGTCAGTCTGCTTTCCATGAGCTGGGTTTTTATCGCATTGACCAAGCCTGATCTTTTCGGACGTATCTCGCGCCGTGCTTTGCTAATCTGGAACCTGTTCTTTTCTCTCAGCCTGACGCTGACCATCCTCGCGCAGCGAGTCTCATTTCCATTGACAGTGGATTCTCCCGCAGTCATAGTCGGGACTCCCAACTGGATTCAGTATCTTCCTTTGATGTGCATGCTCTTATCCTTCCCGGTCATCTTTTTTGATCTGCATATTTTCTTCAGCGTGATCCAACAGGCAGATTCATCACCGCATATGTTGGTGCCCGGTATGCTATTTGGAAGTCTCATAATGGTCCTGTTGGTGTTCATCAACATTTTCACCAATGTCTGGGGATATGTAGAGCCGGTCAGCCTCATCTTCCGCAATCAATTTTGGCTCTTTGGGATTTCGCGTGGCGATACCATATATGGGGATGCTCGATTATGCGAACCTGCGATAGCCTTCGATATCAAGATATAGCCGTTGGAATAAAGTTGCGTTTCGGAGAATGCCATAACAACGTCGCTTGGTTG
>JAPLGS010000076.1 GCA_026390015.1 Chloroflexota bacterium | reverse complement strand
TATTCTCTTCCACGTAGCACCCGGCGCTTGATATACAAGGTCTGAACTGAGACTTTAGCCTCGCCCAACATGATCTGCAAATCGTCAGAAGGCTCAAATAACTCCTCATGAAAATCACAGCATGGCTAACCAGCCCACAAACCCTAAGAGCCCATAACGACATTCAACCAGCATAACTGCTGGTTGAATGAGTGTGGAGATGGCGGGAATTGAACCCGCGTCCGAAAGATTCGACCCTCGAAAATCTACGAGCGTAGCCTGCCGAATTTAGTCACTGTAGGGATCTCGGCGGGCAGGTAACCCTACAGCCATCTGCTAGTCTTTCGCACACTTAGCAGAATCGCGTGCGGCACTCTACCTTTGTTTCGCCCGGTCCGTCACCCGGTAAAGGACGGTGCCGGCGGACGTGACATCCTAAGATGTCAACCGTTACGATCTCACCTTAAGCGGCGAGGGGCATAGCGGCGTATGAAGTGCGGTTGGCACTTAAAGTTTGCGCTGAGTTATCGAGATCGGCGCGCGCTCGGCTCGCATTTCGGAACCAGCCTCTCCCGTCGAAGCCTGTCATCCCCAGGGACTTTCCTCATGCAGTTTCATTATAGCATAGCGCTATTAAATGGGAACTTATCCGTTATAATCGTCAATATTGAAATGCTCTTAATAAACGAGGAAAAAATGGCTGAAAAGATTCTGATCGTTGACGATGACGTAGACACACTAAGGCTTGTGGGGTTAATGCTGCAAAGGCAGGGATATGAGATCAGCGCGGCTTCGAACGGTTCACAGGGATTGGCCAAGGCGCTGGAAGAACGCCCGGACTTAATTCTGTTGGATGTGATGATGCCCGACATGGATGGATATGAAGTCACGCGTCGATTACGAAAAAATCCGGCAACTATGTCCATTCCAATTTTGATGTTCACCGCCAAAACTCAATTAGACGACAAGGTAATCGGCTTTGAAGTCGGCGCAGATGATTACCTTACCAAACCTACACATCCCACTGAGCTTCAGGCGCACGTAAAAGCTTTACTGGCGCGCGCTGTCAAGGGGCCAAGCAAGGTTGTTACCACTTCAGATGGGAAGCATGGCTATTTGATAGGAGTGCTTTCTGTACGCGGCGGATTGGGCGTCTCGTCACTTGCTTCCAATCTGGCTGCAGGGCTCTTTACTCGCACTCAATCGGATGTGATCCTTGCAGAGCTTACGCCAGGGCAGGGCACACTCGGCATGGATTTGGGTTCACCGAATCCAAAAGGATTGACCGAACTTTTGCAGGGCAGCATGGTGGAAATAACACGCGAAAAAGTAGAAGCCTCGCTTGTTTCACATACTTCCGGCATGAAACTTTTCCTTGCTTCTGAAAATCCGCGCGATGTAACTTTAACCTCACAAGTACAAAATTATGAAACGATCATCGGCCGTCTTGCATCACTGGCCCGCTTCATCGTAATGGACTTGGGGACTGGCCTGCCGTCCTTTGTGCAAAAGATACTGCCGATGTGCAATGAATGCATAATTGTAGTGGAAGGTGTACCAGGCACAATTCAAAACACAAAGCTGTTGATCGAAAATATGGAAAGCCTGCAAATTGACCCCAACAGTATTAGCGTAATTTTAAATAATCGTCAACGCTCCGAATCGCAAATGGCGTGGACCCAAGTACAGGAAAAATTAGGGCACTCGATCTCGGCAACGCTCACGCCCGCCCCGGAACTGTTCCTGCAAGCGACACGCATCCAAACACCGGCCGTGATGAGTCAACCAACGAACATGACGTCACAACAGTTCCTTAAGATCACAGATACCATCCTTGAGCGTGAAAAGGCGCGATGATCCCGCTTCCTTCCCGAACGCAGACAAGCATTGATTTTGCTGCGGACTTGTTCCGCCAATCTAAACATGCTGTTGTGCTGACGGGGGCCGGGCTTTCCACTCCATCAGGGATACCCGATTTCCGTTCAACGGGAACAGGCTTATGGTCTAGCGATGAACCGATGGAGGTGGCCTCCCTCAATACATTTCGAACTGCACCTGAAAAATTTTTCCATTGGTTTCGACCGCTGGCGAATCAAATCTTCTATGCCGAACCAAACCCTGCACACCGCGCACTCGCCAGGCTGGAAAAAGCCGGGCGCATAGCTTCCATCATCACACAAAATATAGACACCCTTCATCAAAAGGCCGGTTCGCAAACTGTCATCGAAATGCACGGAACCATGCGAACCTTAACCTGCACCCAGTGTTATCATCAAGTGGACGCCAGAACTCACCTTGCTTCATTTGTTGATAAAGGCGAGATTCCGCATTGTCCTAAATGTGATCAGATCCTTAAACCTGATGTAATTCTTTTCGGCGAGCAGTTACCGCAGGCGGCATGGTACAAGGCCCAGCAGGCGGCGCGTCACTGCGACTTAATGCTGGTCGTAGGCTCATCACTTGAAGTTCTACCAGTGGCTGGACTGCCAATGCAGGCTTTGGATCGCGGTGCACATTTGATCATTATAAACAACACACCCACCTATCTGAATGTACGCGCGGATATTTCCATTTTTGAAGATGCAGCAGTAATCCTTCCTGCGATCGCGGAGAGAGTTCTTGATGGCTGAAATAAAAACTGAACGACTGGATGGCTATCGCCGTTTAATTGATATTGCCCGTGACCTCGCATCAACTCTTGACCTTGACGTGCTGCTTTCACGGATCGTATTTGCCGCAGCTGAGATCAGTGGCGCGGAAGCTGCTTCGATCTTATTGTATGAGGAAGCGACTCAGCAGCTATATTTCCAAAACGCGACAAATCTGGATGCGTCCACGCAACGCGGCATTGTCGTTCCACTGGAAGGTAGTATCGCCGGCTGGATCATAAAAAACCGTCAGTCGGTGCGTGTTACCGATGCACATGATGATCCTCGTTTTTTTTCCAACGTGGAGAAAACAACCGGCTTTACCACGAAATCGATGCTCGGGATTCCACTTGTAACCAAGAACAAGATCGTGGGTGTTCTGGAAGCTCTCAACAAACACAAAGGAAAATTTACAGACGCGGATGAATCAATGCTGTTGGTCTTGGGCGCCCAAGCGGCAGTTGCGATCGAAAATGCACGCCTGTTCCAGCAATCTGATCTAATTTCCGAATTCGTCCACGAGCTGCGCACACCATTGTCATCGCTAAGCACTGCAACCTATTTGCTTTTGCGCCCTGAAATGTCTCAGGAACAACGAGACCAGATCATAAACAACATCCACAGTGAGACCATCCGCCTTAATGCCCTCGCATCTTCATTCCTCGATCTGGCAAGGCTAGAATCGGGCCGCGTTCAATTCCACAAGAGCAGCTTTAGCATCGCCGACTTGATCTATGAATGTAAAGATGTAATGGCATCGAAAGCCATTGAAGATAATATTCAGATACGGGTAGAGTCTCCCGAACGACTTCCCCTGCTCGAAGCAGACCGCGACAAGATCAAACAAGTGTTGTTGAATTTGTTGAGCAATTCCATTAAATACAATCGTCCCAACGGGACCGTGATGCTGCGCGCAGAAGAAACTGAAAAAGACATCATCATATATATTCAAGATACCGGGCTGGGTATCCCCGAAGAATCACTTCCTTTTCTGTTCCAAAAATTCTTCCGCGTTCGTGAACACGAATCACGCGTAGCCGGCACGGGGCTGGGACTTTCCATTTGCAAGCAGATCATTCACGGACATGGCGGGAGAATTGAAGTAAAAAGCAAACTTGGTGTAGGAACGGTCTTTATGGTGTATTTACCACGCAGCAGCAAAACCCAACCTCGTACTGAAGATATGGTTGATCATAGTAAACAAAACAAAAAGAAGCAATGATTTGACTTTTTCGCCCTAAAATTGTACACTAGTGAAAAAATAATCTTTTGCTATTATGAGTCCACTGCAAAACCCAGTTCTGCCACAGCCCACAGGGTAATAAGCACACAGAGAAAACAAGAGAAAAAAATTCGAAAACTCTGTGCCCTCTGTGGCTAAATGACCTTTTTGCAGTAGAGTCTATTACTAATCTCTGGAGGAAGAAGATGGCTCAATTTCAATTTGTAATGCGGTCTGGTCCTACGCCGGGTGTCACCTTCCCTCTTGAAGGTGACCAATTGATCATTGGTCGAGATTCGACCAATGGGGTTGCCATCAATGATGCGGAGATATCCCGCAAGCATTCGCGCCTATCCTTTCAGGGCGGAAAATACGTTCTGGAAGATCTCGGTTCAACCAACGGCACATTTGTAAATGGGCAGCGCCTTGGCGGCCCGGTAGTACTCAAACCCGGAGATGTTATTTCTCTTGGCGAACAGATCGTATTAATGTACGATGCGATCAATCAGGATCCCGGCGCTACTGTTGTTGTGTCACGAAAAGCGGTGCGTCCGGAACCACCACATGCGCAACCCTCAGCGCCCGCGTATTCAGCTCCCCCAGTTACTTATTCCGCACCCGCGCCTGCCAAAAAGAGGAATATGGCGCCCATCTTCATTGGAGTGGGGCTGTTACTTTTTATTTGTTTGTGTATCACCGTATTCTTGGTCGTGGATGCAGACCCAACAGGAGCACGCTGGTGCATGTTCCCATTCAGCATCATTGCCCAGATGTTAAGAGGCGCCGCGGCCTGTCCGTAAATCAGCAAGATTATCTCCTTGCTCGATCACACCCTGCGGGACAAACTCGCGGGGTTTTTATTTTATGTTGTACAATGGCATATCTTTGATAGAATTAAATCAGAATGGAATGATCTCCATGAACCCAACACAAAATCAAACATCCCCGGCATGGGGCACAAACATGAAGCTGGTAGTTGCGCTCACCACCATTGTGGTGGTTGGCACGTTGCTGGTCAAATTCCAGTTTATTATCACGCCTTTGTTGATCGCCCTCGTGCTGGCTTACCTGCTGCATCCCATCGCCAGCTTTTTTCAAAACAGATTACGCTTCTCATGGACTGCATCCGCCTCCGTGATCTATCTCATTATTATTCTGCTTTTGATTGGTCTGCTTACCCTGGGCGGCGTGGGGCTGGTGCAACAAATACAAAGCCTCGTCACAATTGTACAAAACGCGATCACGAGCCTGCCGCAGCTTGTCGAAAAAGTATCTGGTCAGATCTATCAATTTGGCCCTTTCAAAATTGACCTGCGTTCACTCGACTTGAAAGCCCTCAGCAGCCAACTTCTTGGTCTGGTACAACCACTTTTAAACAGCACAGGCACATTAGTTAGCACATTGGCCGGAGGAGCGGCAAATTTCCTGGGATGGGCATTATTCGTGATCCTCGTTTCATATTTTGTGCTTGCAGAAAGCGGTGGCTTACGCGGCAGCATGTATGCCATCGACATTCCAGGCTACAACAATGATATCGAACGGCTGACCCGCGAGCTTGGCCGCATTTGGAACGCATTCCTACGCGGACAATTCATCATCTTCTTTTTGGCTGTCGCAGTTTATTCAGTTGTACTCAGCGTGCTGGGCGTGCATTACGCCATCAGCCTCGCGTTCCTGGCCGGGCTTGCGCGATTCGTCCCATACGTTGGGCCTGCCATCAACTGGACGATCCTGGTACTTGTTTCTTATTTTCAAGTTTTCAAACTCTTTGGTCTCTCCCCTTTCTATTACACCCTGCTCGTGCTGGGAACAGCCCTGATCATCGACCAGATATTTGACAATATCATTTCCCCGCGTATTCTTTCCGCAGCGCTGAAAGTGCATCCTGCCGCCGTACTGGTGGCAGCCATCGTTGCAGCAAATTTATTCGGAATCCTTGGGGTAGTTGTCGCCGCTCCCAGCCTAGCCACGGCAGCACTACTTTGGAAATACATCATGCGGAAAATGCTGGATGTAGATCCCTGGCCCGTAGAGGAAAATCCCCAACCGCCGCCCGCGGCAAGATTTCTGGTCTCGATCCGCCGTTTCTTTCGTACCCTCAACCTGAATCGAAAAAAAGGGAATTGACCACCCCGCTACATTTTGTGTACAACAGGCGCTCCGCGCCCGTTTGAATTGATCCACCGACATAACCCCGAGGAGAATCACATGAACAACAAGAACGAACCAACCACCGACACCATTTCAGAAACCGAGAATTTTATTGCCTGGAAGGCGGAAGAACCCGATGGCGAAGTTACTTATCACATCGAACTCAACAACGTCACCCTGCATTTCTTCGAAGAAGAGTGGACCGAATTTCTAGAACTTGTCAAAACACTGAAGTAAATATTTCTGGAGTCCGATAGTGACCTATCGGACTCCAGAAATATTTTTTTATTATCTAAAAGTAATTGATATGCGCCTCATGAACACCCGTTTCATTCTCGCGTGGTTATTGGGACTTCCCTTTACTTATTATTTGCTCGGATTCCTGGGCAATTTTTATTCCACCTATTTTGAAATAATTCTGCTTGCGCTATTGATCCATTTTGGTGCAGATTTATTTTTTTATTACCTTCAAGGCAGGGTCATCAGGTTATTCAGATCCAAAGTTGCTGACTTTGGCATTCTCATCGCTTTATTCATTCCTTTGTCAGTTTTTGTGTTTGGGATATTTAAATTGGCGGGACAATTCCCCAACTTGTTTGACTCATCTTTTTTCCAGCTCAAATCAGGTCAATTCATCTACTTTATTCTTGCGATCATTCCGTCTCTGCCATTATGTGTGTGGACAATATCCTTCGCAAAAGAAAAAAAACTGAATGAAACATCTTTCTATCAATTCGTAGATAAAAACCTGCCCGGCATAATTCTTGCAGCTTTCTTCTTTTCCGTTTACCTCATCCTTGCCTCCATTTTCAACCGCCCCATATTTGATGTTGATGACATCTTCTTCGACTCAGATGGACTGCTCTGGCGCACACGCTTTGTCACAGCAGATTATCGCGATTACTACTGGCGTTCAGTGCACCCTTTTGTGTTATTGATCATCAGGCCAATAATTACGACGATCTCTTTTCTCTTGAAAGGCGATAAACTCGCTGCGTCTTTTGTATTAACAGCATTCGCGGGCGCGCTCTGTGTTTTTCTGGCCTGGTATTTTGTAAAACATATCGTTGGAAATTCAACATACGCGCTGTTGATCGCTTCTCTACTGGGAGCATCCGCCGCGCATCTGGTATTCGGCTCCCTGCTTGAGACTTATATCTTCCTTGCCGCAGTGATCATGATCTTCCTCGTTTTGCTGGTCAAGGATAAGCCACTGCCTGTATTGATCCTGATGGGCGCGATATCATTTGGAATTACGATCACAAACTTCATTCAAACCGCCATAGCTTTTATTTTTGTCAAACGTAATTTCTGGCTTTGGGTCAAATACGGCCTGATCGTCGGAGCGCTGGTATTCCCGTTGTCTTTGCTTAATAATCTGGTATACCCAGAATCCCAACCATATTTTTTCGTACCATCCAGTTTCACCACAGAAATGGGCAATACCTTCGCGCCTACCGTTCGGCGCGCTTCAGCGACCGTACGGGTCATGGTCCTGCATAGTATCGTCGCGCCTGATCCATTAATTCTTGAGGAAGAAATTCCTTTCCTAAAAGTCTGGATGTTCAAGGCTGACCCCATGCGCTTAAGCAAATACGAAACCGGGTTCGGCAAAACGCTGGCCTTTTTCTGGCTTGGTTTGGTTTTATTAGGCGGATTACTCTTCTTGAAGAACTTGAAAAATCAGGATAACCGTTTCCCCTTTGCCTTTATTTTGATCTTGCTCTTCAATCTAGCGCTTCATTTACGTTATGGCAAAGATCTCTTTCTCTACTCTACAAACTGGACTTATGCCATCATCCTTTTTCTCGCGCTCGCATGGCAGGAGCTCGCGAACAAAAGATGGTTTCAAATCACTTTACTCGCGTTCATCACACTTTTACTTGCCAATAATTCCCGTTTGGTATGGATCATGTTAAGCACATCGGCTTTACATATTAAGTAAGAGCGTTATGCACCAAAAAAAGAAGCTCGGCAATGAAAATGCCGAGCTTCTTTTTTTACTTCCTCTTTCCCTTCAACTCATCACGCAGGATCAAACTCAACACAACGCTTACGAGGCTGATCACAATACTGCCGAGTAGCGCAGGCCAGAAACCATCCACGGTAAGGCCGAGGTTGAGCGCCTGACCGATCGCGCTGGTGAGCAAAAGCACGATCGTATTAATAACAATGGTAAACAATCCAAGCGTGAGGAATATAAGTGGAAAAGTGAGTAGTTTTAGCAGCGGTCGCACCAGAGCATTTAACAAACCAATGATAAGTGCCAGCCACAATAATCCGGTCCAATTACCCTGAAAATCAATGCCAGCTACAAACTGAACTGCAACGTACAATGCGATCGTGTTGATCGCCCAGCGGAGGAAAAACTTTGTCATTCAAACTCCTTTTGTTTTTGTTATGACGGAACCTATAATAAATACGCGAAAAGAGTTACAAAGTTGCTTGCATCCAGATCAGGGTGCGGATCGATTTGAAGCCTGCGGCAAGAATGGCGCCGTCAAATTCAGTGGACGGGAATTCCATCGCCACTTTTGGATAATAAGGAGACATATCACGCCGCGCCTGTAACAGTAACGCGGTCAACGCAACCGGATCGGACCGATCACTGATCGCTGGAAAAAGAGATTCGCCACGCCCGTCAGGGATCCACGCGAGCGCGGCTTCCATCTGATCCTTCCTAACCGCTGTCCATTGACGGATGTTCATGTCGATAAATAGCAGGTACAGCCAGTTGAAGAGACCAGGCCGCAGGGAGGCGAATGTCCAGTTGCGGTGCCAGGCTAAAAGGTCAGGGTAGAGGCGCGAAAGCCAGTTGAGTTGAGTCTGCCAATCGCGTGGATGTCTGTTTGTGATGGCAATATCCGTTTTCAGAATCGGGGCATGTGAGTCGGTGACTGCCTGCCAGGAAGTTCGTCGGGCGCGTTCGACAAACCCAAGTTGGGTATAAAGATCGATTGCGCCGGGGTTGTCATCGCGGACGTGCAGCCAGATATTGTTTATCTTTTTTTCATAGGCGTGCTGCATGGCTCGCTCCGTAAGGATGCGGGCGATGCCTTTACGGCGATGATCCGGATGGACGGCTACATTGGCGATGAGATAAACTCGTTGTTTATTATTTCGAAATGGGACGAGGCTGGCATTGCCGACGATCTTTCCATTTTCCTCCCAGATATAACCCGTCAGCGGCAGGGACGTGGAATCAGCGGCGCGATTGGCCCACTTCAAAAACGAATTGTCATTGCCTGCGCGGCGCATATCCTGCACATAGCGCTTGCCGTCATTGTCCATTGTGCTGGAGAAACACAATTCAATCAGGTCAGCGACTGCGGGCAAGTCACGCAATATACTGAGCGGACGTAAGTTGGCGGGCTGCTCTGCGCGCGCAGAGATGGTGAATGATGCCATGTGGATATTATAGCCCCATGTTTAATGGAAATAAAAACTTTTTTGGAAAACTGATGATTTTCCAAAAAAGTTCATTGCCGCTTATTTTTCAGAAATCCAATCTGTCAAATGTGTCTTAATGCGTCTCAATCTTTCATTGGAAACTTGGCCTATTGCACCAAGAAGAATCTCTCCAGATACAACTGCCAAACGACCGACTCGAATAACGCTTGTAACTTTCAAACCGCTTTCGGCAAAATCGACATCGCTTTCCTGCACCATCTCATCAAATCCAGCAACGTAATGGTGGGTTTGTGATGAAACCATGCAAATCAGCCAATCGTCATACTCCCCAGGCAATTTTCCCAATAACAGGGCAGGGCGAAATTTTCTTCTTCAAGGTCAGTTTTTGGAAATCGAAATATAACAACCTGCCCCGCTTGTTTCATGCAAAGCTTACCTTTAAGTCAGAGAGACTGTATAAGATTGGCTCATCTTCAACATCGCGCATGGCAGAGAATAAAGACAAAGAAGCCCAATCCTGTTTTTCTTGTTGTTCAGCTTTCATCGTTAAGTATTGAACGAAATCAAGCAGCTCTTCTTGAAATGAAGCGGGTAATTTTTGCGCGTATTGGTGAATTTTTTAGTCAAGCATCATGGTCTTTTACTCCAACAATAACCTGCTGAGCGAGATACTCTGAACGTGAAGGAAACGGCATAAATTTGCGGGCTGCTCTGCGCGTGCAGAGATGGTGAAGGAAGCCATGAAGATAATATAGCCGTTTATTTCTTACATATCTCTTATGCCGTATCTATCATGCGCTAACCTTGCTTTTGTTATAATGCCTATCATTGACTGACCGTAGAGCGTAGACTAAAGAACATTGTCCACCGTCTTTTCCCGTCAGCCAACGGAGGAACTACCCCATGATGCGATTTGATAGATTTACCGAACGAGCGCAGGAAGCCGCTCAACGCGCCGCTGAGATCATCCAGCGCTACGGACATAACCAGATTGATACTGAACACATCCTGCTGGCGCTGATCGAACAGCCCGGCGGTGTGATCCCCCAAATTCTTGAAAAATTAAGCGTGAGCGCCGAAGCGCTGACCGAGCGGCTGGATGCCACTCTGCGCGCCAGCCCGAAGGCTAATATCTTTGGCGGCGGCGCAGGACAGATATTCATCACGCCGCGAGTCAAGCGGATCATTGATCTCGCCAACGAGGAAGCCAACCGTCTCAAGGATGAATATATTTCCACCGAGCATATCTTCCTCGCCATTCTGACCGAGCGCAACACTCCCGCCGCGCGCATTTTGGAAAGCGCCGGGCTGACGCGTGACCGAGTCTACGATTCAATTCAAGACCTGCGCGGCGGACAACGAGTCACAGATCCACAGGCTGAGACGAAATATCGCGCGCTCGAAAAATACTCGCGTGACCTAACTCAACTGGCGCGCGAAGGAAAACTTGACCCAGTCATTGGCCGTGACAAGGAAATTTTACGGCTCATCCAGATCCTCTCCCGCCGCACAAAGAACAATCCAGTTCTCATTGGTGAAGCAGGCGTCGGCAAGACCGCCATCGCGGAAGGTCTCGCGCAGAAAATCGCCAGCAACGACGTGCCTGAAATTCTTTCGGGCAAACGCGTGGTCGCACTTGACCTCGCGGCCATGATCGCAGGCTCACGCTTCCGCGGTGAATTTGAAGAACGTCTCAAAGCCGTTATGGATGAAGTCCAGCGCTCGAAGGGCGATGTGATCCTGATGATCGACGAACTGCACACAGTCGTTGGCGCGGGTGCGGCGCAAGGCGCAATGGATGCGTCCAACATGCTCAAACCAGCCCTCGCGCGCGGCGAACTGCAATGCATCGGCGCAACCACGCTGGACGAGTTCCACAAACATATTGAAAAAGATGCCGCGCTTGAAAGACGCTTCGCCCCAATCCATGTGGATGAACCGAGCGTGGACGACACGATCAAGATGCTGCATGGTTTACGTGACCGCTACGAAGCGCATCACAAAGTTCATTTTTCGGATGAGGCACTCACAGCCGCCGCCCGTTTGGCTGATCGCTACGTAACAGACAGGCACCTACCCGACAAAGCCATTGACCTGATGGACGAAGCCGCCGCGAAAGTCCGCGTGGCGCTGTATTCCATGCCTCCCGATCTGAAGGGCATGAAAACAGATGTGGATCGCTTGCGCGCCGAAGAAGAACAGGCTGGTTTGGAACGTGATTACGAAAGAGCCGCACAAAAGAAAGCCGAAAGATTAAGGCTTGAATCTGAATATCTTGAAAAACGCGAAAAATGGGAAACCGAACATCAACTCGATGAAGTGGTGGATGTGGATGATATCGCTTCGGTCGTGCATCAGTGGACGGGTATCCCCGTTAATCAAATGCTCGAAACGGAATCAGTAAAACTCCTGCACATGGAAGCGCGTTTGCACGAGCGCATCATCGGTCAGGAGGAAGCCATTCACGCCGTTTCGGATGCGATTCGCCGCGCACGCTCCGGGCTGAAAGACCCGTCCCGACCGATCGGCTCGTTTATTTTTATTGGCCCGTCCGGGGTCGGAAAGACCGAGCTGGCAAAAGCCCTCGCGTGGTTCATGTTCGATGACGAGGAAGCTCTTGTCCGCATTGATATGTCTGAATATCGCGAACAGCATACGGTCAGCCGTCTCTTTGGCGCGCCGCCCGGATATGTCGGTTATGAAGAGGGCGGCCAGCTCACAGAAGCAGTCCGCAGGCGCCCGTATCGCGTCGTCTTGTTTGATGAAATTGAAAAGGCGCATCCTGAAGTGTGGAATGCACTGCTACAAATTTTAGATGACGGCCGCTTGACGGATGGTCAGGGCAAGGTGGTGGATTTCCGCAACACGGTCTTGATCATGACCTCGAACCTGGGCACTGAATACGTGACCAAGGGCGGCACGTTGGGATTCCTCACCCAAAAAGCCGATGACGACGAACGCGCCGCGCACGACAAAATCGAGAAAGCGCTCAAAGGTGCATTCCGTCCTGAGTTCATCAACCGCGTGGATGAGACCATTATGTTCTCTCCACTTTCCATCGAACAGATGGAAGAGATCGTCGTTTTGCAAATGAAGGAAGTACAAGATCGTTTGAATGAACATGACATCACTGTTCAACTCAGTGATGCGGCGCGTGTCTGGCTTGCGAAGGAAGGCTTTGATCCCGCATTCGGCGCGCGCCCGCTGCGACGAGCGATCCAAAAATATGTCGAGAGTCCGCTCTCGGTGGAATTGCTCGGCGGAAAGTTCAAAGATGGCGCAGTGGTGACAGTGGATGTAGACGTGAAGGAAAACAAGATCATCTTCCAAACCGAAGCGGCCGTGAAAAAGTCAAAGCGAAAAATAGACGCGTAATACCAGCTTATAAACGGTGAAAAGAGGAAAGACGGCTTAGGCTGTCTTTCCTCTTTCTTCTTTTGCTAATCTGGTTTTTAGTTACGGGCATTATGATGGAAATAAATTTTATTGGTCAAAGGAAAACCATGACAGAAAAAAAATCAAGTAACACAGCGGTCATAATAGGGATAGTAGTTGCATTATGCTGTATCTGCGTGCTGGTGGCGGGATTAGCTGGATATGGATATTTCGCATACGGCAAATCAACTTCAATAACTGACAACCCCATCAACCCATTTGATGGTTTTACACCCACCGCCTTGCCAGAAGTCATACGCCCATCCGCTGATTCAGTTTCAAAAGAAACGCTCAACATGCTGGAAAAAAGTCTCGTTCCAGAGAATGACCCGTATGAACTGGCCTGTCGTTTGCAGGGATTATGCAATATTCCAAAGACTGTACAAACAAAATCGTATCAAGTGGGCGACAAGGAAAAATTTTGGATCCTGAATTCAGATACACATGAGCATCATCAAATGGAAGCCAGCCTGCTTTATATTACCGACCACTCATATTTTTGGGCAGAGGATGGAGCAAACGTCAACAAAGACGACATGAAAGCCCTGATGGACACCTTTGAAAACAAGATCTATCCAACCGACCGCGAGTTCTTCGGCAGCGAATGGACACCGGGCGTGGATGGAGATCCGCATATCTTTGTGGTTTACGCCAATGATATTGGACACAACATCGCGGGCTACTTTAATTCATCAGATGAATTTAATCCTATAGTGCGAAAGTATTCCAACGGTCATGAAACTTATGTATTGGGCACCACTCAGAACCTCGCGGATGAATATACCTACGCCACGCTCGCGCACGAATTCGTACACATGATCCAGTTCCCAACCGACCGAAATGATGTGAACTGGATGGCAGAAGGATTCGCCGAAGTGGGCTCCTTTATCAATGGGTACGGAAATGGCAACCATGATCAGGCATATATCCAAGACACTGATTTGCAATTGAATACATGGGTGAATAATTCCTCTCCTGATTTTTCCGCGCACTATGGCGCGAGTTTTCTTTTCCTCACTTATTTCCTCGACCGTTTTGGCGAAATAGCAACCAAAGCACTCACTAGCAATCCTGAAAACGATCTAATTAGCATAGATGATACGCTCGCCACGCTTAACATCACAGACCCCGCGACGGGCAAACTGATCACTGCCGATAGTTTTTTCATGGACTGGGCTCTGACCAACTTCCTGCTGGATAGCTCCGTCGGCGATGGGCGCTATATATATAAAAATTATCCAGCCGCCCCGCGCGCCTCAGCACCTGAAACGATTTCCAACTGTCCACAAGCTCCGCAAACATTTGATGTGCATCAATACGGCGTGGATTACCTCACGATCGAGTGCGCGGGTGATTACACACTTTCCTTCAAAGGCTCAACCGTCACCGGCTTGCTGCCCACCGATCCATACTCTGGCAAATATGCCTTCTGGTCCAATATAGGCAACTCGTCTGATATGACACTGACGAAAGAATTTGACTTCTCAGACGTCAACGCTCCTATAAATATTTCATTTCAAACCTGGTTCGATATCGAAAAGGATTGGGATTACCTCTATCTTGAAGTTTCTGAAGATGGCAAAACCTGGCAGATCATAAAAACGCCCTCAGGCACAGACAACAATTCAACTGGCACTGGTTATGGCTGGGGGTATACTGGCACAAGCAATGGCTGGGTCGAAGAGACCGTTGATCTTTCACAATATGCCGGCAAAAAAATATCCGTTAGATATGAATATATTACAGACGCCGGGCTCAATGGAGATGGCTTTTTGCTGGATAATGTCTCAATCGAAGCGGCAGGCTATAGCTCCGATTTTGAAGCGGATGATGGAGATTGGGCCGCCGAAGGATTCGCAAGAATCCAAAACGTTCTTCCCCAAACTTTTGGCCTGGCTCTGATCAAGACGAGTGATTCCAGCGTGACAATGATCCCGCTCAATGAAGACCAGTCCGCAGATATTCCGCTCTCGCTGAAATCCGGTGAAAAGGCGTATCTGGTGATCACAGGCACAACCCGTATTACGCGTGAACACGCCGCATATCAAATCGAAATCCGATAATTATTTACGAGGTAAACATGTCAACAGCACCAACATCTCAAATTCTCGCTCTCGCTGAAATGGTGAATTATCAAGACGCCGCCGTGGTTAGCCGCCAGATCACCAAAGCAGAATCCGGTAACGTGACGCTCTTTGCATTCGATAAAGATCAAGGCTTGAGCGAACACACAGCGCCTTTCGATGCGCTTGTCCATATTTTGGAGGGTGAAACACATGTGACTATTTCCGGCAAACCGTTCGATCTAAAAACCGGAGACGCGATCATCATGCCTGCCAATGAACCACACGCTATAAAGGCCACACAAAAATTCAAAATGCTGCTTACCATGATCCGCGCATAACCTGACCGAGGGCTGCGCTTATTGTGACAATTTCATTTCCTTTTGTGTGGAGAGGCTTCCAAATCTAGTTTCCTGGCTTATAATTTCTAGACACTATGGTTCTACTCAATAAACCCAACAAAGATCGAAAAACAATTGCCGTACTCGGCGCACAATTAAGTCGTTTGTGGGATGCCGAGTTCATGACAGGCGTATTGGCATCTGCCAAAACCCATGATATGAACGTGATCTATTTCGTGGGAGGCAAGCCGATCGCCATTGCCGCGCCGGAGAATGAGGGCTGGTCTTATGGGCTGTACGATCTGATCAAACCCGGTCAGTTTGACGGCGTGCTACTAACTGCAGACATCAGCCACGGTTCTTCTGCGGATGACATAAAGAATTTTTGTCGTATGTTCGCGCCTACACCCATTGCATCATTTGGAGTACAGGCGGAGGGCGTATCCTCCTTTATTGCGGATAACACAGGCGGGATGCGTGCCGTGATACATCATCTGATCGAAACACATGGATACAAGCGAATCGCATTTGTTCGCGGCCCAAAAGGGCACTGGGAATCTGATCAGCGCTTCAGCGCTTACAAGGATGAATTAAGGGCACACAATATCCTTTTTGATGAGGATATCGTTTTCGAAGGCGATCATACGCCCGAGAGTGGGCGCGCCGCGATACGCAAATTGATGGATGAACGCGGCATCCAGGTTCAGGCCATCGCCGCATCCAATGACCGCATGGCATTTGGCGTAATGGAAGCGTTACAACAACGCGGGATTCAAGTACCGGATAAGATCGCTCTGACCGGCTTTGACGATATAAAGGAATCACAATCGCTGGGCGTGCCGCTGACCACCGTACATCAATCTTTTACCGAAGCCGGGCGGCTGGCCTTCGGTGCTTTAAAAAAACGTATAAACGGGGAATCGGTCGATGAAGTTAATATTTTGCCGGTGCAATTGGTCATACGCTGGTCTTGCGGATGTTTACCGGAAAGTGTGCAAAAGGCGATCGTGCTTCCAAAAGAAGTGTCACACACCGGCAGGTTGGAAAATAAACGCGAATCAGCTCTGCGCGCTTTGTTTGAGGCAGTCGAGATCCTGGAGAACGACCCCGCGAAAAAACAATACCTTGATGTGTTCGGCCGTACGTGGGATATTTTTCTGGTGTGTTTGCGCGACCCGGAGAAAAGCGAGACCTTCCTGAAAATGGTACAGTCCATGGTTGAGGTGCTGCAAACCAATGGTTATGATTCCTCCATCTGGCATAATGTTATTTCCACTTTCAGAAAATATGCGCTGGGCGGTATTACCAGTACGACCACAATGCTGCACGCCGAGAATCTTTTTCAACAGGCGCGGCTGCTGACAGGCGAACTATCTCAAAGGGCGCAAGCCTATCAACGCCTGCAATCTGAACGACAGGAAGAAGCGCTCAACAATTTCAGCTTTTCCATGGCGCCTGCCATGTCCCTCGAAGGGATCGGAGATGCGATCGCAAAGAATTTCCCTTTGCTGGGTTTCGAGCGCTGGTATGTGATGTTCTACAGCGATGTCAGTTCGCCAGGCTTGATCTCTTCGCCTCCACCTGATAGTTACCGGCTGCTCCTGCAATATGATCAAAATAAATTTTCCATCCCGAAGGAAAAAACATTACTCGCCACCGGCCGCCTGGTACCACGAGGAAAGACACCGGAAGGCCGCCGCTACGATGCTGTGGTCATGCCGTTGTCTTTGGCAAGCAACCGTTTCGGCTTCATGTGGGCAGAAATGGGACCATCAGAATGGGATGTCTATGTCCGACTGAAGAATCTGCTTTCGAGCGCCCTCTTGCGAACAATGCTCGTCCTGCAGCGTGAGCAGGCGCAAAAAGAAGTGGAGCGCCTGCTGAATGAAGCCCGTGAACGCGCGGTGGAACTTGCGCGCGCGCGCGATGTAGCAGAAAAAGCCGCGGCGCAAAATGCAAACCTCTTTGCATCCGAGCAGGAACGGCGGCGCGGCGCAGAGGCGTTGGCGCATTCGGCGCGTCAATTATCCTCTTTAACGATCATCGAAAAAGTGCCCGACCAGATCCTTGAGCAGTTACAACATGTACTGGCTTATGATCGCAGCGTGCTATTCATGGAAGATGGAAATAACCAGCCGCAGATCCGTGCGCACATCGGTCTCCCACTGGGTGCAAATATTTCAGAATTTCACTTAAAGATCAATCATGTCGATTTTTACAAAACAGTTACCCTCAAAGGAGAGACGCTGCTTATCAGGGATACAAATGCAGTGGAAGCCTGGGAGCAGCCAGATTGGATACCCAAGGATCGTTCGTGGCTGGGGGTGCCTTTGTATTCGAAAAACCAAGTAGCCGGCCTGCTTATGTTAAGCCGTTCGGACAATTCGTTCAACGATGACGATGGTTTAATGGCGGCCACCTTTGCAATGCAAGCCATCGTTGCTTTGGAAAATGCACGCTTATATGACGAAGTGACCGGCATGAATCAAATGATGGAACGCATAGTCGCCCAGCGTGTGGAAGAATTGAACGTCGCCTATAAAACACTTGCAAAACACGACAAAAATAAATCTGCTTTCATTCAAGTGGCCGCGCATGAATTACGCACTCCGTTGACCATCATTAAAGGATTTATCGATATATTAAAAGCAGATGCTGTCATTCTAAATAATCCCATGCTTGCACAGGCGAGTGATGGCGTCCTGCAAGGCACAAATCGTTTACATCAGATCGTGAACAGCATGCTGGATGTAGCCCGCCTTGACAATCAGGATGTTTCTCCACAGCTTGGGTCAGTTAACCTGAGCCTGATCTTGCGGGTGATCCATAAGGATTACACGAACGACCTAGCAGTTCGCAACCTGACCTTTAACGTGGATGATACGACACGAACTCTTCCCCCGCTGTTAGCTGATCCTGAATTACTGAAGAAGGCGCTTGATCATGTCATTGTCAACGCGATAAAATTCACCCCAGACGGCGGCTCGATCACCGTCTCTGCAGCTATTGTGGATGATATACATCTTGGTAAATGTGCCGAGATACGCGTAAAAGATACCGGCATCGGCATTGACAATGAACACCATAAGATCATCTTCGATAAACTATATCAATTAGGCAAAGCGGAGCTGCATTCATCCAGCCGCACCAGCTACAAGGGCGGCGGGGCCGGGCTTGGTTTGGCGATCGCGGCCGGTATCGTGAAAGCCATGCAGGGCAGCATTTGGGTGGAAAGCGATGGACAGAATGAAGAAAAATTCCCCGGAAGCACCTTCTTCATTCATTTGCCACTGGTAAAGAAGCAGGAAAAAATATAGCTTCCGAAACTGTACGTCGCTTACTCATTCCCCAACATATCTTCAAGCATCCTGTTACATCCGCTCACGGAAATCATAAATGCCGTCGCGCACAGCCCAATTCGATTCGCAGAGCGGGCAATGCAAATATTCTTGATTTTCTTCCAATTTTTCGCTTTCACAATCGGGGCATTTAAAAAGGTCGATCACATTCAATGAGGCTTCATCGGTTTGAATGCCATCTTTTATTTTTGCCTTCACAAACACACTGGGCGTAAACTGCCAAAACTCACCTGTCGGCTGGAAAAATCCATCCAACGCGGCCAGCAGGCTGGCAGGGACGATCCGTTTTAACAGGCCGAGACGAAAATGTGAAACGGTACGCGTCCTCACGATCGAAAATCCCAAATCTGCCAGCCAGTTACGAATCGCTTTTGGATGAAAGTCAAAATTTAATTTGACGAATTCAACCGGTTCAAGCGAGAACGGATTCCATTTTTGAAGTCTCAGCCCGTAGCGCAAAATCGATTTGATGTTAAGTTTGTTCGCAAATTCAAGAATAAAAATTGCATTCGAGCGCAGCACATTCCGAATCTGTTTGAGCGCTTTGGGCGCGTCTGCCATGTGATGTAGAGCGCGGATCATTGTTGCGGCATCAAATTGATGGTCACGAAAAGGGAGGCGGTAAATATCCGCGGCGACATAAATATATTGATCAGAGCGCCCAAGTTTTTGTTGAGCCTGAGCCAGCTGCGTGGTGGAATAATCCAGCAGGACAACGCGCTCAAAGCCGGCGTAGCGCGCTGTGTTGCGCCCGGCTCCTGCGCCAAGTTCGAGCATGAGCTTTCCGCTTTTTGGCAGCATTTTTTTGAGAGCAATGGCTTCAGCGCGGTCTTCATAATCGCGCCCGCCTTGTTCCCAAAAGGATTGTTGGTAGTCGGAGCCTTCGTAGTTACAAACAGGAGGATTAGTCATTAGGTGATTAGGCGACGCGCTCCCAAAATACTTGTTTACCTTCTCCCAATCGCGCGATAAATAAATCCCATTTCCTTCATCAACTTGGGATCGTAAATATTCCGTCCATCATAAATGACCGGAGATTTGAGCAAGCCTTTCACTTTTTCAAGATCAAGTTGTTTGAACTCGTTCCATTCAGTGACGACCATCAAGGCATCGCAATCCTTCGCCATCTTGTACGGCTCGTCAAACATTTCCACTGCCGGCAGGATCGGGCGGGCAACTTCCATGGCAACCGGATCATAAGCGCGGACTTTCACGCCGGCTTCGAGCAACGCCTCAGCGATATCAATGGCTGGCGCATCGCGCATGTCATCTGTGTTGGGTTTGAATGCCAGACCGAGCAAGCCGATGGTCTTGCCTTTCAAATCTCCACCGACCATTTTTGCCACATGTTCCACCGCGGCTTTTCGGCGATCATAATTGACTTCCATCACATCGTTCAAAATTCGTGGATTAAGTCCATTTTCTTTTGCCATAAAAGCCAGCGCTTCCACATCTTTGGGGAAGCAAGATCCGCCCCAGCCGAGACCTGCATCTAAAAAGTGACGGCCGATGCGTGCGTCATAGCCCATGCCGGCGGCCACTTCCTTCACATCCGCGCCGACCAGTTCGCACAGATCAGCGAGTTCATTCATGAATGAAATCTTTGTCGCCAGGAATGCGTTACTCGCGTACTTGATCATTTCTGCGGTGCGCAAGTCGGTGATGACAATTGGAGCGCGCAATGGCAAATGCAAATGAGCAACTTTGTTCGCGGCGTCCTTGTCGAGTGAACCGATCACGGTGCGGTGCGGATTCGTGAAATCGGCGATGGCGGACCCTTCACGCAAAAACTCCGGACACGATACAACCGCGAATTCGATCGGCTTGGGCTGGGCACCTTTCACAATATCCGCCACCCAATCACCAGTCCCGATCGGAACTGTGGATTTGTTGATGATGACCAGCGGCGCAGTCATATTCTCCGCAATTGATTTGGCAGCGGCGGCCACGTACTGCAAATCCGCCGCGCCTTTTGCGTCTGAGGGAGTGCCGACTGCGATGAACGCGTATTCGGCATTTTTCAAAGCATCTTTATAAGAAGTTGTGAATGTAATTCGCCCGCCATTAACATTACGTTTTACCAGCTCATCGAGGCCGGGTTCGTAAATGGGCATAATACCCTTCTTGAGATTCTCAACGCGCTGCTCGTTCACATCCAAAGCAGTCACGCGGTTGCCAAGATCGGCAAAACATGCCGCGGTTACAAGTCCGACGTATCCCACGCCGACGACACAAATTTGCTTCATATATTTTCCTTTTGATATTTTTTTATTTGATATAGCCAGCCGCGCTGGAACCCATCACATCAAGGCACCCTTGTATACCCATAGATTCACGGTATCGACCAGATCAAGCAGATCCATTGGTTTGGTGACGTATTCATTACAACCCGCATCCAGCGCGCGCTGGCGATCACCCGGCAGCGCGTGAGCCGTCACAACGATCAATGGGATATTGGATATCAACTTATCCTTTTTGATCAAACTGGTCGCAGTCCAACCGTCCATCTCAGGCATGGATAGATCCATAATGATCAGATCTGGGCTTTGCTTGCGAACAGCATCTACGCCATCGCGTCCATTCACAGCCAGAAAAGTTTCATAACCATTCTTTTCAAGGATGAAACGCTCAAGCTCATAAGTATCCATATTATCTTCAACGATCAGGATGCGCTTTTTATTCATAGACGTTAATATACTACGTCTCGCGTTTACGGGCAATGTGTATATAATCACCGCATGAGACTACTCTTTGTGGCCGATGGCCGCTCCCCGATCGCCCAAAACTGGATCCGTTATTTCGCAGAACGCGGTGACGAAATCTATCTCGCATCCACTTTCGCCTGTGCTGTGGATTTCCCACATAAGCGGATGGAAATTACATCCGTAGCTTTTAGCGCGGTTAAAAAGCAGACTTCACAACCCGGCAGTGTTTCAGGGCGGACCTCGGGTCTGCGTACACTTATCAGACAGTGGTTCGGCCCGTTGACCATTTCCCGCTCCGCGCAAAAATTACGCGCCTTCATCCAAGAAGTTAAACCTGATCTCGTACATGCGATGAGAGTCCCTTACGAAGGCATGCTCGCCGCGGATGCGTACGCCGGTGTGCCATTGCTCATTTCCATTTGGGGCAATGACTTTACCCTGCACGCGCCATCCACACCATTGATGAGATACCATACACGCAAATCAATGAACGTGACTCACGCGCTCCACGCCGATTGCGAACGTGACATCCGCCTCGCGCACGCTTGGGGACTCATCGTGGAGAAACCCACTTTGGTCACACCCGGCAACGGCGGAATCAGAAGCGATGTTTTTTATCCGCCGCAAATTCCAGTGAAGGGACCGATCATCATTAATCCGCGCGGATTCCGCGCTTATGTTAATAACGAGGCTTACTTCAAAGCTATTCCACTTGTGTTGGAAAAACGGAATGATGCAAAATTTATTTTTTCTTCAATGACTGGGAAATCACAGGCATTGAAATGGATCGAGGAATTAAAGATCGAACACGCCGTTCAATTGAATCCACAACTTTCACACACTCAAATGGCTGAGACGTTTCGCAGCGCACAAATTGTGGTCTCGCCCGCCATTCACGATGGCACACCGAATTCCCTACTCGAAGGCATCGCCTGCGGATGTTTCCCAATTGCCGGTGACCTCGAATCCATCCGCGAATGGATCACGCCCGGGCGCAACGGCTTGCTTGTGAATCCCAACGATCCGCAATCCATCGCGGATGGGGTTTTGCTGGCCATACAAAGAGAAGACCTGCGAAATGAAGCCGCAGATCTCAATGCAAAAATGATTTCCACTCGCGCGGATTATGGGATGAATATGAAAAAAGTGGTGGAGTTTTATGGAGAGGTAGTCAGGGAAACAAGTAGACAAGTAGACAAGTAGATAAGTTTTACCTGTGTGCCTGTGTACTTGTTTACGTTCTTACATCTTTACGTTCTTACTTCTAAAAATCCCTTGGCGCGCGCAGGGAATCCAACCGCCCGCGTAATTCGATCTTGCGTGAATCTGCCGCGTGCTGAACATCGTGCATAAAGCCCTGGCCGCGATCGCGCAACTCACCGCGCAGTTTCTCACCTGACTCAGGCGCCATGAGCAATGCCACCGTGGACCCCACCAACGCGCCAACAAAAATTCCGATTAGAAAACCTAACATTCTACGCATATCAATTTCTCCATTTTATATGTCACTTTGATGACAAGTGATGTTGATAAAAATATTATACTGCTTATTAACCTGACTTCTGAAATCCTTTACAACTCGTAAGAAACGCCATTCCATCATAGTCAAACAATAAGAAATGCAATAGCCAAAATCATCGTTTTGTGGAATAATGTCCACACCGCACGTATCCTTGTGAACGTGACGGAGTTAATCTTTCAAACCAAATCAACACGCAATCCGGACTCTACCTAACTTGGAGGGTACCACGTCAACCACAACAATTTCCCCCAGTACGTCACAACGCAAGAAGGTGACCACGCTCACGTTCCGCCAGAAGAAGGAATGCGGCGAACCGATTACCATGCTCACAGCCTATGACTATCCCACCGCAATGGCGATAGACAAGGCTGGTATTGATTCCATCCTCGTCGGCGATTCGCTGGGGATGGTTGTTCTTGGTTACGAAAATACATTACCCGTCACCATGGAAGAGATGCTGCATCACGCGCGCGCAGTTTCACGCGGAGCGAAATCCGCGCTGCTGGTGGGCGACATGCCGTTCATGTCATATCAAGTTTCAACTGAAGAAGCGGTCCGTAATGCAGGGCGATTTTTACAGCAGGCCGGCATGGACGCGGTCAAACTCGAAGGCGGGCGCGAACGCGCAGATGCAGTCCGCGCAATTGTAGGCACGGGCATTCCAGTGATGGGACATCTCGGACTCACGCCGCAATCTGTCCATCAACTTGGCGGATTTCGCGCGCAGGGTAAAACTGCTTCTGCGGCAAAACGTCTGCTTGAAGATGCAAAAATTCTTGAGGATGCTGGCGCATTCAGCCTCGTGCTGGAATCTGTTCCGGCGCAACTGGCCGAATATATTTCCAAACAAATTTCCATTCCTACTATTGGCATCGGCGCGGGCGCCGGCTGTGACGGACAGGTGCTGGTCACGCATGACCTGCTTGGTCTCTTTGAACGCTTCACGCCGAAATTCGTCAAGCAGTATGCGAATTTGCATGAAGTGATGAACAAGGCTTTCGCTGATTACCTCGATGATGTGGAAACAAAACGCTTCCCCGCTGTTGAACATACCGTTGAGATGAGCGCTGAAGAATGGAAAGAATTTCTAAAATAAAGCATGTCATTGCGAGGGCGGTGGCTTTCGCCCGAAGCAATCTTCACTTTCAGGAGGTTGCTTTGCAGCCAATGTCTCGATACGGGCAAAGAACTGGAGCGCCCTACTAGACAACCAACGCCCTCCTCGCAACAACATAAAAGGAAATAAATGAAAAATGATATTCTTCTGGTCGGTACCGGCGCGTTAGCCACACTCTTCGCGGCGCGCTTGAGCGAAGCGGGTCACTCCGTATCCATGCTTGGAACTTGGAAACACGGACTGCGCGCCTTGCAGAAAAACGGCGCGCGCATTATAGACGCAAATGGAAATGAACGCGCGTACAAAGTCCACGCGACGGATGATCCCTATGAAGTGAGCGGCGTGAAATTTGCGCTGGTGCTGGTCAAGTCGTGGCAGACGGAACGCGCGGCAAACCAATTGAAAAAATCTCTTGCGGATGATGGACTCGCGCTGACTCTCCAAAATGGACTCGGCAACCGTGAAATACTCTCGCATGACCTGGGAGCTGGCCGGGTTGCAATCGGCATTACCACCACTGGCGCGACTCTGCTTGGCCCGGGCTTGGTGCGCGCAGGCGGGGATGGGATAATCTCCATTGAACGGAATCCGGCCTTCGGTCCGCTTGAAGCGATTCTGCGATCCTCCAATTTTAATTTGCATATCGTGAACGATGCCAAGTCGCTCATTTGGGGCAAACTGGTCATCAACTCCGCGATCAATCCGCTGACTGCTTTGCTGAGGATCTCAAACGGTGAATTGCTGTCACATCCAAACGCCCGCAAAGTAATGGCGTCGCTGGCGCGTGAAACAGCGGAAGTTGCGATCGCTGAAAATGTAAGTTTGCCATTCAGCAATCCTGTCCGTGCGGCGGAAGATGTGGCGCGTCAGACCGCCACGAATCATTCCTCGATGTTCCAGGATGTGCGCCGCGGCGCTCCCACTGAAATTGACGCCATCTGCGGCGCGGTAACAAGGCGCGCTGAGTTCCACGGAATTCCCACGCCTTACAATCGCGCCTGCTGGCAATTGGTACGCGCTACCGCAAGCCATATTTAAATCTCGATGTTCTGGGGATATCCGCTACTTTCCGGGCATGGTAAGATACAGGAAACTTTTTATGTTCGGAGGTATTTCGATGCGCAAGTGGTTCTTAATTTTAACAATGGGGATGTTATTAATATTCCCTTCCATGACAGCGGCGCAAGGCAACGTGACCTTGACTGGCATGAACATTCAGTTATGGCCTGAATATGACCAGCCCAGCATGTTGGTACTCGCAGATTTTGAACTGCCAGCCACCACGCTCTTCCCGGTCAAGATGACTTTCCATATTCCACAGGATGCCAACCTGGTGGCTGTGGCAACCTATTCAGCCGACGGAAGTCTGGTCAACGCCGTTTATGAAGGGCCAACGAAGAAGGGCAGCTTACAGGCTTTCACAGTAAATTTGAACAATCCCAAAGCACGTTTTGAGTATTATCTGCCGATCACAATAAAAGTACATGAGCGCACTTTTTCCTATTTATGGAATGGCGATTATGCGGTAGACGCATTTGGAATCCGTGTGCTTGAGCCATTAGATACTTCTGCGCTTTCCACGACTCCCAAACTTGGGCCGGCAGTTGTAGAAAGCGGGCTTACCTATTACGAGAGCGGCGCTATCAAACTGAAAAGCGGTGAACAATTCACTTTGGATCTAAAGTATACAAAAACAACCGACACGCTGGCCTCACCTCCGCAGGGAGTTCAACCTGCCGCGCCTGTGGATGAAAATACCCCGGGCCGGGTCTCATTGAATAATTCACTGCCTTATATTATCGGGGGCATCGGAATCGTACTGATCGTGGGCGGGCTTATCTATTACTGGCTGGCAGGCCGCAACTCCACTAAGAAAACACGCCGCAGGATCCACCACACCCCGCAGGAAAATGAAGAGGGCGACGAAGAATCATATTGTCCTCAATGTGGTACACGCGCAAAAACCAATGACCGCTTCTGCCGTGTGTGCGGAGCAAGAATTAGGCGTCAGGAAGAATAACAAAAATCGTGAATAGTTCGAATAATCCCGCAGGTTGTTGGCAGACGCATAAAAGCCATTCAACCTGCGGGATTATTTTTGATTCGGCGCTGAAATCTTCTTTTGCGAAAATAGAGTTTTGTCAGGCTGGTTAGGTTATTTTTGTCACTTCTTATTGTGAAATAAATCACTATAATAATAGGTAGGGGATTTGATTTTTACTGCAAATGGACGATTCCTATCGTACCGAGCAGCAACTGATTTAGGTCTGTCGTGTCCTTTACGCGGCAGGTAGAGTTGCAAAAGCACGGAGGCACTATGCCCCAGATGACAGATGAAAGAGTCCGCGCGGGAATGAACCGCGAAGAAGATCTTTCCCTTTTACATGAAGTCAGCATGAAGACGGCGGGGGTTTCGCATTTGGAGATGTGCATCCAATGCGGAACTTGTGGAGGCTCCTGCCCTGTTGCCGAGGATATGGATCACACGCCGCGCATGTTGTTCGCCATGCTACGGGCGGGCATCCGCGAGGAAGTTCTGCGCAGTAACACTCCGTGGTTGTGTGTTTCCTGCTATCACTGCGTGGTGCGCTGTCCGCAGGAGGTACATATTGCGGATGTGATGTACACACTTAAGGGCATGGCGATCCACGCAAAATTATATACCGACTCAACAGCGCCCCATTTCTCGCAGACCTTTGTTGGCATGGTCGAGACCTTTGGCCGTGGTTATGAACTTGGACTGGCAACACGACATTATCTTAGACATTTCCCGTTACGCCTGCCAGGCATGATGCCAATGGGCTTTGGCATGATCACAAAGGGGCGCATGGCGATCATACCGAAAAAAATCAAACACATCGATCAATTGACAAAAATATTGAACCGCGCCAAACAACTGGAGTTGACCTCATGAACAAATATCTTTTATACCCAGGTTGTTCAATGGATTCCAGCGCGAAGGCGTATATGGAATCTCTCAATTCAATCGTCGAGCCGCTTGATCTGCATTTGGAAGAGATCGAAGATTGGAACTGTTGCGGCGCGACCGAATATCTTGGCATCAATCTAATCCCCGCCTATTCGTTGATCGCTCGCAACCTTGCACTCGCCACAAAGCAAATGAATGGCACGCGTACGGTCGTTGCGCCGTGCTCGGCTTGTTATCTCAACCTTGCCAAAGCGGATTACTACATGCAGGAGCGCCCAACTTTAGGTGCGAAAGTAAATGAAGCTCTTGCCGCTGGTGGATTGGAATATAAAGCGGGCACGCTCGATGTGCGTCACCTGATCGACATTCTTGTCTATGACGTGGGGCTGGAAGCCATCCGAAGTAAAGTCGTACGCCCTTTGAGCGGACTCAAGGTCGTGCCATACATGGGATGTATGTTGCCGCGGCCTGATTATCAACATCGCTGGTCTGACCATGAGCATCCCACAGAATTAGACGACCTACTGCGCGCCTTAGGCGCAGACGTGATCGATTATCCACTCACGACAGAATGCTGCGGCGGACACATGACTCAGATCGGACCTGAATCTGCTTTCGAGTTAATCCGCAGACTCATCTCTGACGCATCCGAGCGCAGCGCGCATATGATGGTCACAGTCTGCCCAATGTGTCAGATGAATATTGACGCGTATCAAAACGAAACCAACCATTTCTTCGGCACAAACTACCACATGCCGGTATTGTTCTTCACACAATTGATGGGACTCGCCTTTGGCAAGGAGCCTGGCAAGCTGGGCATTGGCTTGGAACTCGTCAGCTCGCGCAACGCGCTGGCAAATCTCGGCATTGAAGTACCTGTCACACAAGAGCCAGCCGCGCCGCGCAAGAAGGATGAAGGGTTGCCCATGCCGCGCCGCTGGACCAAGCACGAGGGTAGGAAGGAGGAGATGAAATGACGGAGCGAATCGGAGTCTATGTCTGTCACTGCGGCACGAATATCGCAGGCACAGTAGATGTGGTGGATGTCGCAAACTGGGCGGCGGAAAAACTCAAACACCAGGGGGTGGTCATCGCACGCGAATATAAATTTATGTGCTCCAGCCTCGGGCAGGAGTTAATTGAAAAAGATATCAAAGAGTTAGGGCTAACTCGCGTGGTCGTCGCGGCATGTTCTCCGCATTTGCACGAGAAGACATTCCGCACGGCGGCGAAGAACGCGGGATTGAATCCGTATCTGGTGGAATTGGCTTCAATCCGCGAACAAGTCTCGTGGGTGCATTCAAATAAAACTATCGGCACGGCAAAATCAAAAGCGGTGGTATCAGGCGCAGTCTCAAGAGTGATCGAGAACGCCGCGCTGGAGGAGATCAAAGTCCCGATCAATCCGAATACATTGGTGGTGGGCGGCGGCATTGCGGGAATCCAATCGGCGTTGGAAATTGCGAACGCGGGATTCCATGTCTATCTGGTGGAGCGTGAACCGTCCATCGGCGGGCATATGTCTCAGTTCGATAAGACTTTCCCGACGCTGGATTGTTCGGCCTGCATCCTCACGCCGCGCATGGTGGAAGCGGGCACGCATCCGAACATCACATTGCTAACCTGGAGTGAAGTGACAAATGTTGCGGGCTACGTAGGCAACTTCCATGTGACGATTAAAAAGAAGGCACGCTTTGTCAACGAAGAACTGTGTACAGGCTGTGGAATTTGTCAGGAGAAGTGCCCGAAAAAAGTAATTGATGATGTTTATGAAGCAGGGCTTGGATATCGCAAGGCGGTCTACACGCCGTTCGCGCAAGCCGTGCCGAACTTCCCAGTAATGGACAAGGAGAATTGTACATACTTCATCAAAGGCACATGCAAAGCTTGCGAAAAATTCTGCCCGACGAATGCGATCGACTTTACACAACAGGATCAACTGATCAATGTTGATGTCGGCAACATCATCCTTGCCACAGGCTATGACCTGTTCGACGCGCGGCGAGTGAGCAGCTACGGTTATGGACGGTTGCCGAATGTATTTACCAGCATCGAGTTTGAAAGATTAAGCAACGCGGCAGGGCCTACTTCAGGCAACATCGTTTTGCGCGATGGAAAGACGACCCCCAAGAGCGTGGGCATTATCCATTGCGTAGGTTCGCGTGACAAGAATTTCAATAACTATTGCTCGGTGATATGTTGTATGCAGGGATTGAAGTTTGCCCATCTCGTCCATGAACGCACAGGCGCAACAGTCTACAATTTTTATATTGACATGCGCACCGCATACAAAGCCTATGACGAATTCTATCAACGCGTGCTCGAGGAGGGAACGCTCTTCGTGCGCGGTAAAGTAGCCGAGGTCACGAAAGCGGCGCGCAAGGAAAGCGAAAAAGGCAAACTTATCATTCAAGTGGAAGATACACTGGCTGGCAAACAGAGACGAATCCCTGTTGATATGGTGATCCTCTCAAGCGGACTGCAGCCGCGCGCCGACTCGAAGGAAGTGGGAAAGATGTTCGGCATTTCCTGTTCCATGGACGGCTGGTTCACAGAACGACATCCCAAACTTGATCCTGTTGCCACCATGACCGAAGGTGTTTTTATCGTAGGCTGCGCACAGGGACCAAAAGATATTCCGTCGAGTGTGGCACAGGGCGCGGCGGCGGCGGCGCGTGTGCTGGATAAGATCCTTCAAAAAGAAGTTATGCTTGAGCCGATCAAAGCCAGCATCAATAAAGAAACATGTTCGGGCTGTCGTATTTGCAATGGGTTATGTCCGTTCAACGCCATCGCATATATTGAAGATGACAAGATTTCAGATATCAACCCCGCGCTATGTCAGGGCTGCGGCACTTGCGTGGCGGCTTGCCCCGCGGGTGCGATCAGCGGCACAGGTTTTAGCGACGCACAGATCATGGCGCAGATAGATGGGCTGTTATTGAGAAATCTTATCACTGCTTGATGTGTCAGGAGAATCTTATGGACAATGATCATTTTGAACCAACCATTATCGGATTTACCTGCAACTGGTGCAGTTATCGCGCATCAGATCTAGCTGGGACTGCACGAATGAAGTATGCACCGAACGTGAGACTGATCCGCTTGATGTGCTCAGGCCGCCTCGACCCGACCTTTGTGCTGCGGGCTCTTTCAGCAGGCGCAGACGGAGTGATGATCACGGGCTGTCACCCTGGTGAATGTCATTACATCGAGCAAAATTACAAAGCCCTGCGCCGTTATCTTTTACTCAAACGCGTGCTATCAGGTTTGGGTATTGAACCCGAACGTGTGAAACTTGTTTGGGCAAGCGCGGCGGAAGGCGCAAGATTTGCAAGTGAGACGACTTTATTCGTGGAGGAGGTAAGAAAGTTAGGACCGCTGAATTGGGGCAAAGATAGTGACCAGTTATCAGTAATCAGTGATCAGTCTGATAACTGGTCATTGATTACTGATAACTCTTCCGAGGAGGTGCCCGCGTGAATCCAAAGCCAAAATTCGCCATGTACTGGGCCGCCTCTTGCGGTGGTTGTGAGATCGCAGTCCTCAACACCCACGAAAAAATTCTGGATGTAGATGCCAACTTTGATATCGTCTTCTGGCCTGTCGCCATGGATGCAAAATATAAAGACGTGGAAGCAATGGAAGACGACTCGATCCTACTGACACTCTTCAACGGTGGAATTCGCAACGATGAGAATGAACGCCTCGCGAAACTACTGAGGCGGAAATCAAAAATACTGGTAGCGTTTGGTTCGTGCGCCTGCGAAGGCTGTATCCCAGGACTTGCTAATTTGAGTCCAGTGGGCGATATTGTTTACACGGCATTCAACACCATTACGACTGACAATCCAAATGAGATTTATCCGCGTACAACAGTTGATGTACCAGAAGGTGAATTGCACATTCCTACGCTGTCAAAAGTTGTGCGTCCGCTCGAGCAGGTGGTGGATGTGGATTACTTCATGCCAGGCTGTCCGCCTGAATCACATCAGATTGCGGCGGTGATTGATCTGGTGATTGATGTTATCAAAGGGAAAGCGGAACTGCCGCCGAAAGGTTCTGTGATCGCAGTGGGCAACTCAACGGTTTGCGATGAATGTCCGCGCACGCGCAACGTGAAGATGATCAAAGAATTCAAACGCATTCAAGACATCGCGCCTGCCGACCCGACTCTCTGCATCCTCGAACAGGGCGTGCCGTGCAATGGCCCCGCCACACGCAGTGGATGCAACGCGCGCTGTCCGCAAGTGGGGGCGCAGTGTATCGGATGTTATGGTCCAGCAGAGGGCGTTATAGATTACGGCGCGCGGTTGATCACAGCATTTGCCTCTGTCATTGACGCGAATACGCCAAAAGAAATTGAACACATTCTGGATGGCATCCCTGACCCAACTGGCCAGGTCTATCGCTTCAACCTGGCAGGGTCATTGATGAAGGCAACCAAGTCCGCATGGGAAAAGGCGTAGAGGAGAAAATCATGACTCAACGAATATCCATTGACCCCATCACCCGTCTCGAAGGTCACGGCAAGATCGAGATCTTTCTCGACGATCAAGGCAATGTCTCCAATTCCTATTTTCAGATTCCCGAGCTGCGCGGCTTTGAGCGATTCTGCGTAGGCCGCCCCATTGAAGAAATGCCGCTTCTTACGAATCGTATTTGCGGGGTATGCCCCGAGGCGCATCACATGGCGGCATCCAAAGCGGCAGACATGGTTTACAAAGTTGATCCGCCGCGCACAGCAAAGATGCTGCGCGAGCTGCTTTATTCCGCGTTCTATTGCACCGATCACACGACTCACTTCTACGCGCTGGGCGGACCCGATTTCGTGATGGGACCCGATGCTCCCGTTGCAGAAAGAAATATTTTGGGCGTGATCCATAAAGTAGGGTTGGAGATCGGCGGCAAAGTCATTCAAATGCGCAAGGTTGGGCACACCGTTGTTGAAATGCTCGGCGGGCGCAAAGTTCATCCATGCACATCCATCCCTGGCGGCATGACAAAGGGCATCACCGAAGAACAACGCAAAGAGATCGAAGAAATGGGACGCTGGGCAATTGACTTCGCACAATTCAGCCTCAAAATTTTCGATGACATTGTACTTGGCAATAAAGCCTACGTTGATCTAATCCTCGGCGATATATATACACACCGCACCTATTACATGGGTCTAGTGGATGAGAATCACAAAGTCAACTTCTATGATGGCAAAGTGCGCGTGGTAGACCCGAACGGAAAAGAGTTCATCAAATACGCGCCGAAGGAATACGCTGAACATATCGCCGAACATGTTGAACCGTGGACCTATCTCAAATTCCCATATCTCAAAAAAATTGGCTGGAAAGGTTTTGTAGACGGCGAAGATTCTGGCGTTTACATGGCCACTCCGCTTTCACGGCTGAACGCCTCAGACGGCATGGCAACTCCGCGCGCGCAGGAAGAGTACGAAAGATTTTACGCAACGCTCGGCGGCAAGCCCGTCCATCAACGCCTTGCCACACATTGGGCGCGACTGGTTGAATTACTGTACGCCGCAGAACGCTGGGTGGAATTGGCGACTGACCCTGACATCACATCGCCGAATGTTCACACCAAACCGACGCAAATTCCAACGGAAGGAATCGGAATCGTCGAGGCGCCGCGCGGAACTCTCACACATCATTACTGGACCGATGAACGGGGCATCGTAACCAAAGTGAATCTCATCGTTGGAACCACCAACAACTATGCGCCGATCCAGATGTCCACACACAAGGCGGCGACGAGTCTCATCAAAAACGGCGTCGTGAACGAAGGTCTGTTGAACATGGTCGAGATGGCATTCCGAGCGTATGACCCATGTTTTGGTTGCGCAACCCATTCGTTGCCTGGTCAAATGCCTTTGGAGATCACCATTCGAGGCGCGGACGGGAATCCCGTCAATGTACTGAAACAATTTTGTTGAACAGAATCAAGATTGGGCTTGGAAAGAAGCGAGAATATCATCATGAAAACTTTAGTTGTTGGGCTCGGTAATCCCATTCTGGGTGACGACGGCGTTGGTTGGAAAGTCGCTGAAGAAGTGAAAAGTCAATTACCTGCGGGTGCGCCTGTGGATGTGGATTTTCTTTCGCTTGGCGGCATCAGTTTGATGGAGCATCTTGTCGGCTACGATAATGCCATTTTGATAGATGCATTCAAGTCCGATGAGACAATGGGGTCGGTTCTCGTCCTGCGGCTGGAGGATATGCCAAACTATTCAGCCTTCCATACAACGAGTGTGCATGATACATCTCTGCAAAATGCATTGGAAATCGGCAGTCAGTTGGGCGCAAAATTGCCAAAACACATCATGGTCGTGGGGATTACCACGGAACAAAACTTTGAATTTAGCGAGGAGTTAACGCCCGAAGTGCGCGCGGCTGTGCCAATTGCGGCACACGCAACACTGAATTTATTGGGAGTTTCGAAATAACTCAATCTACCTAGATCACTCCTTTGGCTTATCAAAACCAGCGAAAGTGTGATTGTTCATCGAGCATGAAATGCTAAAAGCAAAAAGGGTCGTCTTAATTTGACAACCCTTTCATTTTTTTCTCTGCCTGAGTTTACTGAATAAAAACTTTACACCTTCGCGATTTTTATTGCTGTCTGCGTCCGCAAAGACTCGACCGCCGCGAATGTGGCCTCGGTCACACCGAACAATTGCTCATACGGGATCGGCGGTTGACCGCCTTCACGAATGGCACTGGCGAAGATTTCCATTTCGCGCCTCCAGCCTTTATTTTGTACTCCGCTTTTTACTTTCCGCTTTCCATTTTCGATGAATTCCAATTTTACATAATCATTGAGTATCGCTATTTTCCCTTCGCAAAACACCTCGAGCCGTTCCTTGGGGAATGATTTATCGCCATTGGCAAGATAATCCACTACACCGATAGAGCCATCAGAGAACGTAAAAGTCATCGAAACATTGTCTTCGCGATATTTTCCATGATCAGCCAGCGCGTGAGCGCTGACTTTAATAGGCGCTTCACCAACGATAAAGGTTATCAGATCAATAAAGTGACAACCTTCGCCGATGATCCGTCCGCCGCCGAGAATTGGGTCTTGAGTCCAATGATTGAGCGGGATGTAACCAGCGTTTACTCTATAGTGCGCATGCAAAGGTTCATTTCGATCTTTATAGAAAGCGGAAAGTTGTTGGGCAAGAGGAGAAAATCTGCGATTGAAACCAGTGAGCAACAAACCGTTATCAGTTTTTAGTAACTGCTTACTGATGGCTGATATCTGTTTCCTATTAATTGCGAGCGGCTTTTCAACAAAAACATGCTTGCCCGCTTGCAAGGCTTTGACAACCAATTCCGCGTGAGAGTCGTGTCGGGTGAGGATGGCCACGGTGTTGATGTTTGGGTCGTTGATAATTTCATCTTCACTGGAGGTTGCATATTGAAATCCAATTTTTTTGCCTGAGTGCTGCGCGTGCAATCCGCCGGAAGAAGCAATGCCTACCAATTCAAAATCTTTATTGTTTTTTATGACGGGGAGCAAAGTTGAGTTGGCATACAAACCCGCGCCTAAAACACCAAGCTTCACAATACTGGAACGTTTGACAGTTTGAACGTTGAACTTAATAACTTTCAAACTGTCCAGCTTTTCAACGCTATCGGGATAAGTAAGCAAAATTCCCAAAAACTTTTCCTTCTTCTTTCCTGTAATCACTTCATAGGCAGTCACCGCATTTTCGATCGGGAAACGATGCGAAATAAGCGGCATCACTTTTAACTTGCCAGTTGCCATCAAATCGACCACAGCCTGAAAATTTCTCCCCTCTGTCCAGCGGACAAATCCGATCGGATAATCGATTCCATTTTCTTCGTAACTCGCATCATAACGGCCGGGACCATAGGAGCGGGAGTTGATCAATGAAATTTCTTTTTCGAAATACATTTTTCTTGGAATGGTCAATCCAACTGCGCCGGTGGCGACGACCCTGGCGCGGTCTCTTGCGATTACACCTGCGAGTTCGATCGGATCATTGGAGGATGTGTCTGCGCAGATGATGATGGAGTCGAATCCGCGGCTAGAAGTGAATGCCTGCGACGCTGATTCTGCATTTTGGCGGGAAACAGCTTCAAATCCAAGCGAGGCTGCGAGCTGAATCCTCCGCGGGTCGAGGTCAATGCCGAGGACGTTGCACCCAGCTGCAGCCGCCAGTTGAATCGTCAATAATCCTAATAGACCCAACCCAATGATGGCGACGTTCTCACCAAGTTGAGGTTCAGCCAGACGAAATCCATGAAGAGCAATCGAGCCGAGTGTGGTGAAGGCGGCGGATTCAAAATCAACATTCTTTGGAAGCGGCGTGAGCAGATTGCGCGGCACAATATTGTATTCGGCATGGACAGCAAATCCCGCGCCCGCGCACGCCACACGCTGCCCGACCTTAAAACCCTGCATGTTTTTTCCGAGAGCAACGATCGTTCCAGCGGATGAATAACCAAGCGTCATCGGTTGGTCAAGACGATTAAAAGCCGCCTGCAACGTTGGAACAAGCCCTTCGCGGCGGGCTTTATCAACAACCTGTTTGACAAGATCGGGGCGCGAACGCGCCTTGCCAAGATAACTTTTCTCGGCGAATTCAACGATCATGCGCTCCGTGCCTGCAGAGACAAGCGATGCCGCCGTTCTAACGAGAGCCATGCCGTCGCGCGGAGTTGGCACGGGAACTTCTTCGACAGTGGTATTTCCGTTTTTGATGTTTTGGAGGAGTTGTTTCATTTTAATTTTCAATTTACGATGTTGGATTGGGAAAGTATAACTCATATCAAAGAGCTGGCTGAAAACAAAGACCGGGTGACAAATGTCACCTTTACGATTAAGTTTTTCCTTAATTATTGACTTCAAAAATTGGCTCTTTGGGATTTCGCGTGGCGATACCATATATGGGGATGCTCGATTATGCGAACCTGCGATAGCCTTCGATATCAAGATATAGCCGTTGGAATAAAGTTGCGTTTCGGAGAATGCCATAACAACGTCGCTTGGTTG
>JAPLGS010000160.1 GCA_026390015.1 Chloroflexota bacterium | reverse complement strand
GAGTCTGGGTGCCGCCACAGGAAGTGCGTGAACTGCGCGGACTGGTGGCGCAGCGACAGAAGATGACGCGCCTGGCAACACAGGCGAAGAACCGTCTGCACGCGGTGATTCAACGTCACCACTTGAAACCGCCTGCGGGAAATCCCTTCGCCAAAACAAATAATGGTTGGTGGCAGGCGCTGATGCTGGGCAAACTGGAAAAGATGAACCTGCAAAGTGATTTAGAGACGCTGCAATTTGCAGAGCAGCAGGAAGTGCGCGAGGAAAAAGAGATGACGCTGATCGCGGCGGAAGATGAAAACATCGGACGCCTGCTGCACATCTCTGGCTTCGGCATCATCACGGCGGTAACGATCTATGCGGCGATCGGTGATGTTACGCGATTTAGCGAACCGAAAAAATTGGTGGGCTATGCGGGCTTGGGCGCGCGCGTGCATGACAGCGGCTTGACAACGCGCACGGGCTAGATCACGAAAGCGGGCAGGCGTGATTTGCGCGTGGCGCTGGTGGAAGCGGCGCATGTGGCGGCGAACAGCCATCCGCGGCTGGGATACAACAAAGCAATCGTCGCCATCGCGCGGAAATTATTGATCACGGTTTGGTATGTGCTGCAAGGCAATGCGGATAAATATGCCGAGCCCAAAGCGGTGGTGCAGAAGATGCTGAAGTTTGCCTATAAAATTGGCAAGGCAAATCGCGTGGGAAAAACGGCAGCGCAATTCGCGCGAGAACGACTGGATAAATTGAACATGGGTGAGGATTTGGTCAGCATCCCCTGGGTGCAAAGAAGCCGATCCCGTTGCCGCCCTCGAAATTAAAAAAGGAGAGCGCCGTCCCAAATAAGTAACTCCGCTTGCGGAGACCTCTAAAAGGTTTTGCGGGCTCGACGCTCCAATGCCATTATACAACCCTTGTCAACGCTTTTAAGCAGCCCTCTAAAAGCGATGGCGGAGCGTTGCTGTTTTACGCTCTCCTTCCGTCGAAGTGTAAATCATTTTTCTCCGTCCCCTTGACTTCCCACTTCATCTGTGCACGCTTTGTTGGGCAGTTTTTAGCCTTAAGACTCTTTTGCTATGATAAGAGTCTAAATACTTCTGGCTTTTGTTCAGCAATTCGTAACAATGCAACAGCGGGACCACTTGGCTTGCGCCTTCCTTGTTCCCAATCTTGAATCGTACGTAAACTCACACCCATTAAACCTGCAAAAGCAGATTGCGATAACTTTAATTTTGAGCGAATTATTTGTGGTGGTGCAGGTTCTCTCAGGCTGTGGACACGCAAAACTTTTTGACCCGCTTTGTGAGCCTTGATGTCACGAATACCATCTAAAATTTCCAAACCAATATCACGCTTAGACATTTTCAATTTCCTTTGCAATTTGACGAAGAACATGAGCAGGGATATTTTCCATTTCACTTTTGCTATAAATGGTCAAAAGCCATATTTCATCATCCTGCTTTTTGAAATAATAAATTACTCGAACGCCACCACTTTTACCTCTTCCAGACATTGCCCAGCGGAATTTTCTAACACCGCCAGAGCCACGAACTATTTTGCCTGATTCTGGATATTGAAGCAAGAAACTTTGTAAACCAATGTATTCATCTTCAGAGAGATAATCATAAAGATACTTTGTAAACGCAGTGGCTTCGATGAATTCCATAAAGCCATTATACGGCTATGCCGTACTATTTACAAGACCCAATTTTTATTGGTTGTGGTCTAAAGTTTCGGAAGATCCTTGCGTTGGTAAAGGGACTTGCCGAATTTGAAATTTCTCCAAGGATTGGGTTTTGGCTTTTTAGGATCCAAAGCAGCATCCAGTAAATGATCACCTGAATTCAATTTCTCCTGAAT
>JAPLGS010000151.1 GCA_026390015.1 Chloroflexota bacterium | reverse complement strand
TATTCTCTTCCACGTAGCACCCGGCGCTTGATATACAAGGTCTGAACTGAGACTTTAGCCTCGCCCAACATGATCTGCAAATCGTCAGAAGGCTCAAATAACTCCTCATGAAAATCACAGCATGGCTAACCAGCCCACAAAAAACCAGAACCAGGGTCCTCCGCTCAGGATCGTGCCGGTCGAGTGCTGACCGCCAAAAAACAACCCGTGCCATTTATCGGTCCATAACAATAACAAGGTTACAAATGGAACAATAGCCGAAAAGATCAGATTTCGGCGAGACAGAAGATGAGAACGGTTTGTGAACTGCAGGGTAAAGATGAGTACAAAAGTTGAATTAAATGCCACTCCAAAATAGGTTGCGTCCAGCCAAAAAAGCTGGGTGGACGGTTCCGTCATCATCCAGCGCACAGCATATGTCGTTGCCCATATCACATCTGCCAGCAGGAAGAACATCAGTCCGCTGGCCCCCGGTGCAGAGAGGCGCTTCCAGGCGATCAAAGCGATCGCCGCGGATGTGACGGCAGAAACTAATAGGCCAATAGCATAAGATATGTTCAAAATGATATTTTCCCTGGGAACAGACTGCTTTGATTAGTGCTTGGGGACATGAGGGCGATAACATTTTGGAACTGACCACACGAGGCAGAATGCAAGATACTGACCGATCTGGTCTGAAAGATCACCTGATATTTAGCTTCACCTTCATTGATATTGTATTTGTTTTTCGGAGTGGTTTTAGTGGAGATCATCATTTTTATTATACAACCCGGGGGTGTAAAAAACAGATAAAATCTCTGCCAGATTGGTAAGGATTATTTCTTGATAACAAAGTAATTTGAGCTTATTCTGCAGTCACGGCGATCAAGAATGCCTAATTGAATACGAAAAAGATTGATGGACTAAGGGAGTAAACATGTGAAGCAATTTGGCTTACTTTAGCCATATCGTCAAACAGGCAAACAAGCGGTGCGCGCCAAGGTATCATCGCAGAATTAAATGAAGTGTGGCAACCCGCCCGAAGCTAGAAGAGAAGCAACGTGCCGTAGGACTGCTGGATGGTGTGGGGACAATTTAGGCGGCCCAGCATACAAAGCATGGCAATAAAACAAGTTAAAAAGCCTCTTGATAATAGTATCGTTTTATGATATTGTTAGATTGTGGATAGCAAACACCGTAAAACATTGCAGGCAATTTTTGAGAAACCAGATCGTGCCAATATTGCCTGGAAAGATATTGAGATCTTGTTTGTCGCTTTAGGCGCTGAAATATCAGAAGGCAATGGTTCACGAGTGCGGATCGCTTTGAAAGATGTCCGGGCCGTTTTTCATCGCCCGCATCCGCGTAAAGAAACCAACAAAGGCGCGGTCAAGTCTGTTCGCAGGTTTCTCGAAGCAGCAGGAGTAAAACCATGATGGAATACAAGGGATATATCGGTAAAGTTGAAATTGATGATGAAGCGGGCATTCTATATGGGGAGGTTATTAATGTCCGCGATGTGATCACTTTTGAAGGCACCAGCGTTGATGAAATTCAAAAGGCATTTCGAGAATCAGTTGATGATTATCTCGATTTTTGCACACAACGCGGCGAGTCGCCCGAAAAGCCATTCTCGGGAAAATTTGTAGTTCGCCTGCCCGCCGAATTACATCGTCAAGCCTATATTCAGGCAAAATTAGCTGATAAAAGCCTGAATGGCTGGGTCACAGAAGTCTTGCAAACAGCGCTTCAAAAATAATGAATTCAACCAACCCAACGCATCTGAGTCCTGGCGTTGAGCATTGCAATATTGTCGTTCTATTGGCGCTTATTTCCTCTCATCAGAAAACCGATCAAAAGGGATAGATCGAACGCAGGAACAATTCCTTTGTTTTAGCGATCATGATTTTCGTCTTTGAATATTATTTTTGATCACAGCTTTTAATTGATATTTTCAATAATCCGAATGCGATTGCATAAAAACCTGGAGGAGAGTCCCGTCAAGAGATTCTCCTCGCTTTTTGAGGAGGAGAGCCTTCGTCAAGACTCTCCTGTGCCCGCGGGGCGCTGCGGTTTAATTGGTTGGGACATCCAACAACCTCCGCAGCAAACTATTAGAGCCGTTTTACGTCACCGGCTGCGGACGTTCGGGACATGCCCGAAGATCTCCTGCCAGGTCACGAACCTGGTGTGCGCGTTTCGCAGCAGGAGGACACATAACAGTTATCAGAAAGGATATACAAGGGTGGATTCAGGATTGAGCCATCTCTTGGTACAGCCACAATCGGTAGTTGGTAATTAAAACGTGCTCTTTTGAGCGCGTTTTTGTTTAATATGCATCATCAGTGGGAGGATTGGGTAGAGTCCATGAAAGCTTCCATAGAGAAAAGCTTAGACACCCCATTAATCTTTACCCCTTCCTATCTTTATGGCAGCGGGTAACTGATCAGCTCCATC
>JAPLGS010000177.1 GCA_026390015.1 Chloroflexota bacterium | reverse complement strand
GAGAATGCGGCGCAACGATTACTGGCGCGCGCGACGACTGTTGAATCAGTAACAGGCGTGAAAACTGATTGGGAAAAGGCGGCCCAGACTTTCGTCAAGGGATTTGAATCACAGTTGGGAATTCGCTTTCAGCGTGGAGAACTATCTCGCTCCGAATCCGAAAGAGCTGAAGAATTAGTCAAAGAAAAATATGCAAATCCAAGTTGGACGGAGCGGTCATGAAAAATATTATGGTGTATGGTTCTTATGGATATACGGGAAAATTGATCGTGGAGCAAGCAGTGAAGGAAGGTTTGAAGCCGCTGCTCGCGGGGCGTGATGAAAATCTATTACGCGCGCAAGCGGAAAAATTTGATTTGGAATATCGCACCTTTTCAATTAGCGACACAGCCGCGCTCGACTCGGCATTGATGGAAGTGGACGCGGTGCTGCATTGCGCGGGGCCGTTCGTGCTGACGTTTCGTCAAATGGCTGAAGCGTGCATCCGCACGAAGCGGCATTATGTAGACATCAGCGGCGAGATCGAAGGCTTTGAAGCGCTGGCGCTGATGGATGAAGATGCGAAACGCGCGGGCATCATGTTATTGCCCGGCGCTGGTTTTGATGTGGTGCCGTCGGATTGTTTGAGCGCGCATGTTGCAAAAAAACTTACGAGCGCAACGCACCTTGAGCTTTATATAAAAAGTGTCGGCGGCGGAGTCTCACGCGGCACGGCTCGTTCTGGAATTGAGAATATGCAGCGCGAAGGACGCATCCGCCGTGATGGAAAAATTATCAGCGTGCCGAATATTTGGGACAGCAAAGAAATCGATTTCGGGCGCGGAACGACCCGGCTTGTTTCAATGGGCTGGGGTGATGTCAGCACGGCGTATCACAGCACGGGCATCCCAAACGTGACCGTGTACATGGGCTTTCCAAAAGCGATGATCCACATGATGCGCATGACACGGTATGCTGGATTTTTACTTTACACGCGCACAGCTAGAGATTTTATAAAATGGCTCATTGGAAAATTCTTCGCACCCGGACCAACCCGTCAACAAAATGAAAGCGGATTTAATTTACTGATCGCCGAAGTGAGCGATGGCAAACAAACTGTCCGCGCAAAATTGAAAACACCCGAAGCCTATTATCTAACCGCTCTGACTTCAGTGGAAATTATGAAACGCATTTTATCTTCAGATTTCAAGTTTGGATTCCAAACGCCAAGCAAAGTCTATGGCGCGGATTTTATTTTGCAATTCAAAGGTGTCGAAAGATCGGAGTTATAAACCATGTCGCCACAAAACCCAATCATCGAAGGAAATAAAGCAGTCATTTTATGGAAGGGCAAATCTGCGCCGCATGTGATTAACGATATACACATGTGGGAAGAAGCGCCGCAAAAGATGAGGCACATCGAAAAGGATTTGTGGGCATATTCGATGGAACTTCCCAGCGCGGCGTATCTTGAATATTCCTTTTACGAACCTCGCACAAAGACACGCGTTGAAGACCCGTTGAATCAGAATACTGTCTATAACGGCATTGGGCAATACAACCATTTCTTTTACATGCCCGGTCATTCCGCCACGGAGTTGGCAATCCGCAAGAAAAATATTCTTCACGGCAAGCTCACTCATCACCTCGTCGAAACCTGGATGCTCGCGGATGAGGGTCAACGAGAGGTGTATCTTTATCATCCACCTGTCAGCGGGCCGGTGCCTCTGCTTGTCGTATACGACGGGACGGATTATCTTGAGCGCGCGAAATTAAATGTAATCGTTGATAATCTCATCCACGAAAAGCGGATCCAACCGATCGCGATGGCTTTTCTGCAAAATGGTGACGACCGCCGCGCTGCGGAATATGCCTGCTCCGACGCAACCATCATGTGGCTCGACAACGTGATTTTGCCGCTGGCGCGCAAGAAATTGAACCTGCTGGATGTGGATCAACAGCGCGGCGCGTTTGGCGTGCTGGGCGCGTCATTTGGCGGATTAATGTCGATGTACACGGGACTGAGAATGTCCGAGACTTTTGGAAAAGTAATCAGCCAGTCGGGCGTTTTTGAATCAGAGAAACGTGATTTCGCCGCTGTGGATTTGATCAAACATCAACAGGCGCACAAACTCAAGATCTGGATGGACATCGGACATTTTGACTGGCTGTTGGAAGACAACCGCCGCCTGCAACCCATCCTGCGTGAGAAAGGATATGATGTCACCTATCACGAGTTCAGCGGTGGACATAACTACACCTGCTGGCGCGATGAAGTCTGGCGCGGACTCGAACATTTATTTGGGAATTAACATTGGGCTTGTGTTTATAAACAAAATTTTCACGAAGATTTACAAATTGAACATTAACAAATTTACAAGGGGTACGCCTTGACGCTTTAAAGGTCATGTGCTACCATTTCTTAAATTTGTAAAGAGGAGAAAATATGAGTAATAAAAAACGCGTCTTGCTGGTCATCTCAATTTTTGTGATATCAACTCTGTTGATTTCTGCATGCACGCAATCATTATCAACTGCACCAGAGGCAACGCCAACATTGATCGCAACGGGGTTATTCGTTTCACCCATCGCTTCTGTTGAGAACCCAATGGCAATGATCGAAGAATTTGCAAAGCAGACTGCGGCGGCTCAAACCACTGTGGCGAATGGCGGCACTGCAGTCACTCCTCAAGCGATCACAACAGCCGGGGGGCTTATTACTCCTGAGGCAGGTACATCTATCGCAATCACTCAGCCCAGCACACCAACAAATGCTGTCGGCGGGGCGACAACACCCGTGGTGGTTACACCCGCGGCGCCTGCAGCGACCGTTTCAACCGCTGTCCCGTTCACTCCCGGTCCACGCCCGGCAACTTATATTTTGCAGGCTGGAGAATTCCCCTATTGTATTGCCCGCCGTTTCAATGTAGACCCAGATTCGCTGCTTTCCGCAAGCGGACTTACCAGCCCTGATCTATATTCCGTCGGTGACAAGTTGACGATCCCACAAACTGGAGCGTTTCCTGGAAGCCGCTCGCTGGCGGCACACCCATCGACATATACTGTTACATCTTCAGATGAAACACTTTACAGTGTCGCTTGTAAATTTGGTGATGTTTACCCGGATGCCATGGCTTCCGCAACTGGGATTTCACTCTCAGCAAAATTGACCACTGGGCAAAAGTTGCAAATACCATAGTTGTAAATCAAAAAAGCCCAGGCAAATGCCTGGGCTTTTTTGATATAAGGAATCCAGCATGCCATTTGAATTTCTTCGGACAGAAACTTTATTAAAAGGGCGCGCCTTCACGATCCGACGCGATACTCTGAAAACACCGGATGGACGCGAAACCAAATTTGACATCATCGAACATGGTGGTTCTGTCATCATTGTCCCAATTGACAGTGACGGCAATTTACTTTTTGTGCGGCAATATCGTCACGCCGCCGGTATGGATTTGCTCGAACTGCCCGCAGGCACATTGGAGAAAGGCGAAGATCCCGCAGTATGCGCCGCGCGCGAGATCCGCGAAGAGACAGGTTTCGCCGCAAATAAGATCATAAAGATCGGTGACTTTTTTCTGGCGCCCGGCTATTCAACGGAATTCATGCATGTCTATCTGGCACGGGATTTGAGACATGATCCGCTTGAGGCAGATGCGGATGAATTCCTCAGCGTGGAAAAACTTCCTTTCGCAGAGGCAATTCAAATGGCTGAAAGGGGCGAGATGCCAGATGCAAAATCTCTGGCGGCTTTATTATTGGCAAGATCATATTTGAAATAATATATTTAAGTCCAATCCAAAAACAAGATTTTATAGTCACAAGGCGGCAGAAAATCTGCCACCTTGTGTTATTTCTACAATTATTGTCCAAAATATGACAACTCTCAGGTAGATTCGGGTCATTTATAACTAACCAAGGCACTCAGAGAGCGATAAACTTGTTTGTTGAAGAAATTTCTAAAGGAGTCACAATGAAACGACCCGTAGTTACTATTGATGGCAATGAAGCCACCGCATCCGTCGCGCATCGCTTGAGTGAAGTGATCGCTATTTACCCCATCACCCCTTCCTCAGCCATGGGAGAATTCGCTGACGAATGGACCTCTAAGGGCAAAAAGAATCTTTGGGGCACAGTTCCCGCAGTGATCGAAATGCAATCGGAAGGCGGTGCGGCTGGAGCAGTCCATGGCGCGCTGCAGACAGGCGCGCTCACCACCACCTTCACCGCCTCGCAAGGTTTATTATTAATGATCCCCAACATGTACAAGATCGCGGGTGAACTCACCAGCACGGTCTTCCATGTTGCTGCGCGTTCACTTGCGGCGCAAGGCCTGTCCATTTTTGGCGACCATCAAGATGTGATGGCTGTCCGTCAGACAGGCTGGGCATTACTCGGCTCGGCGTCTGTGCAGGAGGCGCATGATTTCGCCGCCATCGCGCAGACATCCACTCTTAAGAGCCGCATCCCCTTCATCCACTTCTTTGATGGATTTAGGACATCGCATGAAGTAGCCAAGATATTCCAAATTACGGATGAAGAACTGCGTTCCCTGCTAGACGAAGACCTGGTGCGTGCCCATCGAGCAAGAGGACTCACGCCTGAGCATCCTGTTTTGCGCGGCACCGCCCAAAATCCTGATGTGTATTTCCAGGCGCGCGAGACGGTCAACCCGTTCTATGCTGCCACTCCCGCCATTGTGCAGGAAATGATGGACGCCTTTGCCAAAGTAACTGGCAGACATTACAACTTGTTTGATTATGTCGGTCATCCTGATGCGGAGCGCGTGATCGTCATCATGGGCTCAGGCGCAGACACCGCCGATGCGACCGTGAATTATCTCGTGGAAAAAGGCGAAAAAGTTGGCGTGTTGAAAGTGCGCTTGTATCGTCCATTTTCTGTTGATTATTTCATCAAATCATTACCCATATCAGTGAAGAGCCTTGTTGTTTTAGATCGCACCAAGGAACCAGGTTCCATGGGCGAGCCGCTTTATATGGACATTGTGAATGCTTTGGTTGAAGGCCAAAGGTTGAATGTCAAAGTCATTGGCGGACGGTACGGACTTTCATCGAAAGAGTTCACGCCTGCAATGGTCAAAGCCTCTTTGGATGAATTAAAGAAACCCGAACCCAAGAATCATTTCACGGTCGGAATTACCGATGATGTCTCTCACACCAGCATTGATGTGGATAATTCATTCTCGATCGAACACGCTGAAACCGTGCGCTGCGTGTTCTTCGGTCTCGGCTCGGACGGCACCGTAGGCGCGAACAAGAATTCGATCAAGATCATCGGCGAAGAGACTGAGAATTTTGCACAAGGTTATTTTGTATACGACTCAAAGAAATCGGGGCAAATGACCATTTCGCATCTGCGATTTGGGCCGAAGGTGATTCAGGCGCCATATCTCATCGAGGCAAATCAGGCAAATTTTGTAGCCTGTCACCAATTCAATTTCCTCGAACGCTATGACATTCTGAAATATGCCAAAGAAGGCGCGGTATTCCTGCTCAATAGTATGTCTGATAAAAATGAGGTTTGGGATACTTTGCAGAGTGAAGTACAGTCTGCGATCATTGAGAAGAAACTCAAGTTCTACGTCATCAACGGTTATGAAGTTGCCGAACAGACGGGCATGGGGCAACGCGTCAACACCATCATGCAGACGGCATTCTTCGCCATCTCTGGTGTATTGCCGCGCGATCAGGCTATCGAAGAGATCAAGCATGCCATTGAAAAGACTTATGGCAAACGTGGTGAAGCCGTGGTTAAGAAGAACTTTGAGGCAGTGGATGCGACCATCGCGAATCTTTACGAGGTCAAAGTACCAGCGGCGGTCAGCTCAAAGATGACTCGCAGGCCATCGGTCCCGAATGAAGCCCCTGATTTCGTCCGCAATGTGCTTGGACCGATGATCAGTTTCAACGGCGACAATCTGCCTGTGTCTGCAATGCCTATTGATGGAACCTATCCGCTTGGCACG
>JAPLGS010000042.1 GCA_026390015.1 Chloroflexota bacterium | reverse complement strand
GACAAATCCTCAGTTTATGACCGCGTTCAGTATAGAAAGGAATGGTATGAGGGACAGGCAGGTCAGGATGGCTTGATGATCGCCTGCATGACATCTTCCAATGTTGTTTCAAACGATGGTTGCATGCTCGCTTGCCGACCTACATGCTTATGATGTGGAAAATTTTGCAGACGGGTGTGATGCGAGGCGTTATCCCAGCCTGTTTTCAATTCGTTCTCCGCGGTAAGCCAATAATAACTGTAACGGCTGAGCGCATCTCCGTTCCACTGCTCTGTAACCCTCAGGTTGGAACCATCTTCAAAATACAAAACCAGGCGCAACAGTTCTTCATCCAACTCGATCACAACCATGCGGGCAACCTGGGCGGCGAACAGAGTTTCGATTTGCAGCAGCCTGTCAACCGCCAACATGGCTTGTCTCGCCGCCGAGCACTCCGCGGCTGGTAATTTTTTCCAGCACGGCCAGGTCCTTCGCGCATTGCACGGCAACCTCTGCCCAGTGCATCCACATCAGATAGTCTTCGTGCATCTCATATCCCGCCTGGTCGGGAAGTCCGCTTTCATTCAAAGCATTTAATGTGGTCTGATATTTTTCTTCAAAACTACGCGCCTTACTCTGTGCCAGGAACAGGCGCTGTTTCAAACTAGAGAGTCGGATGGCCGCGCCATGCGTAATAATGGCTTCACGCTCGAGCGGGGGAAGCGCCAAAAAGGTATTTTCAATTTGTGTATTTACTTCAGCAGGCATGGGAAACTCCAAACTTTTAGATCAAGCAGACGGATACATTATACCGTATCGATAAACGCCTGCTCGGCACATGGGAAGTAACCAGCATCCGCCCTTCCGACACGCTTCGCGATGTGCGCGAAGCGTATCGAAAGAGACAAGCTGTCATGGCCACAACAAAACGGCTCGCGATTCACGCGCCAAACCAGCTCGCTATTTTTTTCGTTCGATCTGCGCGCTGGGCAATACGAGCGGCATCTGCCGGCCACGCAGCAGGCTGAGCAAAACGCGCACCCGCTCATTACCCGAGATGCGGGTGTCAAAGATGGCTTCCTGCCCGGCGAAAGGGCCGTCCTGAATGACCACTATCTCACCCGGCTTTAGGCCGTGCAACTGCTCGCCGCCATCCCCGTTGATCTGGTCCACACGGTTTCGGATGGCCTGGATGAGCGCATGCGGCACCTCAGCCGGCTCAGCGCCGAAGGAGACCAGTCCGAGAGAATGCGGCATCCAGGCAAAGGTAGAGTACCCGCTCTGGCGCAAGTCCACCTGGACGAATAAGTAGCCCGGAAAATAAGGCCGTTTCTTGCGTGACCTGGGGTTTTTGGGCTTTACATGCAGTTGAGGATAAAAAACCTCAAATCCACGCGCAAGCGCTTCGCGCCACAAAGCCTCTTCCTTATTAGGTTTACTTCGAAGCGCAAACCATTGCAAGCTCATTCAGGAAGCCCGCTATAAATTGAAGCTGCCCTACTCGTTTTTCATCCAATTCACTGCCAGCACCCCGAAGGCACTCAACATCAGCCCGAGCATTCCGGCCAGGGCAGTGTTCATCAACGTCTTTCGCGATGCTGCATTCTCTGGAGGTAAAGCCTCCACACTCAAATTGGCTACTTTTCCGTTCTCTTGAAGCATTTTGGAAACCAGAAGTTGGCTATTCAATAAGGAGGTATTCAGTTCCTTCGACTGATCCCGCTTCAGGCTGATCTGACCCATTTTGGATTGCTCATTCTCCAGATCTTTTTGCAATTGGGGGATATCCTGTTCCAGACGGCTTTGATCGCTTTGTAAATTCGTTAACTGGGATTGAAGCCCGCTGCGCAGTTGGGTTACCGACTCCAACGCCTTTGAAACGGTGGCTACGGCAAAGGTAGTGTTATCAAATTGCACAGACAACTCAGATGTGTTTATAACAGATACACGAGGTTGAGATTGAGGTTGAGGTTGAGATTGATTTACTAATAGGCAAGACTGACTGGTCAGTGAATGTTGGCGTAAAAGGGTCAAAACCAACCCATCATCAAATGAGATAAGTGACTCGGCAGGTAAGATACTCAACCCCTGCTCAAGAACTTGCAAATCATCCAACACTCGCGTAGTCTGGCTGGAACTATCCAACACACATTCCAGATCTGCCTGCTTACGCTGTAGTTGGGCATCCAGTGCAGCAATCTGGCTTTTGGATAGTGCGTCTTCTAAGGCGGTCTGAACCTGAGCGAGATCGTGCTGGGAAGCCAAAACCTGAGAATCCAAGAGTTGCGCGATTTTACCCATCCCGTAAATGCCATTCACCTCCTCGACCACTTTTTCAGCCCAACTATTGGCCAGCAAGGCCGCCCGCTGAGGATCGGTATCGGTTACCTGCAGACTAATTTGATCCTTACCAATAACACTGACAGTCACCATTTCACTCATGGAAATTTTATTATCCCCAAGGGCCGTAATAACCGCCGCATCTTTTAGCACTTTATCCAGCAATCCCGGCGCGACCGCCAACTTAGCCACAGCGCTCAGATCAGGAAGTGCAGGTGTTATTTTAATTTCTGAAACTTCTGTGAAACCAAGCACTGGCTGGCCGATAAACACATACGCATTTGCCTGATAGGTGCGCGGCAAGCCCCAGTAACTGACGGCAAAGGCTGCGAGTGCGGCCACGATGGTCACAACAAAAATTACAGTACGCGCTTTCCAGAGCGTAAGAGCGATCGCGCGCAGATCAATTTCATCATCATAGTTTGAAGATCGATCAATAGTCATGGTATTCTCGATTCTCCCTAATGGGAATTTTTTTAAGCAGGAAATGATGCTATCATGCGATTATGCATTCGTCAAGAAATTTTAGCTTTTGTGTTTGGTAACAGTTGAAACTGTTGAGGCGGCTACGGAACCTGCCT
>JAPLGS010000028.1:1032-1815 GCA_026390015.1 Chloroflexota bacterium | reverse complement strand
TCTCGGATGGTTTTCAAGCGCCGTATAAAATCACGGAAATTTTCACCCACATCATATTTCTCGCGCCACAGAGCGCGGCTACCCAATCGTTTTTCCTTAGCCCACTGCGGCGCATCTGCAAATTTAAAAATTGCAGATGCGATTTCTTCTGCCGACGGATTGGCCGAAAGTAACAAACCATTTTGCTCTGTGACAATTTCACGGTTTCCACCAACATCGGTAGCAGATAGCGGAATACCGCAACTGATCACTTCCATTGAAGAAACAGGTATACCTTCTGATTCACTAACGTTAAAAAAAACATCCACCGCGTTCGAGCGGTAATAATCCATTAATGCCTGCTGTGTGGAATACCCAGGAAAGAAAGCATGTGCATTGGTAGGGAGAATTTCATCAGCAGCTTTTTGCAAACTCTCGCGCACACCCTCAGATGCGCCATTGCCAAAATGGTGCCACTCAATCTTTTGCTCTGGACGCTGACTCGCAGCATTCGCAATGCCTGCAAGCAATAACTCCACGCGTTTGACAGGACGAATAATGGAGCAGGAAGCGACTCGCAGTACCCCATCTGACGAAGGCGCTGTGATGAAACCCGGGTCTACCACACCGAGAAATCCCGTTTCAAACCGTGACGAGTATGCTGGGTAACGCTTTTTTAGATAATCTACACCTGCGGTTGCATCTGCAAAAAGCGCATCTACAATTTCAATAGAAGCGGGACGTCCAGGCCAGTAGGGCGGCGAGTACCTCTCCTCGTACAGATCATAGCCATGGATACGCGAG
>JAPLGS010000028.1:0-916 GCA_026390015.1 Chloroflexota bacterium | reverse complement strand
GGTGGAACAATAACCAGGGATGTGCCAACAAATCACGATAAAACAAAGGCGACGCAAGCACACGCATTACAACTGAAAGTCTGTTGGCAGATTCCAAAAACGAAAAGTAATCCTCCACAACTTCCACATTATACGGCACAGACAACCTTGTTCCAATGCATTTACGAGGGACAAGCACTACTCTTTCGAAACTATCTGCCAAATACTTGATTTCTTCATTAAGAAAAGTCTGCTCAATTGCGACATCAAATGGATAGGAAGCGGTAAACAAAACGAGAATCAACGGTTCACTCCAATTTTTATGAAAGCAAAAACTCATTGCGATGGACAGAAAACTCCTGAATCGCTGTATCATAATCATCATGGCGTCCAATATCCAGCCAGTACCCCTCAAAATTATAGACATTCACCTTTTGGTCAGCCTGTACCAACTTCAAGACAAGCTCGGGCAGATCCAAATGTGATCCTGGCTCCAAATATTGAAGAACTTCAGGCTCAAAAATATAGATACCAGTACTTACCACATAGTGATAAGTAGGTTTTTCGATGTAATCCTTCACCCAGCCATCCGCTGATTCGACCACACCCAGCTCAATTTTTATATTACGTTGATAGGAAGCCAGGGTTGCAATTGCGCCACGCTGCTTGTGATATTTCCACATTGCGCTGTAATCAATCGTTGTCAGCAGATCGCCGTTCATGACGAGGAATGTTTCATTGAGATTTGGTATTAATGAAATTGGTCCCGCAGTTCCCAAAGGCTGTTCTTCCCGGGAATAATCCAGATTCACACCGAATTTGCTTCCATCACCGCAATACGCCATCAACAGCTCAGCCAAATACCCAACCGCGAGGGTAATATCCAGAATCCCATGATTAGCCAACTGCCGAAGGACTACTTCCAAGATCGGCATTT
>JAPLGS010000128.1 GCA_026390015.1 Chloroflexota bacterium | reverse complement strand
GCAAGTAAACTGGTAAACGGCCAATGATAATATCTGGAATTTTCTCTGAGTTCATTTGTGCCTCGCTTTAAAAATCGTTTTGTACTATTATACACAAATATTACACAAATAAATGTGGGGTTTTCTGAAAAGGCTGTTTTGTATCAGCCAGACCGGTGTTTCCAGCGGAAAAATACGCAAACAGTGAAATTCTTTCCTAATCAGACGGAGAATAATATATAATCGCTTATGCCAATTTATCGGTTCAAAGCCATTCCCACCCGGCCTACATAAGTCACTATGTGACACCGACCCGTAAATAAAAGGAGTTCATGAACATCGATCTTCACACGCTTGCTCTGGTTGTGAGCCTCATCAATATACTGCAAATGCTTGCGCTGCTTGCCCAATCCAGGCTGAATAAAGCCCATCCTGCATTAGGCTGGTGGACTCTGGGCAGCGGATTGATGGCGCTTGGCTCGATCGGATTTGCCTTAAATATCCTGGTGGATGATCCCAGGCTTGGAGATATCGCGGGAGTTTTCAATAATGCCATTTTCCTATCCGCCCTGGCGTTCATCTATATTGGGGCTTTGAGGTTCGAGGATAAGCGGGAAAATTCCACTCTTCTTTTCGGATTCTGCGGTTTGGTTGTTCTGATCTCTACGTTTTTCACTTTCATTGATAATGATCCGCTGGGACGCTGGTTGACTTTTTCGATGTCACTGGCTGTTCTGTTATTGCTGATCGCAAGGACGTTCTTTTTATACAAGACGCGTTCGCTTTTTTTTCTGTCCCGCTTCCTTGCGACTTTGTTCCTTTCAGCCGGCATATTTTTTATCATACGCGGGCTGGCTCCTTTTTGGGTAGGGATCGGCGGCGGGTTCACAAATTCGCTTATGAAAACCGAGACGCTTCTGGCCATCCTCATCTTCAGTGTGCTGTGTACGTTCGGGTTGATCCTCCTGACGAACCAACGTTTGATCGTGGATAATCGTGAAACCCGGGAAAATCTGGAAACGATCATCAACACCAGCCCGGACTCGATGAACGTCATCCGCCTGTCTGATGGCCGCTTTGTGGACGTGAATCAAGCCTTTACATTGATAAGCGGATATACCCGCGCTGAGACGGTCGGAAGATCAACCGTTGATCTCAATCTTTGGGAGCATCCGGAAGAGCGGCTGCAGTTTGAAAGGGTACTCGCTGAAGTGGGGTATGTACAAAATGAGGAGATCGTTTTTCTGCGCAAAGACGGCAGTCTGGTTATCGGTTTGTTATTCGCAAAGATCATTAACCTGCAGGGCATTCCCCATATCATCAGCGTGACCCATGACATCACCGAGCGTAAAAGGATCGAGAATGAACTTCGTAAACTGACGAACGTGGTGGAACAAAGCCAGACCTCGGTAATGATCACGGATCTCAATGGCGTGATCGAATACGTCAACCCTAAATTTTGTGAGGTGACAGGTTATGGACTTGAGGAAGTGTACGGAAAAACCCCGCGCTTGCTGAGATCGGCTGCTACTCCGCCCGAGATCTATCAGGAATTATGGGCGACGATCACAACTGGAAGGAAGTGGCAGGGCAGGTTCCAGAATCGAAAAAAGAATGGAGACCTGTTCTGGGAGTCGGCGATCATTTCACCGATCCTGGACGGGCACGGGGTGATCACGCAATACATGGCGGTCAAAGAGGATATTACCGAACAGATACAGGCGCAGGAGGCTTTGTTGAAATTGGCGGCGGTGGATGAGCGCCAGCGCCTGGCGCGTAACCTGCACGATTCTGTCAACCAATCCATCCATGGGATGGTGCTGTTCTCAGAAACGCTGGTTTCCACATTGGAAAAAAATAACATGGAGCGCGCCAGACAGATCGCTGATCGTATTCTGGAAAGTGCGCGGCAGGCGCTCAAGGAAACCCGCCTGATGTTATATCAGATCCAGCCGTCCAGCGTGGATAAGGAAGTAGACCTTATTAATGATCTCGAGACGAGATTATTAACAGTGGAGCGTCACGCCGGAGTGCGGGCGCAGATCATTCAAGAAGGTTCATTGGAACATTGCCCGCAAGCATGGCACGAAAATCTATTCTGGATTACGATCGAGGCATTGAACAATGCCATGAAACATGCCCAGGCCCGCAGCATAAAGATCAGCATTCGTTCCTTTCCGAGGCGTCTTGATCTGGAGATCGTTGATGATGGCGTAGGGTTTGATGCCGCCAAACCCCGCAGCGGCGGGTTGGGTCTGCAGAACATGCATGAACGGGCTCATTTGCTTGGCGGTGAATTAACCATCCTGTCAATGATCGACAGGGGCACCCGGGTTAGCTTTGGCGTGGATATTAAGGAATAATTATGGATAAAATAAAAATTCTGGTTGTGGATGATCACCCCATGATGCGCGAGGCCATGGTAACCGCATTGAATGAAGAAGCTGATATGCATGTGGTCGGCGAGTGCGTCAATGGGATCGAAGCGATAAAATTCTATGAAGAACATGATCCGGATGTGATCCTGATGGATCTGCTGATGTCTGGTATGAATGGTCTGGAAGCGATCATAGAAATTCGCAAGATCGATCCGCAGGCCAGGATATTGGTGGTCACCAGCCTGGAGGATGAAGAGAAGGTGCTGGCAACCATTCAGGCCGGCGCGCTGGGCTACTTTCCCAAGACCGCGCCGCGCGCGTTCCTGCTGGAAGCCATCCGCAAGGTAGCTGATGGGATTCCCTACCTGCCATCCGGCATCGCTGTAAAACTATTCAAGGGGTTGCGTGAAATGGGCGGGGGCATGAGCCCTGCCAAAAGCGCAGCGGATGAATCGCTTACTTCCCGCCAGGAGGAGATCCTGGCTTTGCTGAGCGAGGGGCACTCAGACCAGGAGATCGGCAGGATCCTTCACCTTGAAGAGTCCACTGTGCGCTCACATCTGCACCGCATCATACAGCGCCTGGGGGTTGAAAACCGCGCGCAGGCCGTGGCCTATGTTCTCCGCACACGAAAATCTGATTAGCATAAGCCGCAAGCGCTGATGCCAGGCGCGGCCGGCCAAGACCGGCACATTCATAAAAAGTCCTCCCATGGAGGGCTTTTTTGTTTAAGCTGCCTTGCACAAAACTTACACAAAAGTGAAACACCACGTGGATGTGTTAAACAGGCTTTCTTGATATGTTTGAGCGGTGAAGGCTTTTGCGATGCTTGCGGATACTCCCATTCTGGTTTCCGGCAAAGCGATGGCCCGCCCAAGTGAAATAAATGAAATCCAGATAAATAGCATTAAAGGAGAAAATGATGCATTCAACAAAATTGTTCAATAAGTTCTTTTATGCGGTAACGATCACAGCATTCGTGTTCCAGTTGATCATGCCTACCACTGTTTTCGCAGATGGCGAGACACCCCCGGTAGACCCTACTCCGACGAGTACACCTGTGGACGAGGCCACTCCCGCCCCAACGGAAGAGTCTGCTCCGACGAGCGCCCCTGTGGACGAAGCCACGCCAGCCCCAACCGAAGAGATAGCGCCGCTTCTGGCGGATGTGCCCCCAGGCACCGATGTGGTCGTGTTGGATGAAAATGGACAGCCCCTTCCGCTGGCCAGTGAAGCCGCCGCAGAAGTGATCGCTCAGGGCGACCCGATCTGGTGCCCGGGAAGCCAAAATCCATATACTGACTCTACTGGCTGTTCCCCCTCCTACACAACCCTGACGGCTCTGCTGACTGCGCTCGATGAAAGTACCTGGCCTGATGGAACCATCTGGATCGAGAAGGGGATCTACGATGGTTTAGCCGGTCATAATACTGCCGAGGCTGGCACTACCGCTGGCGGCTCAGCTAAAGCGGTCCGCTTACTAGGCTCGAGTAATACCAACAACCTGACCATTCAAGGCGGTTGGAACAGCAGCACGGGTGCAATTGATGGCACTTCCACGTATGCCATGACGCTCGCCTTCCAATGGGGCGGGAATTTAACCATCAAGAATATCACATACGATGGAACAAGTGATAGCTCCAACCCCGATTACGGGTTGATCATTGGAGCGACCGGCACCGGGAAGACATTGACGCTGGACCATGTC
>JAPLGS010000119.1 GCA_026390015.1 Chloroflexota bacterium | reverse complement strand
CCACCTTGGGGCGGGCAATTCTGGGAATATATGAGCGAACATCTGGATATATAGAAATCGACGGGCACGAGGTGAATCTTAAGTCAAGACAAAAAATGAAAGAAATTCGCTCCCGCTCTCAAATGGTCTTCCAGGATCCATTTTCATCTTTAAATCCTCGTTGGACGGTGAATTCAATTATTAGCGAGCCTTTAAGGGTTCATAGAATAGTCAAAAGTAAAAAAGATAGGGAGAATAAAGTTGGCGATTTATTGGATTTAGTCGGTCTGAGCAGGGATTATCTTAACCGCTTTCCGCATGAATTTTCGGGAGGGCAGCGTCAGCGAATTGGGATCGCGCGTGCACTGGCATCCAGGCCGATATTTGTTGTTTGTGATGAACCGATTGCTGCCCTTGATGTATCCATTCAGGCTCAAGTGGTCAATCTACTTGAAGATTTACAGGATCAGTTGGGGATTACTATTCTTTTCATCGCCCACGATTTGAGCATGGTCCGCCATATATGCGACCGAGTGGCGGTGATGTACCTGGGTATCTTAATGGAATTGGCGGAAAAGGATGAACTTTACGAGAATCCTCAACACCCCTACACAAAAGCATTACTTTCCGCAGTACCGATACCGGATCCAATAATTGCGCGGGAAAGGAAAAGAATGGTCCTCGATGGAGATATTCCTAGTCCCATTAACCCACCGAAAGGTTGCCGCTTCCATACCCGTTGTCCGATCGCCAAAGAACATTGCTCAAAGATTGAACCTGTCTGGCGAGAGATCAGCTCGGGACATTGGGTTTATTGCCACGAAGTCTCACCGAGATATGTCCCTGCAGGATAAAAAAATAATCCGAATCCTGATTTGCAGCATTGTATCCTTCCAGCAATTAATAAGCACAAGATTATTAAGGAAGAAGTTTACAAGATCAATTGATTTAGTTCTTCTCAGTAGAAAATAAGGAGAGTGCTGCCCCATGACAACCATGAAAGAAAAAGCTTATGCCATTGCAGGTGAAATCCGTGATTTCCGCCATGATTTCCATATGTATCCTGAAATCGGTTTTCATGAGTTCCGGACTGCCGGGATCATTGGCGATACCCTGGAGAAGTTGGGTTATCGGGTTCAGCGTAATGTGGCCAGGACAGGAGTATTGGGCGAAAAAGGAAAAGGGAGCCCGGTGATTGCCATACGGGCTGATATTGACGCCTTGCCCATCGAGGAAAAGAATGATCTACCATATGCTTCAACCATACCCGGCATGATGCATGCCTGCGGTCATGATGCTCATACTGCCATCGCGCTCGGAGTCGCGCACTTGCTGAGTGAAGAGGAATTTCCCGGTACAGTCCGCTTCCTTTTCCAACCCAGCGAGGATAACGGCGATGAGGAAGATATCAGTGGAGCCCCCCGCATGCTTGAGGCAGGTGCATTGGAAGGTGTGGATGCCATTCTGGGCCTGCATGTGATGGCTGACTTACCGAGAGGAAAGATCTTCACCATCTCTGGTGCTGTCCTTTCGGGTGCTGATGTTTTTACTGCCTCTGTATTAGGAAAAGGAGGACATACCGCTTCGCCCTATCAGGCGATCGATCCCATTTATATCACCAGCCTCGTGATCCAGGCGATCTATTCGATCGTTCCCAGGTCAGTACCTGCTTATAAGAGAGGCGTAATCGCTCTAGGAATTGTGCGCGGGGGGACCAAGGAAGGGGTAATCCCGGAAAAAGTTGATCTAGCCGGGATCTATCGGTATACAGATTCGGATAGCAGGGAAGCCATTCATTCCGGACTGGAAAAGGCGCTTGCAATCTCCAGGAGCTTCGGTGGCGATTACGCTCTTGATGTTCACACTGCAGCCCCGGCCACCATCAATAATCCCAAAATTACTGAAACGGTGCTCCAGGCAACCGAGGACCTCTTTGGGAAAGAACATATCGGTGAATATAAACCTCTTCCCTATGGGGATGATTTTGCTTACTTTGCCGAGAAAGTGCCGGCTTGTTATTTCATGCTCGGGGCAGGGATCGAGGGTGATCTGCGCAGACACCACGACCCGCACTTCGATATTGATGAATCTGTTCTTCCGATTGGCGCAGCGATCATAGCGGAAAGTTCCCTGCGGTTGTTGCGTGGTGATCTTGATTTTGCTTGACCGATTCTTCGAGATCGAAAAAAATTCATTACATAATGACATCAAAATTGGAGAAAAATCATGGCGTTCGATAATGGGATCATTGACCTTAGAAGCGATACGGTGACTCGGCCAACTCCTGAAATGCGTAGGGCAATGTATGCAGCCGAAGTGGGAGACGATTTCTGGGGGGATGATTACACTGTAAAAAGACTGGAGGAAAAAGCTGCACAATTATTCAATCGTGAGGCAGCACTGCTTGTTTTAAGTGGAACGATAGGAAATATACTCTCCATTTTTACCCAGTCAAAATCGGGACAGGAAATCATCATCGAATCCAGGTCACATCTGTGGCGCTGTGAGGCGACCCATTTATCCACGGTTTCACGTGTCACTGTTCAATTGGTGTCAGGAGATAGGGGCATTATGGATCCTGACAAGTTGATGCCATATATTCGAGGCAATGAATTAGAGGAGCCAAGAACGGCTTTGGTCGCAGTCGAAACATCTCATAACGGTGCTGGAGGAACAATTCTTCCAGCAAAAAACATCGCTGCTATTTCTTCTTTTGCCAAAACCAATAAACTCGCCTTTCATATCGATGGAGCTCGGATCTTTAATGCGACCGTTGAGCTTGGGATCAAGCCCGCCGAGTATATCAGCGATGCAACAAGTGTGATGTTCAGCTTGTCCAAGGGTTTATGTTGTCCCCAGTGTTCCATGATTGTTGGGAGTAAGGACTTCATCGAAGAAGCAAGGCGAAAGAGACTTACGCTTGGAGGCCATTTACGCCAGGGTGGTTTTCTGGCTGCTCCAGGAATTATTGCCCTGGATACCATGATCGATCGTCTAAAAGAAGACAATGATCACGCCCGGTATTTAGCTGAGACCCTTTTCGCAGAGGGTCTGGCTGAGTTGGATTTAACTTCTGTGCAGACGAATATCATCAGGGGAAATTTCCGCCCAATTTGCCGCAATCCAAAAGAACTGACTGAATTTCTGGCAAAAAAAGGGGTACTGGTCTGGATAGGTGATGACTCAGGCATGCGTTTGGTTACACATTACTGGATTAATCGTGACGATATAGAAAAGTTACTGTCAGCATTACGGGAATATGTACAACGATGATTCTGAATGATGTATGCGCATACATCTTCTTTGGCAAAATTAAGATGTTCTTCCGTTTATATTATTGAGTTTTGAATAATAAATGTCACTGCAATTGCTATTTCCACGAGAGTTTGCAACCGGTGAGACAGGTCTTCAACCGTCTGGCAGAGTTTCGGGTTCTCGCAACACCGTTATTCACTCTTATACAAAGTTCAGTCATGTTGTGCGGTGTGAAGCTGGCAGTGTATTCACTCACTTAGGTCCAAACAAATTCAACCGGATTGAGCTCTGGAGCATAGATCGGAAAATAATCCATATGCACACGCGGATTCTCGGCAAGAAACTCCTTCACGAGTTGACGTTTGTGGATGGGATGGTTGTCCCACACCAGAACTATCTCGCCCGGAACGATCCGCAACACCTGCTGCAAGAAAGCGACCACCTCTTCGCCCCGCAGACTGTGCCGATAATAGCGCGTGGTCTGCTTGCTCCGGCCGCTATCCGACCTGACCAGCAGTGCACCCAGCAGGTTCAGCCGCTGGTGATGCTGCAAGCTGGTGCGGATGGCAGGCGTCTGTCCACGTGGCGACCAACTGCGCTTGAGCGGCGAGACCAAAGAGAAACCGCTTTCATCTTCAAGTACCAGCGTGGCTCGCAGTTCACGCCACTTTTTTTATCTTTGGCCAGACCCGCTGCTTCCAGGAAACAATCGCGTCCAGTAATCTTCCTGGTTCTAATGGAATTTGTGGTTTTGACAAAAATGAGGCAAAATTGGCTAAAACTCGACCAAGAGAATTGCCAAAATGCCTCAACGACAGTGTACCAAAGAAAAGGCCATCATTACAAACCCTATAAAACGCATCACTCT
>JAPLGS010000146.1 GCA_026390015.1 Chloroflexota bacterium | reverse complement strand
GAGGCTATCCAAGTCGGGCGAGTTGGCAAGAAACAACGAAGCCCAATGCGATCAAGGACTTGGGGAAGTAAATGCGACAAGTGCGCAGGGAAAGCCAACGTTCTTACCTGGGGAGACCTGTCGTTCGGCTAATAAGTAAGCCTGATAGTGATGTCAGGTTGAGACGACAGGAGTCAGCCGAGGCCATAGTACCGATGTTTTTTTCGGGAAGGGCTGAACATTGAGAGGATGAGTAAGATGAGCAGTTCGCAGGACGAACACAGAAGACCGAAAGCCTCAGATAGAGGCACTACTGTACAAACGAAATGGGTGAAGCCCGTGGGAGTTGTGGGAGGGTCGAGCCGTCCTCGGCACGAGACAGAAGAAAATCCAGCGCAAGAGTATCTGCGCTACTCTCAATGAACCGCCGGATGCGGACCCGCATGTCCGGTGGTGTGAGAGGGGGCGGCTAGCCGCCGCTCCCTACTCGATTTACTTGCCGGCAATTTTTCGAATTCGTTTTGGCTTTACTGGTTCTTCTATCAGTTCAGGGAGAACCGGTTCTTCACGAACGGGAAGCACTTCGGGTTGTTGCACTGGAATGGGTTCGACTTTGGATTCAAAAGGCATGGAAATCTGCACACTATTGATCTTGGAAAAATATTCCTTTACACTTATGTCGTTATAAAAAATAAGTGTGAGAATGCCGACAACCATCGAAAAAATATTGCCCATTAAAAATGTGAGGATTTGAAACACCGCCAGGGATTGTGAAGGTTTAACAGGTTCGGGTTGTGCGCTTAAAAGTTTTGCCGCAAAGATGATCTCAAAGATACCGAGAATGGTAGGTAGAATTGTGATCGGCAGACAAACGATGCCGACGAACGTGCCAAGCGCTGTGGCCGAGGCGATAAATCCCCAAAAAAGATTGATGACTCCACTGGTGAGAGTCATAACGGCGATGGCTGTAAATAAACCGGGTTTTTGATTCGGATAAGTTGTATTCATTCGTTGCTCCTTATTTTGTATGCCAGATATAACGAATGAATCAGGGATTGGTTGCAGGTTTACGGTTGTTGAAAAGTAAGCAGCCAGCCGCCGATGTAGCTGGTTCCCTTCGGGTCTGTGCATGTTGGCGCAGAAATGTTTGAAATCGATGTCCCACCTTCCACAACGCGCACACTGTAAATGGTATCTGCCTGCATGACGAAGTCCGCGTAGCCATTTCCAAGCTCGGGTTTGAATCCGCTAAAGGAGTGATCCTCTTCCAGATTCGACGTGACGATGATCTCGATCCCCGCAATTTGCTTGCTCCGCTTATCTATGAGGATGAATTGCATTAAGCCGTTTTGCATGTCCGGCTCACAGACCGCATCCTGGCTGACAAGCGCAAACGGCGCCCCGGGCGCAGGGATCGCTGTAAATGTTGGGCGCGGAGCAAAAGTGGAAGATGCCACTGGCGCAAGAGCGGTTTGCGCAAATGATGTGGTCGGAGTAATTGCGTCACTTGTGGATTGCGTTTCGGCTGTAATAATTTCTTCAGTTGGAGTAACTGCGGCGGGAGTATTAATTGCTTTTGAAGTTGGTATGCTCACAAATGGTGTGCTCAAGAAGGGCAGGCTCGTGGATGGAATACTTGCAACCCCTTGTTGCAGATCAGCAGCGAGGAGCGTGAGCGGCTGCACTTGTTCAAAGGATTCGCTCGCGCCAACCATGCGTTGAGCCTGAGCGTTGAGTTCAACAATGGGATCTGAATTGCCGAGTAATTCAAGCCGCGCACGGGCCCGCGCCAGATCATGCGTGGAGGCGTAAGACACAGCGATCACGAGCCGATATTGATCTTTGAAATCGGAGCGCAGCATGGCGGGGTTTGCATCCACATAGGTTACTGGGGCGAGCCCCCATGAGTATGCCAGACCAAGCCCAAGTCCGGCTAGAAGCGCTAGCAAGATGTGGATTATTTTCATGGAGCGGTCACTGCCTGCGGTTGATAAGTCTGCATGGCGGTCAGTAATCTTTGTATAAGGATGATCTCGTTTTGGCCGAATCCGTTTTTGTTTGCGTACTCTAAAGTGGATGCAACGATCTGCGCAGGGGAGTCGCTCCCGAAGATTGCCAGACGGCGCGCGGCGCTTTCAGCATCCTGTTCGTTTTCATGCGCCTCTGCAACCATCAACACATAATCGGCGCGGTAATCTTCTCTTAGAATAATCGGCGTGATATCGGTGTATTCAATTGGGTCTATCATCCAGCCATACAGCAGGCCGAGTGAGACGCCAATCATCACGACGATTATGATCTTGATCCAGTTTGATGAGGTCATGTGGAGATTATAAACACAAAATTAGAAATATCCGGACAGGCGACCGGCGGCACCCGGAGACACTTCCTTACCGTTGCTATCTTTCGATCCTGGCGGGATTCGAAAGGCTGCGCCGCGCCGGGCCTGCCCGGACGGTTGCAAGGATACCCGATGTGAGAGGGAGTGTCAACTTTGGCTTTTTAATGTGGTAACAGTGTAACATTGCCTTTGGATTCTATCAAAAAAATAAAAAAACCACCTGAGAGACGTGATATAATTTTGCAATTCAAGACCAAAAATTTATCTAGTTGATGGAGGAGCACCATGGAAATTACGACTCAAGAATTCAAACACTGTGATTTGATCAAAGTAAAAGGCCGCGTAGATAGCGCCACCGCCCCTGATTTTTCCAAGGCGCTTGAGAAAGCCAACAATGACGGACATTTTAAGATTGCTGTAGATATGAGCGAACTTGAATATATGTCCAGCGCAGGTTTTCGTGCCCTGCTCGCCACCCAGCGAAATTGCAAAAAACTTAATCGTGGCGAGCTGGTGTTGGTGAGTATCTCCGATCGGATTCGAGAAGCTCTTGAACTCGCAGGGTTTACTGAATTATTCAAGACTTTTGATAATACTGTTGACGCAGTTGGCAGTTTCTAACAAGAGTAACCTTTCTGAACTGTTCAAACAAGAAATGTCGCCTTCAATAAGCAGAGGCGGCATTTATTATTTATGCCCAAAATTACTTTTCCTGCCAGATTTGAGCTCTTGGATGAGATCCGCGATCTTGTGGCGCACACAGCGCGCGACGGCGGTTTTACCGAGAAAGATATCTATTCCCTTCAACTTGCTGCGGACGAAGCCGCCTCGAATATTATTGAGCACGCCTACCTGGGCGTTGCTGACGCATCCATTGACATTAGCTGCGACATGCAGAGCGATATCATCGTGATCACAATGCATGATACGGGTCAATCGTTCGATCCTGCCAAAGTCAAAAAACCAAATTTAGAGGCAGATCTGTCAGATCGTCAGATCGGGGGACTTGGTATTTACCTCATGCGAAAACTGATGGATGAGGTTTCCTACGAATCCAATTTAACAGGAAATCTGCTCACCATGACCAAGCGCAGGCGATAAACCGCATGACTATTATCGCACGCACTGAGCATCCAGAATCATGGGACTGGAATCAACTTGCCAGCCTGGGAGAACAACTTCGCAACGAAGATTCTCTCAGCGCGCAGCGTGACCGCATTGTGGCGATGACCAGCCGACTCATCCATGGCGCGGTGGATGTCTGGTTGAACGAGAATTTTTTCCGCCTGCCAGATTGGGAGGAAGGAAGAGTCTTCCCGTCTCAAGCAACATTGGATGGAATGAAACGCGCCATCAAAGCAGGCAAGCTCTACACTCAAAAAACCAAATCAGGCGCAGCTTTGGCAGGGATCCCGCTCGAAGATCATGGGATCACACTGGGGGCGCTCCAGATCACACGCCTTAATGGACCTGCTTTTTCCACCGAAGAGTTGAATCTGCTGCAAGGTATTGAGCAGATCGTGGCGATGAGTCTATTCGCATCGCACCGCGCTGAAGTGGAGCAGTTTCGTTTGCGGCAGTTAAATCTTGTGCGCGAGGTCAGCACACAGATTGCGAATGTTCTAGATGTGGACGAACTCTCTGCGCGTGTGACGGAGTTGATCCAAAAGACATTTAATTATTATTATGTCGCCATCTTTACCTTGGAACAAAATTCCAACGCGCTGCGTTTTCGTTCGAGCGCAGTCGCGCCGCGCAAAGGAAAAAAGAAAGCCTCCATCGCCCTCGAAGTGGAAACAGGCCAGGGCTTGATCGGCGAAGCGGCTCAGCATGGGCAGCAGATTATCTGCGATGATGTCCGCGCCGACGCCCGTTACCGCTTCATAGACAGCCTGCCAGAAACGAAATCTGAAGTCGTCATCCCGCTAAAAATTGAAGACCGCATACTGGGTGTATTGGATGTGCAAAGCAATCAGCTAAAGGCTTTTCATCCAAACGATATTTTGGTGCTCCACGCGCTGGCGGATAATATTGCGCGCGCGGTGGACGGTGCGCGTTTATACAGCCGTCTGCGCCGCCGTGCTGACCAACTCACATTGGTGTCTGAGATCAGCAAGAGCGTTACATCTACGCTTGATCTTTCTACGATCATGCGCGAAGCGGCGAATCTTATTCATGAAAAATTCGGGTATCCACATGTTTCATTATTCACAGTTCATCCAAACAGAAGGATCATCGCTTATGAAGCGGGCAGCGGCAAACGCAGTAAAAAACTCGAAGGCTTCTCGCTCTCTTTGGATAACCCTGCGGGAATTATGGTATGGGCGGCGCGGCGCGGCAAAACAATTTTGGTCAATGATGTAACCCTTGACGATCGCTATATTCCTTCGGAATTGCCGCCGAAGAACACTCGCTCTGAGTTGTGTGTTCCGCTTATCTTTAACGATAAAGTGGTTGGACTGCTCGATATTCAATCTGACAAAATAAACGCGTTCACTGAAGATGACCAGATGATGTTTGAAGCGGTGGCTGATACGATGGCCGCCGCCATCCGTAACGCGGATTTGTTTCGTTCAGAACAGTGGCGGCGGCAAGTGTCGGATAGTCTGCGCGAAGTGGCGGGATTGGTCTCTGACAATGTCGGCGTGGATGAAGTGCTTGAGACCATTCTCTCTGAATTGGATCGCAATCTGCCGATTGATATTTCCGCTGTCTGGCTGTTGCAGGATGGCGATCTTTGCCTTTCTGCCGTGCATGGCGCAGATGCGAGTCAGCTTGAAAACATTTGTATTTCGAATCCAGATTCGATCTATGCCATGGCTGACGCACTGATGTCTGATGCCCCTGTCATTCGCCGCGCCGATGAACCGCTTTGGCCTTCGGGTTTGAGCGCTGGTTATGACAACAATTATTCATCCATTGCCGCGCCGCTGCGTGTGGGTGACCGTCCGCTGGGTGTGTTGACGCTCGCGCATCACACCTCTGGCCGCTATGGGCACGAAGCGCAAGCCATCACCACCACGTTTGCCAGTTATGCCGCAGTCGCAATTGAGAACGCGCGCTTGTATGATTCTGCGCAGGAACAGGCTTATGCATCTGCGGCGTTATTGCAGGTGGCGCAGGCGGTTGTCAGTTTGAATGATGTCGATGAAATTCTCGGCTCGATCACACGCATCATGCCGATCCTCGTCGGTGTGCATCGGGTCGCGTTGTATCGCTGGGATGTGGAACGCAATGTCTTTACTGCAACCCATGAGTATGGATTCGCGGAGCGTGAAGAGGAAGAGTTGACTGAAAAGGAATTCAAGCTGGGAGAATTCCCTTTGCTGAATTTTGCTTGTGAACAAAACCGAATGCTGATTTATCCGCTTAAACTAAAAGCCACACCAAAATCATGGTTGAAGATTCAGCCCGAGGCGCAGGAGGAAGCGGATGCTATCAATGCTGACCGCCTGCTGATGGCTGTCCCGCTTTCCATCAAGAATGATTTTTTTGGCATCATGTTGATCGAAGAGGCTGAGAACGGGCGCCGCTTCCGCTCGCGCCGCATCGAGATCATCACTGGAATTGCGCAGCAGGCCGCGCTCTCAATTCAGAATGATCTTTTACAGCAGGAGATGGTGGTGCGCGAACGCCTTCAGACCGAGGTGCAGTTGGCGCGCCAAATTCAGCAGACGTTCATCCCGCAGTTTTTGCCCACTCATCCCGCGTGGCAGTTTGCCGCGCGCTGGCGGACTGCGCGTCAGGTGGGCGGTGACTTTTATGATGTGATCGAATTGCCGAACGGGAATTTCGGTCTCTTCATCGCGGACGTGGCTGATAAGGGAATGCCCGCCGCGTTATTTATGGCGCTCACTCGCACTCTGGTGAGGGCGGCGGTTAACGAGATGAATTCTCCCGCTGATGTAGTGCGGCGAGTCAACGATCAGCTTCTGCCTGATACTCAGCAGGGCATGTTTGTGACCGCCGTCTATGGCGTGCTGGATACCACGCTTGGGACTTTTACTTATGTCAACGCGGGACATAACCCGCCATTCTGGGTGAAGGGAAATGGGACTATCGAAAAACTAACTCGCACCGCCGTCGCGTTGGGAGTGATCGAACAACCGTCCATGCAGGAACGCACGATCTCACTTGCTGTAGGTGACAACTTATTGCTTTACACCGACGGCCTAACCGAAGCCTTCTCGCCTGATGGAAAGCTATTCGGCGATTCACGTTTGATGGACGCGCTGACCCCCATCCAAAAACATACCGCTGATGAAGTTCTCATTGTGATCGAAGAACGCTTAAATGAGTTTATTGAGACCGTTCCCCTTGGCGATGATCTGACCATGCTTTTGGTGAAGAGGATGTGAAAAGGGAAACGCTGGTCTCCAGACCAGCGCCAAAAAATTAATAGTATTTCTGTAATGCTATCTTTTACTGTTCTTCGAGAATTTCTTTCAACCGCGGGATAAGCGGCGGAAGATCTTCGGTGACTGTTTGCCAGATGATCTTAAGATTTACTCCGTGATATTCGTGGATGACAATATTTCTCATGGTGTACATTTCCATCCACGGAAGGTCAGTATATTTTTCCTTGATCGAACGTGGAATATGTCTGGATGCCTCCCCCATGATTTCGAGATTTCGGAGGACAGAATCTATTGTTTTATCATCTTCCTCGAATTTATCAAAGGTCATTCCCTCTGTGTATCTTTGAATTTTGGAAATACATTCTAAAATATCGTCAAAGCGTATCTTCCAATTTCTAGGCGGCACGGATCGCCTCTTGCAGAATATTCTCGCGCAACTCTTTGCGCAGCGCATCAGGAGTGACCAAATCCACTTTTCTGCCGAGCAATTCTTCAAGATACATCTTGAGCCGCGCAAACTCAAACAAGCCGATCGGTCTTCCAAAATCCACCAGAAGATCAATATCGCTGCGTTTCCGCGCTTGATTTCGGGCAATGGACCCAAATAATGAAATGGAATGAACTCCAAATTTTTTCAATTGGCGTTTATGGCTTTTGAGCAGGGCAAGGATTTTGTCGCGTTCCATATCATTTCTCTGCTTCAAATTTTATCACAGGCTTGTTTTTCGAGAATTTGAATAATGCTTTATTGTGGTGCTTGGCGCTTGTTCAGATATGGCCTTTTTACCAGAGCTGAATCTTATAATTTACAACCATTTTACATCTCCGCCATACCCCAATAACCTTACGCATCTAAAATCACATCGTAACCTAAACCTAAAAAGGAGACTTACGATGAAAAACAATTTCAAGAAAATGATTTTTGTAGTTTTGACCGCCGCTCTGGTTTTTGCGGCATTCCCTGTGACCAGTGCATTTGCCCAGGGTGAAAATCCACCTGCAAAAAGTGAGCTGACCAATGAAAAACTGGAGAAGGTCTGGGCGCGTCAGTTGAAGATCTATAATCGCCTCGGCAAGGGATTTGGCGATATTGATGCGCAGACTGCAAAATTCCAGGAAAAAATTGACAAAGCCGCATCCAATGGCAGGGATGTCACTGCTGCACAAGCCGCGTTGGATGCTTTCGAAGCCGCGTCAAAAAGCACCAAGCCGATCTATGACGGCATGGAAAATATTGTCAGCGCGCATGCTGGGTTTGATGCGGACGGCAAAGTAACCGATGCCGTGCAAGCCAAATCCACGGTGCAGGAAGTGGGCGCGAAGTTGAAGGAAGTCAAATCTTCAATGAACGGAACTGGCAAAGCCTTGCTTGAAGCGTTGAAAGCTTTCCGCGCGGCAAACAAGTAGGGATCAAACATTTGAAATTAACAGCGCGAGTCTACTGACTCGCGCTGTTAATTTTTACAACAAGCGGTAAAATGAATAAGTTTCATTGCGGAATCAATTGGATCGATTCTGCAAAATAATTCATCAGAAGAGGTATTCATGAAAAAGAATGTTGTTCATACAGATAAAGCCCCAAAAGCCATCGGCCCGTACTCGCAAGCCATCCGCACCGACACCCTGATCTATACTGCTGGGCAGATCGGCCTTGTTCCCGCAACAGGTGAATTGGCCGCAGGCGGAGTTGAAGAGCAGACGCACCAAGCGCTCTCGAATTTGCAGAATGTGCTCGAAGCGGCCGGCTCCACTCTTGGACATGTGGTCAAGACAACGGTTTTTCTCAAAGATATGAACGACTTCCCCAAGATGAACGCCATTTATGCCGAATTCTTTGGCGATAATCCCCCCGCGCGCAGTACGATCGCGGTGGCAGGGTTGCCCAAAGGCGGATTGGTCGAGATCGAAGCAGTGGCGTTGATCGCCTAATCATTAGTTAATGTCCTCTGAATTAATTCTGCTTGTTGACGATGAACCATCCATCCTTCAACTCGCGCGCATGTATTTTGAGCGGGATGGTTTTCGCGTTCAAGAAGCCATGGATGGTGAAGCCGCCTTGGAAGCAATTGCGAAACATCACCCCGCCTTGATCGTATTGGATGTGATGCTTCCCAAACTGGCTGGGTTCGATGTCTGCCGAAAACTGCGCGCCAGCGGAGACCAAACGCCGATCATTATGCTCACTGCCCGCGATGAAGACATCGACAAGATCCTCGGCCTCGAACTCGGCGCGGATGATTACCTGACGAAGCCTTTCAATCCGCGTGAATTGATCGCGCGCACAAAAGCCATTCTTAGAAGAAGCGATAATAAAAAACAAGCGGATACGAATCCCATTCATCGCGGCGACTTGACGATCATTCCCTTCTCTCGGGAAGTTCGCCTTGCTTCGCAGACCCTTGAGCTGCGTGCCCAGGAATTTGATCTGTTACTCACTTTGGCAGAGCAGCCTGGCCGAGTCTTTTCCCGCGAGCAATTGCTTCAGCTCGCCTGGGGATTTGACTTCTACGGCCAAACCCGCACCGTGGATGTGCATATCGCGCACCTCCGCAAAAAATTGGAAGGTTCCACTGTAAAGATAGAAACTGTCACAGGGGTTGGGTATAAATTGGTAGCCTAATGTCATTGCAATGACATAATCAATTCCTATGTTCTCCTCCCTTCGCTCTCGTCTCTGGTTAAGTTATGCCCTGCTGGTCGTCACAGCGTTAAGTGTTGTGGCGCTGATTCTATTTATTTATTTAGTTCGTAATCCATTTTTATATCGTCAAACTTTGGAACGCTTGCAGGCGATTCAATCCGTTGTCGTGGAACGTGATGGGCAGACGCTTTCTTTTGTTGCCGAACGGGTTTCAAAGAACTTTAACGTCCGCGTTATTTTATTCTCGGCAGATCAGCAGGTTCTTTTGGATACGTATGCCAAAAAGATGCTACCGCTAAAATTTCCCCAACAAAAATATTTGCCGCGCAGTATGCCGATTGTCCGTGACGAGAAAAAAATTGCATGGTTGTATTCCATTGAAAAACTTCCTGATAATTCCTATATCATGGTTGCCGCGCCGCGTCCGCGTGTTTCGTTGACGAATGTGTTCGCCGATGATTTCCTGCCACTCATCATGCAAAGCGGAGTTTTCGCATTACTGCTTTCACTCGTGGTCGCATTCTTTTTTGCGCGCTGGATCGCAGACCCTTTGCAGAAAGTTGTTGCCGCCGCGCGCCAAATGCCGTCAGCGGAGATAAAACCAGTAGAACCGCAAGGCCCGCACGAAGTTCAAGAGTTGACGCGCGCCTTTAACTCCATGATCGCGCGCACGCAAGCGAGTCAAAAATCACAACGTGAATTCGTTGCCAACGTCTCGCATGAATTGAAAACGCCATTGACATCTGTTCAAGGATTTGCGCAAGCGCTGCTCGATGGTACTGCGGATTCATCTGAATCCCGTCAACAAGCCGCGCAGGTGATCTACGATGAGTCTGCGCGCATGCATCGCATGGTTTTGGATTTGCTCGATCTGGCGCGCTTGGATGCTGGCACGGCGGATATTACAATGGCGCCAGTGAACATGCCGGCTTTGTTGAACGCTATTACTGAAAAATTCACGCCGCAATTACAGCAGGCAGGTGTAACTGTCAAAGTGGATGCTCCCGGGACTCTACCCACCGTCACCGCAGATGGAGACCGACTCGCGCAAGTCTTTACAAATCTTGTAGATAACGCGCTTAAGTTCACGCCGCGCGGCGGGCTGATCTCATTAAGAATTTCGGCTGAAGATAAAGAAATGTTGATCTCTGTTTCTGATTCAGGCACAGGAATTCCCCCTGAGGCATTGGCTCATATCTTCCACCGTTTCTATCAAGCCGACTCTGCGCGAACTGGCGGCGAGCGGCATGGCGTGGGGCTGGGATTGGCGATTGCGCATGAGATCGTGCAGGCGCATGGTGGTAGAATAGGCGTCCGCAGTCGGTTGGGAGAGGGGACGACCTTTGATGTTTGTTTGCCATTGAATATTTAACAGGCACATAAGTAGAAAGCCAATTACACAATACTTGTCGAATTTTCATGAATCCTTTTGTTTCCATTATCGTCCCATGTTATAACGAAGAGACCACCATTCGTCACTTGCTTGATTCTATTCTCGTGCAAACTTATCCGCGCGCACAAATGGAGTTGATCATTTCCGATGGTCTGTCCACAGATCGCACGCGTGCGGTCATCGCTGAATTTCAAATGGAACATGCAGATCTGGCTGTGCGTGTGGCGCAAAATTCAGCGCAGACAATTCCCTCGGGACTGAATCAGGCAATTCGTGAGTCGCGAGGCGAGATCATGATCCGCCTGGATGCGCATTCGATGCCCATTCCAGAATATGTAGAACGCTGTGTTGCCGCGCATGAATCAGGCAAAGGTGATAACGTGGGCGGCGTCTGGGAGATCCGCGCTGGCGCAAATACCTGGATCGCGGAATCGATTTCTTACGCGGCCGCGCATCCATTGGGCGTGGGCGACGCGATGTATCGTCTCAATGCGAAAGCGGGCGCGGTCGATACGGTGCCGTTCGGTTCGTTCCGACGGACATTGATCGACAGGATCGGCGCGTTTGATGAAACGCTGTTGGCAAATGAAGATTATGAATTCAATACACGCGTGCGTGAATCAGGTGGGACGGTTTGGCTTGATCCTGCCATTCGTTCGGTTTATTTTTCGCGAAGTACATTAAAGAAACTTGCCAGTCAATACTGGCGCTATGGTTTTTGGAAATTGAAAATGCTCAAACGCTATCCGCATACCTTGCGCTGGCGTCAGGGGTTGCCGCCGCTGTTTGTATTAAGCCTGATTGTTTTTCTTGTGTTATCCTTGTTCGTTGGGTTTGCGCGCACCCTGCTTGCCGCGCAGTTATTGATCTACTTTTTTGCGCTTGGGCTGTCTGGTTTAAAGCTGGCGATTGAAAAAAGAAAAGGATTTCTTTTTATCGGATTGCCGCTTGCGATCGTGACGATGCATATTTCATGGGGCGCAGGTTTTTTGTGGAGCTTTATTACAAGTTTGCTCACGGTTCGTAAACATGACTGATATCACAAGACCTTCCCTGCGATTAAGACCCAGCGAGCAGCGCGCAATTCTGTTAATAGGCGATCTGATCGCCGCGGCAGGTGCGATGCTTTTGGCGTTGTACTTCTGGTATGAATATTCCTTATACATATTGATCAAGAGCGGGCTGTCCGCTGCCAAGGCGGAACGTTTGATCGATGTAAAAGTTCCTTTTTGGTTTTATTTGCTTCCCCTGATTTGGCTTTTGTTAATGGTGGATTCGTACGAGACGCACATCGCCTCGAACTGGAAAAAAACATTGCGGGGAATTGCTGTGGCACCGATTGCAGGATTATTCGGATATTCACTGCTCTTCACATTCAATCAGGATCCGAACTCATTACCACGCATTGGAATAGGCGCGTTCCTTGTTTTCGCTTCCATCTTAACTTTAGCCTGGCGCGGCACCTATATTCGACTCTACACTTCATCAGGACTTATGCGCCGTGTGTTGATCGTCGGCGCTGGCAAGGCGGGCCATTCATTACTGGAAATCTATCGAAAATTAAATCCACCACCATTTCTTTTGGTTGGGTTCATTGATGACGACATAAGGAAACATGGTAAACCCCATCATGGGTTCGAGGTTTTAGGTACAAGCGAAAAACTGCTTGAGATCATTGAAAATTATCACATCTCAGATATTGTGATTGCAATCAATGGCGTAATCAAAGGCGGAACCTTTCAAACGATTTTGGACGCGCAAGAGAAGGGTATTGAAGTGATCCGTATGCCCATTATGTATGAGGAATTGACCCGGCGGGTACCCGTCGAACACCTGGAATCAGACTGGGTCATTCGGTCATTCGTTGATCAAGTACGCGTGAGCGGTGTTTATGAGCTATTCAAACGTTTGATGGATATTGCAGGCGGCCTGCTTGGCGTATTGTTCTTCGCTCTATCTTTTCCATTGGTCGCGATTTCCATCATTCTGGAAAGTGGTTTCCCAATTTTTTATAGACAGGAAAGATTAGGGAAAGGTGGACGAATCTTCAGAATATTAAAGTATCGTTCCATGTTTCAAGACGCCGAAGCAGATGGCGAAGCCAAAATGACGGCGGAAAATGATCCACGTGTGACGCGCGTGGGAAATTTCCTAAGAAAGTCACGCATCGATGAAATGCCGCAGTTTTGGAGTGTACTCACCGGCGAAATAAGCCTGGTTGGCCCGCGCGCGGAGCAACCAAAGCTTGTCGCGGAATTTCAGAAGAAAATCCCCTTTTACCGTGCGCGTTTGTTGGTGAAGCCAGGCCTTACCGGATGGGCGCAAATAAATTATGGTTACGTCGCAAGCGTGAAAGAAACTTTTGTCAAGCTGGAATACGATCTTTATTACATTAAACATCGCTCTCTTGGTATGGACATTAATATTATTCTGCGAACCATCGGCACAGTATTACGAAGGACAGGTAGATAAATGAAATATTTAATTACAGGCGGCGCAGGATTTATCGGCTCACATATTGCACGCGCATTGTTGGAACTCGGCTCGGATGTACGTGTACTGGATAATTTCTCCTCGGGTAAACGTGAAAACCTGCAGGGTCTTGAGGTTGATCTGATCGAGGGGGATCTGCGCGATGCTGCCCGCGTTGCTGAATCTGTGCGCGGCATAAATGTTATTTTCCACGAAGCGGCTTTCGTCTCCGTTCCTGAATCGATGGAGAAGCCGCAGGAATGTTTTGATGAAAGCGGGTGTGCAGCGTGTTGTGATTGCCTCCAGCGCGGCGGTGTATGGTGACTCGAGCGCCATGCCTTTAGTGGAAGATACTCCACTTAGGCAGTTGTCTCCGTATGCCGTTTCCAAACGTGTAGATGAAATGTATGCCGAATTATTCACCTCCCAATTTGGTTTGGAAGTTGCCGCCCTGCGCTATTTCAACGTGTACGGTCCCCGTCAGCGCCCTGACTCAATGTACGCCGCAGCTGTACCGATCTTTATCCGCCGCATGTTGGATAATAAACCGATCACGGTATACGGCGACGGAGGCCAGAGCCGCGACCTGATCAACGTGCACGATGTGGTCCAGGCTAATTTACTTGCATCTCAGCATCCCGCCGCGCCTGGGCAAATTTTCAATGTTTGCACCGGCATAGAAACACGCCTGCTTGACCTGCTCGATATTCTTTACGAGATCTTTCCAAACGCGCCTAAACACATCCACGCCGAACCGCGCGCAGGTGACATCTACCGCTCCATTGGAACACCCCGCAAAGCAATGGACACTCTTGGTTTCAATCCGCAAGTCACTCTGGCTGAAGGTGTAAAAGAAGCCGTTGAAGAAATGCGTGGAGCATAGAAAAGCCAAAAGTAAAAAACTAAATAATATTTTTGACTTTCGGCTTCCTTTCCTGATCAGCGATAACTTTTTCATCCATCATCCTGGTAAGATAATGTCCTCCTCCCGCCCAACCGTCCGCAATCGTTTCGTCTTAATTGGCGATATCGCCCTCATCATCATCTCGGTGTTGGTAAGTTTCGCATTGCGGCTGGATGTAAATAAACTTCCATTCTATTTTCCAACCGCGTTGGTAATGTGCGCGGTGGCTTTACTCATTAAGATTCCCGTTTATTTTTATTTTGGTTTATACCGCCGCCTGTGGATTTACGCCAGCGTAAGTGAGTTACGCCTCATCACGGCCGCCGTAACGACCGCATCTGTATTAGCTTCAGGCGTGATGCTCCTGCTCTTTAATTTTAGGTGGCTTATTGGTCTGCCGCGTTCCGCGCTTGGTATAGACTGGCTGCTTTCGCTGGTTCTCATCGGCGGTTCACGCTTCGCCTTGCGAATCCTCGCGGAGCAATCCAACACTCCGCGCGAAGGAAAAGCCAAACGCGTGATCATCATCGGCGCAGGTGACGCGGGCGCGCTGGTTGTGCGTGAACTGCAAAAATCATCACAATTAAATCTCATCCCGATCGGATTTCTTGACGATGATCCTGAAAAACAAAAACATCAAATTTACGGCATCTCGGTCATCGGCAAAGTAAATACACTTGCTGATGTCCTGGAAAACCACCGCGTGGATGAAGTTATCCTTGCCATTCCCTCGGCGCCCGGGCGAATCGTCCGCATGGTCAATGATGTTTGCAGGCTGAAGGGAATTTCTTCGCGCACCATGCCCGGGTTATATGAACTCATTGACGGCACGGTTAACGTCAATCGACTGCGTGAAGTAGACATCACAGATTTGCTGCGCCGCGAACCTGTCAAAATAGATGATCGTTTGATCGGTGCTAGTTTTAGCGGCAAACGCGTTTTGGTTACTGGTGCGGGTGGTTCCATTGGACGTGAGATCTGCCGCCAGGTTGCGCGCTGGAATCCGAGTGAACTTGTTTTATTGGGTCATGGAGAGAACAGCATTTTTGAGTCACTGCTTGAACTGGGCGGAAATTTTCCTTCGTTATCCATTCATCCCGTCATCGCTGATGTGCGTGATGCGGAGCGCCTCCAGGAAATGTTCAGAGTGCATCGACCGCAAGTGGTTTTTCACGCTGCGGCGCATAAACATGTCCCGTTGATGGAGGCGAATGTCGAAGACGCGGTCACGAACAATGTTCTCGGCACGCGCAATGTCGTCGACGCGGCGAACAGGCACGGGGTCGAAAGACTCGTTCTTATTTCCACAGATAAAGCCGTTCGCCCGGTCAGCATCATGGGCGCAACAAAACGTCTGGCTGAAATGATCGTTCTTGATGCCGCGCATCGCAGTGGAAGAATTTATTCTGTCGTGCGTTTTGGCAATGTGTTGGGCAGCCGTGGAAGTGTGGTGCCGCTTTTTAAAAATCAAATTGCACGCGGCGGTCCTGTTACCGTGACGCATCCTGAAATGCATCGTTATTTTATGACCATCCCCGAGGCTGTGCATCTCGTTTTGCAAGCTGCCGCGATGGGTGCGGGTGGTGAAGTCTTTATGCTAAATATGGGACAGCAGGTGCGCATCCTTGATCTCGCGGAAGACCTGATTCGACTTTCTGGTTTGGAGCCTTACCGCGATATTGAAATTACATTTACTGGAATTCGCCCCGGCGAAAAATTGCGTGAAGATCTTTGGGAAGATGGTGTGCAATTTGAGCCAACGCCGCATTCTGAAATTTACCGCGCCGCAGATGAAGAAAAAGTGGACGGTGACCATCTTGCAAATGTGATCGAAAACCTCACGCATCTCGCGCATCAATCAGAGACCGAAAGTTTGATCCGTCTGCTTGATGAATCGATTCCCTCGGCATCTGTCCGCTCAACTCCGCCGCCTAATATGAGCTCGTTGGTTTAGCGGGTAACTAATAAAGCGTATCGAAACCATGCCCAATGTATCCCTTTCTGATTGGATTATTTTTTTAAAGGATTATCCCAACGCGCATTTATTACAAATGGGTGAGTGGGGTGAACTTAAAAAAGATTTTGGGTGGAAACCAGTCCGCCTCATTCTTAACAATGAGGTTGGCTGCCAAATCCTCTTGCGCCGCCTGCCTTTGGGTTTGACTCTCGGCTACATGCCGAAACCTGTGACCAGTAATCAGTTATCAGGAATCGGTGGTCAGTTTTGGCAGGAAGTTGATTCCATTTGCAAAAAAAATCACGCTATCTTTCTAAAAATTGAGCCTGATGAATGGGGCGATCATCCTATTTTTTATCCTTCATCTTTTTTCCTTTCCCCTCATAACATACAACCACCCCGAACCATCGTAATCTCCATCAAAGAAGATGAGGATAAAATCCTGGCGCGCATGAAACCAAAATGCCGCTACAATATTCGACTTGCCGAAAAAAAAGGCGTGACCATCCGCGCATGGGATGACATCTCAGCCTTTCATGAAATGATGACTGTCACAGGCGGGCGCGATAATTTTGGGGTACATTCAAAGGAATACTATCAACGCGCTTATGAATTATTTCATTCAAATGGAACTTGCGAATTATTCGTCGCTGAATACGAGGGCAATCCTCTTGCTTCATTAATGGTCTTTGCCAACGCAGCGCGCGCCTGGTATGTGTACGGCGCGTCCAACGATCAGGAACGCAATCGCATGCCAACTTATCTTCTGCAATGGCAAGCCATCCGCTGGGCAAAAGCGCGCGGTTGTGGTGAGTATGATCTGTGGGGTGTCCCTGATGTAAATGAAGAAACACTCGAAGCTAATTTTGAATCCCGTCACGATGGACTCTGGGGTGTGTATCGCTTCAAGCGGGGATTTGGCGGTGAGGTGAAACGCGCCGCGCAGGCATTGGATAAAATATACAATCCGTTGTTGTATTGGGTGTACCTGAAATTTATTGGGAATAGAGAATAGTGGCTAACAACATTTGGAATCAAATCATCTTAAAATTCCCAGACCCACATTTTCTTCAAAGCTATGAATGGGGACAGGTGAAGGCGCAATATGGCTGGATCCCATATTACGCCGTCTGGACGGATGACGGGAAATTCAGTATTTCCCAGACCACTGATAACTTATCACTGATAACTGGTCACTGTATTGCCGCGTGTCTCATTCTCAAAAAGCAAGTCCTCAAGCGCGGATTCTCTGCGCGTTTATCAATTCTCTATGCGCCGAAAGGTCCGCTATTAGATTGGGGCAATACAGCCTTGCGGACTCGTGTACTGACTGATTTACAATCTTACGCGCGAAAACAAGGCGCGGTCTTTTTGAAAATTGATCCGGATGTTGTCCTCGGCCGCGGAGTGCCTAACAGCGAGGGCGATGTCATAGAAAATAGCGGCCAAACCATACTGTCAGATTTGACGCGCAGAGAGTGGGTCTATTCGTCGGACCAGATCCAATTCCAAAATACAGTTCTCGTTGATCTATCTGCAACTGAAGAAGAAATGCTCGCGCGTATGAAACCAAAGACGCGTTACAACATCCGCCTCGCTGAGAAAAAAGGAGTCGCTGTCCGTGTTGGAACTTTATCTGATCTCACCATGCTTTATAAAATGTATGCCGAGACAAGCATCCGCGATGGTTTTGTGATCCGCGATGAAAACTACTATAAGACTGTTTGGAAAATTTTCATGCAGAATAATTCATCTTTCATCGATCCTTTATGTTTTCCATTAATCGCTGAAGTGGATGGTCAACCCGTTGCCGCGATTATCCTGTTCATGTTCGCGGGGCGCGCATATTATGTCTATGGCATGTCGCGCAACCTTCATCGTGAAAAAATGCCAACTTATCTTTTGCAATGGGAAGCCATGCAGCGCGCAAAGATAAATGGATGTGCTGCGTACGATCTATGGGGCGCACCTGATATTTTTGACGAAAGTGATTCGATGTGGGGTGTGTTCCGCTTCAAGGAAGGCTTGGGCGGAGAAGTGACACGTACGTTGGGCGCGTATGATTTCGCGCCCAGTAAACTTTGGTATAAGCTATATGCCGAAGTCATGCCGCGCCTGTTGAATGCGATGCGGTCGAGAGGAAAAGAGAAAACGAAGCAGGCTCTGGAATAGAATCCACTTGAATGGAAACGCTTTACCTATTAATCTTTGTGCTTTTCGCGACCCTCGCAGATAACTAAAGGAGTCATATGAAAACCATCCCTCGCCTTAACTTCGCCCACCTCCCAACCGTAATCGAAGAACTCCCGCGCCTGACCGAAGTACTCGGCGGTTCACGCATTCTCGTCAAACGTGATGATCAAACGGGGCTTGCATTCGGTGGGAACAAAACTCGCAAGTTGGAATTTCTCGTTGCAGAAGCGCGTGAGCAAGGCGCGAAAATGCTGATCTCTGCGGGCGCGATCCAATCGAATCACTGCCGTCAGACCGTTGCCGCAGCGGCGCGTTTTGGTTTTGACTGTACGCTCGTATTGACAGGTGAGAGACCAAAACAGCCAACCGCTAATTTTCTCCTTGACCAACTTTTCGGCGCGGAAATAATCACCGTCTCGGATCGTAACGACCGTGACCGCATTTTGCAGGAAACATTTGATAACGCCGTTGCAGCAGGGAAGAAACCCTATCTCGTACCGTACGGCGGATCAAGCCCGACGGGCGCAATGGGTTATACATTCGCGATGGAAGAATTCATAAATCAAAACGTGAACGTGGATTGGATCGTATTCGGCACATCTTCAGGCGGTACACACGCGGGGCTTGTCCTCGGTCAACGGTTATTTAATTTCACTGGAAAAGTATTGGGCATCAGCATTGACGAGCCAGAGATGAAACTTAAGGTGCACGTCTCGGAGCTTGCTTCACAAGCCAGTGAGAAATTTGGCGGGCGAATTAATTTCTCGCCTGATGATGTGCTTGCAAATGATGAGTATTGTCAGGCAGGCTACGGAGTATTTGGAGCAGGGGAGCACGAAGCGATCAAATTATTTGCCAGTAACGAAGGCTTGTTACTTGACCCCGTCTACACAGGCCGCGCCGCCGCTGGAATGATCGATCTCGTCCGCAAGGGATTTTTCAAGAAGGATGAAACTGTTTTATTCTGGCACACAGGCGGTCAGCCCGCGCTGTTTGCGGATAAGTATTCAAAGGATATTATTTAACCACGAAAAAGTAATTCCAATAATTTGGACTCTGATGAACGCTGATTGTTTTTACTTTTTCCAAACTTTACGGATCAAAGTAAGAAACGCAATTCCAACCCACGCGATGTTTAATCCTGCGGATGGATAGGCGCGCAGATAAATTGTGTTGATGATCAAAAATATCCCCGCTATGAAGTTCATGCCTTGATACAGCCATGAATCACTCTCCACTTTTTTTGCGGAGACCAATCCATACGCGATCAGAAAAAGTATTGCGCCGCTCCAGCCAAGAATATCAATAATGATTCGTTCCATGTTTACTCTAAAATCTCCACACGCATACCAATTTTGATTTCGCCTTCATTCAATGGAATGACGTGCATTCCAAACATCACGCCGCCTTTTTGTTTGCGGTAGGTGCTTAAGGTCTTGAGCGGTTCCTTGCTTTTCTCAAGCGTTTCCTTGTCGATTGTTGTCACCACGCAGCGCGGAGCTGGATTGATGAGCGCCATTTCCACATCCCCGATCTTGATTCGCTTCCAGGTGTCTTCTGCAAACGGTTCACAATTTTGCACAACAATGTTCGGGCGAAACCGATTCATCGGCAGAGCGGATACCGCCCCCAGTGGAGAATCCAACTTCGAGTTTAAGTCTTGAAGCGATGCATCAGAAATGAGCAGGATCGGGTAGTCATCTGCAAATCCGATCTGGTCTTCTGCGCTGACGGCGAAATCTGAATTCAACCTGCGCTTAAATCCATTTGCAATATGCACGAGTCGCACAGAAACACCAAGCCAATCGGAAAGCCATCGCGCGGTTTTAGCGCCCTGATCAATGGCATGCACATTTTTACTTTCCCAAATATTTACAAGAGAAATCGCGCCTGTTTTTTTAATCGTAAAGCGGAGCGAATCAAAATTTGGCGCGGATAGTGTGATCGTATCATCTATCATTGCAGGTGTGACGAGCGCGAGTTTTGCGTGTTCGGCCTGTGTCAGAAATTCACCCTCAGGCGTGACCACCATCATGCGGCGGTCGTTGGCCAGCCCCATGCGTTCAACGCGCGCTTCAGCCAGATCAAATCCGCGGCAGGCTTTGATGGGATAGTAAGTTAAATTTGATAATGTGATCATTATGTCCCTTCGATCACGACCATGTTGGATTTCGCAGTTGAATGGCGCATTTTTCTGGCTTGGCTGTACTCGTCAGAATTCAGCCATTTCTTTGCCTGTTCAACATTTTCAAATTGCAAGATCACCAATCGGCTCGGTGACCAATCACCTTCGAGCGTTTCGGTATGCCCGCCGCGCGCGATATATTTGCCGCCGAATAAAGCCACTGCTGCGGGTGCAAGTTTTTTATATTCATCATAACCAACAGGGTCATGCACATCAATGTCAACGATCACGTAAGCGGTCATGTTATTCTCCTATGATCTTCATTCTCACATCCACAGCCACCGCGCCTTTTTGTAAAACGCGCAATGGATTGATCTCGATCTCTGCCACTTCAGGATGTTCGTAAGCGAGAAGAGATAATTTGATCAAAGCATCGATGACAGCTTCTTCATCCACGGGATTGATACTGCGGAAGCCTTTGAGTTTTCTCCCAGCCCAAGTTTTGCGGATCATTTCCCGCGCCTCAGCCTGATTCAGCGGCGCGAGGGCAAATGCTACATCCTTGAGACCCTCCACCTCGATGCCGCCTGAGCCAAACATAATAAGCGGACCAAACGACGGATCCCGTACCGCACCGATGATGACTTCCTGCCCTTCAGGAATTTGACACTGCACATGCGCACCTTCGATCTTCGCGTTCGGCATAGATTTGTTCGCACGTTCCATCAGCAGCGCGTAACCGTTCTGAACTTCTTTCTCGGTCTTGATGTTCAGCAACACGCCGCCAATATCAGACTTATGCAAAATATCTGGTGACGCGATCTTCATCACAACAGGAAAACCGAGTTCATTTGCAATTGCGATTGCTTCGTTTTCATTTCGCGCGAGTTTGATGGGAGTCGTTTGAATTCCATATGTAGTGACTAATTCTTCAGATAAAAGATCAACCGCCGAGTCACCGTGACTCGGATTTTTTAATTCTCCGTGACTTTGTGCTTCAGCGGCTACAAATTCTGCTCGTTTGGCAAGTGCCCCCAAAGCGGATGCCGCTCTTTCAGGAAATGGATACGTGGGAATTTGAGAACGTTGAAATGTTTTTCTGGCTTCTTCAACTAATGTGGAACCCATCAACGCGATGACAACTGGTTTATCAAAATTACCAATTACTCCAATTATTTTTTCCGCCACATCTTCTGTTTTGAACATCGGCGGCGGCGGAAGAATCACTAGCACGCCATCCACATTTTTATCTTGCAATAAAAAATTCAAGCAGATTTCGTATGCTTCGGGTGATGCTGAGGCAAGCATATCTACTGGGTTGTGGGCACTGGCCGAGGAGGGGAGATAGGTCGTCAATTCTTTCAGCGTGGATTCTGTCAATTGAGATAGGAACAGGCCATTCATTTCGAGTGAGTCGGCGGCGATGACGCCAGGTCCGCCTGCGTTGGTTAATATCGCCATGCCGCGTCCACGCGGTAGCGGACAATCTTCCAATGCCCGCGCCCAATCAAATAACTGGTCGAATGCTGCTTCGGAGCCAGCCAACGCACCAGTATGAGATGCCGCGGCTTTTTGTCCAGATTCAAAACGACCTACCTTTAACGCTATGACAGGTTTATGTTTTGTGACTTCGCTTGCTGCTCGAACAAATTTTTTTCCATTCGAAACACTTTCCAGGTAAAGCACGATGACACGAGTATGCTCATCCTTTGCAACTTCAGGAAGCACATCCGTCTCGTTGACATCGGCTTGATTGCCAAGGCTGATGATCTGCGAAAAGCCGAATCCCTGCTCGCGTGCCCAATCAATGATGGCGGCGGCAAATGCGCCCGAATGTGAAATAAAACTGATTCCTCCCTGCGCGGGCATTGGCGGTTGTAGAAAAGTTGTATCAAGCGGAAGATGTGTATCGAGTGTGCCGATGCAATTAGGGCCAAGCAAACGGATGCCGTATTTGCGCGCAACTTCGATGCATCGCTGTTCGAGCGCCGCGCCTTCTGCGCCTACTTCACGAAACCCGCCAGTCACGATGGTAGCGGCTTGGATCCCGCGCAGTCCGCAGGTTTCGATGGCAGAGGGCGTTGCATTCGGCGGGACGATCAGGATCGCCAGGTCAACAGGGTCGGGTACGTCGCTCAAGGTTGTATATAATGAACGCTCAAACAACTCGCCGCTTTTTTGGCTGACAAAATGGATCGCACCGCGATATTCGCTGGCGATAAGATTGCGAGCCACACCATAGCCTAATTTTTCTGGCGATGAGGAAGCGCCGATCACAACGACACCGAGCGGGCGGAAGAAGGGAGTGAGAGAAGAATCCATCTGGTGATTATAACCACACAAACACGTTCATCCCAAAGATTTTTGATGAACGCCTTCGATCCCACGTTTTTTACAAAATCTTTAACTTTGTTGATATCTCCGTGCGAATTGATTCTGCTGAAGTTGACGGGATCAGCGCCCGGGCGAATTATTTATTGTAAGTTGTCACGAAAACGTATCCTGATTGAAAATATTATTCGCAGGTTGAAAATCTTTCACATTTTGAGTGAACGCTATCGCAACCGTCGTAAACGCTTTGGCCTCCGATTTAATTTGATTGCTGCAATCTACAATATGGAACTTAAAACCACTCTCTAATTTACTTATGCAAGAGGTCTAATAAGTTTTATCCTCCTTTTTGCTGACGAAGTAGAATATTGTGAGTAATACAAAAGCTATTGTCAATGGAACTGCAAAGTTGAAATACCAGGATTCGAGCCCAAATAAGTATTTACCCCAGGTAAAAGTTAGTTGGTGATGTAGGAGTCTCGGAAACAACTCACGATAAAAAAGGGAATTTTTCCATGATAATGATAAGGCAAATCCTTGCCCCAATGTTTGCCTTATATATTTATCAACAAAATCATATATGACTGCGCTGGCAACCAGCATTTGAGAAAAAGACAATATTCCCAATCCAATAAATAGTTTATAGTATTTTCGAGGGACGAAAATGAAAAATATTCCAAAAAACGGTAGAATCGGAATCAGATGCCTAACTGTAAAGGCAGCTCCACCCCACCAAATTTGAAATCCGGAAATAACTAAGAAATACACCAAAATCATTGATGTAATAGCAATTAATTCAGCCAACATTTTTTTCTCTCTCTTCATCACCATAAAACCGCTGAACGCCATTAACAGGACGGGAGATTGAATAAAAATCCCCTGCATCGGGTGAATGGTCATATAAAACAGCGTTTCAATGTTGGGCAATTCGATTCCCATTAAGCCTTGACTATGCACTTCTTTGAACTCTAGATTATTCTCATTTGCATATCCTATAGTCAGGGGGGAACCAAAGCAAATCCAGTTATAGGAAATAAATATGATTAGTGGAATCGTGCCTCCTAAAAAAAACATACCCACTGTTTTCCAGTCTGGGAAGCCTTGTTTTGACCGCACGACGTACGTCATATACCCAATCAATATAACGGCAATGATTAATGTTGTGTATTCGGTTAATACCATGAAACCGATTAAAAAGCCGCTTGCGAATAGACGACCAGGTGTGATCTTGGCATTGAATTGATTAACTTCCATCCATAGAAGAAATACTGTAAAAGCCTGAACTGCGGCGAGGGAATGTCCATAAAATGCGCTCGCATATGGGAAGATTGGTGTGCCAAGAGAAATACATAAGGCGATCACCAAAGCCATCCATTTTTCTTTCACGATTTGCAGTGCAATACCATAAAGTAAAGGAGCCAGCAGGGCACATGGAATACTTATTGCGAGGACTGTCATCAGCATAATGAACAGTTCTGTAGACAACGACTGACCTGTTACGATATAGATTGGCAAGTACACGATTGCCCCCAGAAGAGATGTGCCGATTGCCTTGTCAGAATAGTAATGTCCATTAAAATAAGCTTTATCGCCTGTAATAAGTTCATCCTCATGATAACTATCAATTACAAGACGCTTTTCTTCAACGATGGCTTTGACCAAACCAAGGCGTGAATTGATATTCCAATCTCCAGGCCTAATAAAATATCCGTAGAAAGTGAGCGCTAGGAGAAAAATTATTGATTGTTCAATCTTTCGAAAACTCAAGGTTGAAACCTCTTACATTAAATATTATGTGATACATCTTTTTTAATAAAGGCCTTATCAAGGCTGAAAATTTATATGAACAAATTAAAACTTGCAATATTCAAAAGCTTGAATTGTTCAAGGTCAGTACGTGATGGTGATTAGATTATAGTGGACGAAATTTGTATAACTATCGTCCCTCCCACCAACTCATCAACTCACTCAGCGCCAGACTCGGCGTCACATCTCCCTGCCTCCCTGAATTCCAGGTCACGATCAAATCCTTCTTCGCGCGCGTGATGCCCACGTACAACAAACGCAGACGTTCCTTCACATATCCGAGCCGCGATTGTATCGTTGCCACACCTTCCTCGTAGCCATCATATTCACTGGCCGATTCTAGCGCGGCCAACTGCGCCAACGCCTCCGCTTCGAGATTGAGTCCGCTCCGCACGAACCATTTCTCCGAAATGAATCTATCACTCGGCATGTTCGACGGGAAGTCATAACTATTGACCGACATTATATAGACGCGGTCCCATTCCATACCCTTCGCTTTGTGCATCGTGGTCACCACCACTTTACCGCGGTGCCGTTCAGGGTCAAAGCCCGAATCGTCGAATGAAAAACCGATAAACTTCCGCTCGTTCTTCGCGATCACCGCCAGTTCCGACGTCAACTCTGGCAGGCGCCAATCCGCGTGGTCGTTTGCGGCCTGCCTGAGCACCAGCGCCAGTTTATGTGCCAGCGCCAGATCTGCCGCTTCGCTGAATACATCCTGCGCCAGTGTCAGCGCCAATTGATCGATGGGCAGCGTCACCGCATTCAACCATCTCTGGACATTGACTCGAAACTCTTTTAATTCTTCGATGACACTCTCTGCTTCGCTCTCACCGATAGTTGACAGCCAGTCATCGGCATGACTCGGCGCGATGAATTTTTCCACATGAACCAGCCGTCGCAGAATATCCGTTACGGTTTTCATCAATTCGGGGTTGTTCTCCCCACTCCCTAATTCACTATTCGCTATTCCCTGATCTCTCCAGTCTCTTCTAAATACTTCATACGCCTTCGACAACTTCCGCGCAGATTGAGGATCTGCCAGATACGATAACAGATAATTCAACGAGCCCGCCGCCGCGCGCGTGTTTGTTGTACTCTTGAGCATTTCGACCACTTCGATATTGTTTTTTCGTAGTTCTTCAACTATCCTTACCGCATGATCATTCCGATACGAAAGAACTGCTACTGTTGAATTAGGGTTTTCGGGCAGCCAATTTTTCAAAGATTTAACAACCGCAATAATTTCTTCTTCGGGTGTGAACTTTTTGCTGACGAGTTTGATTCCATCAGGATTATCAAGCGGGTTGACAGGTTCATACCCCGCGGGCACAGGCTCAATGTGAGGGAGAGATAACGCCGTGCGCACGTTTGGGTCGGGGTGCTTGGTCATCACCCAATCGATCAAATGATTCGCGAGCGCAATTACCGCAGGCTGTGACCGTCCCGATTCAGGCATGTCAGCATTTGGATTTGTACGGATAAAATCACGCAATAAATCAGGGTCTGCTGTTGTGAATGTTTCAAAGATGGCTTGGTTTGGATCACCGACGCGCACCCAATTGCCGCCCATTTCATTTGGTGGTCGAGGAGCCCCGCCGTTCTTCGCCGGGCGTATCGAGACCATACCCGTTGTGGTCTCGATACGTTCCTCGCTATTGCTCGGAACTCCTCGACCACCAGATAGTAAAGATAATATTTTTTGCTGTGTCCTGCTTGAATCCTGCGCTTCATCTTCCAAAATGAACGGATAACGAAAACGTAATCGCTCCAGATATTCTTCGTCATTTTGGAGCAGAGTCAACGCCAAGCGGATCAGATCGTCAAAGTCAACTGCGCCGCGATAGGCGAGTGCGCGTTGATAATCTGCGTAAATACTCCAGCCGAATTCGGCGAGCGGTAGCGGGGCGAAAGATGCGTCTAGTTTGGCTCGCAGGCTATCGGGAGTCAGGAGGCGATCTTTCGAAGAGCGGATAAATGCCGAAGCCAGCGCGTCCATTAAATTGGGCAGGTGCTGACGGCGGAGCCAATCTCGTTTGGAAGTATCCAACGCGGGGTCGAGATAATCATCAAGCGAGTGGGATGCCAGCCATGCAATAACAGCTTCGTGTCGAATAGAGTCTGCTTCGCGCTCATCAATGATACCGAACTGATTTTCAAGCCCCACGCTCGCAGGCTTTTCGCGGACGATGTCGTGCGCCAGTCCATGCAATGTGCGCACGCGATATTTATAAAGCGCCTGAATTTTATTGTCAAAAAAACTTTTGATGCGGTTTTCGAAATTATCCACCGCCGAATTAACCAAGGTAACGATAAGCACTTCTTGATCATCTTGAAGCACGCCGCTGTGAATGATCTGCGCCGCGAGGGCTGAGAGAATATGCGTCTTGCCCGCGCCAGGAACAGCGGCAATGCCCAGCCGCCCGCCTGTGTAGCGGAGGATGTTTTGTTGGGAGGGTCGCGGGGTGAAGGAAGGGGTCATTTGTTTTAGTGTCAGATTAGTTTTCGCGGAACAGTTAATCGTACCATCCTATTACAAAATCTTTCATGTCCATTGAGATAAAACCTGCAGCTTGCAGAATCGTCCCAGTGAAAATAAAAATAGCTGCGACAAAAAAGAGGGAATTCTTTGATTTCTTTTCTAAGGTTTTCCGTAGCGGCTATCATTTTCTCCAGTGGGGCGGTTTGGCTGGCAGGTTCGCCGATTGAACTTGCCTGATACCTATTTTACTTCTTCCAAAATAAACGGTCGTGTTATGGATTCGGAAGAAACCCCAGCATAGTATCAGGGTGTTTATCTGTGACTAATAGGAAGCCTCGATTGTCTAAGAGCACCAGACCTTCCCAGTTGCGAGAGGTTTTATCTAATCTTATTTCAATCGGTGAATTAGCTGTTAGGGTGATATCCGTTGTCGAGATGTTTAGTTTGACCAAGCGTTCCACTCGCTGAACATCCGCAGGCATAATTTCATCGTTATATTGTTTGAGAAGCGGGTCAGATTTGGTGAAGAGTTCCGCGTCATTTGGGGAAACACTATTGATGACCCAAACCTCTCCATTCGGCCCCAGAGTAGCATCTGTAACCCGATATTCAAGATTTGGAAACGAAATTGTGCCCTCTGGTATTAAATCGAAAGTAAAAACATGAGCCATAGGTTGCGGATTCAAACTCGCTCCATTAACTTCGAAAAAAGTGATTATCCTGTTATTTGTAATGACAAGAGCTTCGTCGGTGCGATTATCCAATTGGATTGCGGGTTGAATTTCAACCACATGAGATGTATCGAGCACGATTTCCTTTAAGTCATCTGATATTGTCCCGGATACCAAATATCCCATCATGTTATTGTTCTTTCCTGATTCTATCGTCAAGTAGATGGTTTGATTCCAAACGCCGATTGATTCAAATCCCTCATAATCTTGAATGCTCTCTTTAAGACCTGGCGCCGTGAGTTTTATAGTATAAGGAGAAATCGGTTCCTTTGATTTGCCATCCAGAAAATCTAAGATCGACTGTTTCGGAATAGCGAATAAGACACCCGCGTTTGGTCCAAATCTCTCAGGGTATTGTGGTAAAAGAATCAAGGTATCGGCGATCCATGTCAGGCCCGAAAGCTCAGCTTTTTTCTTTGTGATTGGCCCATTTAAGGGAATGTCTAAAATAGATTGTTCGCTTGGCCCAGCCTTGCTTGGCAGAATAAAGTAATACCAGCCAATAAGATCAATAACTATAAAAACGCATAGAAAAATAAATAAGTTGTTCCGCTTTATCATTTCACCTGGCCTGAATTTTCATCCACGATCATCCCCGAAGTATTCACGGCTTCAAAGTTATTGCCCGTCAACCCATCCAGCAGATGCAGCATGTCATTATCCCAGCGTTCGTCAGGCGCGCCGCTCACGTACCAATTCGAGCCATTGTCCGCTAGGATAATTCCATAAGTTTTCATGGCTTGCAGGATGACTTGCATTTCTTGCGGGAAACCTGAAATTACATAATCCGCTTTTAAGCGAAAGCGTGCGCCCATAGGTGGAATTCTATTCTGCGCTTGAGCGGTGAGATGACGCGCAGGCCAAATATAACCAGCCGTATCTTCGGCAGTGAATCGTAAAGCATGATTGATCTTGCCTGCGATAATTTCATCATAGCGGACGAGGCCAGGCAAAATGGGTAAACCCGCCGCGTCAGCTGAGGTCCAATCAGCGGGGCGCAGGGCGTTTGAGTTTAAATCCCAAATTGCGCCAGAGCCGCCGCTCCAATGCCCGTTTTCCAAACTCGCATCATAGATTTCAAACAGTGTGCAAGTATCCGCATCCACGATGAGGATGTGATGATCAGAACCCCATTCTCTGATTGGATTTTCAGGCAGGGGATAAGATACCGCATCGGATTCATCGGGATAATAAAACTCAAATCCAACTTTCGGGACAGTTGACCCAGCTACGATATTGAACGGAATCCCGATTGGGCCGCCGTCCCATTCGCCTGAACCGAAATCCATGTGGAAGATTTCGTCACGGCCGATATTATTGATCCATGCATCGGATTCCAAATGGACGGGTAAACCGTCTACGCGGGTGTTCCAAAAATTATTATTAGGGAATAGAGGACAGTTGGCGATGAGGGGAGGCGTTTCAGCTGAGGAAATGCCGCTCATTGGCGTGACATGCTTGGATGTGGAAGTAGGCGTTTGTGTCGAGACAGAATCTGGAATAGGTGAGTTGAACGTTGCTTGATCAGGTGGCTGTTCGGGTGTCGAATTCAAGTGGGTAGCGACCTTGCAGGCTAATATCAGCATGGCGAGCAGTACCAGGGACAGTACAATTTTATTTTTCATTTGTCATTGCCCATTGTTTCCATAAAAGAAAGAGCACGGTGATAGTATTGACGGCAATTGCAAAAGGAATGATGGTTTCGCCGCGAATATTGAACAAATAAGGCATATATGATATTAGAGAAATAAACTGATACGCCATGGGGATAAGCCAGAATTCTGGGAAGAAAAACGCCATAACGATCGAAAATACGTCAGCCGGATAAAAGTAGCGATCGTGCATTTTAGGCAAAATAAAAGGGACAAGGGAAACTGAAACCAGTGCACTAAAGATCAGATTAGATTTGTTGATCTCATATTTTTTTAATCCGTAAGTTAATACCCATGCGAGTAGAATGATGATGGCTAAGGGAATCCCCACATATAAAGCGGTCTCATAGTTGTGTCGTCCAACAAGGAAATATAAGTTGGCGGCATTCATAGATGCTTTAGCAAATGTTTCGCTCTGCGTTCCATAGGTCGTGAAAAGTGAGTTAATCGGCCTGCCTGCGAGAATGGTTGGAATGAATGCGGCAGTATATATAAAAGGTATGATAAAGAAGGAATAAAAGGGGATACGTTTCTTAAAGAAAAGTATCCCAAGCAGAGGGGTGATTAAAATGCCTTGCGCTTTTATCGCGATGGATAACGCGAACGCAATGAGCGCAAAAGTTGGTTTTTCCTTGAGCAGAAGAAAAACAGCAAGTAATAGAAAACAGGTATAAAGCGAGTCTGTCTGCCCCCACAAGGAACTGTTCACCATAACGGTAGGCGCAGCCCAAAAGATGAGTGCGCCCAGTATGGGTTTCAACCCATCTTGATATTGTGTCCTTACAATTTGATAAACTAGAATCGAGTTAATAATGTCAAAGGTAATTGGAATGAGTTTGATGGCGATCACTGGTTGTAAAAACGAATGGGTAAGCGTCGAAACGGCAAGCAGATATATAAACGGAGGGTTGTAGCCGAAGAATTGAGTTCCGAGAGATTGCGCGATCCCGTTGCGCGCGATGAATGAATACCATTCAAGATAGGCTCCCATATCCAATGTCTTTGCGGAGATAAATAATAATCTCAGGAATAATCCGATGGCAAACAATAAAGCTAGGAAAATAAGTTTTCTAATTTTTATCGGTTTATGCATGGAAGCCTTGTATGAAAGTGGCAGTTCGCCAGAATTGTAACGAGAAGTTGAAGACTAATGTTAATTTAGCTTTCATGCCCTTGTATTACTTTTTGAAATGCCCGCAGTAATGTCCCACGCTGTTCAAAGCCTGTTTCGCCCAGATCTGCCAGCGCCAAAAATAATTTTTCGCGGCAGCGACTCAGCAACCCGCTTGCCAGGCGCGCAAGTGATTCAGTCTCAGTTTTCACTTCATCCGTGTCCATCCACATACGGCCAAATTCCCAGTGGCGGGATAATACATAAGGATGCGTCAGCGGCTGCGAGAGGCGCTGCACCCATCCGCTCGAACCTGGATCAAGCCAGAATTGCACCGTAACTGGATGATTCATCAACAGGAATGTGTGCGCAGGCGCAACCAGAACCGTATCTTTATTTTCAGTGCGCCAAGATTCTAAATATTGCGCGGCGATCACTCCTTCTTCCAACATGGCAATGTATTCCCTGCCGAGATCGAAGGCTGGGTTGCTTATGAATGAAGACTCCGTCGAATAGCGAAATTTCTTGATAGATTCGATCAAGCTGGATGCAACGCGGATCGCATCCGCATTACGGTGAAATCCATGATCGGGCTGCGAGAGTACTTCGCCGAATAATTTCCGCATAAAGAAATCCAGTGGCAGGGGAGTTTGTTCACGATAATCATTCAGCCAGTTGCGCAGGTTTGTATATTTTTCACCTAGCAGGTATGTGATACGCTCCTGAATTTCGGGTTTGATTTCGTCGAAACTTGAAAGCCGCAGATCTTTTTGACGATAGACAATTTCCGTTAATAA
>JAPLGS010000063.1 GCA_026390015.1 Chloroflexota bacterium | reverse complement strand
GCCAGGAAGGACAGCCTGGTGGCGAACTGAAGTGTTCCTCGAAGTTAAGATGCACACCCCAAGTGTTTTGAACTAAAACCGTGGAATAATTCATCATGAATAACCTGCCTGAAGAAAATGTATTGACTCGTTGAGTATAAAGCAGGCAGGTTTTGGGGCTGGAAGAACTGTCGGTTGCGGCAAAAAGCGGTGTGATCGTTTACGGGAACGTTTTAAACGAAAACACCCCTATACGTAGGGGCGTTTGTCGTTTTTCAAGAGTTTATTCTCTATTTGGTGGGTACATTCCACGCTGGCCTGAATTTATACCCGTATACATGATATATGCCGCGCTGGGACGATCATGGTTATGATCTAATTCTGGAGAATTATTGTGGGTTCTAAAATAAGGCGCAAACTGCCCATTTATCTACCCCTCGACAAATAGTATCAATAGTGGTATCGTTTGAGTATGTCCAAAGTTGAAGACATTCTCGCCCAAATAAAACAAAGTCCAAAAGGAATTCGTTTCCATGACCTGTGTAAAGTCTGCAATTTTTATTTCGGCGATGCGCGGCAGACGGGTAGCAGTCATAGGGTTTACAAAACTCCTTGGCAGGGCGATCCGCGGGTTAACATTCAAAACGACAAAGGCATGGCAAAAGCCTATCAGGTCAGGCAGGTATTAAACGCGATTGAACGTCTGGAGGTAGAAAATAATGTTAAAAAATGATCGGTACACTTATCGGGTCACATGGTCTGAAGAAGATCATGAATATGTGGGGTTGTGCGTTGAATTTCACAGCCTGAGTTGGTTGGATGAAAACCCTGAGGATGCCCTCAAGGGCATTCGCCAGGTTGTGGCAGGAGTCTTCAAAGAGATGCAATCGCATGGCGAAATACCCCCTGAGCCAATTGCCAGTAAAAAATTTAGTGGTAAGTTTATGGTACGTATCCCCCCTGATTTACATCGCCGCCTCGTCATGGAAGCACAAGAAGAGGGTGTAAGTTTGAACAGACTAACCAGCGACAAATTACGAAAGCAGGACGCCTAATAAAACGCAACACCGCGGTGTTCTTTCCCAGACAGGATTACCAAAGCAAACAAAAAGAACCAACCAAAAAAGTTGGTTCTTTTTGTTTGCTTTTCCATATTGTTTGTTATTTTTAAGCTGTAAGGTATTACGTTTGATCTTATTCTATGCGGTATTTTGTGGTGCATCTTGCCGTCTGCGAAATTTATACCCGTATACATGATATATGCCACGTTGGGCAGATACTCTTGCAATTGTGAAGAAAAAAATATCCTACTTTAGCTTGAATATCGAAACGAAATCTTCTCATGTTGTAATTGTCTGATATCAAGGATGATTTTACATGTTCCCATTTATTTGAGGTAGTTGTGTTTCCATTGAAGGGTGTTTGACATGATCTTGTAGCCAGAGAAGTATTTTTCTAGTCATGCTGCTCCCGGGATATTGTGATGTATAAGAGCATCATAATCCTCTTTTACCGCTCAAAACCAGGCGGATAAGTAAATAGCCAGCACAGGGCTCGATTTATTTTCTGAATACGCACTGGAATCAAATCGATGATCGTTTTTAGGAAAACACGCAATCACAAGCAGCAAAAAACAATTCGCCCTTGTTCGTTTACTTCTTGGGGTAGCGGGTGTTGTCCAGAGTACAACGCGCTCTTGTAGCCAGCCAAGAAATTTACTCACTATGCTGCTCCAGGAAATTATGAGAGTAAAATAGCTTGATAACCTTTTACCGCCCAAATCCGGGCGGATGAGCCAAGTAGCCAGTACAGGCTAATTTCAACATGCGCCGAATGCTGGCGATGTAAACAACAGACTCGCTGGATGAAACAGTATGTTCAAAATCGCGTGATAGGCGGCGATAGCGACCTAACCAACCAAAGGTTCGCTCGACAATCCAACGATGTGGCAAGATTTCAAATCCTTTCGCTTTATCCGATCTGCGAACAATATCCAAATTCCAGCCAAACTGTTTACGCACATCTTTGACGATGGAAACATAACCACCATCTGCCCAGATCAATTTCAAACGACACCAACGATTATGAACACTATGCTTGATCTTATCGAACAGCTTCTGCAAGGTTTGGTGTCCGCCGCGACCATCTTGTATACCCGCGCTGTGAACCAAAACCATCAAAAGCAAGCCCAAAGTGTCTACTATTATGTGGCGTTTGCGCCCAGGAGTTTGTTTGTGGACATCGATGCCGCGTTGTTCGCCGCCTTCCGATGTTTTAACGCTTTGACTGTCAATGATTGCGGCACTGGGTTTCGGATCGCGCCCAGCTTGTATTCGCACAGTCCTAACCAGCGCTTCATTTACGCGCTCCCAAAGACCCTGACGTTTCCAACGTCGAAAGTAACCATACACGGTCTGCCAGGGAGCAAAATCTTTCGGCAACATGCGCCACTGGCAACCTGTGCGAATTACATACAGGATTGCATTGATAATTTGCCACATCTCCCATTTGCGTGGGCGTCCCATGTGGCTGGTTGGAAAAAACTCCTCAAGAAGCTGCCATTCGGTATACTTGAGATCGGTCGGGTAGGTTTGCTTGAATTTGATCATTCTTCAAGCTTACCCGACTACTTAACTATAGTTTCGCCAAAATAATGGAATGAGCATTGGAAAATCTGGTAGGATAAGTTTGTGAAAAAATCCAAAGACCAGAGGTTCCCAATGCTCCCCGTGATTGTACAACATTCTGAAGCATTAGCGACATATATTTTCGCTCTCCAACTTGCACTTTACCAACCGCAGATCCGACACTTACTTCAAATTGTGGATGCTTTGATCGTCTGTAACCAGAGAAAGACGCTGAGTGACCTATCACGTTTATTCCATGTTTCACTCGATCCCAAAGCGCTGGCGGATTTCTTTCGAGAAAGTCCGTGGACGGTGGACCTGATCGGGAAACCACGCAAGAAATTCATGCTGATGAAAGCGCTGGAACTTGCCAGCCAAGCAGGCTTGCCGATCAAGATCATGGCGGGCCTGGATGACAGCCTGGGTAAAAAAGGAAAAGCCACCAAGAGTTTACAGGCGGTGGATATTCATCACAATCACAACGAGAGCAGCAAGAAGAAGCAATCCTGGAGCAATGGCTATGTGTATGTCGAATTACATATCCAGATCGGACCGTTCAGCTTTCTGTTCGACACGCGGCTATATTTGCGCGAGAAGAAAGTGCGTCAACTCAATCGTGAACGATCCAAAGACCACCGCTTGCAGTATCGCACTAAGTACAACCTGGCACGCGAGATGTTGATCGAACTGAAAGAACTTCTGCCCGCAGGGTGCCAAGTCTACGTCTTGTTTGACTCCTGGTACTCCTCTGCAAAGTTGATCAAATTCTGCCTGCGTCAGAAATGGCAGGTAGTGTGCGCCCTCAAATCCAATCGAAAAATAGAGAAGCAACGTGTCGATCTCTACAACCAAACGCTCAAGCACAAGCCTTATCAGAAGATCACTCTGGAGGCTGTAGACGAACACCAGCCTGCTCGTACTTATTACGTCCGCACCGTGACCGGACATATTGAAAACGTTCAGCAGGAAGTCTACGTGATCATCTCAAAGAAGCGCCCCGGGGATCATTTCCCCAAGTACTTCCTTTGCACAGACACTTCTCTGTCGGCTCAGGAAGCCTTGAGAATTTACCAGAAGCGTTGGCCGGTCGAAGTCGATAATCTCTATCTCAAAGAAGTCCTCGGTCTCGGTGACTTCCGTCTGCAATCCTTTGAAGCCATTGAAAAGTGGTTTGCGGTCGTGGTGCTGGCGATCAACTATTTGCAATACTGTGCCATGCTCACCTACAAACCCAAACTGCCACTGCTCTCCCTGGCGGATTGCAAACGTCAACATCAACGCTCTCATTTCCAGACTCTTCTGAGAACGTTGATCCATGAGATCAAAAAGCAACCTCAACAGGTGGAAACTATCCTGCAGTCCTTCCTGCCTGTTGAACGTGTTGCTACCTGAGCGGAAAGTACGGCAGCAATTCCTCGCTCCAGGTTCATTGGAGGGCTTTCCCTGGCCTTCCTGCTTTTGCATTTCAACATGCTGCCAAGTTCTGGCGCGATTGCGCAAGTTTTTAAGGTTCTATGCTATAGTTTGGCGAAACTACAGTACTTAAGAAACACTCTCTCAGGAGTATAAACGAACAAACCGACATTGGACTCTTCAAAGCCGGGTGTATGGGTCAGTAAATCCTTCATCGTGACCGGCTTGGGGAACGTGGCGGGGATTTGAAAATCCAGGTATGTATTGATATCAGCATTTAGATCGAGTTTGCCTTGTTCCACCAATTGCATGACCGAAGTCCACACGAATAATTTGGTTGTTGAACCAATGCGGAAAAGAGTCCGAGTCGGACTGACTGGGGATTGGTCTGCTACATTGGAATATCCATATCCTTTGGCAAAGAACACCTGCCCACCCTTAACGACGGTCACTACTGCGCCGGGTATTTGATCTGTTTTTATTTGTTCACTAACTAAACTATCGAGAAAAGCTTCCATTTCTGCCGGTGTGGTGATACCTGCTATAGCAGGCGCGGCTTGCACGGGGGTGGAAGTAGAAAAAATAGTGAGTACAAGTAAAACTCGGATACAGTTCGAAGTTCATCGAGCGCGAGGATGGCACCCATGTTGACCTGAGCTTTCACAGGGAAGTCTCCTCCTTTCTGGCACTGTGGGCGCGCAACATCAAGACTCAGGGCTGGGCGGAGCGGGGACGTTTTAGCGTTGATAATCCCTGATATACTTAATCCAATGACGTACCAATATTCATTCACATCTGAAATTGTGCGCCATCTGCAAACCATTGAGCGGGCACGGGCAGAGGTGACTTTGACAGTATTGCCCCCTGCCATCGCGGAAGGTTTGCGATTGCGCGCCCGCGTTCGTTCCACACACTTTTCCACCCGGATTGAAGGTAACCGCCTCACTCTGGTGGAAGCTGAACAGGCCGTGTTGGATGGGAAAGACTTCCCCGGACGCGAACGGGATACACGCGAAGTTCAACATTATTTCAAGGCGCTGGCGCAAGTGGAGACATGGGTGGAGGAAGGCAAGCCGATCACGGAAGAAAGAATCCGCCAACTTCACTCGTTGATTTTCATAGGAAAAAGCAGCCGTCCCACACCCTACCGGGACGGGCAGAATGTCATCAAGGACAGCGGAGGTGGCATTGTTTATCTGCCGCCGGAATTTTCGGATGTCCCTGTCTTGATGAAAGAGTTGACAGAATGGATACTAAACTCCGAAGGCACCCTGCCTGTTCCGGTGATCGCCGGTATCGCCCACTATCAGTTTGTGGTTGTGCATCCATATTATGATGGCAACGGACGAACAGCCCGCGCATTAGCTACATGGATCCTCTATCGCGGCGGATACGATCTGGGCCGGTTTTATGCCCTTGAAGAATTTTATGCGCAGGATCTGCAGGGCTACTATGATGCGCTGGTCACACACCCGAACCACAATTATTACTTTGGTCGCGCTGAAGCCGATATCACTCCCTGGTTGTCTTATAACCTGAAAGGCATGGCGTCTGTCTTCGAGTCTGTATCCACCGAAATCCGTTCCCAAGCCCTCGCCCCGGATGAGAAAGTGGAAAGCCTGTTGCGTAAACTCGACCGGCGCGCGCGAATTGTGCTGGGACTGTTCTCCAAACAGGAGGAAATTACCGCGAATGATGTTGCGCGTGTGCTGGGACTCTCGGTGCGCCAGGCGCGTGAAGTCATGACCGAGTGGGTCAAAGCCGGCTGGCTTGAAGTCAGTAATACGGCCCGCAAAACCCGCAAATACAATTTATCGGCTGAATATCGGCGGTTTCTCGGCTGAATATCGGCGGTTTGTTCTCCAAAAAAGTTCAAAAGGGGATATTGACGCCGCGTTATCCCCGTTACATTGATATGAAGAAAAATAAAAATATGATTACACCCGACCTAAAGGTGATCTCTTGCTTTTATCAGCCCAATGCTCAAATATTCGCTGAATGGTTTCATCAATATTTTGTAGATCATCATGATCAACAACTATTTCACGTGGCAAATCCAACTTCAATTGTTTATTGCCAACTATAACATCCGGAAAACAGACTGCATGCCCAATCGTCAGGAGACGGCTGTTATCCCACTCTCTCAGATCTTTAAACTTATCCAACAATTTATAGTGACTTTTTCGTGCTTGATCGATGGGATCAATTAGGTATGAGTTGCCGTAACGGTCAACTGTTGTCCATTGTCCTGATATTGCATCAAATGACACACCTCCACCCTTTACTTCTAGAACAAGCACACCATAATCAGGGTGGGCTATTACAAAATCCGCTTCGCCGTCTCTTGCCGAACCTTCTTTACGTGATTGCCAGGCAACGCTATAAAAGACGACAAACGAAGATGCCAACCCTGAAAGCGCTTCAAAGACTTTCTTTTCTGCGTTTCGTTTTGGGTCGCTCAGGATACTTTCTGGTAAATGCTCTGGGTAAAGTTTTGCCACCTTGGTTCCATAAATGTGAAATTTGCTATCCATATACAAAAAAACGCCCACGTGATTTGCGCAGGCGATAGGATTGTTCTACGGTAATTCTCCCTATCCGCTACGCGTCCGAATCGCGTAGTGCATTTTGAGCTACGCGCGAGATTGCTAGTCCAAAAGAAATGTCGCATAAGTATAGACCAGAGATGGGGTTTTATCGATTAATTATTGCACCGTGTTAGTGCACCGTGTTATTGACGTTCACCAAAGTTGATTAAGGGCAAGCCCTGCATGATGAAAACAACCAATCAAGACATCTGGGCGTTTTCGCAGGATTGAAAAATGTCGATCTAATTTTTTACGGATATCCTGTTTTGAGATAAGAACCGCGTTTTTCATAGAACGCTTAACATTTCCGTGACACAATTCTTCTGGGTTGATTTCAGGCGCATAAGCAGGTAAAGACTCGACATGAATTTCAGGATGTTTTGCAAGGTATTCCTTCATCAAGTTGCTTCGATGTGTTCGGGAGCGATCCCAAACCATAATAAAGGCTCTGCCGATGTGATATCGAAAATGCTCCAAGCCTTGAATTAGTTTTTCAGAATCAATCGAACCTTCAAAGTGCTTTTTGAAAATCCTGCCCGAGACAGTTATGCCAGCCATCGTAGAAATCTCTCGTCGATACTTTCCAATCCGTTTTAGATAAGGTGTTTGGCCGCGTGGCGCCCATGTCGAACTAACTGCTTCTGTAAAGGAAATGCCAAATTCATCTTCAAAGATGATCTCTGCGCCGAGACGCCGAGCTTTTTTTTATCCTTGGCCAATCTCGACTCAGCCAGGCACGAATCAACTCTTCATCTCGCTCTTTGGCGCGTGTTTCGGGCTGCTGTACGCTCCAGCCCATATCATGCAACAATCGGCTAATATAATTTTGATGGTAATGGACTCCGAATTTCTTCTCGATCACTTGCTGGACTCGGGCTTGCGTCCAACGCTCCGTCTCAAATCCAGATGCCATCGCTCCTGCTTTTAGTATTTTGACCAACTTCGCTTTATTGGCAGTTTTCAAGCTTGCGGGTCGACCTGTTGCTTTTCGCTGCAAGAGGCTTTCTTTTCCGTGCTTTTTTAACTTTTTCTGCCACACGCTAACCGCTGCTTCGCTGACACCTAAATTTCGGGCTATCTCTGCCTGACTCTGTTTTCCTTGTTCAAGAAGACGCACCCCTTCTTTGCGCCTTTCCGCCATTTGCTCTCTCGTTAGCTTTTTCGGTTTCCATATCATAAACCCTATATTAACCGATTTTTATGAACGTCAATAACGGATCATTTTTTTAGCTTGTGAGTGATCAATCTTCCCTAATTATTATATGCTTAATCCCAGTAATTGTCTCGATTTATTGTGGGTAATGAATACTACCAAGATCAATACATTATGAAGTTTATTTATTCAAGGAATGAGAATTCCTTATCGATAATTATCCAACAAAATTAGAAACGTGTACCACAGCCTCCCAAACCTTTCCGCGCGTGGTCGTGTCCATGACAAAAGTTGGGAATTCCACTATTTTGCAATTTGTATTGAAATATTTTCCGCTCATGCCTTCCACATCTTCTGAAGATGCGAGATATACCGACGAGCGTGAAGCCTTCGCCGCAGACTTGCCGTTATCGGGGCGGGTCATCCATTTGAAAAGAGGCCAGATCAATTTCAGGATGGTCGGCGCCATTTCGGGTTGGATGCTGGTGGTCATGTTGGTGCTTGCGCCGCCGGGGAAGCAAACGTTAACTGCCACATTTTTTTCTCGTTGTGCAAATTCAACCATCAATGCCATCATGCAGACTTTGGCTTGGGAATAGGTGTTCAGGCTCAAGAAAGATTTTTCTGCTTGTAAATTTTCGAGGTCAATTGGAACCACATCGCCGCCTGTAACGGTGACAACGCGGGGAGATGGGCTTGCTTTGAGAGAATCCAGCAGCAGATGAGTCAACAAAAACGGCGCAACCGTATTCACAGAAAAGATCGCTTCCACGCCGTCTTCGGTGAGTCGGCGTATTGGCTCGACCAAGCCCGCGTTATTAATCAATACATCGAGGCGCGAATATTTCTGTTTGAAGGTTTCCACCAGTGCGCGAATTTCCGCTTGTTTGGTTAAATCCGCGAGCAGAAAATCTACGCAGGAGTTTCCACTCGCGGATTTTATATTCGCCACAGATTCTTCCGCGCTGGTTTTATTTCTTCCAGTAACGATAATCTGCGCGCCCATTTTTGCGAGCGCCAACGCGGTTTGGAATCCAATTCCGCTGGTGGCACCCGTGATGAGGATGATTTTGTCTTTCATGCTTCTTCCTTTTTCTTTACTAAAAATTCAGGTACGACAAATGCAAACGGCATGACTGCCATGATGAACAGGGTAATGGGAACCCAGACGAATGTCAACGCAACGGATACCAGATTTATCAATAATGACATTCTGTCCCGATTGAGGCGGCTTTGTTTTTCTTCGGGGGTAAATTTGTTCGGCGCGAGGTCACTATCCACAAAGGCATGTTTCCAAAGAGAGTTGATCATTAATGAAGAAAACGCCATGTTGAGCGGATATAACGCAACGACAAAGGGATTCATCATGTAGTCGCCAATAAAGGCAGTGATGAACGGGAACAGGCAGGAGAAGAACAATAATCCGATATTCAGCCAAAGCAGTTTTGTATCCACTTTTTGGATGTGATGAATGATGGCGTGGTGATTCACCCAAAAGATGGCGATGATGAAGAAACTGAACAGAAACGCAAAAAACTTTGGCGCGAGTTGGATCATCCCTGCGCTGAAGGCGGCGAAGGAATGATCCTCCAATTCTGGAACGTGCAGTTCGAGCACGAGGATGGTCAGGATGATGGCGAACATGCCATCGCTGAAGGCTTCGAGGCGGGTTTTGGTCATGGCTTAATCCTGTTATTTTCCAAATCTCATGCGATCCATCAAATTATCCTTCAGGAAAAATTGGTGATAGAATGCTGCACCAATATGCAGGAAAACCGTCAGGATCAATAACGGCAGCGAAATCATGTGAAAGACAAAGGTGGAGATGTTCATGAAGTCTTCGGGGAGTTGTCCCGCGCCGCCATAGATGATCTGGAAAAGTTGTCCCTGTGTGGCGGCGATCATGCCTGTGCTGGTGGTGAGGATGACAAAGATGTACAAACCATAGTGGGTGAGTTTGCCGATGAAATCAAAGAAAGCGTTGCCAGCCGTAAGATGCGCGGGCTTTGGCGTTTTGGCGCGCACAATAATGCGGATGATCATGACAACCAATGTAATCATCCCGATAATCATATGGATGCCAAGCAGGCTGGCTTTCGAGGCAGGCGCGACGAAGTTGTCAACATAAATTCCCAGCGCGGCTTCGGTAAAGACCAGCAGAAAGACAAGCCAGTGTAAAGCCACGAGGGCTGGAGCGTAACGTTTGGTGGTGTTCATTTTTTCTCCTTTATTTTGGAGTGCGCTGTAATTTGATGGCATGTTCAGGACAAGCAGCCACGCAATATCCGCAGGCGCGGCAGGCAGCGACATTTGGCGTGAAGGCTTGTTTCCAGCCATGTGCAAAGCCTTTGACTTTGCCTTTCAAACTCAAATTACTGTGTTCTTCTTTTGGTAAAACGCCGAGAACAAACACATTGTACGGGCAGCTGGGGACGCAATCGCCTTTGCCTTCGCAACTGTTGCGGTCAATGACGGGCATGAAGACGCCAGAGTCTTGTCTGCATTCGTTGGGTTCGATGGTTCTGGTCATTGCATAACTCCTGTTTCATTTGCAATTTTATTGAGTTTGAAATAGGCGGTAATTTCGGGGATAACGAAGACGATTAAAAACACGAAGAATACAACCAACCCACCGCCAGTGAGCGGAACGATGAACATATCTTGCAATTCGCGCAGGCTGTGTATGAGGAAGGCAAAGGAATAGAAGCGCGCATCCTGCCGAACCAACGCAATCAGGGAGATGACCATCATCACGGCGTTGCGACTTGCCAGGGTATAAACCATCTTGGAGGTATTCGCATCGAACACAAAATCAGGGTAGATCGATTTCGGATTGAGGTAACAGGCATAGGTTTGGAAGGTCAGAATTCCAAGGATGACAACTTGCAGAAGGTTGATCCAGATGGGGATTTTTATTTTCACTTTCAGATTCCAATGAATAGATTTGTCCCATCGATTTTGATTTCATAACAGCCCGCATTGCTCGGCTTGGTCTTGAAGAATAAGATTTTCGCGTCCCCAACCGCTTCGCCAGTTTTGAGATTGAATTGAGCGCCATGCTTAGGGCAGGTGACCACGTCACCGTTTGATTTTCCATCGGCGAGAGAACCGCCTGAGTGCGGACAGGCATTGTCCAGCGCGTAAAATTTTCCATCAACGTTTGCGAGCAAAATCACCTTGCCACTGACGTTAACTTTTTTCATCGTGCCTTGCGGGATTTCTGTCGTGCTGGCTGCTTTAATGTATTCCATTTTTCCTTTTACAGTTACTTCTTGAAAATAAGGCGCAGCATAAAAATTGCGATGGATAACTCAATCAACGCTGGAATGAGAGGCGGGAGCAAATTTCCAGCCGTGATGGTCGGGTACAGCGGCGACATTGCAACACGGTCTGTGATCTCAAGCATGAAGCGGGCGATCATCGTCGCGGCAATTGCTTCAGGGGCGCCAAAGCCTGCGGCGATTAACATCGCCACCCCAAGCGAGGCATTGCGCGAGTTGTAGATATAACCCGCGTTCAGCGGTGCGCTGGTATCGGTGCTGAGTCCTGGAGTGGTGAACCCGCCGCCAATCAGGCTCGAAACTGCCAGCGCCAGCCCCATCAAACCGACAATAATCCGCGCCCAAAGGGGAGCAATAATTTTCATGACTTATGCCTTTTTATATTTGGCGACGTGACCCGAAGCAATTGCGCCGAGATAAATAAACGCGGCGACTTCAACCGCGAGCGTGACAATGAACATGATCGGGCTGAATCCCTGCCCGCTGATTAATCGCGCCGCAAAGTCAATTGACTCGCGGATGATGCACATCGCCCACAGGAATTGCAGCGTGCGGACGTTCTTTTGCAGCAGCCCGTAGCCCAAGATAAATCCCTGCCCAACTTGACGGGCAGCCAGCATCAGCGCGGCTTGCTGGTCGGCGCCGATTGTTCCCAGCCCTGGAATGGATGCGGCAAAACTAAAACTTCCGCTGACATTGGCAAAGACGAGAAACCAACCCGCGATGAGAATCCACAGCGGGAATTTTTCCACAGTGGGGACGATGGTGGCGAAACGAGATTTGTTTTCAGACATTGGAGGCTCCTATAAATAATAGTTGACAGTCACTTTCGCGATAGTGAGTGACTGTCAACTTGGAATGGTTGACCAAACTAATTCGCCGAGAGTTGCTTAATCGCGGTTGCCCAATCTTCGAGGTGGTGTACTTCCACCACCTGTCCATTCTCAACTGTGTGAATATCAATCGTCATGGTCTTGAAGGATTTGGTTCCATCGGTTTGCACGCCCATGAAATTTCCGTTTGGCGTGCCAGAAGCAATACTGCGGACAACCACTTGATTGCCTTCCTGAATCATTTCCTGGATTTCCCACTTCAGGTCGGGGATTAACTTCCAAAAGAACTGGATCTGTCCGATAAGCTGTTCCTTGCCTTTGACATCCGCCGCACCCTTTGACTGGAAGCTGTCAGCCAAAATTTGCCCCATCTTCTCTACGACATTTGTCTCTGCGTTGACGGTCAGGCATTTAGTATAGAAGGGGGTGACGATTTCCTTTAGGTTTTCCAATTTATCTCTCCTTGAAATATGATAAAATTTGAGTGAGAAATCACTTATTTCTGTATTATATGTGCGTGAGCACTCATTTGTCAAGAAGAAAAAAGGAGTATTTTTATGGAAAATGTTTTTTCGGAAATTGAGCAAAACGCTTGGGGGGGGTTCCTCGGCACTTATTCCCACATAAACCGTTTGGTTGAAGAGGATCTGCAGAGTCACTCCCACCTTACCCATGTTGAGTTTGAAGTGTTATTACGCCTTAATTGGGAAAAGGATCATCGTTTGCGAATACAGGATATTGCTGCGCAAAGCATCCTTACCCGCAGCGGAGTCAGCCGTATGGTGGAACGACTCGAAAAAGCGGGATTGGTTACACGCGAAGAAGCACCCGAAGATCGGCGCGGCGCGTACGCAGTCTTGACAAACGCTGGGGCGGAACGATTCCATGCTGCGGCAGAGGCCCACATGGAATTTGTGAGACGTAATTTTCTCGGGTTGTTCAGTAATGAAGAGTTGAAACAGATGTCAGGTTTCTGGAAACGGTTTGAGGGAAAATAATATTTACATCAAATTGCCCAGATCTACATGCTATACATGCTGATGAGGTTATTAAGTCACCTCATGAACAAAGAGCCCCAGGTTATTCAATAGCTTGGGCTCTGTATTTTTAATTATGCCGGCTCAATTTATAGGTCATTGGATATCGGACAATTGAAATGCATACATGCCCTCTTGTTCAATATAGCCTCTGAATTTAAACCCATCCTATTGACGTTCACCAAAGTTGATTAAGGGCAAGCCCTGCATGATGAAAACAACCAATCAAGACATCTGGGCGTTTTCGCAGGATTGAAAAATGTCGATCTAATTTTTTACGGATATCCTG
>JAPLGS010000176.1 GCA_026390015.1 Chloroflexota bacterium | reverse complement strand
CACAAACAACTTCAAATAATGCTGGAAACGTAAGTGCTGCGAGTAATATCGTTACAGTGCAAATTGACAAAGCCCTCCCGACGATTACCGCAGCCGCAACCACATCTCCAAATGCAGCAGGCTGGTACAAGAATGATGTGAGTATCCACTTTACTTGTGCAGATACTGGCGGTTCCGGTATTGCATCTTGCCCGGGCGACCAACTTCTGAGCGCCACTGGCTCATCCGCTGCGCTGACTGCCATAGACAATGCTGGAAACGTAAGCGCTGGAAGTAATGTAGTAGCAGTTCAAATAGATAAAACAGTCCCCACGATCGTCGCTGCTGCAACCACCCCACCAAATGTAGCAGGTTGGTATAACGGCAATGTCACCGTCCATTTCACTTGTACTGCTGGCACATCCGGCATTGTGTCCTGCCCGGCAGATCAACTTCTGACAGCCTCGGGTTCATCCACGGCACAAACAACTTCAAATAATGCTGGAAACGTAAGTGCTGCGAGTAATATCGTTACAGTGCAAATTGACAAAGCCCTCCCATGTCACCGTCCATTTCACTTGTACTGCTGGCACATCCGGCATTGTGTCCTGCCCGGCAGATCAACTTCTGACAGCCTCGGGTTCATCCACGGCACAAACAACTTCAGACATTGCTGGAAACGTAAGTGCTGCGAGTAATATCGTTACAGTACAAATTGACAAAATTGCTCCATCTGCATCAGCTATTGCAACGCCAGCGGCGAATGCCAAAGGTTGGAATAACGCCAATGTAACTGTGAGCTTTAGCGGTACGGATGCCGGATCTGGCATTGCATCCTGCACTGCGCCGGTCACTTTGAGCACTGAGGGATCGGGACAATCTGCATCAGGTACTTGTACCGATAACGCCGGCAACATCAGCAATACCGCCAGTGTAAACAACATTAATATTGACAAGACCCAACCAGTCATCGTTGTGCCCGCGAACATTACGAATGAAGCCACAGGCGCCTCTGGAGCAACCGTCAATTACACAACAACGGTAAGCGATAATCTGGATGGCGGGATTACCGTATCCTGTTCCCCCGCTTCCGGCTCAACCTTCGCGATTGGTACAACCACAGTGACTTGTTCAACGACTGACTCTGCTGACAATACAGACAGCGGCTCATTCACGGTCACAGTGGAAGATACTACTTCTCCAATAATCACAGTTCCAGCAAACATCACAAAAGAAGCGACCGGTTCAACCGGTGCACTGGTCACCTTCACAGCCTCCGCTTCTGATATTGTGGATGGCGCGCTGACTACGACTTGTTCACCCGCTTCCGGCTTAACCTTCGCAATTGGTACAACCACAGTGACTTGCTCTGCGTCAGATTCTGCTGGCAATACCTCAAGTTCTACTTTCAATATCCAAATAACAGATGTTGAAAAAAATAACAAGAGTCTGATCACCTTATTCGGTTTTGCCCCGTTGCTAATCCCAGTGACCGGTGGTCAACCAACTGATCTGACCTGCTTTAATCAATACACAACCCTTGGAATGGCAGATTTCAAAGTTGTCTTTTCCAATTTGTGCGGCTATTCCACCATCCTGGCAAATGCCCTGGAAGACAGCCTATTTGGTGCGCTTCCAAAAAACGTCAATTTCGTCAGCGGCCTGGATATTGTATTACTGCACAATAATGCCCCCGTTCACACGATACCCGTTGATGGCAGCATCACGATCTCGATTGACATCCCGTCTGGTATGAAAGGCGAAACTCTGGCAATTTTATTCTGGGATACTGCCGCAGGTGCCTGGGTTGAAAAGAATGCTACGATCGAGAGCGGTAAAATGGTTTTGACGATTGATACCTTAGGCACCTTTGTACTCGTTGACAAGTCAACACCATCCGCAATGAATGGAGCTTTAGATATTGCTGATATTTTGAATGGCTTTTACCTGGCGATGACGGATTTCTTCAAACAGTTTGCAGGTAATTAAATTTTAGGAAAGAGCGCAGGATTAAAAAAATGGAACCGGGAAAATCCCGGTTCCATTTTTTGTTAGATCGCTCAGCCAATAGATGAAGCAGGCAGCCAGGACACGTTCCACAAGTTAATTGTCTCAACGACTATAAAAAATCCGTTGATATCAAATCGACGGATTTTGACTTCAGCTCAAACGAGAAACCTGTTCCGCAACTTCCCAAATTTTTTGGCGCGTGGTCACATCCATGACGATAGCGGGAAAATCAACCATTTTGCTTTTCGCGTCAAAATATTTTCCATTCAGGCCCTCCACATCTTTTGAAGAAGCAAGATAGACCGAGGAGCGCGAAGCCTTCTCCGCGGATTTGCCGCCATCGGGACGAGTCATTAATTTGAAAAGCGGAAATATAAAACGCATAAAGCGGGGAAACATTTCAGGGGTGACACTGCGTGTCATATTCGTGCTGGCTTGCCCGGGATAACAAACATTGACGGTCACATTCGCGCCTTGCACGCGCCGGGCAAATTCATACGTCATCAACATCATCGCGAGTTTGGATTGCGAATATGAATTCAACCCGTCGAACGAACGCTGACCTTGAAGATTTCCCATATCCAGTTTGGCGGGAACATCTCCGCCCATGAGATTGATCACTCGCGCCGAGGGGCTGGCTTTCAGGCTATCCATCAGCAGACGAGTCAACAAAAACGGCGCGATGACATTCACCGCAAAGTTTGATTCGATTCCGTCTGCCGTCAATTCTCTTTTGGAGGACGCCAAGCCTGCGTTATTGATCAGCACATCGAGACGTTGATTTTTTATTTTGAACTGGTTAGCTAAAGAATGAATCTCTGCCTGCGCTGATAGATCGCCGAGCAACAGATCAACGTTTGGATTGCCGCTCGCCTGCTTTATTTCAGCGACAGTTTCATCTCCGCTGGTTTTAGCGCGTCCCGTGATGATGATCCGCGCGCCCATCTTCGCCAATGTTAAAGCGGTTTGTTTTCCAATGCCGCCAGTCCCGCCTGTGATGAGTACAATTTTATTTTTCATTATTATTCCGCTTGAGAACATTCCATGTGATAGTGGCGGGCAACCCCATCAGCAGAATTAATTTGACGAGTGAAATACCAATTGCACCGAGAAGTGAAAAAAGATCTGCAGGGGCGTCGCCAATTTCGAGCGGGGTAACTGCGGCGGTGGCGCGCATGCCTGCCGCCCACGAAGTTTGATCAACGAATTGCACGGCGAAGATAATGAGCGCGGCGACAAAGATATATGTCAACGCGGGCAGGATGTATTCTTTGATGATATTCATGATGAACTCACCTGGCGTAAAATGGTACGCCGAAAATTACTGACGATCCATTTCCAGTGCATGGTGATGTGGACGCCGAACACCAGCATGAGCAAGTTTGCCGAAGTAGTGTGAATGGAACGCCAGAACGGATCGATCGTAATCTGGATATTGAGCGCGGGCAGGGCTTTCTCTGAGACGATGGTTCCCGAAAAGATGACAAGGGTCATCATCACGAAGAGCAGCATATCCCAAATTTGATTAAAGCGCGTTTCGCCTGGCAGTTTCTTGAAGATGCGCGACATGACGCTGACGATCCATTTCCAGTTGAGAATTAAATGAACAAGGAATGGCGCGGCGAAAATGAAACTGATCCATTCGTGACCTGTTAGTCCCGTGATCTGCGGAGCATTAATGGCAGTTCCGCATAACTTGCTATGAGATCAGCTGGGCGAGAGATTAGCCCAACGTTGTTCCAATTTGGAAAGTTGAAGTCTGGACTGTTTTGCAGAACGAGTATGTAGTCTGAAACGATCACGATGTTGATGAACACGTT
>JAPLGS010000120.1:7824-25130 GCA_026390015.1 Chloroflexota bacterium | reverse complement strand
CAAAACAGCCTTTTCAGAAAACCCCACATTTATTTGTGTAATATTTGTGTATAATAGTACAAAACGATTTTTAAAGCGAGGCACAAATGAACTCAGAGAAAATTCCAGATATTATCATTGGCCGTTTACCAGTTTACTTGCGGGCGCTGCAACGAATGGCAGATCATGGCCTAGGCAATACCTCATCACAGGAATTGGGGGAACATGTCGGCATCTCAGCCGCGCAGATCCGCAAGGATATTTCTCAATTCGGCGAGTTCGGCAAACAAGGCACAGGCTACAATATCCCCTTTCTTCTCGATAAATTGAAAGAGATCCTCAAAGTGAACCGCAAGTGGGATGTGGCGCTTGTCGGTGCTGGCGACATGGGTCACGCACTCGCGCGCTATCAGGGGTTCAACAATCGCGGCTTTCAAATTATGATGGTCTTCGACAACAGCAAGGAAAAGATCGGTAAAAAAATTGAGGAATTCACCATTGAAGATTCTGCCTCCATGGTTGAAAGAATAAAATCTGCAGGCATCAAGATAGCCATGCTCACCATCCCGGCACCCTTCGCGCAAGGCGTTGCAGATAAACTCGTACAGGCTGGGGTGAAAGCGATCCTGAACTACGCGCCTATCAGTCTGAATGTGCCAAAATATGTCAAAGTACAACATATTGACCCAGCCACTCACTTGCAGAGGATGACATATTATTTGTGACCTCGCACTGTTTCCAATCCGGGCACTGTATCAATATTACCTATTGAAGTGAATAAAATAATTAAAGAGAAGGCTTCCATAAAATGGGAGCCTTCTCTTTATGGTAACATCACGCGCATGAGCAAAATCTGGAACGCCGCTGATTACGATCTCGCGCGCCGCCGACTCGTCCCCTGCTATGATCCATTCTATGCCGCCGCCGCAGAATTGACCACGCGCTCGATCAAGGTTTCATCTCCTATAATTCTTGATCTCGGCGCGGGGACTGGATTATTAAGCGAATTCGTTCTACAAAAGATCGGCAGCGCTTCAATGCATCTACTGGACGAATCATCCGACATGCTTGCAAAAGCGCAACAACGGCTGGGACAATACGATCTCAAAATATCCATCCGATCCATGACCGCCGCGCTGCCCGCAGGATCATTTCACGCGGTCATCTCATCCCTGGCGATACATCATCTGACAGATGAACATAAACGCGGCCTGTTCAAGCGTATCCATCAGTCGCTTGTTCCAGGCGGAGTATTTGTCAACGCCGAACAAATTTTAGGGGTCAATGAGTGGCAGCAAAAACTATATGAAGAAACGCATCTCGATGGCGCGCGCGCATTGGGCAGTGACGAAGATGAGATCCGCATGGCGCAGGAACGCATGCTGTACGATAAATGCGCCACGCTCCCGGATCAAATTTCATGGCTCAAAGAGATCGGCTTTCAAAACGTGGACTCCTTTTTTCATTCATTTCGCTTCGCTGTTTACGCGGGTTGGAAATCGGAAATTTAATATCAACTCATTCCTGTTCAAGAGATACCTTTTTGAAAAATCATTCATTGTTCACCACCCTAAAAAGCCTGACTGGCAATCCACGCGGATGTGTCTACCCTGAGCCGCTCTGGGGAATTCCATTCAACCTGTACGCTCCTTACGCATCCATTTTCATGGTCGCGATCGGCTTAACTGATAAACAGATCGGGCTGATTGTTAGCATCAGCTGGGGATTTCAGGTACTGTTTGCCTTACTGAGCGGTGTCATAACCGACAAGCTGGGGCGCAGACTCACCACCATGATATTCGACATTTTATCGTGGAGTGTTCCTGCCCTCATCTCGGCGATTGCTCAAAACTTTTGGTATTTCCTCGCGGCGGGCATCATCAACAGCGTCTGGCGCGTCACGCATAATTCATGGTCATGCCTATTGGTGGAGGATGCTGAAGAGAGTCAGTTGGTTGATATCTACACCTGGATCTATATTGCCAATCAGATCGTTGGGTTTGCCGCGCCGCTGGCTGGGATACTGATCGGTATCTTCTCACTCGTGCCTACCGTGCGCGGATTATATTTCTTCGCGGCGATCATGTTCACCGTGAAAGCTGTCGTCACTTATCAGATGACTCAGGAAACCAAACAAGGGCTGATACGTTTACATGAAACACGCCATCAAAGTGTACTTGGCGTGCTGGGCGAATACAAGGATGTATTTCAAGAATTAATTCGATCTCCTGAAACACTCTATACAGCCGGCATCATGTTTGTGATCACCGTGTCTTCGATGATCAGCGGCAGCTTCTGGGGCATTCTGGTCACCGGGAAATTACACATTCCGGCGCAAAATCTGGCCCTCTTCCCGTTTGTAAAAACGATCATTTTGCTTGTTTTCTTTTTTCTGGTAAACCCATCCCTGAATAAACTGCATTTCAAACTTCCCATGACGATCGGCTTTTTAGGTTTCATCCTCAGCCAGATATTATTGATCTCTGCGCCAGACAAAGGCTATATAATTCTTTTAGTCAGTGTTTTGTTGGAGGCTTGCAGTTTCGCGGCGGTCAATCCGCTCGTAGATCGCATGGTTGTTTTAACGATTGACCCCAAAGAACGCGCCCGCATTCAATCCATTTTATATGTTGGCATCATCCTGCTCACCTCCCCATTCGGCTGGATCGCCGGGTCACTCTCCACTTTGAATAAAGATCTGCCCTTTGTCGTCAACATTGTTTTGTTTACCGCAGGCGCAGCTTTGGCATATTTGACCGGTAAGGCCGCGCAAGAAAAATTGTAAATGGGATACGGGAAACAAAAAACAGGTGTCTCAACAAAGAGGCACCTGTTTGCTTTAACTTGATACTCTAAACTTTCGGCAAATTCCTGCGGATCACATTCAGCATACTGAAGCCCTTCGCTGTGCCTTGCACAACACACGTCAACGGGTTGTCGACAAGATAAGCGGGGATGCCTAACGACTTCGTCAGGAGTTTATCAATACCGCGCAGCAGCGCACCGCCTCCGCAAAGCGCAACGCCGCGATCGATAATATCCGAAACCAATTCAGGCGGAGTCTTTTCCAAAACTTTGCGGCCGGTTTCCACGATCTGTTTCAACGGCTCCTGCAAGGCTTCGACGATCTCGCCGGTGGTCAATGTGACCGGGCGCGGTAACCCCGTCACCTGGTCCTGCCCCTGCACTTCCATACTGTTTTCTGTATCCTGTGGAACAGCCGCGCCAATGCGGATCTTGAGTTGTTCGGCAGTTGACTGGCCAATGATCACGCCATATTTTCGGCGGACATAAGTGACGATCGCTTCATCTAACTCCATGCCGCCGGCGCGCAGGGTATCCGCTGACACAATGCCATACATCGCAATCACTGCGGCTTCGGTACAACCACCCCCGAGGCTGATGATCATATTGCCCGACGGGGAATTGATCGGCAGGTCAATACCGATGGCTGCGGCTAAAGGTTGTTGGATGAGAAATGCTTCACGGCTGCCCGCTTCCATCACTGCTTCATAAACCGCTCGCCGCTCCACACTGGTGACTCCGTAAGGAACAGAGATCATCACTCGCGGGCGGAATATGCGCATCGATCCGCTCACACGCTGTAATAAATACTGAAGCAGAGTTTCGGTAATTTCGTAATCAGCGATGACGCCGTTCCGAAGAGGCCGCGCGACTTCGATATTATCTGGAACCTTTCCAAACATGTCGCGCGCTTCGAGACCTGCCGCCACCATTTTCTGGTCATCCACATCAATGGCGACGATCGTGGGCTCTTCCAACAGCACTTGCGTGCTATCAGCGAGACGGGTGAACATGGTACCCAGGTCAACGCCCAGGTCTTTTGAAAATAATGCCACTAGTTTATTTATCCGATGGTGGAATGCGCATCCCACCCTTGCGATATCTTTGAACGATGTCCAGCCGTAAATTGGCCCGTTGCAAAGCAGCTTCCATGATCAGGTAACGATCTGTGTCTGCGGGTGAATGATTGGAAAGATATTCTTCCGCCCGCTTTTTGGCAGCTTCGGCCCGCACCACATCAATATCCTGGATATTCTCTGATCCTCGATCTGCGAGAACAGTGACAATATCAGGCTGCACTTCTGCAACGCCGCCTGCAACAGCAAATAGTTCTTCTTTGCCACCCACGCGAACTTTAATAACTCCATATTTTAATGTGGTTAGGACCGGCGCATGTTTCGGCAATATACCCATTTCCCCAGCCGCGCCAGGCAGCACAACAATATCCACATCACCAGCAAACACGGTGCGGTCTTGAGAAACGATTTCACAACGAATGGTCATAGCAAGTTCTCCAGTGTCATGGTTCAAGCCTCAGGTTTGACCTGACACTTGACACGGGTTATTTACGCGCTCTTTGAAAGATTTTCGGCGCGTTCGCGAACATCCTGGATTGTACCCGCCATCATAAATGCCTGTTCAGGAAGGTCATCGCATTTGCCGTCGAGAATTTCGCGGAATCCGCTAACGGTATCCTTTAGCGGCACGTAGCGCCCTTCAATGCCTGTGAAACGCTCGGCAACATAGAAAGGTTGGGAGAAAAAGCGTTCGATCTTTCGGGCGCGGGATACAATGAGTTTGTCATCTTCGGAGAGTTCGTCGATGCCGAGGATGGCGATGATATCCTGCAAGTCTTTATAGCGCTGCAAAATACGTTGAACTTCACGCGCTGTTCGGTAGTGCACTTCTCCAACGATATTAGGATCAAGAATTCGGGAGGTGGAAGCGAGCGGATCTACTGCGGGGTAAATTCCTTTTTCGACGATGGAGCGTTCTAATGCGATGGTCGCATCCAAATGTGTGAATGTCGCCACAGGCGCGGGGTCGGAGTAGTCATCCGCGGGTACGTACACGGCTTGCATGGATGTGATCGAGCCTGTGCGCGTGGATGTGATGCGTTCCTGTAACTCACCCATCTCGGTCGCGAGAGTCGGCTGGTATCCTACGGCGGAAGGCATACGGCCGAGCAGCGCTGACACTTCGGAACCAGACATCGAGAAGCGGAAGATGTTATCTACGAAGAGCAAAACATCCTTGCCCTGATCGCGGAAGTATTCAGCCATTGAAAGCGCGGAAAGTGCCACGCGCAAACGCACGCCGGAAGGTTCGTTCATCTGACCGTACACCATGACCGTGTCTTTCATAACACCGGATTCGAGCATTTCACGGTAAAGCTGTGTACCTTCACGGGTTCGTTCGCCTACGCCCGCAAACACTGAGTTGCCTTCGTGTTCCGTCGCGACGGAGCGGATCAGCTCCATGATGATAACGGTCTTGCCGGTGCCTGCACCGCCGAAGATGCCAGTCTTGCCGCCTTTGGTGAACGGGGCGATCAAATCTACAACTTTTACGCCTGTTTCAAAAACTTCCACGCGGGTCGATTGTTCTTCGAACGATGGCGCAGTACGGTGAATTGGATAGTAAGCCGAAGCATTGACCGGCCCTTTTTCATCCACTGGCTGGCCAAGCACGTTGAAGATACGCCCAAGTGTGGCGGGGCCAACGGGCACCATGATCGGTGAACCAGTGGCTACTGCGGGAAGCCCGCGTTGAAGGCCATCAGTTGAGTCCATTGATACGGTGCGGACCCAATTATTGCCAAGATGTTTTTGCACTTCGAGAACGAGGGGTTTTTTGCCTTCGCGCTCCACGGTGATCGCTTCGAAAAGCGCGGGGATGTTTCCTACAGAGAATTCAACATCCACCACACCACCAAGAATTTGTACGACACGGCCTGCAGCGTTTGCCATGATTCTTCCTCCAGTTATTTCGCAGACAGCGCTTCCGCGCCGCCCACAATGTCTAAGATATCGTTCGTAATGCCTTGCTGACGAACTTTGTTATAAGCCAACTGTAAAGCGCTCACCAGTTCTTTTGCGTTATCGGTGGCGTTGCGCATGGCAATCATACGCGCCGCGTGCTCACTTGCCTGTGATTCTAAAATTGCCTGATACACCTGCAAGGCCGTGAAGCGCGGGATGATCTCATCGAGGATCACGCGCATATCAGGCTCGTACTCATAAGCCGCAGTCGGGCCGGCGGGTTTATGCTCGAAGTTCTCCACCAGACCTTCTCCTTCAAGTTCAAGCGGAAGGATTTTTTTTACAGTCGCGATCTGACGCCCCATGTTGACGAAGTCTGTGTAAACGAGATAAACCTCATCCGCTGAACCGTTTTTGAATTCCTCGACCGCCAGGCGGCCAATTGCAGAAACATCTGAAAAACTCGGCGCGGCTGGTAAATTGCTGAAGTCAGCGATTACTTTTTTACCGCGGCGGATCAACAAGTCACGGCCTTTGCGGCCGACGGCGATATATTTAACGGGAACGGGATTCGAGTGTTGTCCCGAGCCTGCCAAAGGATCAAAGCGCTGGGACACAAAACGGATCACATTGGAATTGTACGCACCTGCCAGGCCGCGATCGCCTGTCACGACAACCACCAATGTATTCTTCACCGATTTGCGCTGCGCCAAAAGCGGATGCAGGCTTTCACGTCCCGGTTGTTCTGCGACGTGTCTTAATACCTGCCAGGCCTTGGTCGCATAAGAGCGAGTCGCCGTAACCGCGTTAATTGCCTTGCGGACCTTACTGGCGCTCACCGTTTCCAATGCGCGTGTGACTTGCGAAATGTTTTTTACGCTCTTTATTCGGAGCCGCATTTCACGAGCGGAAGCCATATGAATAGTCCTCTTGTCTCTTGGTATTTATCAGAAAATCTAGTCTTGCCAGACAGCGCGGAAAGCTTCAAGAGCTTTGAGCATCGCCGCCCGGTTTTCGTCAGAAATGGCTTTTCTGGAAATCAGATCCTTGCCAATTTCAGGATATGAAGTTGCCATAAAACGGATTAGGTCTGCCTGCCATTGCACCATATTATCCAGCGCAACACCATCAGCAAAACCGTTCGTCCCTGCAAAAAGTACGATGACTTGGTCCACAAGTTCAGCCGGTTGATATTGAGGCTGCTTTAAGATTTCCTGCATGTGCTGACCACGACTAAGTTGTTGTTGCGTAGATTTATCAAGGTCAGAGGCCATCAACGCGAACGCGGCTAACTCACGATATGCGGCCATGTCGAGGCGCAAGCGTCCAGCCACTTGTTTCATGGCTTTGGTTTGAGCATCACCACCAACGCGGGATACCGAAATACCTACGTTTACCGCCGGCCGAATTCCGGCATTGAAGAGGTTACTCTCAAGGAATATCTGTCCATCTGTAATTGAGATCACGTTAGTGGGAACATAGGCGGAAATATCGCCAAGCAAAGTTTCAATGATCGGCAAGGATGTGAGCGAACCGCCGGTGCCTGTAATTTTGATGATCTTGTGATTGTCCGCATCTTTCATGTGCTTGCGGGCTTCTTCAGCTTCATCTTTTGAGATCGGGCCGGTGTAAACTTTTCCATCCACGCCATCCGTTTCAGAAGCCAGCGTATCTTTGAAGTCACTCTTTACGATAACGTATTTATTCGCAAGTCGGGCGGAGCGTTCCAGCAAACGGGAATGCAGGTAGAACACGTCACCCGGGTACGCTTCACGTCCGGGCGGACGGCGCAACAGCAGGGATACCTGACGGTATGCCCACGCGTGTTTGGAAAGGTCATCATATATGATCAACGCATCGCGTCCGCTTTCCATGAACTCTTCACCAATTGAAGTTCCATAATATGGAGCGATGTATTGTAACGCTGCCGATTCATCAGCGGCGGCGACCACGATGATCGTATGATCCATCGCGCCGGCGCGTTCAAGAATTCCCAGTGTACGTGCGACAGCGGCTTTTTTTTGTCCGATCGCCACGTAAATACAAACCAGGTCTTTGCCTTTTTGATTAATGATCGTATCGATCGCGATCGCGGTCTTACCCGTTTGGCGGTCGCCAATGATCAACTCGCGTTGACCACGGCCCACAGGGATCATCGCGTCTATGGATTTGATTCCCGTTTGCACAGGCGTATCCACATCCTGACGATACACCACGCCTGGCGCAATCCGCTCAACGGGCCGGAAACCAGTCGAAGCGATCGGGCCTTTGCCGTCAATTGGCTCACCCAAAGCGTTGACCACCCGCCCGATCATCGCATCCCCAACCGGAACAGAGGCGATACGATTCGTACCGCGCACGGTCATACCTTCGGTGATGCCATCGTACGCACCCATCACGATCACACCGACGCTGTCTTTTTCAAGGTTGAACGCCGTACCCATCACACCATTGGAAAACTGAACAAGTTCCTGCGCCTTAACATTCGCAAGTCCCTGCACGCGGGCGATACCATCACCTGCTTCCAACACAACACCAATATCGGTGATGTTGAGTTCTGGATTAAAACCTTCAATTTGTTTCTGCAAATCATCAGCGATCTGCTTGATCAAGTCTGACATCAGGTAGCCTCCACCAAATTTCTTATTAGGTACAAGAACCCGGATAAGGGCTTTATCCGGGTATATGCGTTTTTTTGCGTGTTCTTCCTCATATTTTCATTCGTGAGTTAGGGCACAAGCGTGCCAATGATACCTGAAAGGCTGGCTGTTGTCTAGTTACAAACCTCAATAACCTTAAGAAATGTCTGACACCCTTGTTATCACTTCATCTTGTACTATACTACGCTCGATATTTAAATCAAAGGAGCAATATGCCTGAGACATCTAATCGGGAAGAAGAAAAACCTCCAGTCAATCGCATGAAACGCTATTGGAAGATCGCCATCCTCGCAAATATTAAGGAGGATGATCACCCCAAACCTGAAGGCGTTCCACCGGATGCTTTTGCTGATTATGACCATATCGAAACCGTAGACTCGATCCGCGCTGCGCTGGAAACGGATGGCCATCAAACCGTATTTATCCAGGCTGATAAAGACCTGCCATTCGCCCTGCGCGAGATCAAACCTGATATTTGCTTCAACATCGCAGAAGGTCTTGGCGGCGACGCGCGCGAAGCGCAAGTACCCGCACTGCTTGAAATGTTTGGCATTCCCTACACTGGTTCTCGTGTTCTCACCAATGGCATCTCGCTCGATAAGACCCTCACCAAACGAATCTGGCGTGACCGACGCCTGCCCGTTGCGCCTTTTCAGGAATTTGCAACCGGCGAAGAAGCGCTGCGACCCGAATTAAAATTTCCACTATTCGTCAAGCCTGCCCGTGAAGGCACTGGCATGGGCGTGGATATGAAAGCCATCGTAACAAACGAAGTTGAATTACGCGAACGCACGCAATACATCATCAACACCTACCAACAACCCGCGCTCGTGGAAACATTCCTGCCGGGGCGTGAATTCACAGTCGGCATCATGGGGCGCTCTGACGCAAAATTATTCTCACGCCATCCTGACTGGTACGAAAAAGACGGTTTCCACCGTTTCCCCGTTCTGGAACTGGACAGCAGCCGCTCAGTAACACCCTGGGTTTACAGCAACGAAGCCAAATCCAAGGATGTTGGCGCAGATGGCGCTCCCGGTTATTTTTGTCCTGCTGATATTGATCCAGAATTGGATAAAAAATTAAAGTATTTCGCATTACGCGCCCATCAACTACTAAATGCGCTGGATATCTCACGTACAGATATTCGCCTCGACGAAGAAGGCAATCCACGCTTAATCGAGATCAACACCCTGCCCGGCTTAACACCAGCTTACAGTGACCTGTGTTTGCAAGCTGAAGCCGAAGGGATTCGATATGAAGACCTGATCCTCGATATTCTCTACCTCGGAGCAAGCCGCTGGGGAATGTTGGAGCCGCGCTCGTTCGTACCCGAAATTCAAAAAAAGCGATAAAGAAATAATCTCGCTCGGAATAAATAAAAAGAAGGAAAGCACATAAAAAATGTCTTTCCTTCTTTTTATTGTTGATCTTTTATCAACGATCAATCATCACCACCGCCGTCTCCACCACCGCCTTCACCGCCTTCATTTCCATCATGACAGTTGCCACAAGTAGCGCTTCGCAGTGTTGCTGTATGACAGGCGCGGCAGGAAGCGCCGCCATGGTTCACCCCTGAACCGCCTTCATTCGCGATCCCCGGGTGCGGCCCCTTATATCTTGCGGACCAATTATTCGTTGAATGGCACGAGGCGCAATTGGTACCAAACATTCCGGCATGATAAGCGGGGTCGCCATGACAGGCTGCACATGCCGTTGAAATACCAATATATTGGCCGTTCGCATGGCATCGCTCACAAGCCAACCTAGCGTGGCGATTTGTCAGCGGAAATCCACTGTGGTTAAATGTGGCGTTATCCCATTCTGTTGGCGTATGGCAAAGAGAACAATCTGTGCCAAATTGGCCATTATGTTCATCATCTTGCTTATGGCAGGAATAACAATCCGTGGGCGTACCTTTGAATATACCATTTTGATGGCATGCCTCGCACTTAACGCTGGCATGATTTCCTTCCAGTTTGAATGCGAACAAATTATGGTCTACATTCACTTCATCCCAATCATTCGGGGTATGGCATGATCCGCAGCTGGTTCCAAACTGACCATTGTGTTCATCATCACCTTGATGACACGAGAAACAATCTGAAGGCGTTCCCCTATAAATTCCATCTTTATGACAGCCTTCGCAAGCTGTATTTGTATGCTGACCCATTAATTTATAATCAGCCAGATTATGATCAAACTTGGCTGGCTTCCAGCCTTCAGGTGAATGGCATCCAGCGCAATCCTGCCCAAATCGTCCTTCATGTTCGTCATCAATAAAATGGCACGAGAAGCAATCCTGCGGTTTTGATTGTAAGTCAGTCACAGTACGCGCATCCAGATGACATTTCGTACAAGCCAGATCTGCGTGTTTTCCTATTAATTTAAATGTAAAAGCAGAATGGCTGAAACCCTGGCCATATCTATCCACCCCATCGTGACAGGCAATGCAATCCGCCCCGAATGAAAGCAGATGTCCCTGGGCGAAGGCGATATCCATTTCGCGGTGACAGTTTTGGCAGGCGTCAGAGCTAAAAGTTTTTACATCATTTCCATGGCAATCACTGCAGGCGAAGGCTTCATCGTTCGCCTTGAGTTGATGACTCAACAATGAATACCCCAGCGCTTCATGAGGAAATTTATATCCAGTAATATCCGTAAGAGGCGCTGCTCCACCGCGATGTTCAGGGTGGCAATCACGGCAGGCCAGAGTTCCTTTTTGATTCATAATGGCGCCGTGTAATTTCGCGACATCAAACATTTGCGCGGCGATATCAGTATGACAGCTTGCGCAGCGATCGGCCATTGATTCAACCGACCATGGCGCGGCGTGACATGCGGCACAATCCGTAATTTCCGCGTGAGAATTTACCCCGCCATACATTTGACCAGGTTCAGCATTTAATTTGCCGGCTGAAAACATCTGGCTTCCACTGGCAAACGCAACTCCCACCAGCAAAAAAAGTGTGACTGACGCAGACAACAATGCCGAGATGGAAAGACACCCCAAATTCCTTTTCATAAAATTCTCCTCAAATGGCTTCTATTCTCTTGTCGATCAATCGCCACCACCAGGATTATTATTATCGTGGCAGGCTGTGCAAGTGGCTTCTTGTACATTGGAAGGATGGCACTGGCGGCAGGATGCTCCACCATGATCAATGCCACTTCCACCCTCGCCGACTCTCGGCTCTGTATGTGATAAGTTGAAACTTGCCCGATTCCAATTTGACGTGTTATGGCATGATGCGCAATCGGTTCCAAATGCGCCGGCGTGGAATGGTGGATCGGCATGGCATGATAAACAGGAAGTGCCCAATCCTTTGAACTGACCATTTTTATGGCAGTCGCCGCAGGCCACATCCGCATGCGCACCTGTCAATTTGAAATTGGAGCGGTTGTGATCAAATCTTGCATCATCCCACTTGGATGGATTATGGCAACTCCCGCAATCTGTGCCGAACTCTCCTTTGTGCTCATCATTATTCTTATGGCACGAATAACAATCAGCGGGCGTGCCTTTGTAAATGTTATTTTGATGGCAATCCTTGCATGCGACATCCCTATGTTTGCCCCCCAATTTGAAGGAGGCGCGGTTGTGGTCAAATTTATTATTCCCGTTATGACAGCTGAGGCAGTCTGTCCCAAAGGCTGAAGTATGTTCCTGGATGAAACCTTTGTTCATCTCACTGTGGCAATTCTGGCAGGAGTCGGATACGAAACTGGTTATATCATTACCATGACAATCCCCGCAAACGATCGGTTCATTCCCAGCCTTGAGCTGGTGATGTGCCAATGAAAATCCCAACACGTCGTGCGGGAAGGTGTTTCCAGCCAGATCGGTCAACGGAGCGGTTGCCCCGCGATGCTCAGGATGGCAATCACGGCAGACAAGACTTTTGCTTTTTTGAACGATCGCTCCATGCAGCTTGGCGACATCAAACATTTGCGCAGCTATCTCTGTATGACAAGCCGCACAACGGTTAGCCATTGAAGAAGTTTCCCACGCCGCAACATGGCAGGCAGAACAATCAGTTATTTGCGCGTGAGAATTCACCCCGCCGAGCGTGTCGCCCTTTTGGGCATTTAGGTCCCCTGCTGTAAACATATGAGAGCCGCTGGCAAACGCAACCCCTACAATGGAAAACAAAGTTATGAGCAAGGCGAGAATGCCAGTGCTCGTAAAACATCCTAACTTATTTTTCATCATGATGACTCTACTTTAGAAGAGTCGCGTAATAGAGCGCCGCGCCCATGTGAATGAAGGCTGAAACAAACAGCGCCATGCCGATCGGGATGTGCACCGTATGCCAGAGCGCCATGAGTTGACGGGCTTGCCTGAGCGCCGACTCGGAGAGGGTGCCTTCTATTTCAAGGCCGTCCAAAGTTCGCGGGATACGAGTATAGATATAACGCCCGATAATGCCGCTGGCGACAATTACGACGGTTAGAAGCGTGACCGCGCCTGCCAAACCATTGAACTTCCATGAAGTATGCAACAGCACCATATACGGACCGACCAGCCCGGTAAAGATATGAAATTGAAGCCAGGATGACATCCTGCCCCAACTCGCATTACGGGTGCGTTTGCGTAAACTGTAAAGTGTTTCAGTCATTAGCATCAATAGAAAACCAAAGATGCCCAGCCCATGACCGAACAGATCACCAGCGGCGGGTATCGCCCGAGTAAAAAATACAACTGCACCGTATACGATCGTAATTAAAATCCCCACCCCGATTGCCCACCACAGTTCTCTGTTTCCACGAAGCATAGTACCCTCTCCTTTTGCAAAATTTTTCTTTCTTGAATCACAAAGCTTCTTCTGTTCTCCACGTCATCCAAAATTGTGCGACAAGATCTGCAAGCGGCGCATCTGTCGCCATGATTTGTTCACGGATCGATGAGATATCCGCCTTGCCTGCTATCATTTTTTGCAGCGGCCACGATAAAGTTTGATCGCCCATCAGGATTGCGCCTACCAGGGTTTTCTCGCCAACCATTAGTCGCATGTGATTTACATCAAATCCACTTTGCGCGATGATCGCCTCTGGCAGTTCCCGCCATGTCTCGCTGTCGCCGCGTGCGATGCCGATCAAATCCTCATCTTTGCCGCGCCCCACCGTGCCGATAATTGTTGTCGTCAAGCCAGCCAGGCGGGTCACATTAAACGGTGCGGATTTTAAGTATGCGGCTTTACGCCCGGCCATATTCCAGCCCGCCACCCGGCCTTGTTCATGCGCCGGACTCCAAAGACTATCCAACGCCGACTTCCCTGATAATGGATCGTAGACCTGCGCCACATCTCCAGCCGCATAAATATCAAGATCAGTGGTTTGCAAATGTTCATTAACCAAAAGTCCGCGATCTTTGGCTAAATTAGTTTCTTCCATCAACTCCATGCATGGGCTGATTCCAACCGCATAAGCTAGCATATCACATTTAAGCGTGCGTCCATCCACCAACATAGCTCCGACCACATGCCCTTTTTTTCCAATGACTTCCTTCAACTCAGCCTTATGGTGTAAAACTACTCCTTCTTCCGTCAACCGTTCTTCCACCACATGCGACTCGTGCTTATCAAGTACGTTGCTCCAATAACGGTCACCGCGCAAAAGATAGTTCACTTTCATTCCACGCGCAAGCAAGGTTTTGCCTCGTTTCGCCAATTTCAGGATATGTTTGGCATCCGCCAAATGATCAAGTTTCACAACCCCTTCCAGGTTTGCGCCGGCGACTCCCAACGGCATGGCGCGCGCGCCAACAGCGATCAGCAATTTGTTATAAACGAGTTTCGACTTCCCATCCACTAGCACTGCGTGGTCCGAGCGCAAAATACGTGTCACCCGCGCTTTGAGAAAGTTAAAGTTTAGTTTTTGATAATGTTCCTTCGTGCGTGGAAATAAAGCCTTATCCTCAAGCTCGCCTGTTAAATAATATGCCAGCCCCGGGCGTGAATAATACCCGTATGGGTCATCACTGACCATGATAATCTCGCCATCAGAATCCACAGAACGGATTGCTTCCACCGCGGATATGCCCGCCACTCCCGCGCCGATGATAACGTACCTCATTCTTTGCTCCGTACGAATAGATCGGTCTGCGCAAAACGCAGAACTCCGCGCGGACAACGCGCAACACACTCGCCGCAAGTCAGGCATTCACTATGCTTTACTGCTTCGTCCCGCCAGACATGTGCGCGCACGTCAATTCCGATCGGACAATTATAGGAACATATTCCGCACTGCACACAGCGTGACGATTCAGAGATTACGTGACCCGTTGCAAGCACGTTGTGTTTGGAAGAATTATTTTTAAAAATATTCAGGAGTGCCATGAAAATACCTCTGGTATATAGTCGTTAATTTACTGAATTAGTTACGGCTTCATATCTATTGTAGGGTATTCCAATCAATAGATGAAGCCAATAACATTACAATCCACTTACGCCAAAGCGGGATGGGCACGAATTGCGACCTTGTTTGCAGTGACATATTGAAAATTAGGCCCGCCAAACTTAGCTGGGTTTGCCATAACTGTTGCGGCAAAAAATCCGTGGGTCCGCCAATATATACTAAATGATGAATGTTCAGATTTGGCAATGACTTTCGCCATTGGGGATTATAAATCATTCTTGCTGTTTGTTATAATGTGAGGGATCAAAACAACAAAACATCAGGGGAGAGAATTTGTCTCTTTAGCGTGGCAGACCAAAAGTTTGAAAGAGGCAGTTCAGATTCTCCTGAAATTCATCAATAAGGCAATGCATCCATGAGTGACGAAGAGACAAAGCCCAGTGATTTTATCCGCGAGGCTGTTGCGGAAGATTTGAAGAGTGGACGATTCAATTACGTCCGCACGCGACTGCCTCCTGAACCGAATGGCTATCTGCACATTGGGCACGTTAAGGCATTCATGATCGATTACCTGATCGCGAAGGAAAATAACGGTGAATTGATCCTACGATTCGATGACACAAATCCCGCGAAGGAAGAAACCGAGTTTGTGGATGCTATTGAAGATGACGCGCGCTGGCTTGGAATCCAGTGGGGCAAGGTAACTTACGCCTCCGATTATTTTGACGAGTTATACGAGTGGGCCAGGAAACTTGTGTTAATGGGCAAGGCCTACGTGGACGACCAGACTCCGGAAGAAGTCAGCGCCAACCGCGGAACTTTAACCACATCCGGAAAAAATTCCCCATACCGCGACCGCGATGTAAAGGAAAATATTGATCTGCTCGAACGCATGAAACAGGGCGAATTTCCAGATGGCTCACGGATCTTGCGCGCGAAGATCGATATGGGTCATCCAAATATCAACATGCGTGATCCTGCCATGTATCGCATCATCCATCAACCGCACCATCGCACTGGTGACAAGTGGAAGATCTATCCGATGTACGATTGGACGCATGGACAGAATGACTCAATGGAAGGAATTACTCATTCGTTGTGTTCGCTTGAATACGAAAATCATCGCCCGCTTTATGAATGGTTCCCTGAACAGTTGGGGGTATTCAAGCCGCGTCAGATCGAGTTTGCTCGCCTCAATTTAAGTTACACTTTAATGAGCAAGCGAAAACTTCGCCGCCTTGTGGAAGAAAAAGTTGTAAAAGGCTGGGATGATCCGCGCATGCCCACATTGCGAGCCATGCGTCGCCGCGGATACACTGCGGAAGCGATCCTTGATTTTATCAATCGCGTTGGCGTCGCCAAGAATTACAGCGTCAGTGATGTGGCATTGCTAGAATCATGTGTGCGCGAAGACCTAAATAAAAAATCATTGCGCCGCATGGCGGTGTTGAATCCGCTTAAGGTTGTGATCGATAATTATCCCGAAGGTCAGATCGAGGAAATGGACGCTGTCAATAATCCTGAAGACCCGACTGCGGGCATACGCAAGATCCCATTCTCGAAAGTACTTTACATCGAGCAGGAAGATTTCCGTGAAATTCCACCGCCAAAATATTATCGTCTGTTTCCCGGCAATGAAGTCAGGTTACGTTATGCCTATTTCATCAAATGCATGCATGTGGTTAAGAATGAAAATGGCGAAGTCACTGAAGTCCATGCGACTTATGATCCATCCACCCGTGGCGGCGATTCTCTCGACGGGCGCAAAGTGAAATCCACGATCCATTGGGTTTCTGCAGATCATGCCAATGAAGCGGAGATACGCATGTATGACCGTCTCTTTACGAAAGAAGATCCAGAGGAAGGCGATGAAGGCTTCCTCTCCTGTATCAATCCGAATTCACTGGTCGTGACTACTGGATATACCGAGCCGTCACTTGTCTCACCGGAAGTGGGTTCACGTTATCAGTTTGAGCGCCAGGGATATTTCTGCGTAGACCCAGACTCTTCACTCAACAGACCCGTCTTCAACCTGACGGTGAATCTAAAAGATGCCTGGGCGAAAATTGAGAAAAAGGTAAAATAAATTTTCAACGAGCTATCTATTAATATTTCCTTTGTGGAGAAGAAATGAATTTAATAAAAATACAGGTTGTCATACTTGGTTTAACCATCGCTTTAATAAGCACCTCATGTGCTCCCAAGGCCACTGCTGAACCCGTTGATATTATGGCGACCGCGGCACAACTCGCCGCGGTTATGTTGACTCAAACCTCAAGCGCATACTCACCAACTCCACCCCCGCCTACAGCTACGCTAACCCCAAGTTTTACAGAAACTCCCACTGAATCACCTACCAAGAGTGCGCCGCCTAAACGGCCGGTAGTAATAGAGTTTACAGGCTGTTGGACAGGCCCGGGACCTACCTATACCTTGATCAGCAATATAAGTGAAAATAAAGCATTAAATGTTCTGGGTGTTGGGGCCGACCCGGGCTGGTTGATCGTTAGGAATCCGTATTTTC
>JAPLGS010000120.1:0-7802 GCA_026390015.1 Chloroflexota bacterium | reverse complement strand
GTATTTTCACAACCCATGTTGGGTGGAGATTGCCCATCTAAGAATCGACCGCAATATGGATTTTACGGTGTTTCCAGTCATGACACCGGGCCCGTAAGGTTAGTTATCAGTTTCATACATCAGCCAGAGAAACAAAATAAAAAACAAAATAAACTTGACAATCCATCCCTATCTGATGTAAACTGCATCAGTAATTAAATCCAACAAAAGGAGCGCACTAAAATGCAGAAAATTTTCAAAGCGAAACGTGATCGAAAAATTATGCCTTATCTAAGTGCGCCTGTCGACCGTTAAAGGTCTTCACCTCCTGTGTCTTTTTAGCCACGGTGCACTTTAGCACCGTGGCTTTTTTATTGTCTACGATAAATGGAATCAATATTATGAACGTACCATTCAAATCCTACTGGAATTTACTCTCCGACCACATCCGCCCACAAAAGGGACGTTTTATTTTGCTTGCTGTTCTCCTTTTTGGCAGTATCGGCTTGCGAGTTTTCGCGCCGCAAATCATGCGGAAATTTATAGACTCCGCGCTGGCTGGCGAAGCATTACAAACCCTCACATGGACTGCAATCACGTTTATCGGCGTCGCCCTCATTCAACAAACGATTGCTGTCAGCGTGACCTACCTCGGCGAAAACGTCGCATGGACGGCCACCAATGATCTGCGTGCTGAGTTGGCAGAACACGCTCTGCACCTGGATATGAAATTCCACAACAATCATACTCCTGGTGAATTGATCGAACGCATTGACGGTGACGTAACCGAACTGGCGACTTTCTTCTCGCAATTCGCTTTGAACCTGATCGCGAACGGATTGCTTCTCATCGGTATTCTGATTGCGCTCTTTATCGAAGATTGGCGCGCAGGTCTGGGGTTTACTATTTTTTCACTACTTACCATCACAATACTTGGCAGGCTAAAGGATATTGCGATACCCCATCAAAAGGCACGCCGCGAAGCAGAAGCCCAACTATACGGGTTTATTGAAGAACAGCTTGCGGGTACTGAGGATATTCGGTCAAGCGGCGCAGTGGATTTTTCCATCCGCGAACTGTTCCGCCACCAAAGCGCGATTCTCGGTCACAACCGCAAATCGCATTTCAAACGCTGGATCATCGAAAACGCAATGGGATTCGCGCTGACTGCTGGCAACCTGCTCGCCATCACCAGCGGATACTGGCTCTTCTCCGCAGGCTTAATCACAGTCGGCACGGTTTATCTTTTCGTGCATTACATCAATTTATTGGAAGAACCTTTCTGGGCTATGACACATGAGATCGAAAGTTTTCAAACGATAGGCGCATGTGTTGAGCGCTTGACCGAATTTCGCAATTTCAAAGCGGAAGTGGTCAGCGGCAAAGGCGTGGAAATTCCCGCCCGCTCATTATCCCTGAGTTTTGACGATGTTTCTTTTTCCTACAATGGAGCCGACTCTGTGCTCAGCGATCTTTCATTTGACCTGAAACCTGGTTCCATACTTGGGCTGCTCGGTCGCACAGGCAGCGGCAAGACCACGCTTGGACGATTGATCTTCCGACTCTATGATGTGGGATCTGGCAGTATTAAAGTTAACGGATCGGATTTGCGTGAAGCACATCTTGATATTTTGAGGCGTAACATCGCCATCGTCACACAAGATGTTCAACTGTTCCGCGCGAGTATCCGCGACAACCTAACTTTCTTTGACCGCTCACTATCAGACGAAAAAATCATCACAACGCTTGAGGAACTGGAACTCGGCGACTGGTTGCGGAATCAGCCAAAAGGCTTGGACACTGAACTCGACACAGGCTCCCGCTCCCTTTCTGCAGGCGAAGCGCAATTACTGGCGTTTACGCGAGTCTTCCTGCGAAATCCAGGTTTGGTGATTCTCGATGAAGCATCCTCCCGGCTTGACCCCGCCACTGAGCAAAGGCTTGAGCGTGCGATAGATAAATTATTGAAAAACAGAACTGCCATTATCATAGCGCATAGACTCGACACGATCCATCGCGCAGACCAGGTGCTGATTTTAGACAAAGGCAAAATCAGCGAATACGGTGACCGCACACAATTAGTCGCAGATCCAAATTCGCGTTTTTATCAATTGTTACAAACTGGCCTGGAAGAAGTATTGGCGTAGCCAGACCATCGTCCACCGTTTAAGGAATTTATTATGGAAACAACCTTCACACAAAAAATACCCGCGCTGCCCGCCTGGAAAGTCATTTGGAAAATGCTGCGCTTCCGCCCCTGGCTGTGGTTCATCGATTTGATCAGCGTCAGCCTCATCCGCTTTTGCTGGCAAGTCGCGCCTGCGCTGATCATAAAAGCTTTCTTCGACATGGTCACAGGAGAAGCACAATTGACTTTTGGCATCTGGACAATTGTCGCGTTTTTTATCGCCACCTGGATCGGACGCATCATCGCAAGCTACGGATTTTATTATGCCGATGTGCCCATCTTCGCGGATATGCCCACCTTGCTGCGCAAGAATCTTTTAAAATATATTTTACGGCGCCCAGGCGCATCACAATTACCTGACTCACCCGGCGAAGCTGTCAGTCGCTTCAAATCAGATGTGGATGAAATTCCGATGTTCGTCATCATGATCAACGATGTCATGGTCGGCCTTGTTATTATCGCCGTGGCAATCATCCTCATGACGCAGATCAGCCCCTCGATCACGATCATGGCACTCGTTCCTCTTGTCATAGTTGGCATCATCGCGAATATTGCTACAGGCCGCATCGAACATTACCGCCGAACATCACGTCAAGCTGGCGGCAAGGTGACTGGTTTCATTGGAGAGTTCTTCGGCGCAGTACAGGCCGTCAAAGTTGCCGGCGCTGAAAAGAATGTTATCGATCATTTTCTCAAACTTAATGATACGCGCCGCATCCTGACCATCCGCGAAAAACTTTTTGATGAAGTGCTTGGCTCTATCTATCGCAACACCTCCACGCTTGGCACGGGCGTCATCCTTGTTCTCGTTGGCCAGTCCATGCGTACGGGCAACTTCACCCTCGGTGATTTTTCGCTCTTTGTATATCTCTTACAAAGTATGGGCGATCTGACAACCCTCGGCGGAATGCTATGGGCGCGATATAAACAACTCACCGTTTCCGTTCAGCGTATGTATCACCTGATGGAAAATGCGCCGTTGGATGCATTGGTTGAGCATAGTTTTATTAATTTGGATGGTCCACTGCCTGAAGTAACCTACCCGATAAAAAACGAGTCAGACCAGCTGAATGAACTGGCCGCTGACCATCTTACATTTCACTACCCTGGATCATTGAACGGCATCGACGATATATCGCTCAAAATAAAACGCAACACACTGACAGTAGTCACAGGCCGTATTGGCTCCGGCAAAACAACATTACTGCGCGCATTACTTGGATTACTTCCACTTGAGTCCGGAGAGATACGATGGAACGAAAACATACTCACATCACCCGCAGATTTCCTCATCCCGCCACGCTGTGCATACACCGCGCAAGTTCCACGTTTGTTTAGCAACACTCTGCGAAACAATATATTGCTCGGCTTGAATCGCGCTGACGAAGAAATATACAAAGCGACAAAACTAGCCGTCATGGATCACGACCTGGAACAAATGGATGACAATCTCGAAACTCTGGTCGGCGCTCGCGGCGTAAAACTTTCGGGTGGGCAGGCGCAGCGAGCCGCGGCCGCGCGCATGTTCATCCGTGAACCAGAGCTCCTCGTCTTCGACGATCTCTCCAGCGCGCTGGATGTCGAAACCGAGCAGCAGCTTTGGGAGCGCATCTTCGAGCAGCAAAATATGACTTGTCTCGTCGTCTCCCACCGCCGTCCGCTTTTACGTCGCGCAGATCACATCATCGTTCTTAAAGATGGCCGCATCGAATCCGAAGGGACACTGGACGAACTACTCGAAACCAGCCCGGAAATGCGTGAATTATGGAAACTTGAAGAAAATGGAGCATAACATGATGAACTCAGATCAACTGATCCGCGCCGCGCGGGAAATATTTAACCTCGCAATTAAAAATAAAGATGCCGATGCTATAAAAACATTATTCGCTCCAACGTATCACATCGTCACCGGCCGCAGCGCGCAATACCATGGCTCTAAGGAAGAATCCAAACGCTGGGCGGTTTTATTCCTTGAAGACCCCACAGTCATATATCGCCGTACTCCTCGAGAGATCATGATCAATGAAAACTGGGGAATTGCGGAAGAGTTGGGTAATTGGGAAGGTAGTTACACTGCCGAAGATCTTTTGGTGCGGGCTTCAGGTGTTTACTCCGCAAAATGGCAGCGCACTGAAACCAGCGAATGGGTTCTTCAAGTGGAAGTCTTCACCACCATCCACTGTGACGGCCCTGAAAGCGGATGCTTGAAACCTGATCCCATTAATTTAGAGTGAGTACCGATAAATACAGGAAGGTAAAATATGGATATCATCACTGGCAAGATTTTAAAGTTAAACAATTGGCCCGACGGAAAGATCATCGGGATTGCAAAAATTATTTCGACTCACTTATCAGCTCAAGGATTAAATCGCGAAGCAGTTCTTGATCAACTGGAAGCTGTTCGGCAAAACCCCGGTCCATTCCTGGCCGATCCAGTAATGGCAGACCTTGCGCGCGAGTGTATTCGGCTTACTCAAAAAGATGAGCCCTCATTAGATGTACTGCTCAATGACCCAATTTCTTTCCCCATTTGGGGTCGTGAAAATATTGACGATGAAGCAGTCAAGCAAATGGACAATGCCATGCGATTGCCGATTACCGTCGCTGGCGCATTAATGCCCGATGCCCACGTCGGCTATGGGCTTCCGATCGGTGGTGTGCTTGCCACCGACAACGTTGTCATTCCTTATGCTGTCGGCGTGGATATCGCCTGCCGTATGAGACTCTCTTTGTACGATGTCTCTCCACATTTGCTCGGGCAAAAGAAAGGGTTATTTGAAAATTCGCTGTTGAATGAAACCGCTTTCGGCGTAGGCGCAAAGTGGACTGGCAGCAAAAAAGCGCAGCATGAAGTATTGGATGACGATGCCTGGTACGCCACTCCTCAACTAAAAATGTTGAAGGATACCGCCATGAATCAACTCGGCACGAGCGGAACAGGCAATCACTTTGCCGAATGGGGATCCTTTCACCTCAGCGAGCCGATGTTTGGGCTGGAACCAGGCGTCTATCTCGCGCTGCTTTCACACAGCGGATCTCGCGGAGTTGGCGCAAAGATCGCAGACCGCTATAGCAAACTCGCAAGAGAAAAACATCCAGATCTCGATGCAAGCGTAAAATATTTGGCGTGGTTATCGCTAGACTCAGAAGCTGGTCAGGAATACTGGCTGTCTATGGAATTAGCAGGGCGCTTTGCTTCTGCCAATCATCACATTATCCACCAGCGGGTCGCCGCCGCAGTTGGATTTAAGGAAGTTGGATCGGTGGAGAATCATCACAACTTCGCGTGGAAAGAAAAAATGGTGGATGGCAGAACAGTTATCGTGCACCGCAAAGGCGCGACCCCTGCCGGAGTTGGCGTGCTGGGAATCATCCCCGGGTCTATGGGAGATGCGGGTTATCTCGTGCGCGGCAAGGGGATCACTTCATCGCTGGAGTCTGCGTCACATGGTGCGGGCAGATTGATGAGTCGGAGAAACGCGCTGAATTCGATCAGCAAATCTGCGCGGGATGAGTATCTTAAGAAGAATGATGTCACCCTGCTCGGCGGCGGCATGGACGAATCTCCGCAGGCTTACAAGCCGATCGAAGCCGTCATCAAGGCACAGTCCGAGCTTGTGGACGTGCTTGGAAAGTTCACGCCGCGCATCGTAAGAATGGCGGATGAGCCTGGTGAGATTTAATAGACCTCTTGCGAAAGTCTCCGTGCCACAGAGACCACTGAGAAAAAAAGAGGTTTAAGAGTCTTATTTCAAAGGTCAGAGACCACTGAGAAAAAAAGAGGTTTAAGAGTCTTATTTCAAAGGTCTCTGTGTCTACTGATGCAAGAGGCCTGATAAAACAGAGCCGGGGATAATTTCATCTGGCTTTGTTTTATTTCTAATTCCTGCGTATTCGAATGTTTATCTTTATGATGGGATCTTGCGATGTTTGTTAAGTTGGAAATTACAATAAAATCAGAGTGGCAAAATTGAGGAGATCACCAAACGAAAACCGTAATTCGTAAACCAGTCGACAGGGTCTGAACTATCGCGGAAAACCCAGCGAGCAACAACAGATCGATCGTTAAAGGAACTCCCGCGCAGAGTACACACTAAATTATTTGATTTAATTAAATCTTCGCAATCTACATTTCCATCGCAATCATCCATTGACCCAAAAACACTTCTCGTCCATTCCCAAATATTTCCACTCACATCAAGAAGGTCATCAAGTGAATTTCGAGGAAGTACGCTTTCTGTCGAATCTGTATCTTCGATCTTTGGATCACTTGAGTTTGCAATATCAGAATCTAGATCATTCCCCAGTGGAAAAATATACCCCTCCATGCAGCGCGCAGCCTTTTCCCATTCAGCCTTGGTTGGCAAGGTTATCTGTAATTTATTTTCCACAAGCCCTTGCCACAATGGATTCTTCACGCCAGATGCGAGTTGCTCTTCAGCGAACTGACGGATTTCATCGTTCACCCACTTGGTATATTCCACAGCCTCATGCCAGGTGACAGAAACAACAGGGAGCATATCAATATCGTTATATTGCCAGCGTTCAAAAGGATAATTTGTCGCTTCGGTAAAAGCGCGGAACTGAGCAACTGTGACCGGATATAGACCCATCCAGTAGTCAAGCAGGGTTTCTTCCTGCGGTTTTTCATCAGACTGCTCATTACTACCCATCAGAAATTTGCCTGCGGGTATTAATGTGAAGCCAAGGTTTTCATCTGCAGGTAAATACCGCAATGCCGCGTTAAAGCGAGGGTCACCTAACTTGGAAAGTATTTTTCCTGCATTGTTTCTTTCTCGCGGGGTGAGCCTTTGCTTTTCGATCAAATGCACCAGTCGGGTTTGAACACGGATCAGCAGGTCACATCCAAACGGAGAGTCGCTCACCCGTTTCAATCCGATTTCGTGCAGGATATCTCCTGCAAGCGAGACTTGCCACCAGGCGAATTCTGAATCGTTCGTTTTTTCAGGGCACAGTTCCGCCACCAATGCCAAAGGTTTGTTAAGATCCTCAGATTCGTATACAAGTTTTCCGAACGCGTATAAGATTACTTCGCGCCATTCAGTTTGATTAGCAACAATAGGTTTTCCTTGATGCGCATCACGAACAGCATTTACCAAATCTTTAGATGAAGTATCTTTTGCCAAATATCCAATCGCCCCCGCCTTGATGGCTAATAATCCTTGCCCACCTTCGGAATATGCTGTAAAAATAATTACTCTGATCTCCGGATTGACCAGATGGATATCCTTCATCGCGTCCAGACCATTTTTTTTTGGCAAGGCTAGATCCATCAATATCACATCTGGCTTTAGAGCTTGAGCTTTTTCGACTGCCTCCTCCCCATCCCCGGCTTCGCCAACAACAATAAAACCAGGCGTGTGCTCAAACAAGGCGGTCAATCCAAAACGTAAGGCCGGATGATCGTCAACAATCAGTAAACGAATAGGGCGCTCTACGGTGGAACAAAATCCATCCACAGAGTTGGCCGCTGCTGGGGGATCTTGAAATATATTATTGTTTACCATATTGTTTCTATTTTACCAAATGTTCCGTAAAGCTCCCTGCTTTAGCAGTGGAGATGTAAGGAACGGTTTTGCTTGTAATATACTAAACATAGAAGCTCTCGGACTAG
>JAPLGS010000018.1 GCA_026390015.1 Chloroflexota bacterium | reverse complement strand
GTTTATCTCGCGACATTTGACGGGTATTTTGAGCGATTAACCCCATGCTGATCACAAGTGAGTCCATTGCAAAAACCAGTTCTGTCACAGCCCACAAGGTAATAAGCACACAGAGAAAACAAGAGAGAAAAATTAAAAACTCTGTGCCCTCTGTGGCTAAATGACTTTTTTTAGTAGAGTCACAAATCAATAAATGAAAAGAGGTTGCCCATTTTTGGACAACCTCTTTTATGATCTTGAGTTTAGTTTTTGCAGGAACACGAGCCGCCACCGCCACCACCGCAACAGCCTTCTTCGGCATGTTCGTGGGATTGCTTCTTGGCGTTCGGGCTATTGACTGCGAAGCCGGCACCGTGCTGTGGATCATTCACAAAATCAATTGTCGCGCCGCGTAAATATTCAATGGAAGTTTGGTCAACAACCAGTTTTATGCCATTGGTTTCGAATATGGTATCCACATCCTGAATATTGTTGTCAAGCGCCATGCCGAAGTTTGCGCCTGAGCATCCGCATCCGCCGCCGGCGACATACACTCGCAGGGCGTAGCCTTCCAATTTGCGTTCGTCTAAAATACCTTGAACAGCTTGTGAAGCGGCCGTCGTAAGTGTGATCGTTTGAACATCTAATTCTTGTAACATAGGTTTCTCCTTGTTGGGTGGAGCAGAATTGGATAGATATTATCAAATTAGAAGCAAATTGTCAACGTTCTTAAACAGAACCCCATTTGCTTGACACAATGTCTCTGCGCCTGTAAAATCTGCGTGCTTGGGCGCAAGCCTATCCTAATCCTAAATTCCCCAGGAGGAATAACCTACATGTTTGAAATGGGACTTACCCCAACGGAGACCGCCGCGATTTGGGCTATTTTTGGAATCGCAATTGTCGGTTTGTTATATGCATGGTTTCTGCGCTCTCAGATTATGCAGGAGGACAAAGGCACCGAAAAAATGCAGGAAGTTTGGAACGCGATCAAAGATGGAGCGAATGCTTATTTACAAAAGCAACTACGCTCCATCTTGCCTTTAATCGCCGTTTTGACTGTCGTGCTTTTCTTCTCAGTTTATATTGTTCCGCCATCACCCGAAGCATTGGAGCGATTTAAAGCCTCTTCACCAGATCAAGTGCGTTTAATAATTGGTTTTGCCCGCGCGATTGCCTTTGTGATGGGCGCAGGCTTCTCACTGCTTGTTGGCCGAATTGGTATGCGGATGGCTGTTGAAGCCAACGTCCGCGTCGCCTCGGCCTCCAAGCGTTCATTTGGCGAAGCGCTTCGAATTGCCTATCGAGCCGGCACTGTTACCGGCATGCTCACCGACGGACTCGGCCTGCTGGGCGGGACGATCATCTTTATGATCCTCGGCATTGCCGCGCCGGATGCTTTGCTTGGATTCGGTTTCGGCGGCACGCTGCTCGCGTTGTTCATGCGTGTGGGCGGCGGCATCTTCACCAAGGCCGCAGATGTCGGCGCTGACTTGGTCGGTAAAGTAGAAGCCGGCATCCCTGAGGATGATCCGAGAAATCCAGCGGTGATCGCGGACCTCGTCGGAGATAACGTCGGCGACTGCGCCGGCATGGCCGCTGATATTTTCGAATCTTATGAAGTGACAATCGTTTCAGGCCTGATCCTGGGTCTGGCGCTCTGGCACATTACCGGCCGCCTTGAGTGGATCATCTTCCCGTTGATGGTGCGCGGAATCGGCGTGTTCTCTTCCATCATCGGAACATACTTCGTCAAAGCCGGGCAGACTGGCAAGAGTGAAGACGCCATGAAAGCCATCTTTAGTGGTTTCCTTACGTCGGCGCTGGTTTCAGCAGCTCTATTTTTTATCGCCGGGTTGATGTATTTGAACACACCTGCGATGAACGAATGGGGCGGATGGTGGCGCTTGCCGATGGCTGTTGGTGTTGGCGTTCTGCTCGCGATCGTGATTGACCGCCTGACCGAATACTTCACCGGTACGCACGCTTCCCCTGTAAATGAAGTTAAAAAAGCCGCAGACACTGGCCCGGCGACTCTTATCCTTAACGGTATCTCGCTTGGTTTCGAATCTTCCGTCTGGTCAGTGCTGGTGATCGCCTTGACAATTATCGCATCCATCGCCATTTTCGGCACGATCCAAAACCCGGCTTTGGATGCAGTTGGACGCTCCACTTTTATTTTATATGGCGTCGCAATGACTGGTATCGGCATGTTGACTCTGACCGGCAACAACGTGGCCATGGACTCGTTTGGCCCGATCTCTGATAATGCAAATGGCATTGGCGAAATGGCCTGGTCTGGGAAAACTGACAAAGCCACCAAAGATGCCCAGCAGATCATGGCTGACCTGGATGCGGTAGGCAACACGACCAAAGCGATTACAAAAGGCGTGGCGATCGGCTCTGCTGTGATCGCGGCGGTTTCGCTGTTTGGCTCATTCCTAGTGGATGTTTCTCGCGCCCAAGCTGGTCTTGGAATCCCTTTTGCCGAGCAGATCCAGGCGATCGGTATTCGTGTGGATATTCCGCAAGTCTTCGTGGGCATGTTGATCGGCGGCGCCTTACCGTGGTTATTCTCCTCATTCGCCATTCAAGCAGTTGCACGCGCAGCTTCCTTAATCGTGTTGGAAGTTCGGCGTCAATTCAAGCTGGGTGTACTCGAGGGCAAAGTTAAACCCGATTACGCGCAGGCAGTGGAAATTTCAACCACCGCAGCTCAAAAGGAATTGGTCTCACTTGCCTTGCTTGGAATAGTGACTCCCATTGTCGTTGGTATTTTCCTGCACGTGGAGGCGCTTGGAGGTTTCCTGGCAGGTATCATTGTCTCAGGTCAGTTACTGGCGGTGTTCCTGAACAACTCAGGCGGCGCTTGGGACAATGCCAAGAAGTTGATCGAAGATGAACCAAAAGACCCAGCCAGAAATCTTGGCAAAGGTTCCGAGCGTCATAAGGCTGGCGTAGTGGGTGATACGGTTGGTGATCCGTTCAAGGATACAGCTGGCCCCGCGCTCAACCCGATGATCAAAGTTGTAAATCTCGTGGCTGTGATCATCGCTCCCATAGTTGTGCAATATCAGCACGTAAATGGAGCTACTCAATTAGCCGTTTGGGCGGTTGGTGTGGCGTTACTTGGTTTACTTGCCTGGGCTGTCATGCGTTCCAAAGCGCCCGCGCCTTCCATGTCGATGGAAGCGGAATTGAAAGTGAAACCCGTTGAGAAAGCGAAACCCAGCGCTAAGAAGAAAAGGAAGTAATTGGAAAATAAAAAAGATCCGCCAGAAATGACGGGTCTTTTTTATTTTGAGCATTTCCGCATGTATAATTAGCAAATCAATCTTGAGAGGAATCTATTTTATGAAAGTTGCCATTCTGGCAGGCGGACTCGGGACGCGGTTATCTGAAGAAACGATCGTCAAGCCAAAACCGATGGTCGAAGTGGGCGGCAAACCGATCCTTTGGCATATCATGAATATTTATGCTTCCCATGGATATAAGGAATTTGTCATCGCGCTGGGATATAAAGGCGAGATCATCAAGGATTATTTTTTGAATTATCATTATCACTCCCACAGTTTAACTGTGCTGCTTAAAACAGGTGATATAAAAATACATAACAACGAAGGCGAAGATTGGGTTGTGCATCTACTCGATACCGGCGCGGATTCCAACACCGGTGGCCGCGTCAAACAAGCCGCTGAATTCATTGGAAATGAACCGTTCATGCTGACCTACGGCGACGGAGTCAGCAATGTGAATATTCCGCAATTGATAGAGTTCCATAAAGAACAAAACAAACTTGTCACGATGACAGCAGTCCGCCCGCCGGCCCGCTTTGGACAGATGATCATTGAAGATCGGCGCGTGGTGCAGTTCAAGGAAAAACCTCAGATCGCCGAAGGCTGGATCAATGGCGGCTTCTTTGTGCTTCAACCTGAGATTATTAAATATATTAAAGGCGACCAAACCGCATGGGAGTATGAGTCGCTTGAAAACATCGCCGAAGATGGGCAATTATCCGCCTATCAACATGAGGGTTTCTGGCAGTCCATGGATACAATTCGCGATGTGCATCTCCTTAATAAATTATGGCAGGAAGAAAAAGCTCCATGGAAAATATGGTAGATAAAAATTTCTGGCAGGACCGTCCAACCTTTGTCAGCGGCGGAACGGGCCTGGTCGGTTCATGGCTGATCCAGCGACTCGTCGAAGCTAGCGCGGACGTAGTCTGCCTCGTCCGCGATTGGGTGCCGCAAAGCGAACTCGTCCGCGCTGGCTTTATTGAAAGAGTGAAAGTTGTCCGAGGAGATGTTCGCGACCGCGATATGCTCGAACGCGCGCTCGGTGAATTTGAAATCGACACTGTCATTCATCTCGCAGCGCAAACAATTGTCACGATCGCGAATCGCAATCCCATTTCCACTTTTGAAACAAATATTGCCGGCACATGGAATCTTTTGGAAGCCAGCCGCCGCAGCCCAAGGGTTAAGCAGATCGTGATGGCTTCATCGGATAAAGCCTATGGCGATCAGGAAATTTTGCCTTACACCGAGGAGACTCCCTTGCAGGGGCAGCACCCATACGATGTCAGCAAATCTGCCGCGGATTTAATTGCGGCGACTTATGCAAAGAGTTATGACCTGCCTGTGGTCATCACACGCTGCGGCAACTTTTATGGCGGCGGAGATCTGAATTGGAATCGCATCATCCCCGGCACCATTCGTTCCATCCTGCGTGGACAAAATCCCATCATTCGCTCGGACGGCGAATATATCCGCGATTATTTTTATGTGGAAGACGGCGCGGCGGCTTACATGATGTTAGCCGAACAGCTTGCTGCGCGGCCAGAACTCAAAGGGCAGGCTTTTAACTTCTCGAATGAGATCCAGGTCACAGTGCGTGAGATCGTCGAGCGCGTGGTCAACTTGATGGAATCAAATCTTAAGCCTGAGATCCTGAACGAGGCGAATAATGAAATCCGTCATCAATCCCTCAGCGCAGAAAAAGCGCGGAGCGTCTTAAATTGGAAGCCGCTCTTTAATTTGGATCAAGGTTTGGTTATGACCATTGACTGGTACAGGAAATTTTTTGACCATGAGCATAAGAGCTGAAGAACTTCGCGCACAGATCCGCGCGCTAACCGCTGAATATTATACAGAGGCTTTTTCGCCCCGTGAATTTGTCGCAGGCGAATCGCTCATCCCGATTTCTGGCAAGGTGTTCGACGAGACGGAGTTACAACATCTTGTCGATTCGTCGCTTGACTTCTGGCTGACCACGGGCAGATTCGCAGATCAGTTCCAAAAAGAATTTTCAAAATTTATGGGCGTTCGTCATACCATTCTGGTTAATTCGGGATCCTCTGCAAATCTTGTGGCGCTGTCATCTCTCACTTCACCACAGCTTGGCGATAAGGCATTGAAACCCGGCGATGAAGTCATCACGGTTGCGGCAGGTTTTCCAACCACGGTCAACCCGATCATCCAAAATAATCTTGTGCCTGTTTTTATTGATGTCCAGATCCCAACCTATAATGTGGATGTGAATTATCTCGAAGCTGCGCTCAGCCCGCGCACACGCGCCATTATGATCGCGCACACGCTGGGCAATCCATTTGACCTGGATGCGGTTACTCAATTTGCGCTCAAGCATGATCTGTGGCTGATCGAGGATTGTTGTGACGCGGTCGGCGCGACATATAGCGGGCGCAAGGTCGGCACGTTTGGCGCACTGGCGACCACGAGCTTTTATCCCGCGCATCACATCACCATGGGTGAGGGCGGTGCAGTGTTAACAGATAAACCAAAATTAAGGACTCTCGTTGAATCTTTTCGCGATTGGGGTCGTGACTGTTGGTGCGAAACAGGCAAAGACAATACCTGCGGTAAACGCTTCGAGCATCAATTTGGCGAACTACCTTATGGATATGACCATAAATATACTTACTCGCATATTGGCTATAATTTGAAGGCAACTGATATGCAGGCTGCGGTCGGCCTTGCCCAAATGCAAAAGTTGACAGGTTTTATTGAAACACGCCGCGCCAACTTTGTATATATGTATGAAAATCTTCAAGACCTGCAGGAGGTTTTAATTCTCCCGCAGGCAACACCAAACAGCGAACCTAGCTGGTTCGGATTCCCGATCGCCGTCCGCGCGGATGCGCCGTTCACGCGCAATCAACTCGTCCACTTTCTTGAGAGTCGCAAGATCGCGACACGTTTACTTTTTGGCGGCAATCTTGTCCGTCAGCCCGCCTATCGAAATATTCAGTATCGCGTTGCCAGCCCGCTGGATAACACTGATTTCATTATGAACCAGGTTTTCTGGCTTGGCGTGTATCCCGGCCTGACCCGCCCCATGCTTGATTATGTAATTGAGACTCTCCATGAAGCCAAATCCGCTCTCCGCTGATCTGTATCACATCCTCGACCATACCCGCGACCTGTGGGAGGATCTGCGCGGCGCGCGCCTCTTCATCACCGGCGGGACGGGATTCTTTGGATGCTGGCTGCTCGAAAGTTTTCTTTTTGCCAATGAGATGCTGGACTTAAAAGCATCCGCAACAGTTCTGACCCGTAGACCTGATTCTGTTAAAAATACATTACCTCATCTGATGCTTGACCCTGCCGTCACGCTCATCAAAGGCGACGTGCGCAATTTTGAATTTCCAAAAGGCGAATACTCGCATGTGATTCATGCGGCTACAGAAACAACTCTTGTTGACCCGCTCGATAAATTTATATCAAACATTGAAGGTACTCGCAGGGTATTGGATTTCGCACTCGCATCAGGAGCTGGTAAATTCTTGTTTACAAGTTCTGGCGCGGTTTATGGAAAACAACCCTCAGATATGACCCATATTCCCGAATCTTATTTGGGCGCTCCAGAACCAAGTGACCTGACTACGGCTTATGGTCAGAGCAAGCGGGCTTCAGAATTCTTATGCACAACCTATGCAAATAAATATGGATTTCAAGCAACCATTGCACGCTGCTTTGCTTTTGTCGGACCCCGACTCCCTTTGGATTCCAACTATGCCATTGGCAATTTTATTCAAGATGCAATGATGGGTGTGCCAATTAAAATCAGTGGTGATGGAACAGCTTATCGCTCACATCTTTACGCAGCAGATCTTGCCATCTGGTTGTGGACTATTCTATTGCGGGGAAAATCTTGCCATCCTTATAATGTTGGTTCTGAAAATGATTTGAGTATAGAAGATTTGGCGATGGTGGTTGCCAGCTCCATTGCTCCTGGCTTGTCGATTCAAATTGCTCAACAACATATTAGTGGCGAGTCCATTAAGCGGTATGTGCCCATGCTGCAACGGGCAAAAATTGAATTAGGCTTGCAGGAATTTATAAAACTATCAGATTCAATTCAACGTACGGCGAAGTGGTGCGCTTTATAATAAGCGCGTGGAGAATTCTGCTGACCATGATTAAAGTTTCAGATTTTGTTGTAAAGTTTTTGGTTGAAAAAGGTATCCAAGATATATTTCTCGTTTCAGGCGGTGGGATAATGCATTTGGTTGATTCTGTGGGCAAGAATCCTGAAATGCATTATTACTGTAACTACCACGAGCAGGCTTGTGCCCATAGCGCTGAGGTATATAGCCGTGTGACTGGCAGGATCGGAGCATGCCTTGTTACGACCGGTCCAGGTGGTATTAATGCTCTTTCCGGCGTGGCAAGTGCCTGGGTGGATTCCCTGCCAATTCTGGTGATGTCTGGTCAGGTGCGCAGTGACTTGATCGCTGATTACTCCAAGATCAGACAAAAGGGTCCGCAGGAAGGCAACGTAATTGAAATGGCGCAGTCGGTTACAAAATATGCGCTTACCTTGCTCAACCCGCGTAAGGTTCGTTACGAGTTGGAGAAAGCTCTCTATCTGGCAAAGAACGGCAGGCCGGGACCTGTCTGGATAGATTTCCCGCTTGATGTTCAGGGCGCAGAAGTTGATGAAACGGCTTTGGAATCTTTCATTCCACCGGTTACTACAATTGATAATCTTCTTGAAAGCCAGGTTAAACAATTCCTGCAAATTGCCCTTGAAGCACGTCGCCCCTTGTTTTTGCTTGGAAATGGAATCCATATTGCGCACGCCGAAAAGCTGCTCGCAGACTTGCTCGAAATAATTCCGTATCCCATCGTTTTACCGAATTGCGCCAAGGATCTTGTGCCCGAATCTTATCCCAGATATATGGGCGTGTTTGGAACTGCTGGACAGCGGCGCGCCAACTTTGCGATTCAGAACGCTGACTGTGTGTTCTTCCTGGCCTCTGGAATTAACGTTACCAAGGCAGGCTTTAATTACAAAGGCTTTGCTCCAAAAGCTAAAAAAGTGATCGTTGATATTGATGAGGGGCAATTGTTCCATCAAGTGATCCAGCCTGATTTTGCGATACAGGCTGACATCCATGATTTTATTAAAGAGGTGTTACGCCAGATCGATCTTGATAAATTACAATTCTCGGCTTCAGAGAAATGGCTGGCGGCCTGTATGCGCTGGAAGGAACGTTATCCGATTATCCTGGAAGAATTTTACGAAGATAAAGAACACGTCAATTCATATGTGTTTGTGGATAAACTTTCAGACCTCCTTTCATCTGAAGATGTTGTAGTAGCGGGCAATGGGATTGACGAAGTCAGTTATTGGCAGGCCTTTAAGGTCAAGCCGGGGCAGCGTACGATGATCAGTGGAAATTGGGGACCTATGGGCTGGGACCTGCCTGCGGCTGTGGGAGCTTCCATTGGCAGCGGTCATCGGACGATTTGCTTAAGCGGAGACGGCAGCTCGCAATGGAACGTGCAGGAACTTCTGACCATTAAGCACTATCGCCTGCCAGTTAAGATCTTTATTTTTAATAATCAAGGTTATACCAACATCCGCATCACTCAAGCCAACTTCTTTGGAAGATATGTAGGCGCGGATGAAACTTCCGGAGTCAGTAACCCGGATTTCTCCCACTTGGCCGCTGCGTATGGATTATCTTACTCACGTATCAGTACAAACTCCGAGATCGAAAAAGGTATTCGAGCCGTGTTGGAGACCGATGGTCCGTCTCTTTGTGAACTGAATATTGCTGTTGCCCAGGGGATTACCCCCAAGGCCTCTGCTTTTCGGCGGGAAGACGGTACGCTCGAGTCTCGTCCGCTGGAGGATATGGCTCCATTTTTGCCGAGGGAGGAAGTTTGGGAAAACATGCACTTGTTTGACGAATAAGATTGGAGTCCTAGTGTAATCGTCGCATTTAAATATAGAGGAATTGGTAATGGATTTTAAAATTGGCAATCGTATGATCGGAACGGAATATCCGCCGCTGGTGATCGCGGAAATTGGGATCAATCACGAAGGCAGTATTGAAAAGGCGCTCCACATGGTGGAAGATGCTCATGCGGCAGGTTGTGAATGTGTCAAATTTCAATCTCATGTGATCGAAGATGAGATGATTCCTAATGATGTGGTTCCAGGGAATACAACCGAGACCATTTGGAACATTATGAAACGCTGCGCATTGTCGGAAGAGGCAGAGGTCAAGCTCAAGGCATATGTTGAATCTTTGGGAATGATCTATTTATGCACGCCTTTTTCCCGCGCTGCTGCCGAAAGATTGAAGCGTATGGATGTCAGCGCGTACAAGATCGGTTCCGGTGAATGTAATAATTATCCATTGATCAAACATATCGCGTCCGATGGCAAGCCGGTTATTTTGAGCACCGGCATGAATGATCTGGAATCGATCGCCCCCGCTGTGGAGATCCTGCGCGCGGCCGCTGTCCCTTTTGCCTTGACGCATTGCACCTCCATTTATCCCACCCCATATGAGAAGGTAAGGCTTGGCGGTCTATCTGAGCTCGCTGATCGTTTTCCTGACGCGGTGATTGGGCTGAGTGATCACTCGATTGGCAATTACACTTGCTTTGCAGCGGTTGCATTAGGCGCGCGCGTGTTGGAAAAGCATTTTACATCTGATAAAACCTGGCCCGGTCCAGATGTTCCGATCTCCATTGACCCGCTAGAATTAAAAGAACTTGTGGAGGGTTCGCGCGCCATTCACTCCGCGCTTGGAGGTTCTAAAACGATCCTGCCTGATGAAAAGCCGACCATAGATTTTGCCTATGCTTGTGTTGTTTCCATCACTGATATAAAGGCAGGTGAAAAATTGTCCGCGCAGAATATTTGGGTGAAGAGACCGGGCACGGGAGAAATCAAGGCGGTTGATTTTTATAAGTTAATTGGTAAGAAAATAGATAAAGATATGCCGAAAGATAAACAACTCAAGTGGTCTGACATACTAGAGGATGTAGATAAAGAATGAGAAACATCGGAGTCCTTACCACCTCGCGCGCTGAATATGGTATTTTGCGGCCTGTTCTGAATGAGATCGTGGAAGATCCTGAGCTCAACTTGCAATTATTTGTGGGCGGCGCACACTTATCCCCGGAATTTGGAAACACGGTTGATCAGATCGAATTCCCTATTACTGAACGGGTGGAATGTCTCATGTCCAGCGAGACACCCGAGGGAATCGCCAAAAGCATCGGCATGACCTCCTTTGGATTCGCTCAGGCATTTGCCCGTACGCGTCCAGATATTCTGCTTATCACCGGAGATCGTTATGAGGCTGCTGCTGTTGCTCTGGCTGCGATACCATTTAAAATACCCGTTGCGCATTTGGGCGGCGGGGATGTGACCCTTGGCGCGTTTGATGAGAACCTGCGCCATGCCATTACTAAAATGTCGCATTTGCATTTCTGCTACGCAAAAGAGCAAGCTGCCCTGGTTTTACAGATGGGTGAGAATCCTGATAGGGTGCTTGTCACTGGCAACCCGGCCTTGGATGGGTTGAGTGAAACCTATGGAAACCCGGTTGCAAAGGGCGCGCTGGTGGTAATTTTCCATCCCGTAACCTTGGAATATGAGCATACGGATGAATATATAGATAATCTTCTGAACGCATTGAAGCATCGTACCGAGCCGATCGTATTTATATTGCCTAATGCGGATACCGCCGGGCGCAAGATACTAAAGAAAATGCGCCGATTTCCTAATGGGCAGGCACATGCCAACTTGATCCCAGCCAAATTTTACGATCTTTTGCGTCATGCAGTAGCTATGGTGGGTAATTCATCATCCGCTCTGATGGAAGCCCCGTCGTTTGATCTGCCTGCTGTGAATATCGGCACACGTCAGGAAGGACGGTTACGCGGTGCGAACGTGATTGACGTTGGTTATTCAACTGAAGAGATATTAAGCGGCATCGACAGGGCAGTGGCTTTTCCCTTGAAAGGTATAATGAATCCGTATGGTGATGGTCATGCTGTACCGCGAATTGTTTCTGCCTTAAAAAATACACCATTGGATATTATCGAAAAGAGGTTTTATAAACATTAAAAGTGTTTTGGAATATTATTAATAGGAAATATGTAAGTACAAACTTTGGGATTACCCAAATCCTATATCTTTTTCTGAATGGCTATTATAGATAAATAGATTGCCTCCCGAAAATATAAATTGTAAATCAAAGGATATTTTATGAGAAACTGTCCGGTATGTATGTCAAAGAAGCGTAATTTAATTATGGAACAAAATTTTACTATTCCTGACCAATGGATGATTCCAAACAATTTAGGTCTATACCTTTGTTCCAAGTGTGGTATGGCATACTTGGACGCAGATAAGGCGAGTCAAGACGTATATGACGATTACTATCGTTCTGGCCAATTCAATTTTGTTGGTCAGAATGACCTTGAAAGCACCTTAAGATTGGAAGCCTTGGGGTTGGAAATTCAATCCATTTGCGAGTCTGAGTACCGTATCTTGGATGTTGGTGGCGAGGATGGGCACCTGCTAAATATCCTAGTTGCCCAAGGATTTACGAAAATAGAAACTTGCGGGCCAAGCATGGATGTCGAAGGGTACTTTGACCTTTTGGTGATGTCTCATCTAGTCGAACATATTTACGATATGGATAGTTTCTTTGCTCGTTTACGTCCTCACTTAAAGCCCTATACACGACTTATGGTCGAGATTCCAGTCTGGACAGAATACCCAGAGACTGAAGAAGGTTGGCAAACATACGACTTCAACCTTATACACATCAACAAATTCAGATCAATTGACCTTTCTCGAATGTTTTCCCGCGTTAACTTCAAGTGTGACAAAACACAGAATTTGCCAAACGTTAGGCGTTTCAAATGTTTACGATATCAAGGGCATTACATGGGTCCGAGCGAATACCCTGTGATTGTGTGGGGTCTGTCCGATGATGTTTTAAATCTTGTTGGAGGGTGGAATGTGGAGCAATATGTTGATAGGTCACCGGTTTACCGGGGATGCACAATCAAAGGTGTGCCTATCTTGGATCATGTCGAATCGAGCGCTCCCATAGTTATCGGCGCAATCCACTCGAAGGACGCTATTCGAGAGGAAATAAGGGCAGCCGGATTACTAAATGAACTGATCTATTTATAACAATAACATATCCTCGCGCCAATTTGAATTTGTCTTGCAGTCTTTTTTGAATAGAATAATCCTATTATTTGCCAAATACTCGCACGCAAGTCTCTAAAACAAAAATGAAAAAGTATGAGGAACAAGCCAAGTAGCACCAATTAAGTGGCTTTCGTCTAATAAGTTGCAGGAGTGAGAATGACAGAAAATTGGGTCAGCAAAAAACAAAAATGTGCTATTTGTGGAAATGACCAAAAGCATGTTTTATTTCAACAGCAGTTTTCCAAATTATCCATTGGCAGCTTAATGAATGGGTATGATGTTGTTATCTGCCAGAGTTGTGGATTTGCTTTTGCAGATAATATTCCTGATCAAACAGACTTTGACCTTTATTATCGTGAAATGTCTAAATATGAACATCAAGACTATGCCGGAGAGCCATCAGAATTTGAGACGCGCCAATTTCCGGCGCTGGCTCATTTTATTAAAAAATATATTCCTACTTCACAAGCACGAATTTTAGAGATTGGTTGTGCTAATGGCGGGTTGCTTAATGCGCTAAAACAATTAGGTTATCTAAATATACTCGGAATTGATCCATCTCCTGTTTGTGCGCAAAATGCCGAGCAACTATACCAAATCCAAGTTTTGACCACTGCCCTCTCAGACATAAATGTAGAGATCGGCCAGTTTGATTTTATTATTCTAGTAGCTGTGCTTGAACATATCCAAGATTTGAACGGCTCATTACAAAAACTTCACCACCTTTTAACACCTGCTGGAAAATTGTATATTGAAGTTCCGGATGCTACAAAATTCACATCCTCGCCAGATGCCCCATTTCAAGAGTTTAGCATTGAACATATTAGTTTCTTCTCTCCGATTTCACTAGCTAATTTGTTGAGAGCTCACTTTTTTTTGGAGGTATCTTCAACTCAGACATCATATAATCAAACAGATACTCACACCGGTCATGCTATCAGAATGGTGTTTCAAAAGAGCAATATAAACAAAAAATTTGACCCTGTAAAGGATTTTGAGACCGAGGTCGAGTTGAAAAAATACATTGAGGCATCACAGAAAGTTGAAGATCGCATTCATAAAACAGTAAACGAATTGGTTGATGGTCAACAACCGCTTTTCGTATGGGGTGTAGGCACGCATACACAAAGACTTTTGGCGACAAGCCGTCTAGCAAACGCAAAAATAATCGCGTTTGTAGATTCCAACCCTAACTATCAAGACAAACAGTTAAATAATATTCCTATCATTCACCCAAAAAAATTGGTTGGAACCAGCGAACCGATTCTTGTTTCATCAAGAATATTTCAAAGCGAGATTGTTTATCAAATCCGGTTTGAGTTAAAACTTCAAAGTAACATATTTACTCTTTATGAGGACAAAATTAAATGAAGAAAATATCAATTGTCACAGGTTGTTACAATGAAGAAGAAAACCTTCTGGAGTTCTACAAACAACTTATGGAGGTTTTTGATGAACTACAAGATAAATATACTTATGAAATAATAATCGCTGATAACAATTCGAGCGATCGTTCGCCTCAAATAATACGCGAAATTGCCATGAAGGATAAAAGCGTAAAAGTAATCTTGAATTCTCGAAATTTTGGGCCTGACCGCTCTGGTTATAATGCCACTATGCAGGCTTATGGTGATGCAGTTGTGACAATGGCGTCAGATCTACAAAACCCACCTGCTATGATTAAAGATTTCATTGAGAAATGGGAGCAGGGATATAAAGTTGTAATGACAGTTAAGACCAGCAGCAAAGAGTCTTTCATTATGTTTTTCCTGCGCACCCTATATTACAAATTGTTGGCCGGCCTTTCTGATGTTAAACTAATCTCTCACTTTACCGGGTTTGGATTGTATGACCGTCAGGTAATTGAAATTTTGCGGGGATTGCAAGATCCATACCCCTACTTTCGCGGACTGATCGCTGATGTTGGCTTTGAGCCGGCAATAATTGAATTTACGCAGCCTGCGCGCCAGCGTGGTAAAAGTAAAAGCAATTTCCTCTATCTTTATGAAGAAGCAATGCTGGGGCTGACAAGTTATTCAAAAATCCCCCTGCGATTAGCGACGTTAATAGGATTTGTGAGTGCTTTCGTTAGTTTCCTGATTGGATTATTTTATTTGATTTATAAGCTTGCCTTTTGGAATAGTTTTTCAGTTGGTATTGCGCCGCTTGCGATTGGATTGTTTTTCTTTGGCTCCATTCAGCTTATCTTTTTGGGTGTAATCGGCGAATATATATCCATGATCTATGTTCATGTGTTGAATCGCCCTCTGGTTTACGAAAAAGAGCGGATCAACTTTTGAAGCCAAAAGGCCTATTCTCCATCCTGCCCGAAACACAAGAGGGGAAGTCATCCGCGCGCAGCCGCTGGCTGATCATAATTTCCATCATCCTTGCGGCGGTGTTCCTCTACCTTGCCTTGCGCGGACTGGATTGGCAGGTTTTTTTTGTGACGATTAGAAACGCTCAATATGCGTACCTTCCGCTCGTGATTCTTTGGGGCAGTACGAGTTCCTTGGTGCGCGCCGTGCGCTTGCGAGTTTTACTGACCAGCGAAAAAAAACTTCCCATTTCCAATGTGTTCTGGGCGAACATGGCTGGTTATCTAGGAAACAACATTCTCCCCGCGCGCGCAGGCGAACTTATCCGTGCGGCATATCTGGCGCGGCAAAATAACATCAGCGCATCCTATGCTTTGGCCGTTGGGCTGGTGGAACGCCTGATGGATCTGATCGCTTTGATCGTACTTGGCGCACTGGCACTTTCATCCACTGGAATAGTCTCACCCGTTTTTCAAAATGCATTGAAAGGTATTTCCACGTTGGGGCTGATCGGCTTGACTGCCATCTTTGTGCTTCCGCATTTCAGTCAATTTGCCGGGCGTATCATCATGGCTTTACCTGTATTGAAAGAAACGCACAAGATAAAACTGGATGATTTTCTTCAGCAATTCCTTG
>JAPLGS010000001.1 GCA_026390015.1 Chloroflexota bacterium | reverse complement strand
ATATTAAGCACATTCGCAACACTAAAGATGAAGCGCTGCAAGAGTCGCTGAATAATCGTCTAAAAATGCTGACAGAAGGATCAAATCAAGCGATCAGTCTGCAGGCTCAATCCTATGTGCGCGAATACAAAGTCGTTTTCACCATCAAGCTGCCCCTTGAGCAAAAAAACCAATTACCGAAACAACACGAAATTTCGGCTGCACGAGATCTTCGTTTGTCGTTTGAGCAAACATTGAAATCCGCTGGGTTTGTCCCGCAAACAATGGATGCGGAGCAGTATTTGCGCGTGGTTGGGCAAATACTGCATTGGAGCCCTTCAGCAAACTGGCGATGCCCAGCGAAATATTACGATGCCACGTCACCTGTTAATGAACAGTTGAGCGAATATGACGACATGATACAGACCGATGCCAACGGTGTCTGGCTCGGCGATAAAAGATTGCGGATCCTGTCGCCAGGGCGACTACCAGGACAAATGAGCCTTCAAAATATGCGGCGCATGATTGGCGACCCCTTAACCGGGGCTCGTGGAATTCACGGTAATTTTTTTATCAATCTGAATATCTTTATCCCGGATAACGCTGCCGAAAAACAGAAAGCCGACAAAGAACGTAATGTCATCAATTATCAGGCGTTTGGGCCGATGTTGAAATTCAATCCGAAACTGATATTCAAAAAAGAAAGCACCGACCTATTGTTCAAGTCCATTAACGACGGTGACCGGATTCTCAAAATCAAGTTGTGTGTTGGATTGTTCACTGACTCACTGGATAAAAGCGAAACCCGGCTAACAGAAGCTCAAACCTATTTCAGCGAAATCGGCTGGAGCATGAAAGAAGACAAGTACATCACACTTCCCATGTTAGTGAATTCACTGCCACTTTGTGCCGATCTTAAAGCGGTAAAATTTCTGCAACGTTACAAACGTTGCGGTTCTAAACACGCTGTCGAATTTCTGCCCATTATCTCTGACTGGAGTGGTACCGGCACACCGCAGTTGACGTTTATTTCTCGCGGCGGCCAGATCATGAACATGGATATTTTTGACTCCAACACAAACTACAATACGTGTATCGTAGCAGCGTCCGGATCCGGAAAATCGTTTTTGACCAACGATATTATTACCTCGTATATCAGCTCTGGAGCCAAATGCTGGGTGATCGATATTGGGCGTTCTTACGAGAAATTGACCCATGCCATTGGCGGCGACTTTGTTGAATTCGGTGAAAAGAGCCAAATTTGCCTGAATCCGTTTCAGATTATCAAAAATTACAATGAAGAAGCCGACATGCTGGTAGGTATTATAGTGTCTATGGCCGCTATGGAAGATAAGTTGTCGGATCTTCAGCTCTCGCGGTTGCGTTCAATCATGAAAGATCTATGGGATCAACATGAAGGTGGAATGACTGTTGATATGGTTGCGGAACAATTACTGAAAGATGAGGATCGACGCGTAATGGATATGGGTCACCAGTTGTTTGCATTTACCTCAGTTGGTGAATACGGTCGATTCTTTAATGGTCAAAATAATGTCAGTTTCAATAATCCCTTAACCTGCCTTGAACTTGAAGAGCTAAGCGGTCGTAGTCATTTACAGCAAGTCGTGCTGCTGATTCTGATTTACCAGATCCAGCAAGCCATGTATCTGGGTAATCGCGATCAGCGAAAAATCCTCATCATTGATGAGGCCTGGGATCTGCTTGCCAAAGGCAATATTGCTCGATTCATTGAAACCGGATACCGGCGCTTTCGGAAATATAACGGGGCCGCCATAACCATTACCCAGTCACTCAATGACCTGTACAGTTCGCCATCTGGCGTGGCGATCGCTGAAAACTCGGCCAATCTCTACCTGCTTT